>JBNLGJ010000012.1:0-51110 GCA_050305995.1 Cellvibrio sp.
GAGGTCAACGGTTCGATCCCGTTTAGCTCCACCAAATTAAATAAAAAGGCCGGTATCGCAAGATACCGGCCTTTTTATTTATTGGTTCCGCTAACCGGGATCACTCTAAGTCTCGGTTGACGTGCATGGATGCACTAATGCAGCGGGCGCAGGATGCGCAGGAGCTGCCACTAATTTGCCTGGAGCAAATTAGCACGACGAATGTCGCCCGCAGGGCGAGGCACAAGGATGTGCCGAGTGCATCCCGTTTAGCTTCGCTAAAAAAATGTTTTGTAAATCAAATGATTAAAGGTCGATTTTTCGAGCGGCCTATTTTGTTTTTGCAATTTAAGTGCAGATTAAAAAATGGCGGAGTCATTTTAAATTATTGTGTTTATCACATAGAGAGTTAAAAGGAGAGTTTATGGCGCATGTAAAACTTTTATTGCAAGGGCTGGTTGTCAATCACGATCATGAAACGGCTCTAAAAGAGTTGCTAGCAGAAGATGCAGATGAATATCTGCTAAGTGTCGCATTTGCTCGCTCGAGCGGAATAAAACTGATTGCTGATAGTTTGCGGGGTATTTCCGATAAAGTTAAATTTTATATCGGAATAGCAAACGGTGTGACTTCATATCAATCGCTTCAATCGTTATTAGATTTAGGGATTAAGCCCTACGTAATAGATATGGGAACAAGCAGGCGAATTTATCACCCTAAAATCTATGCAGCATTTAAGCCTGGTTCAGTAGATATAATTCTTGGAAGTGCGAATATGACCTATACAGGCCTCAATGAGAATATTGAGGCGAGTACGTTGATGACTTTGAGGCGGGATGATCTTTTAGATTCGAGTTACATTGACACGCTAAAAGAGAATCTTTGTTCGCTGCAGGTTAATTTTCCAGAGAATGTTTTTCCGATTGAGCGCTCTGAGGTTCTAGATGATTTATTGAAGCAGGGGAGATTGGAGGATGAGGCAGTTCGAAGGGAGACGGTAGTAACCGGTCGATCTCTTGATGGGGAAATTCATTCGATTAAATCTCTCCCTGTGTCTGTTAGAAGAGTTAAAAGAAATACATTTGTTCGTCCTCCTGCGGTGAGAGGGGCAGTAAGCGGTGTTGCACTAGGCTTGGTGTGGAGGGGAAATGCGCTTGTAGAGAGGGATCTAAATATACCAAGAGGAAGTAACACAAATGTTACAGGCTCGATGAATTTTACGAAAGGCAGTATGCAGGATATTGATCAGCGGCATTATTTTCGTGATGTGGTCTTTGGTGATTTAAACTGGACAAATGATACTGCACCAGCAAGATCCCATTTGGAAAGAGCTGAGGCAAACTTTCAGCTTGTTGTTGAGGGGATAGTTATTGGGGTGTTTAGGTTGGTATTGACGCACAATCCTTTGACCGATACACGCACATATCGTCAAGGAAATGCGATGACTAGTGTTCGGTGGGGAAGTGCTAAACACGTTATTCGCAATCGTGCTTTGTTGGGAAAAGTTATGTCTCTCTATCATATTGGTGGAGATAACTTTCAAATGGTTATTTCTGAATAATTTGGCGCCCCATATGGGGCGCTTGAGTCATTAACCTAGTTTCGCTGTCTTCGGTTTTTAAGGTATAACCAAATGTTTACGAGGGTTATTATGTCTTTTTTGGTTACGCCCATATCGCCAAGAATTTTATTTCCTTGTGTTAGTAGAACTTCCTCCATTGGTTTGTTTTGAATCATATCGTCCAGCTCCCTCAGGTCTATATTGTTGAGGCTCGGAAGAGGAATCATTAGTTTCTCTATTTCAGATGGGACAAGCTCAAGCACTCCGCCGCCATAGTACCTACCTTCTAATTCCGCGAATATCGCGGTTAAGGGGTTGATGAAACAATATACTAATTTTTCTGGCGCAATGTAGTCTGTCGTTACACGGTATGCTGTATCTGTTGTAAGTGCATTTAGCTCATTGTATATAAGTCTCGGCGCATCGTGGCAGCGCTTAAGCATCCCCACTTTTGTTGAATACATTGATGGTACTTTATACCATGGTGTTCTTATGCTGCATTTATATCGTGTATTTAGTTTTTCTTCTTCACCTAATGCTATATATGCTTGGACTTTTTTTGGATAGTGATGGGCTTCTTTTGATAGATATACGAAGTTTGTTGGATGCCCCAATTCTTGATTTTTTTCGTGTTGTTTTTTGTCATAAATAATTCCTTTGCAGTGCTCGCTTCGGCCAAACATAGGGCTTACATATGGGCTAAGTCCGTATTGTTTTACGGTTTCGTTGTTAACTAGAAAAAATTTATTTGCACCTGTTACCATTCCTACGTCAACTTTGGCTATTGTTGAAAAAAGATGAACTGACTTTTTTCGGCAAATTTTAGATATTAAATCCAATTCTTCACCTGTCAAAAGCGATTTTGTCCATTTTCCAACAACTGTATTCCCGTTTATTCCTGTAGTATTTTTAAATATATCATTTGGGTCTGTCTCTAAAAAATCTAATCCTTTTACGTGCTTTATTCCCACTCCCTCTGATTGCTCATTTCTGGATTTCTTTTTTTCTGCAAGAATAATTACTGCGCCTTGGAGTGTTCCCTCAAACCATAGTTCTTGTGGGTCGATAATTACAATTTTCTTGCATTCTAGTCCAAGGAAGGTCCGTAGTGATTGAGCGTGAAGAACATGAATTATCTCGGATGGAATAACCATGCCTAGTCGTCCGCCAGGTTTTAGCAGCTGCATGCAAGCTAAAATGAATGGAACCCAAGCATTTGTATGTTTTGTGAATTTTAGATCAAGTAATTTGAATGTTTCTTCGGTGTTAACTTGAAAGTCTTTTTCCAAAAATTGGTATCTAATGAATGGTGGATTCCCGATTGCTGCATCAAACAATTCGCGTTTTTCAAACAGCTGAGGGTTTGCCCATGCTAAAAAATCACCTTCTACTACATTAAGATTTTCAAAACCTAATTTCTTTCCTAGCTCAATAGATTTTGCTACTTCGGTATCGAATAGCTCAAATGCACTAATAGAGCATTTTTTGCTGTAGTTGTTGTTGTGAATGCTTTGAATAAATACTCCGTCACCACAGCTGGGTTCAATGATTGATAGCGGTTTGTTGCTCAAGGCCCATTTGGTTGCATAATCAGCTAGGTTTTGTGGCGTATAGTATCCACCTCTTAGTTTCTGTGAGGTTTGGTCGGCCTTAAACTTCATCTTTTATTGATCTCTAAGCTGCTCGAAAACGGATTCTTTTTTTTTCGGACATATTCTTCCGCTTGCTCAATAAACCAATCTTTGAGTGTCTTTTGTTCAAGTGCCAAGATGGAATAAATCTGCTTTTTGAGGTCTGGACTGATTTCCAGTACGACTCGCCCTGAATCACCTTTTGCCATTTTATGCTCCGTTTATTGGCCATTGGATTGTTTTAGTGTAACATAAGTTATATTGTTAACATAAGTAATGTGAATAATATAAGGGCTTTAATGTACATATATTTCTTGGGTAACATATGTATATTGTAGGACTTATGATCAATTGAGGGGGGTGGAGATTACGATGGTGGCTACTTGGGTTGTCCAATAGGATCCAGTTTGCAAAAGCTATCTATCCACTTATCTAGATCTTCTCTTAATGACATAACAGGTTTTCTAATTTTTTTGAATGGTGAAGCTGGGGTTCGAATATCTCTGAACCTGTTCATGCGTGATTGTGCTAAGAAAGTGTGCTGGCTGAGTATTTTTTGCAGGCGCAGCTTGCGCGGGTTTTGGTGGTACAGCTTTAGCCCGTAGGTACAATTAGAGAAGCGTAATCGTACGCACGAAATGTTTCCTGGTCTCTCTAGGAAAATGAAAAAGGAAATTCTTGCCAACTATATTTTCGTTTAAAAATCATTCGTACGATTACGCTGAGCTAATCGTACCTACTTTGATTGGCAAAGTTTAACCCCTCTTCGGCAACTGCTCCTGCGTTGCTTTACCTCCTGCATCCTTGCAGTCGATCTAACCACCTCCTTGAAAAAACAGGAGGGACTGACTCCCCAAAAGATAATCTCCATGCGAAGCGCCAATTCCCTCCCCTTATGGAGGGGAGGGCTAGGGTGGGGTGGTGTTTTTCATGTAACAAAAAATGAATACCCAAGCCCCTACAAAATTAAATCCCTCCCAGCCCTCCCTTTGTCAAAGGGAGGGTTATGGGTGCCGCAGCGAATTCGTTGTGGTTTGTGGTTAAGTGCATTTTCCGGGTTATATAAAAGGCGCCATTAATACATTTCAATTGCTGCCGTAAAAACTCCTGCGCCACTTGCCTTGTATCAAACACTCAGTTGCAAAACAGGTTTAGGCTTTCGGCTTATTTCAACCTGGAGGGCGGGGTTATGGGCAAGCATATTTTGATTATTCAAGGGCACCCGGATGCGGGTGAGCACCATTTATGTAATGCCTTGGCTCAGGCCTATGGCCAGGGTGCCTTAGCGGCGGGGCATGAGTTGCGCTGGGTGAAGGTGGCCAGCCTGGATTTCCCCTTGCTGCGCAGTGAGCAGGAGTGGCGGTACGGCACCTTGCCTGCGTCGCTCATACCTGTTCAGGCGGATATTTTGTGGGCTGAGCATTTGGTGTTTTTCTTTCCATTGTGGATGGGGGAGATGCCAGCACTGCTTAAAGGTTTTATGGAGCAGGTGGCGCGGCCTAAATTTGCCTTTGAGGCGGAGGGCGACAACCCCTTTGCGCACAAAGCTCTGGTGGGGCGCTCGGCGCGGGTGGTGGTGACCATGGGTATGCCAGCGCTGGTGTATCGCTGGTATTACCACGCCCACAGTTTGAAATCGCTGGAGCGCAATATTTTAGGCTTTGTCGGCATAGGCCCTATCAATGAAACCCTGATAGGTGCGGTGGGCCATATGGATGAAAAGACAGCGCAAAAATGGCTGGCAGAGTTGACCACGCTGGGTGGCGAGGCCAATTAAGACACTGAGGATTTAATCAGCGAGTTTCTACCATGGCAAATCGGTGGAGCGAAGCAGTTAGCTTCAATTTAACCGCGCAGTTGCAGTGCTATAAACATCAGCCAAGAGGCGCCCAGCAAAACCCAGGGTAAATAAGCGCGACTTTGCGGTTGCTGTGCTTGAGGTTCCTCATTGCCCACTTGTTGCTGCGCCAATTGATTGGCCATTTGTTTTACTTTCTTACTGCGTTTATCCAGATCCCGCGCTTTTTCACTTTGCTGCCGCATAAACAACTCTATGCCGCGCTGAATGCCGTTGGCGATGGCCTTGGTTTCTGCCGCTGTCTGCCCCTCGACTTGAATACTTCGCGCAATCTTTAGCGCTTCGGCGCGCAGGTCGCGCGCATCTTTTTTCTGTTTGGTTTTGGCTTGCGTCATAAATCGAATCTGTCGTTGATTATTGTTTAAGGGTTGCCAGGCTGACACCGCCAATGACCAGTGCAGCACCTAAAAGTTGGATCACACCTAGGTGTTCGCCCAACACCAGTGCGCCTAAAAACAGGGTGATAATGGGGCCCACACTGCCTAGCACCGCCGCCGTGCCACTGCCGATTAAGCCAATACCTGTGTTCATTAAAAAACTGGGAATCACAGTGCAAAAAAATGCCAGGCCCAGGGCCAGCAAGTACACCTGCCGAGGTTGCTGCAGGTCGCTAATATCGCCAAAGGTGGCGCCATGCGCAAGTACGCCGGTGCAAGCGGCGAGCATGGCGTAGGCGGTAAAGCGGCTGGCGCCAACTTTTTTAATCATCTCGCCCGCCAGTACCACAAATAACGCAAAGGCAATAGTGCTAAGTAAAACCAGGCCCGCACCGACCAGGGTTAAATTTACGGCCTGGGTCAGGCGCAAATCATTGACAAATACCAGCAGCATTCCCGCATAGGCTATGGCTAGGGCCAATTTTACCCGGCGCGTGATGGGCGCCTTCTTCCACACCGCCAGCAGGAGTAACACCAGCGTGGGGTAGATGTACAAAATAAGCCGCTCCAGGCCAGCGGAGATATATTCCAGCCCTTTAAAATCCAGCAGGCTGGAAAGGTAATAGCTGAGCAGGCCAAGTGCGGCAATTTTTCCTAAATCACCTTTTTCCAGCGCGGGCAGGGATTTGTGCGCTAACCAAAGCGCGGTAAACCCGTAGAAGGGTAACGCAAATAACATGCGCAGACTTAACAAGGGTATGGCGGTGATGCCGTAGCCGTATGCAAGCTTGATGAGTATGCCTTTGCTGGCAAAGCAAAAGGTGCCAGCCAGTATGCACAAAATGCCGAGCAGGCGCGGTGATTGGGGTAACAGGGGCATGGGTTTACACTAAAAAATCAGGCTTGGCGGCGACCATTAACCTAGTGTTCTAGGATCGCCTGAGCAAATCGGCGGATTGTCGCTTGGGTGATCACGTCATTTCGGCAGTCGCGATTGCAATAATCGCACCCGCATCAACAGGCCTTGATTAGGCCTGTTGATGTCTGCAATAGAACCCGCCCGGTTTTACCAGCCCAGGTCTTGATGTAGCGCGGTGGCCAGTTGCTTGGCCAGGCGCGCATGGGTGCGCAGGTTGGGGTGGTAGTCGCAACCATAACCTTCACTGGCTTCGATTTTCCCTAAATCCAATACGTGAACCTGGTCACTGGCCAGCGACTCCAGCACCTGCTTTTCAGAGGCGCGCGTATCGCCGCCGAGCATGGGGCTGACAATGAGATAAATGGGTTTACCCGGGTAATCCTGTTGCACCTTGGCAATCAGTTGTGCCATGGCGGCGCGATAGGGTTCACCGGGGGCGCCATTCCAGTAATCATTGGTGCCTATGTTGATCAGGGCTGCATCGGGTGTGTAGCGGCGAGGGTCCCACTGGCTGCTGGCATCATCGGCCAGGGTACGTTGATAGCGCACCAAAATACTGGGGTTGATGGGCGTTGTTTCGCCGTAAGTACGCCAGGCACCTATGCCGGACCAGGCGATGCTGTGTAAATCGGCGTGGAGGCTTTTAGCCGCCAGCGCGGCATAGCTGAGTTGTTGATTGCTGGTTTCCATCGCATAGTGGCAATTGGGGTTGTCGCCCTCATTGCCGTAACCAGCGGTGATGGAATCGCCAATAACCAGTAATTTATGGGGGTTGGCGGCGGGTGGTGGGAGCAGCTTGCCATCGATGATGGGCTGGCCAATGATGCTGGTCAGGGTGTCAAACGACTCGGTTAAGCGGGTCAGGCGCAATTGATGTTTGGTGGGTGTTAATCCCTGTGCCAGCACATAGTCTTGAGCCCCGGGTTGCAGCCACAAATCCTGGACCTGGCCGTCAAGGTCCACTTGAAAGCGAACCCGGTTGTTGCTGCTCAGGCGCAGCTTGGCGGAGGTTCCTTCAAAGTTAAATGCAAGCTGTGAACCCGGCCAGGTAAAACTCACTTGCCCGGGGGTGGCGTTATCAAAGCGGCCAGTAAACAGCAGGTTATTGACGCCTGAGTTGGTGCTCGCCTGGGGGGCGGGCTTTTCTGTCTGTGCGGAACAAGCGCATAACAGCAGTAACGCCATACACAGCAGGCCACCACCTGCAGCTAATTTTTTACCGATTATTTTTTTGCTGAGTAGTTTCATAGTTGTTCTCTTTTTGGCTGGGTCGCTATTCAATTAAATTTATAAGGCCTGGCAACAGGGGCAGGTGCGAGGCCACTACGTTAATACCTTCAAATAGGTACAGCAAGTATTAGTCACCCTGCCAGGCGGCATAGGCCTGCGTCCTCGCAATAAAAACCTCGTCTACCCTTGTTAAAACATCAATGTTTGGTGATGGATATGAAGCCTGGCCGGTGAATAATGAGATTGCTTTTAGCGCAGCAGTGACTAGGCCGATAGTATTTCAATAAACTGTCAGGCAGCCAATAGTTTACGAGCCCGGAGGTTGGTTGTACCCGGGCCCTTTTGTATTTGGCGGAAAGAGAGGTTTTTAAATGGCCTGGGCCAGGTCGCGAATTGCTTCCAGCATCACCTCGGGTGGCTGGGCGCCTTGCAGTAGATGTTTGTTATTGATCACCAGGCTAGGTACCGAATGAATTCCCAACCCCTGCCATTGAGCCTCCAGTGCCCGTACCTGATGGGCAAATTCATCGCTGGCTAAAATCTGCGCGGCGCGCTCGGTATTTAAACCCAAACTGGCAATAATGTTAATCAGCTCTGTCGGGTTGCTGATATTGCGTCCCTCGCCCTGATAGGCGTGCATGAGCGCGCGCTTCAACATTAACTGGCTGCCTGGGCTGCACTCATGGCCGGCCCAATAAATAAGTCGGTGCGCATCAAAGCTGTTCCACAGCTGCTCGCGTTTGCCAAACTCAAAATCCACCTCCCGGCCGCGCTCATGCAAGGTGTTGTGCACCTGATCAATTTGAGCCTGGCTCATAGCATATTTTTGCTGGAGATAGTCGATGAGCTTAACCCCCTCGCTATCTAATTGTGGGTTTAGTTCAAAAGGCTGAATGTGAATGTCTATTAGGATCTGTTGATTTAACTGTGCCAGCGCCGCATCCAGGTTGGCTAAACCCAGTGCGCACCAAGGGCAGTTAATGTCGGAGATAAAATCAATTCGCAGCATCGGCAACTCTCAGCCTGGGTGATAATTTCTGGCGGCAGATTATTTGCTCTCTGCATTAACGCCGGCAGCTAAAAGTTTATACGGAAGATGAATTAATAAATAGCAGCTGCCCAAGGTTTATGCGCTCTCTTAATGGGGTCTGGGCGCGGGGGCAATTTGCACCGAGTTGCGCTCCTCTTTGGCGTAATAGAGCGCGCTGTCGGCGGCGTTAACCAATGCATCCAGGTTTTGCGAGGCGTAGAACTCGGCAACGCCAAACGATGCAGTTACCTGAATTGGAACATCGAATTTATAGGCCGCCAGGCGGCTGCGCAAGAGTTCGGCCAATTGTTCCGCGCTGGTCAGCTGGCTGTTGGGGCAGAGTATCAGAAACTCCTCGCCACCCCAGCGCGCCACTGTGTCTACCTGACGGATATTGTTTTTTAACAGCAGTGCGAGGCATTTAAGCACCTTGTCACCGGTTTGATGGCCGTAGCTGTCATTCAGATTTTTAAAATGGTCTATGTCAATGAGAATAATGGCAAAGCTGCTGTTGTAGCGATTGCTGCGCTTGATTTCGCTCTGCAATAGCTGGGTCATTTGGCGGCGGTTACAAATACCGGTAAGGTGATCTGTGGTGGCCTGCTGCTCCAATTTTTCATTGAGCTTTAGCAGGTTCTCCTCTGCCTTTTTGCGTTGGGTAATGTCGTTAATAATATACACTACGCCCTCATCCAGGTTGGCGGGGTTTAAGGCCCTGGCGCTGACTATGCACCAGAGGGTTTTTCCATCTTTGCGTTTGTAAGCGTATTCGGAGATATAGTTTTTTCCCTTCAGCAAAACAGGAATGGCTTCACTGGCCACTCGGTGGTAGTCCTCGATATATTTATAAATAAACTGGGTGTCGCGACCTATCAACTCGGCGGCAGTGTAGCCAAACAGGGTTTCGGTAAAGCTGTTAACCCATTGTATGACTCGCTTTTTTACTAGCACTATACAAACCAGGCTGTTGTCCAAAATGCTGTCGTGGAGTTGTAGCAGGTTTTTGAGGTCGGCATTGGCAGTGGCTAATTCTGCCGTGCGCGCCTTTACCTTGAGTTCGAGGTGGCTGTTATTGAGCAAAATTTTTTGTTGGTATTGGCGGCGATTGCGAAATTGTAACAGCAGAACCAATAGCGCTATGGCCAGTATTACCAGGATGACAGCGGCAGTGTAGATGTAATTGCGGTAGCGCAAGTAAAGTGGGTCGGGGGCATTGATAAATTCGCTTGATGCCGGCAGTTGCGCCGGGTTTATCGCAAACTGCTGTAGTTCGTGAAAGTCAAACATGTAGCGGCTGGGTGACTCCATGACGACGGCAATTGTGCGCGGGTCTGCACCCTGCAGAATACGCAAGCCAATCAATGCGGCGGCGCTGGCTTGCACTTTTTGTGACAGCAGCTTTCCGCCCAGCACACCCTGGCCAAGGCCATGGGGCCAAAGGTGAAAAATAGGGACCTGTACCGCCTGGTGCAACACCATGAGTGAGTGTTCAAAATCCAGATTGGTGCCGGTTTTGTCGTGGTACATGGACACCAGCAAAATTGTGGCGGGCGCGCGCAGTTTGCGCACCTGCTGGATAAGTTCTTCAAAGCTGAGCTTATCCAGGCGCAGTTGCTGATAGCGGGTAAAGCCCAGGGTTTGCATCTCCTGGTCAAAGCGTTCCATGTCCAGGCGCGCACTCAAATTATTGTCATCAATTAAATAAATTGTGCCGCCTGGGTAGAGATTGTTGATCAGCGCAACTGTCTCGCGGTAAGCAGCGCGCTCTGCTACGCCGGTAATGTAGGATACTGAGTTAAGGCTGCGGGCAAAGGCTAGATCGTTGACTCCAAAAAACACGACCGGGGTATGGGCAAACAAGTCCTGGTGATGATCTACGGCAAAATGGGTGGCGGCATCATCGCCGGTGATGATCAAATCGTAGGGGGGGAGCAGCTCCAGTTTGCGCTTTAAATTCAGGTAAAAAATATTTTCCAATTGCGGGCTATCAAAGCGTTTGGCATCCATAAACTCAATGTCGAGTTTTATCGCCGGGCTTTTTAATACCGAAGTAAGCCCGTCCACTTGATCAAAGAATGTGGGAAACCCTGGGTGGTAGGAGGCGATAAATAACACTCGCGATTGTACCGGCTCGGCGTTTGCAACAGAGCCTAGTGTGGCGCAGAGTGCAATAAAGCACCCGCAGGTGAAAGCCAGCCACTTGTCTTTCACAGCATCTACCTCTAGGGCCGGGGGCTCGGTTGATTCGCGGAGGTGCATTAGCCGATTGGCTTGCTTACGCAAGCACAATTGTTCAAATGGATTATTTATCCGCCAGGGTAATATTAGGCTTAGCAGCTAAGGGACTAGGAGCAAGTGAAATTGCTATAACAAATACATCTATCCAGAGAAATTTTAAACTTTTAAGGCTAGTGCTTCACAGGCGAGCTTTCAGGTTGATGCCCTGGCTTAAAAACTGATGCGGTAGAACACCTGCAGACTGTTCTCCATCAAGGTGGTGGCTGCCGCGCCATTCGTTGCGCCAGCCAGATAGCCGCGGCCATCGCGGTTGCTGCGAGTACGCAGATATTCCACGCCGGTTTGCTGTTGCCGGGTAAATTGATAGAGCCAGGTTAAGGCGATGGCATTGCCTGTTTCACTGTTGTTGTCGCCGGGCATATCATCGCGATCGATGCTTTCAAATTTGTCATAGCGCGCGCTCAAACGCTGCTTGCCCAGAGCTTTACTCAGCAGCAAATACCAGGAGCTAAAGTCCACATCCACGCCATAACGATAGACTCCAAATTTGGAGTAACCCCGCATATATTGGCTGAGCAGGCTGGTTTGCCCGGGTAAATTCAGCCGCAGTGCCAATTGGTCAAATTTAGTTTCCCAGCCCCACTGTTGATTCTTTATCACCTGTGGGTTGCCGCGATTGTTGTAGTGCAGGGCGCGCACCTGCAGGCGCCCGTTGTAGCCGTAGCTGGCACCTGTGTAAAAGCCGTGGTGGTTATCCTGTTCATGAAAGGGTTTTACAAAGGCCCCCTGTGTTTTAAACAACCCCGAACTGCCATAAATGCCTGGCATATCGGGCAAGGGCAGGGTTTCACTTAGGCCGGTAATGCGATCACCGACTGACCAGCCGCGCCAGGAGAGCAGGCCCCCGGCCGTGTCGTTAGCGCTAAATAGCGAATAGAGCAGTTCAAAATCATGGGGGGATTGTCGCATTTGACCAGGGCGACTCAGCGCGATTTCGCCGCCCAGAGTGCGCAGCTCCTCACCCACCCAGGTATTGATCGCGGAGCTGGAAATCATCCAGGGGTTGGTCCAACCGGTGCCGCCATTTTCCAGCGACAGCGGCGGAAAAAAAGCGCCGACCTTGGTTTTGATTCGGTAGCCATTAATGGGTAGCGGCTTCCACTGCACATAGGCTTCGGTGACATCGGCAAAACCCGCGCGATCGTCGTAACCGTTAACCACCAGCTTGCCACTGAGGGTGTCGGTGATATTACCGCGCGCTTCGACAATGGCTTGGCCGAGTTTTACCTTGCCGTGGTTGTTGTCGAAACGCTGTTTGCCTAAACCCTGGTACACCCAGGTGCGTGTGTCCTCGGCGCTGAGTGCGCGCAAATCCAGCTGACCGCTGATACCGGCTTGTACCTGGGCGGTGAGCCCCGCGCCCAAACAGCCTGCGCAGAGTATCTGCAGCCAGCGAAATTTATTTAACACTGTGAATCCCTCCCGTGTGCAGTTCATCGAGTTTGGCCTGGCGGTATTCGCAATCGTTTAGCCAGCGCTCCAGGGCGGCGGCGGGGATGGGTTTGGACAGGTAATAGCCCTGGGCAACATCGCAACCCATATCGCGCAGCAGGTTGAGCGTGGCAATATTTTCCACACCTTCGGCAACGACTTTTAAATGCATATTGTGGGCAAGCTCAATGGTGCTGCGCACGATTATGGCATCGTCACTGTTGTTTACGACATCCAGCACAAAACTCTTGTCTATTTTTAGCTCCTGTACCGGCAGGCGTTTCAGTTGCGCCATGCTCGAATAACCGGTACCAAAGTCATCGATCGACAGGCCTATTCCCATGGCGCTAAGTTCGCTCAGCACGCTAATGGCTTTGTCTGGGTCGTCCATCACTGCGCTCTCGGTAACTTCCAAAATAACCGAGCTTGGCGGAACCTGTTGCTCGTGCAGCTGGGATTGCACGTATTGGCTAAATTGTGGGTCGAGTAAATCCACTGCCGAAATATTAATGCACACCACCAAATCCAGTTTTAGCGAATTGCGCCACAGGCGGCATTGCGCCAATGCAGTTTTGATAACCCAGCAAGTGAGCAGGCGGATATTACCCGTCTGTTCAGCCAGGGGAATAAAATCATCCGGACTGATGAATCCGTGAATAGGGTGTATCCAGCGCACCAGGCACTCCACGGCGGTGATGGTATTGTGTTTTATGCTGAGTTTGGGTTGGTAATAAAGGGCGAGTTCGTTACATTCTATGGCGGGGCGCAGCTCGCTCATCAGCGACAGGCGCATCACACTGTGGTGGTCCTGGCTGGAGTTGTAAATCGAGTAGGGCAGTTTTTTGCGTTTGCCAATATACATGGCTACTTCAGCGCGCTGCATAAGCGTGCTGGCATTCTCGGCGTGTTCGGGATAAATCGCTACACCCAAAGTGGCGTTGACATTGAGCGAAATATTTTCCACTTCGAATGCCTGGTTAAAAATATTGCGGTAGTGCAGTACCCATTGGATTACCTCGTGGAGGCTGTTAAATCCGGCCACTACAACACCGAATTCGTCGCCGCCAAGGCGCGCTACATGCTCGGGTGCATGGCACTCCCGGCCCAAACGCTCAGCAATTTTTTTGAGCAGGAAATCGCCTGATAGGTGGCCGAGCGTTACATTGATATCGCTAAAGTTATCCAGGTCCATCACAAATACCGCGACTCGTCCGGAGCTGACTTTGGCTTTTTCCACCTCTTGCTGTACGCGCCTTTGAAAGTCGTTGCGATTGGGTAAATTGGTCAGTGAGTCGTGATAGGCAAGATGCAGAATGGAGTTTTCCCGCTCGGCTATTTCCCGCTGCATATGGCCGAATTCCTGCACCAGCAAACCTATCTCGCCTTTGGTATCGGTTGGTGGCGGAACCTGGTAATCGCCAGCAGCGAAGTGTTTAACGTATTCGGTGATATGCCTGAGTGGGCTCGTTATGGTGCGCGCAATAACAAAGGCGCCAGCCCCTGCGAGCAACAAACTTATAATGGCGGTAGCTATCAGTTGTAGTTGCAGGGCGTTGTAATCATGTAGCGCCTCGGTGAGCGAGCGCTGTAGCAATACCCACACTTCTTGTTGGCTATTAAAGGATAAGGGGGCGGCGTAGGCTACGTAATCCACATCATCCAAATGCAAGGTTTGCCATTGATTGACGGACGCCATTTGGGGCGCTTTGAGGGAGCCTGCTTCCCGACTCAACCTGGCGCGCATCTCAGGGGGGAGGCTAGAGGCGAGTACCTGGCCATTTTGGATAAAAGAAATTTCTAGCCCGGTAAGTTGTTGCAGGCGCAGGGTAAACTTATCGTCCACGCTGTAGCCCATGACCAGATAAGCAATTTGATTGGGCTCGGGTGCAAAAATAGGCCAAATAAATATTTGATAGGCGCGCTCGTCCAGCAGCCCAAGCAGGGTTTGATCCCGAGGATTACTTTGGTCGCTAAACTGGCCAAAGGGCAGGGGCTGCTTTAACTCCAGGTTTTTGTAGGTGCTGGCGATGACTTGCCCCTGCAAATCGACCACTACCGAAAATGAGGCTCCGGCTCTGCTGCGGTAGGATTGAAGTGCGGCGGTAATTGAATCTGAATCGCGGCTGACAACCTGTTCGATCAAATTAAAATCGCGGGTAATAGTGCGCGAGCTGTTGCCCACATAGCGCTTGCGCGCTTCGAGCTCATTTTGTACTACTGCGCTGCCAGTGGCCAATTGCTCGACAATTTGCGCCTGGGTATGACTGTAGTTGGTGCGGTAAATCATGAACAAAATAAAGCCCAGTACGCTAATCAGTAGCGCAATAAAAAAGACAAATATTTTGCTTTGTAAACTAAACATAGTTTTGCGGTTTGGCGTTTCGCTATGGGTTAGTAATCTTCTGTTTCTGGATGCATAAGCCGAGGTGCCTTTAATTTTTTATGTAAGCCTAGCGTGAGCTGGGTTTGCGCCATTGGCAGATGGATTGGCAAGGTCAGTTGGTCCAGGTTTTCATCTGCTAGCTCATGCCAAAGGTGCAGGCTGAAGTCGCCGCTATCGGGTAGCCTCAGTACCAGGCTGCCGTGGCTACCGGTAAGGCCAACAAACGGTGTTGGGGCAACAAATATATAGCCCAACATAAAATCGTGGATATTACAGCCCAGGGTTACCAGGCCGGGTTTATCAAATACTACCTGGTGCTGACTCAGGTCTTTTTTAAATAATTTAAATTGAAAGCTTTTGCTGGGGGAGAAGGAATAAACGTAGTGGTTAACGGTATCGGTATTGGGAAAATTGACCCTGGTTCCCTGGGGAACGGCCAGCACATGGGGGACAAAGGTTTTATGCTGCTGGTCCATGACTGCACTGGGGGGATCATATTTAAGGGGTGTATTCGGCTTGGCATAGACTACGGCATTTTCGAGGGGCCTGCCTTGGCTGTCCACTACCCTTACTTCCAGCTCTACTCCAAAAGCCTGTGACCAACAAAATATCGGCAGAATGCAAATTAACCAAACGCGCGATTTTTTCATATGTAAGACCCAGTTTGAGCGGGTGAGTTTATAAATATCGATTGATTATAGTCAGTTTGACTCGATTCGCGGGGATTTATCTGCCTGGCAGCTTGTTGAAATAGGCTTTCGAGCCAGTCAATGTAAGCAAAAAGCAGATGACTCAAAGGGCAATGCAAGCTCAAAAGCGGAGTTTATTCTAATAAATGAGCATATTACTCACTTCGCTCGTTCCTGGCGTGGCCAGCCTTCGGATGTTCAACGGCCTGTAGCCTTTTGTGAGGCTGCTTAACGCAGCGTGGCAAGCAGCCCAGCCAGGTGCTGGATTTTTCCACTTTACGTGTTTTTTTTGCAAAAGCAGAAGTGATGTTTGTTGGCGTATTTAAAGGCGCCATTAATGGCGCCCCAGTTTTTTCTCCAGGGCCAAAATCCGTTGCGTGGTGCTGAGCACCGAATCTGGATTGAGGCTCATGGATTCAATACCCAGCTCCACCAAATACTCGGCCATTTCCGGGTAATCCGAGGGCGCCTGGCCGCAGATGCCGGAGTGAATGCCGTTGCGTTTGCAGCCCTCCACCGCCATTTTGATCAGGGTTTTTACGCCCTCATCGCGCTCGTCGTAATCAAAGGCGACAATTTCACTGTCGCGATCAACGCCCAGGGTCAACTGCGTGAGGTCGTTGGAGCCAATAGAGAATCCATCAAAGCGTTTGGCAAATTCATCGATCAAAATCACATTGTTGGGAATTTCGCACATGGCGTAAACCTTGAGGCCATTTTTGCCGCGCGCCAAACCAAATTCCGCCATTTTCGCCAGCACCAGGTCGGCCTCTTGCACCCGGCGCACAAAGGGGATCATCACAATTAAATTGGTTAAGCCCATGTGTTCGCGCACGCGTTTTAATGCCAGGCATTCCAGTTGAAACCCTTCGGCATAGGCCGGGTGAGCGTAGCGCGAGGCGCCGCGAAAACCGATCATGGGGTTGGCTTCTTGCGGCTCAAAATCACTGCCGCCAATTAAGCTCGCGTATTCGTTGGATTTAAAATCCGAGAGGCGAATGACCACAGGTTTGGGGTAAAAAGCCGCGGCGATGGTACCCACACCTTCGGCCAGGCGCTGGACAAAAAATTGGCTGCCGCTGCTATAACCCTGGGTGAGTTTGGCAATTTGTTCGCGGGTGCTGTCGCTGTGTAATTTTTCCGGGTGCAGCAGTGCCAATGGGTGCGCCTTTATATACTCGTTAATAATAAATTCCATGCGCGCCAGGCCGACGCCATCGTTGGGCAGCAGCGAGGTTTTAAACGCGAGTTCCGGGTTGCCGAGGTTGATCATGATTGCCGTTTTGGGGCGCGGAATATTTTCCACTTCACTGCGGTTGATATGAAAGGGAATTGCACCCTTGTACGCGTGCCCGGTATCACCCTCGGCGCAGCTCACGGTAATGGTTTCCGCATTGGGAATTTGATGGGTTGCATTGCCGGTGCCCACCAGCGCCGGTATGCCCAACTCGCGCGCAATAATGGCCGCGTGGCAAGTGCGCCCGCCGCGATTGGTGACTATGGCAGCAGCAGTTTTCATCACCGGTTCCCAGTCGGGGGTAGTGATATCGGCGATCAGCACTTCGCCGGGTTGAAATTCGGGTAATTGCGCGGCGTCGCGAATAATCCGCGCTTTGCCGCTGGCAATTTTTTCGCCCACCGCGCGGCCCTGCACCAGGGCTTCTCCCTTGGCGGCAAGAACATAGGATTCCAGGGTTGTCACTTTGCGTTGGGAGGCAACCGTTTCCGGCCTGGCCTGCACAATAAATAATTCCCCGGTTAAACCATCTTTGGCCCATTCCATATCCATAGGGCGCTGGTAGTGGTCTTCAATTTTTACTGCGTATTCCGCCAGTTGAATCACATCGCTGTCGCTGATGCAGTAGTGCGCGCGCTCGGCTTTGGGCGTGGGAATATTGCGTGTGGTCTGGCGGCTGCCGCCTTCCAGATAAATCATTTTTACCGCTTTATCGCCTAGGTTGCGGCGCAGCACCGCGCGATAACCTGCGCGCAGTGTAGGTTTGTGCACATAAAATTCGTCCGGGTCCACCGCGCCTTGCACCACGTTTTCGCCCAGGCCATAGGCGCCGGTAATAAACACCGCGTCGCGATAACCGGATTCGGTATCCAGGCTGAACATCACCCCCGAGGCGGCGAGATCGGAGCGCACCATTTTCATCACGCCAATGGATAGCGCTACTTTAAAATGATCAAAGCCCTGATCGATGCGGTAGTGAATGGCGCGGTCGGTAAACAGGCTGGCAAAGTCGCGGCGACAGGCTTCAAGCAAATTGGCATCGCCGCTGATATTTAAAAAGGTTTCCTGTTGGCCGGCAAAGCTGGCGTTGGGTAGGTCTTCGGCGGTGGCGGAACTGCGCACCGCGAGGGTGAGTGAGTCGCCGTATTCGGTTTGCAGATCTCGGTAAGCAGCAATTATTTCGCGCTGTAAATCTTCTGGCAGACCAGCGGCGTAAATAATATCTCGCGCTTTTTTGCCGCGCCGCGCCAGGTCGGCGACATCATCGGGATTAAGCCCATCCAGTGTATCGCGCAGTGGCCCCCAGGCATTGGCCTGTTTGAGCATGTAGTTGTAGGCGGGAGCTGTAATAGCAAAGCCGTTGGGCACTTTAACGCCTTGGTCGGAGAGCTTGCGGTACATCTCCCCGAGAGAGGCGTTTTTGCCGCCGACCAGGGGAACATCGTTAATGCCCAGTTCGTTAAAGAAACGAATATATTCATATTTGGCCATTTGCAATCCCTCCGCTTGTGGTGGCGAATCATCGCCTGAAGAATTAATCCATTGCAGATTAACGTGTGACAAATTAATGCATAACAGTGTGAGGCTTTTTACGCGCGCATTGTTTGTTTCTAATCAACTAAAAATATTTCATAAATTTAATAATTCAAAACGGAATAGGTCGCCTTACGTCAAATTCCATTTGGTTATTTTTAGAGAATGTTAGGAGATTATGGAATATTAGAAGTTGCCAATGATTTTTCGCGATTTTTTTCACTTTTTTTCAATTTTTTTGCGCGAATTAATCTCTATGCGGTGACTTTTGGCATCGACATTTATTGCCTATTTTGTATAGGTCTATTGGGGTAGGAAACGCCAAGCTTGCTGCTTTATGCCCGCATGGTGTGGAACTGCTAAGGGGATGGGGACCTAGGGATGAGCCATAATCGCCAGGTTAAACGACGCTTTAGTCGTATATCTGCTTTTTCTTCCAGTCTTTGCCTTCTTTGTCAAAGGCTTCCCATTCTTTGTTTACGCCAGCTTGATCGCCCTGTTCTTCCGAGGAAGGGGAGGCTAGTTCACCGACCTCTCTGGCCTTTTCTTCCAATTTAAGGATGACGGCATCCAATTGACTAATTTGTTTCTCAAAGTTTTGGCTCGAGTTTTCAGTCTTAAGCAGTTTTCGCGCAAGGTTGTAGTGGTGAATGGCTAGGCGATTTTTGCCTGCCTGTTGTGCCTGTCGGGCATTAAATACATGGCTATCCACACCCATTTGCAATACCAGGCGGTTTATTTGGTCCAAGTAAACGCCTGCCTGGACTTGGCTGATTTGACTCGCTTTGATTTGAATGTCAATAAATTTATGCAGTTCCTGAAGGAGGTGTCTTGCTTCTCTAATTTGTTGTGGATTGTCCAGACGGATCCGTTGAGTGGCGTCGACTTGCTGGTTTGCCGCAATCTGACTGTTGTAAAAGGTCGCCTGCTCGTGGTACTGAGGGTCTTGGGGCTCGAGCAGCGCCAGTTGTTCGCAGGTTTCCATCAAAGAGCGATAAAGGAAGTTGCTTAAATCTTTGGGTAGGAAGCCAGTTGGAAAGCCGGTGGTCAGATCCTTAAAGGAATTGCGCCTGGCTTTTAAGGCGGTTATTAGCCGCTGGCGGCGGACGCGACGCTTTTCCAGCGAATGCGACAGAAACATATAGCCGGCCACTAATAGCAGTAACAGGAAAAAACCGGTTAGATAGTAAGCTGACATGGTCGAATCCTGGCCTTTTTATATAATGATGATTTAGGTGTAGGCTGGCACCCATTATAGCACTGAATGTTTTTATTCCCCCAGGCTAGATGGCCGAATGAGATTATTCGCTAAGTGCTTGTTTCCACAGTTATAAATTTTTATTTAAAAGTGTTGACAGCTCGGGGTTCCATCCCTAGAATGCGCCCCACTTCTGACGCAGACGCTAAACGGAATGTGTAGCGAACTGATCCGAAGAAGTCCAGGTCCCCTTCGTCTAGTGGCCTAGGACACCGCCCTTTCACGGCGGTAACAGGGGTTCGAGTCCCCTAGGGGACGCCAAGCGGGAATAGCTCAGTTGGTAGAGCATAACCTTGCCAAGGTTAGGGTCGCGAGTTCGAGTCTCGTTTCCCGCTCCAACTTCCTTACGGAAGTTAACGGTTAGTAGTTTTACTTGAAGAAGTGTCTTTTTAGGCTGCATAGCAGTTTCTAATGTCCCCTTCGTCTAGTGGCCTAGGACACCGCCCTTTCACGGCGGTAACAGGGGTTCGAGTCCCCTAGGGGACGCCACAAGCGGGAATAGCTCAGTTGGTAGAGCATAACCTTGCCAAGGTTAGGGTCGCGAGTTCGAGTCTCGTTTCCCGCTCCAAATTTTCTTATCTGGCATCTTTAAAAGGCATTACAACTGTTAGTTGTAATAGCGCCTTTTTGTCTTTAGTGTTTCGCACCTCTGGTTTTATCTTTTTTGACCCCAATCTACTTCGCGAGGCGGTATGACTACACCTGCGCTCTCTATTCGTGATTTGCGAAAAACTTACAGCAATCAATTTGAAGCTTTAAAGGGCATATCTTTGGATGTGATGCCGGGCGATTTTTTCGCCGTGCTCGGCCCTAATGGCGCTGGTAAATCGACAACTATCGGCATTATCAGCTCCCTGGTGCGCAAGTCATCTGGTCAAGTCAGTGTATTTGGCTGTGATATCGATCAGAACTTTTCCCAGGCTAAAAAATTCTTAGGGGTCGTACCCCAAGAGTTCAACTTTAGTATGTTCGAAAAAGTGGAGGATATTGTTCTCCAGCAGGCGGGTTATTACGGTTTGCCTCGCACCCAGGCGTTGGTACAAACCGAGAAATATTTAAAGAAATTAAATCTCTGGGATAAGCGCCATACGGCAGCACGCATGTTGTCTGGTGGTATGAAGCGGCGCTTGATGATAGCGCGCGCTTTAGTTCATGAGCCTAAGTTGTTGATTCTTGATGAGCCTACTGCCGGTGTGGATATTGAGCTGCGCCGTTCTATGTGGGAGTTTCTTAAAGAGATAAACGCAGCGGGCACCACGATTATTCTTACCACCCATTATCTGGAAGAGGCCGAGAGCCTTTGTCGCCATGTGGCGATCATTGATCGCGGTCAGATAGTGCAAAACACCAGTATCAAGCAACTGCTGCAGCAACTAAATAAGGAAGTTTTTATTTTTGATGTGCTTGGCGATTTGGATGCCGCACCAGCAATAGATGGTTACCCCGTTAAGTTGATCGACGTGCGCTCTTTTGAGGTGGAGGTGGAAAAAGGCCAGTCACTTAACCAGGTGTTCGATCACCTTAATCGCCAGGGTGTTAGTGTGGTGAGTATGCGCAACAAGGCGAATCGCCTGGAAGAATTGTTTGTCAATTTGGTTTCCGCTAATAAATCGGAGGAAAAATCCAATGGCGTTTAATGAACAGTGGATTGCCTTGCTCACCATTCTGCGCAAAGAGATTAAACGGTTTACGCGCATCTGGATTCAAACGCTGTTGCCGCCAGCTATTACTATGGTGCTTTATTTTGTTATTTTTGGGCAGCTAATTGGTGGCCGCATTGGTGCTATGGGTGGTGTGAGTTACATAGATTTTGTTGCCCCTGGTTTGATTATGATGGCGGTAATTACCAACTCCTATGCCAATGTGTCTTCGTCATTTTTTAGCGCTAAATTTCAGCGTAGTGTTGAGGAATTGTTGGTATCGCCAACGCCAAATTATATTATTTTGCTCGGCTATGTCTTGGGTGGAGTGGCCCGCGGCCTGGCGGTAGGTTTGATAGTTACACTTACATCGTTATTTTTTACCGATTTGCATATTCAGCACGGTTTTGTAACCTTCTTCATCTTGCTAATGACTGCCATTTTGTTTTCCTTGGCCGGTTTTATAAATGCGGTATACGCTAACAGCTTTGATGATATCTCTATAGTGCCCACCTTTGTGCTGACTCCGTTAACCTATTTGGGAGGGGTCTTCTATTCAATCAGCTTGCTGCCGCCGTTTTGGCAGGGGGTGTCGGCTATCAATCCCATTCTGCATATGGTGAATGGGTTTAGATACGGCATTCTCGGTGTATCTGACGTAAATATTGGGTCGGCATTTATCGAGCTTTCGCTATTAGTCGTTGTGCTGTTTGCTGCTGCTATGTACCTGTTAAAAACTGGCAAGCGCTTGCGCGCTTAAGTGAGGCTAGTTATGGCATTTAATCCTTTGGGCCAACAAACCGATTATGTCTCTGTTTATGAACCTGGGCTGCTTTTTCCCATAGCGAGGGTGGACTCTCGTCGCGCGCTGAACATAGTCGGCGAGTTGCCGTTTTACGGCCATGATTTATGGACTGGCTATGAACTCTCCTGGTTGAATACCAAGGGTAAGCCACAGGTAGCCGTCGCTGAGTTTTTTATTCCCTGCGACAGTGAGTTTATAATTGAGTCGAAATCTTTCAAGCTCTACTTGAACTCGTTAAATCAAACTCATTTTTTTTCCAAAGATCAGGTTCAACAAACCTTGATCAAAGATTTGTCTGCGGCGGCTGGGGCTGCTGTGGGTGTCAAACTGTATTCGCTTAACGAGTATGCGAGTAACCCCCTGCAACATATTGCACAACTGCCAGGGATGTTGCTGGATGACTTGGATATTGAAATAGCCTCTTATCATCCGCAGCCAGAGTATTTGCAATTGTCAGGTGCCGGTGATGTAGAGGAGGTATTCTCTTCGCATTTGCTGAAAACTAATTGCCCGGTAACCGGTCAGCCAGACTGGGCCAGCCTGGTGATTGCTTACAAGGGCAGGGCGATAGCTCCTGAGTCGCTACTAAGTTATCTGGTCTCGTTTCGCGAGCATCAGGATTTTCACGAACACTGTGTGGAGCGGATATTTTGTGACATTCAAGAGCGCTGCAAGCCTGAGTCGCTCAGTGTCTATGCGCGCTACACTCGTCGCGGTGGCTTGGATATCAATCCATTTCGCTCGTCTAGTAAATATGAGTTACCTGATAGTTTGCGTCTAGTGCGCCAATAATTGGTCCCCTAAAAAAAGAGGCTGCATTAGCAGCCTCTTTTTTTAGGGGGTGACCCGCCCTGAATTTAGGGGCGGGAGTTAAACGATAACCTTGTCTTTTAATTTCTCGGCGGCTCGGTTAAGTGATTCGATCACTTTTTGCTTGTCGTAATTCTTAACTTTATCAAGGTCCAGATACATGGAGAAGCCTTCAGCACGCTCCTCAAAGAAGCTTTGATTTTTGCCCATTTCTTTGCGTAGATCGGCAACTTGATACACCTTAATAGGCATGGTAAAGCCCTTAACTAGTATCTCGCCCTTGTCTCTGCACATGACGGTATCTTTAACCAGGGACCAGGTTTCATGGGAAATGAGAATTTCGTCTGGTTCGGCGGCCGACTCAAGCCTGCTGGCGAGATTTACTTGGGTGCCTAGCACTGTGTAGTCGAGGTGATTGGAGGTACCGAAGGTGCCAACTGTGCAGTAGCCCGTATTAATGCCCATGCGAACCTGTAATGGCTTTTTTATTCCTTGGCTAAACCATTCCTGCTGCATGGATTTGATCTTCTTTTTCATGGCGATTGCCATGGCAGTGCAACGGGTGGCGTCATCTTTTACGCCGCGGCTGCCACTGTCGCCAAATAGCACCATAATCCCATCGCCCATAAATTTGTCGATAGTACCGCCGTAATGGCTCACAATTTTAGACATCTCGGTGAGATAGTGATTCAGGAGTTCGGTGAGTGATTCAGCTTCTATTTCCTCGGCGAGCTGGCTGAAATCTTTGATGTCCGAGAAAAATACGCTGATACGTTTGCGCTCGGCTTGAAGGTGTTTGTCATCGCCGCGGTTGATGGCCTGCCAAACTGTCGGCGGCAAGTAGCGGGATAACTTGTAGGCGCGGATTTTGTGCCATTTCTGCTCGCTTTCCAGTTGTTGATGATTAAGTAGGAGCTTGTGGATGCGCTGGTGCATATAAATGGCGTACACCAAAAAGTAAGTGGCAACGCCAATCAGGCTGGCCACACTGATTTGAATGCTGTCAGAGAGAACCAATTGCGGCTTGTGAATCACCAGGCTCGCTAAAACGCCAGCGGCAAAGGCGCTGTTGTCCTCCATGAGTTTGCGAAATCCGCCACTGACCAGGGCATTGAACTGAATCATGGTGAGAAACATGACGGTGGGCAAAATACTGAAATTGGTCAGGCTAAGTACCAATCCAATCAGGCCTGCATCTATATGACTTAACCAGCGGCCTACGTGAGCTATGCGTTCGCTAGAGTAGTTGCGAGTGAAGTGATAAGTGCCATAGGCATAAATTAACAATAAGGTTATAACGGATAAATTCAGTAGGTTGGGTTGGTCCCAATCAGATCTGGCAGCGAGGGTTCCGGCGGCTGCAAAGCAGATTAGCGCGCGAAAGTAGTACTGTTGTATTGGGCTTTCTGTTTGCAATTGACGGGCGTCTGCCTGGGTATTCATTGCCAAGACCTGGTTCATTATCGATTTGTGGCTGGAATTGGGATTGTTATGCCTTGTGTACAAGTTCGAATTAAAAGGGTTTTCAGCATAAAAGTCCATCTCAGGCAAAGGCTTCTGTGAAGTCGCTGCGAAATGGTTATAGATAAATGGAGAATTGGTTATTTAAGTTTTAAAGCGAGATATTTCTCTTCTAGATCTGCATATTGTTTCTGCAGTTTCAGTAGTTCGATGTTGGCGTTACCCTCGCCACTGGCAGAGCTAGACGATTTTGGCTGTTCTGTTTCCTGAATGGGTGAGCTAGTGGAGCGCAGTTTATTATTTTCCTGCTCAAGTTCATTGATGCTGGAGACCAATGCTTTGCTCTCATGTGAGAAGTTTTGCAGCGTCTCTTTCATCCGCTGGTTTTCAATGACGATTTCTTGATCGCTCTCAAGCTGCTGCTCTTGCTTCGCGATTTTATCATTGGCTTGTGCCAACTCGTCCTCAAGTAGTTGGATGCAGGTTTCAGACTCTTGTACAAAGCGGATTTGGCGTTGCAGCTGTTGCTCAAGTTCCTGGGCAATTAATGCTTTTTGCTGATCTGATTGTGCTTCCTCTAGCTTTCGCTGCAGGTTGCCAATCAGTCTATATTGATCCGCTGCTACATTGCGCAGATTCATAATTTCGTCAGCGGCCCGCGGGTCTTGGCGAACAATGTTGATTATTTTTGGCTCGCCTTCTGGGGTGAGACCATTGTGCTTAAACATATCCCCTAGTGCAAAATAGCTCGCATGGTAATCATTTAACAGGTCAGAAACTTCCTGGTTGGGCTGGCCCTCACCTAAGAGGGCGTTAAGTTGGCTGAAGTAGCCCTCCGCATTGTCCTGAGCTTCTTGCCATTTGGCTTCTAGGTCAAAATACAGCTTTTTAAATTTTTCCAGATTTTCAATTCGCTTCTTATATGTTTCAAGCTGTTCAAGGTTGCTTGCTTCCGTCGAGGATAGCTCTTCACCCAAGTGAGTTAACAATGGCTCGAGTGTTTGCTGAAAAATGCTCCAGTAGCCGCTGGAGCCCATGGGTTCGGTAGTGGCTAGCTCCTCGGCGCGCAGAAATGCGTAGCGTAGAGCGGCAATACGCTGATCCAGGGGGAGGGTATCCGCTTGGGCGGTAGCTATATCTACCCCAGGTGCAATATTGTCAAAGTAAGTCTGGGTGGTATCTAATTGCTCATTTATGAACTGTTTATATGACTTTCCAGAGGGATTGGCGGGGGCTGATTTGATTTCTGCTATGAGTTCCAGCAATTTTTGCTGCTGAAGGCTGACCAGTTTTTTTTGTTTACGGGCATACCACACCAGTACCAGGCTGGCGATCAATAATAAAAAATAAACTTCGATGGCCAGAGCCAGGATCAAACCGGGTATTTGCATGCTTAGGGTACTTGAGCTTTATATTAATCAGCTGGCGCGCACTTTAGCTTAGTCATCAGCCAAGTTTATTCTGGCTATAGCTTGACTTCTTATAGTCAAATCGCCCCCAATTTGCCAGTGAACAATTTCAACTAGTTATAGCGAGGTAAAAAATTGGAAGCGCTACATCTGCTGCAGGTTAGATCCTCAGTGGCCAAATTAGAGGCTCCCGGGCCGACTCCAGATCAATGTAGCCTGCTCATAAAGGCTGCCACACGTGCCGCAGATCACGGTAACCTCAAGCCATGGCGCTTTCTTTTTATCGCGGGTGAGCATTTGACTCGTCTGGGGCGCATATTTGCTGAGGCGGCGGCAAGTGTAAAGCCTGATATAAGTAGGGTGGAGCTAACTCGCTTGGAATCTATGCCGCTACGCGCGCCTATGATTCTGGTGGTTGTTGCCAAATGTTGTGATCACCCCAAAGTCCCCAAACTGGAGCAGCTGGTTTCTGCGGGGGCTGCTGCGCAAAATATTATTAATGCAGCCTATGCAATGGGTTTGGGGGCAATTTGGCGAACTGGCGACATGGCCTACGACCAGCATGTTGCTTTGGCACTGGGGTTGGCGGAGGGCGAGTCGATTACCGGATTCATCTACCTTGGCAGTCCGCAAGGTGGCTTACCAGAAGCGAAAGTAATTGATCCTGAAAACTTTTTTGAATTTTGGCAGGGATAAAAAGTTGCGTTTAACGGGCTGCTTGTGTACATTAGCGCGCCTTCCAACAGGGTAAACGGAATTGATCTTTGGAGGATAAATACAATGAATATCTTTTCATTATATTTAAATCTGCGGTGAGATGTCCGAGTGGCCGAAGGAGCACGCCTGGAAAGTGTGTATATCGCAAGGTATCGAGGGTTCGACTCCCTCTCTCACCGCCAAATTCTCAATTAAGTGTGCCTGTTTAGGTATGTTTAAGAGAACGCGCAAAACGCTCTTTGAGCGGAAACTATGCAGATTGGTTGTTTTTCGTAATCTGTTGATTTTAAAAGCATTAGTTCAAGAATTTGTTTAAAAAAATTATTGAAAAGTGCTTGACGAAAGAGACAGCCAACCATAAAATGCGCGCCTCAACAATGCACTCGTAGCTCAGCTGGATAGAGTACTCGGCTACGAACCGAGCGGTCGGAGGTTCGAATCCTCCCGAGTGCACCATGTATAAAAGCCCGTCCTTGTGACGGGCTTTTTTTTGCATGAAATTTATCTTTGACTGGATGCATCCCACTTAGTTTTTTTCATCTTGGTGTAATTTCCCTCAACCTGGGCTTTCTGTGAATTACCTATTTTTTGTCAAATGGAATTTAGGTTAGCGTTAGCTGTGTGCTATTGGGCAATTTAATATCTGCGCGATCTATCACACGATTGCTATCTACTTGGCTTTTGCTATACCCAGAATATGCCTGTGAGAATGGATTGAAGGCTTGTTCTCGTTTAGGTTTGCCTTGAAATAAGACTAAGAGATGGTTGCTGTGGAACTAAAAAGCCTGATAGATAGCGCACAGAAACTGCCGAATATACCTAAGGTTGTTCGGGAGCTGATCGAAAGTTTTAATGATGAAGATGTGAATACTGAAGACATTGCTAGCAAAATCGCGGCAGACCAGGTGTTGACCGCCAAGGTGTTGAGAGTGGCAAATTCAGCTCACTATGGCGGTCATCGCAAAGTGAGCTCAGTGGGTGATGCGGTTTTTGTGCTCGGCTTTAATGCGGTCAGAACCCTGGTGTTGGCTTCCGGCATCACCGGGGCCTTTAGGGCGCCTGAGGGCTTTAATTTGCCAGCGTTTTGGCACTATAGCTTTGCTGTTGCAGGTGTTTGTAAATGGCTGGCTCGCTACTCCAAAGATCCGGCTGAGACGGCTTTCACCTGCGGCATGATCCATAACATAGGTGAATTGTTAATACATATTTTGCTGCCCGAGGAGTGCAAAGAGATACAAAAGCTAGTGGATAAGGGGGAACGAAACTCCGAAATAGAGAAAAATGTCCTTGGCTTTAATTTTCCAGAAGCTGGTGCAGAGTTGGCAAATCGTTGGAAGTTTCCAGAGGTGATAGTTTCCGCAATTCGCTATCAATTAAACCCCGAAGGGGCACCGGAATTTTCGCGTTTGGCCGGTTTAATTTACCTGGCAGACTATATCGTGCATATGAATGAAATTGGCGATCAAGCGGCGCTGCTTGCTGGTTTCCCGAATGATTTGGCTACAGAATTGGGCATTAATCTGGCAAAAATGATGAATGCAATCGAAGAGACCAAGGCTCTGGCGGGGCAGTTTGATCATTTGCTGGACCATTAATGGCGGAAAGTAAAAAAGCGGGCCTGGGGCCCGCTTTTTTGTTTTAGGCATGTGCCTAATGGTGCAGGGCTTGCCGAAAGCAGTCTTCTATGTCCAGGGGGCTGGTTTTGCGTTTTACTGCTTCAAAGAATATCTGCGCTTCCGGGTACTGGCGGCTTAGGTACATCAGCCACTGCTTGATGCGATTGCCGCAGTTGCGTGTCTCATACAGCGGGGTAGTGAGCTGGTAGTAGTTGTGCAGCATTTGACAGACTTGCGCCCAGGTCATGGGGCGATATTCTTCATCGTCTAAATAGGCTTTAATTTGGCGAGCCAAATCGGGGCAGGACAGTATTCCTCGGCCCAGCATGACATCGTCACATTGAGATTCTTCTCGGCAACGTCTGTAATCGTCGAGCGTCCAAATTTCGCCGTTGGCAATAACTGGAATCTTCAGCTTCTGGCGAATATCGGCGATATAGTGCCAATAAGCGGGCGGGCGATAGCCATCTGCTTTGGAGCGCGCGTGTACTGTCAGCTCATCTGCTCCCGCCGCCTCCACGGCTAGGGCATTATCCAGGTAGCTGGATCTGTCTTCATAGCCCAAGCGGATTTTGGCTGACACAGGTATTTCGCGAGGTACGGCATCGCGCACAGCTTTAATGATGTCATGTACCCGAGTCGGCGTTCTGAGCAGGCAGGCGCCCCCCTCATGTGAATTGACGGTCTTAGCCGGGCAGCCAAAATTGAGGTCGATCGATTGGGCACCATAACTGACAAGCTCCATTGCGTTTATCGCCATGGGTTCGGGGTTGCTGCCCAATAGCTGAACTTTCACGGGTACGCCATTGGGTGTACGGCAATCGCTTTCCAGCTCTTGGGCGTACTTGAAAAATACCTTGTAGGGCAGCTTTTGATCAGTAATGCGAATAAACTCGGTTACACAGCCATCCAGCCCTCCAATACGGGTGAGTATGGCGCGTACATGGTGTTCCACAACGCCTTCCATCGGGGCTAGCATGACTCTCATGGCACTCTTTGCTCGCAGTTAAGTAAAGATAGGGGCGCGCATTTTACGCAAGCTGCGTTCAAATTTCATGCACTTAGATGAATGATTGGTGGCGATTTAAAGCAAATACCGGTTTGTTGTTGCTTATATATAGGTAGGTGCGTAAATTGCGCGACTTTTGGCCAGCGTGCCAATAGTTTACGCCCCGAGTAGGGGATAACTTGAGGAATATATATGTCGGGTTTTTACGATTTTCTATCTGCACCCCAGTTGCGCAAGGCTTTGGTTGCCTTGGGTTATGAAGAGCCGACTAAAGTGCAGATGGAGGCTATTCCTAAAGCGCTGGAGGGTAAGAACCTGCTGGTAAGTTCCAAGACGGGCAGCGGTAAAACAGCGGCATTTTTACTTCCGTGTCTTGAAGGGATATTGGCCAATAAGCCCAAAAACCCAATGAGTACGCGAATGCTGATTTTGACTCCCACTCGGGAGCTGGCTCGTCAAATCGTAAAAAATGCTCAGGATTTGCTTAAATTCACCTCGGTGAATGTGGGTATGATTTGTGGCGGCGAGGCACTCAAATATCAAAAAGCCCTGCTGCGTAAAAATCCGGAAATTCTGGTTGGGACGCCTGGTCGCCTGGCCGAACATGTCGCTGATAATTCAACTGATTTTAGCGGTTTGGAATATCTCGTTTTAGACGAGGCTGATCGAATGCTGGACATGGGCTTGAGTGAGGATGTGTTAAAAATTACCGCAACTTGCGATAGCGCTCGTCAAACCCTGCTTTTTTCTGCGACTCTGGAGCAGACAGGCTTGCGTCATTTGATCAAGCAAGTGGTATTGGGTGAGGCTGAGGAGGTTTATGTTGAGGATATCCCCAATGCTATCCAGCAACAGATGCTACTAACTGACAATGCTGCTCATAAGGATAAGTTGCTGGTCGCGCTTTTACAAAAATCGACTTATAACAAGGCAATTGTTTTTGCTAATACCAAGGTTCGAGTGGCGGACTTGGAAGTGCTGTTGCGCCGCCTGGATATACGCACGGGTGCGCTCCACGGCGATATAACTCAGGATGAGCGCAGAAAGGTGCTGGACGGATTTCGTCGGGGACGAACACAGGTATTGGTGGCAACCGATGTGGCGGCGCGGGGGTTAGATATTCCTGGGGTTGAGTTGGTTGTTAATGTGGACGTGCCTTACTCTGGCGATGAGTATGTGCACCGTATAGGGCGAACTGCTCGCGGCGATGCAGAGGGTAGAGCGGTTACCATGGTAATGGCCAGTGATTGGAACCTGGTGAAAGGCATAGAGCGATATTTAAAAATTCAATTAGAGAAAGTAGGCGTGCCTGGCTTGGAGGCAAAATATAAGGGGCCAGAGAAATTAAAAAATTCTGGCAAGGCTGCGGGCAGTAAAAAGCCGGAAGATAAAAAGTCGACCAAAGCCAAGAGTCCAGTGGAAAAAGTTAAGCAGCGTGAACGGGATAAAAAGAATATTGGCAAGCGCCGTATGCCGAGTGCTGTGCCCGCAGTAGGAGTGCAAGTTGACGGTTTTGCGCCACCCAAAAAGAAGGTAAAAAACAGTCTGCTGGATGACAGTGAAGGCTAGTTTTTTGCCGCGCCGCCAACGTCGAATCGCAGCCAGAGGCGGCGCAAATTTAATGCGAATAAACAATTGACCCATATCAAAAATAGGCCTAGTATCAGCTTGAGGGTGGTAAAAAACCCAGAAAAATCAAAGCGAACCTAGGTTTGCTCTGTGGATGTCAGGTCTATCCTGATGTGCAGTCTGGTTGTCACTCTCAATTATGTAAATTCAATTTCTGACACTTTTCTTGGAGGTTAAACGAGGTAACAAAAGCCACAGATCAGCCTTGGCAACACGGGGATATCACAACATCGAGCTTTAGCTCTTGTTAATTTTAAACCTGTAGGGGATTACCACTTATGGCGAAAAAATCGCATGCAAGACGCAACATGAATCATCACCTTTATGGCGATAATGAGTACGGATCAGCTCGGCATAAAAATTCGCGAAAGCGCCAACCAAGTGATGACAATATCGTTGAAATCAAGTCCCGCTCTCACCAGGTCGAAACCGCTTACTCTCCACCTCGCTCGCCTCAAGCCTTCCACGCTAAAACTTCTTCGCAACAGTCCTACATTAATGCTATCAAAAATAATATGCTGACTTTTGGTATCGGTCCTGCTGGTACCGGTAAAAGCTATTGCGCCGGTGCGCTGGCGGCCGAAGCCTTGGAGTCTGGGCGTATTGAACGCATTATAATTACTCGGCCAGCCGTGGAGTCGGGAGAGAATCTTGGCTTTTTGCCGGGTGACTTAGATGAGAAGTTCGCGGTGTATATAGATGCATTTCGCGATATTCTCAATGAGCGTTTAGGGGCTGGAACTGTCGACTATTGCCTGCGTCATGGTCGCATAGTGGCTGCACCTCTTGCTTATATGCGTGGTAAAACCTTCAACAGTAAAACCTTTGTGATTTTGGATGAGGCGCAAAATACCAGTCCGGCACAAATGAAAATGTTCCTGACACGTATTGGTGAAGATTGCAAAGTCGTTATCAATGGTGATATCAAGCAAAGCGATATTCGCGGGCCAAATGGGTTGGCTGATGCTGTTGACCGCCTGCGTGGTTTGCCGCATGTGCATGTCCACGAATTCGGGCGAGAGGATATTGTTCGCAGTGGTTTGGTGCGTGACATTATTGATCGCTACGAACTGGACGAAGAGGTCTAGTGACGATTATTGCGGGCTCTACTTAGGGCCCGCAATTTTTGGCAAGCTCCCTTAAGGCAGCTTGCTTTACAGTGGCAGCTTTGTGCGTGGCAAAAAATTTCTTCAAGTTTACTTGCAAGTTTGCAGGTTGGGCGTCATTCTGGACTTTTATCATTCCCTCCATTACATGAATTTTCTGCGCTGTCCTCTTTGTCATTCTCCCTTGCAAGACTCCCTTGCTGGTGTTGTTTGTGCTAACGGTCATCAGTTTGATCGCGCGCGTGAGGGCTATTTAAATTTATTGCCAGTACAACACAAGCACTCCCGCGATCCTGGTGATGCTAAGCAGCAACTGCAAGCAAGGCAGCAGTTTTTGCAACGGGGGTATTTTGATGTGCTTTGGCAAACTTTGCTTAATCTTTTGCCGAAATCTGATGGTCGGTTATTGGATTTAGGCTGTGGTGAAGGGTATTTTTCGCTGGCCATACAGGAGCAGCGCCCTGAGCTTCGGGTGCAAGGGATGGATATTGCTAAAGAGGGGGTGCGGCTAGCTGCTAAAAAGGCGAAGCAGCAGGGTTTGGCGACGCAATTTTGTGTGGCTTCCAATTATTCGCTGCCGTTTATGGATGCTAGTCTGGATGTAGTCACACGTATCTTTGCTCCCAGTAAAGATGAAGAGCTGCAGCGGGTGCTGGCGCAAAATGGGTGTTTATTGATAGTTACTCCAGGCGAGCGGCATTTATTGGGGTTGCGTCAAAAGCTCTACACAGACGTCAGGCCTCATCCTGCAATGCCCAGTCCAGGGGGCTTCGCTTGTGTAGCTAGTCATGAATTAAACCAGCGGTTAACAGTCGCGGCTGGCGATGATACCCGCGCGCTATTGACGATGACACCTTTCGCCTGGCGCTTGCGCGATGAACTGCTAGATCCTCTAGTGGAATCTGGTCTGGATGATGAATTGGACTTTAAATTTCACCTATTCACCCATAAGTGATTATTTAATAGACATTTTTATAACAAAAATGTATTTTTTGTGAAATTAGTCGCGAAAATGTCGATTCTTGTGGCATAAAGCTTGACTGATGTATTATTGGCTTTGCTCTAAATGTTGTTTTCTGTGTCATTTTTTCTGTCTACTTGGTATAAATGTTTGTTTTTATATTACATTTGTGTCTTAGTTGGGCAGAATAGGGGCTTACAACATTCTCAATATCCTTGACCTTTAGCCTGTCGTCAGGTGAGTGAGGATAAGCTACTCCTGAGTATTTACACCTTGCCAGCCTGGCTCCTTGGGCGTCAGTTGGAAATGTGAAAATGCTCCTAAGGGAAGTTTGAAATACCCCTATATGGGGTTAAGTCATCGAATTCGCAATCGATCAGGGTAAATTGATGAGTAACGCGCACCTGCTATTCAATAAACAAAGAAAGTTTATGCTCCTTAAAATTAGTCGCAGTCTTTGTTTATTTGCTGTCGGTTTTGTAAGTCTCCAACACTCATGGGTGCAGGCGGCAGGCCTCACCGTGAAAGATGTTGCTCTTCAGGCAATAGAAGCTAACCCCGATGTTCAGGCCAGTTGGCACAGTTTTAAAGCGACTGTTGAGGATGTCAAAGTCGCGCGCGCGGGCTATTTGCCTTCGGTAGACTTGAGTGCCAGTGGTGGTAGAGCCAGGCGGGACTACGATGGCCGCAATGATTACACCACCACTCAAGGTGAAATATCACTTACCCAGATGCTCTTCGACGGTTTTAAAACCTCTGGCTTGGTGAATTACTCCAAGAATGTCAGTCTGGTCAGCTACTATGAATTGCTAAGCAGTGTGGAAACTACGGCATTGGATGCCGTTAAGTCCTTTGAGGATGTAAAACGCACGCGCGAATTAGTGGACTTGGCTCGTGAAAACTATGCCAAGCACCGAGAAGTTTATGGTCAAATTGAAGAGCGCACAAAGTCAGGTGTTGGTCGTCGGGTAGATTTGGAGCAGGTCGCCGGGCGTCTGGCATTGGCAGAGTCAAACTTGTTAACTGAAGCTTCCAACTTACACGATGTAACCGCCCGCTACTTGCGTGTTGTGGGCCAGTTGCCGCCCGATGAGCTGCTTGAGTCCAAGTTGGCTGATGAAGCTCTACCGGCAGATATCCGCGAAATGTTGCAACTAGCTTACGCTGGCAACCCAGCATTTCGCGCGGCGATAAAGAATATCTCTGCCGCTGAAGCCAAGGTGAAAACCGAGCGTTCCGGCTATTATCCCAAAGTTGAACTGCGCGCTCGCCAGGTAACCAATCGCAATCTAAATGGTTTTGATGAGCGAGTAGACCCCAATCGTTTTGGCGATGAAAGTGCCATTGAGCTGGGCCTCACTTACAACCTTTACTCCGGCGGAGGTAGTCGCGCCTCTGTGCGTCGTGCCTACGAGGGCGTAAATCTCGCTAAGGATCAGCGCGATCAGGCTTGTATGGATTTGCGCCAGGATACTCAGATTGCCTATAACGACTCAAAACGTATTCGTGAACAATTGACCTCCCTTGAGCAGCACAAATTATCCAGTGACAAGGTGCGCAACGCTTACTACGAACAGTTCAATATTGGTCAGCGCACGCTGTTGGATTTGTTGGATGCCGAAAATGAATATTTCCAGGCGAGCCGCAGTTTAGTTAGCGCCCGTGGCGACTTGGAAGTGGCTTATGCTCGCTCACTGGCAGCTATGGGGAAGCTACTTGTGGCTCTGGGTATTTCTCGCGAAAGCCTGGATATCTTAAAAGATATCAAGGTAAATGATCAGCTTAATATCAGTGGTTCTGCGTGTCCTGATATAGCGCCTCTTGAGCTGGGTCGTGAGCAATTAATCACAGAGGTAAGCAACATTAGTGGCGATGCACTGTTTGATTTAAACAGCTCCAAGCTAAAAGCTGAAGCTCTGGCCAAGCTGGACGAACTTATTGCGCGTATTAAAACAACATCAAAAGTCGTGCAGATTGAAATTGCCGGCCATACCGATAACACCGGCACAGATGCGCTTAATGCCAGTCTGTCTAAAGCACGTGCTCAGGCAGTGCGCGATTATTTTGTGCTCAATGGTTTAGAGTCGATTCCTATGTCAGTTGAAGGTTTTGGGGCTGCTAAGCCAGTAGCTGATAACGCTACTGATGCTGGCCGCGCTGCCAATCGCCGCGTTGAGGTGTCGGTAAGTCGCAATCACTAACTCGGTTGTGTAAAAGCTTGGCCCTGGTTGGGGTGAGCCGCTGCTCTCTCGAGCTCGAAGCGGTATTCTTGGCTATTCTCTAGTCGCCATTAATTTACTAGCGAATCAACCTTGTTAAGGTAGGGAGTCATACCCATGACACTGGCGTCACCCCAGTCCGAAGGATCGGCGCAAGCCGAGGGCTTAAATAACCAGCAGGCCAATCAAGTGGCCGGCAATAGCCAGCGCACTCCGGGCAATCCGTTACTTGATTGCTTGTTGTTAGTTGCTCGTGCCCATCAATTACAGGCAACAGCTGAATCCCTTACTGCTGGTTTACCGCTGGAGCAGGGGCAGCTTACCCCTTCGCTATTTGCGCGTGCCGCCAGGCGCGCGGGGTTGACCAGTAAAATTCTGGCGCGAAATATTAATCAGTTAAATCCCGCGCTTTTTCCCGCCGTACTTTTGCTGCAAAACAATCAGGCATGTCTGCTATTGGAAATGGATCTACAGGCAGAGACGGTCAAGCTGGTTTACCCAGAGCTTGGCGATGCTCCAGTCACGCGCAATTTGGCAGACATAGAAGCGGATTACTGCAGGCAAGTCATCTATGTGCGCCCGCAGGAGCGCTTTGATGCGCGCGCTGCCGATATTAGCAAGCCGCGTCTGGGACACTGGTTTTGGAGAGTGATTGCCGAGCATAAGTATCTCTATCGCGATGTATTGCTCACCGCCCTAATGATCAATTTTTTTGCTCTGGTCGCTCCCCTGTTTGTAATGAATGTCTACGATAGGGTAGTGCCCAATCACGCCACAGATACCCTGTGGATTCTCGCCTTGGGCATGTTGTTGGCGATGAGTGCGGACTTTGTATTGCGCATGATGCGCACCTGGTTTGTAGACCTGGCAGCCAGTCGAGTCGATGTCACCTTGTCGGCCAATATTATGGAGCGGGTGCTGGGCATGAAGTTAAGCGAGCGCCCGGTATCCACAGGGGCCTTCGCTGCAGGCTTAACGTCATTTGAGTCTATCCGCAGTTTTATCGGCTCAGCGACGGTGCTGACCTTAGTGGATTTGCCATTTGTACTCCTATTCATGTTGGTGGTGGCGTTGATTGCCTGGCCGCTACTGATTCCCATCCTAATCGGTGTGGTGTTGATGGTGATTTACAGCGCAGCAGCGCAGCGAAAAATGCATCAGCTCACCCAGACATCCATGCAGGCCAGCGCCCAACGCAACGCTATTTTGGTGGAGAGTATCTCGGCCCTGGAGACCTTAAAGTCCCTGGGGGCGGAGGGGCGTATGCAAGCGATTTGGGAGAAAACAACCCTGGTGGTTTCGCGCCTGGGGGTAAAAATGCGTTTGCTCTCCGCCTCGGTAACCAGTGGTGCGCTTTGGCTGCAACAGCTGGTGTCTGTTGCCATTATTATCACCGGTGTCTATTTAATCATTGATGCCGAGTTGAGCCAGGGTGCGCTCATTGCTGTTTACATGCTCTCAGGGCGAATTCTCGGGCCAATTACCCAGGTGGCCGGATTGCTAATGCAATACCATTCGGCGGCCACGGCGCTAGAGTCACTTAATGCGGTGATGGAAAAGCCAGTAGAGCGCCCGGAAAATGCCGAGTGGATTAGTCGCCCGCGCTTGTCGGGAGCGATTGAATTTCATAATGTGGACTTTCAGTATCCACAAGATGAGCGCGAGGTATTGCGCTCGGTTAGCTTCAAAATTCAGCCGGGGGAGCGTGTCGCCATACTTGGGCGCAACGGCTCAGGTAAAACTACTTTGGAAAAACTTATCGCCGGTTTGTATCAGCCGACCGGCGGCCGCCTGCTGATAGATTCCATAGATGTGCGTCAACTAGACCCCGCCGAATTGCGCCGCAATATTGGCTATGTCTCCCAGGATGTGAATTTGTTTTTCGGCAGCCTGCGCGACAATATTTTAATGGCCGCGCCCCAGGCTGATGATCAGGCGTTACTAAATGCTGTGCGTTTAAGTGGGTTATCAGATTTTGTGAATAGTCACCCTATGGGACTGGCGATGCCGGTGGGCGAACATGGCCAGTTGCTCTCTGGCGGACAGCGTCAAAGTGTGACTATCGCGCGTGCGCTGCTTAATGATCCTGCTATCCTTTTGCTCGATGAGCCGACAGGCGCAATGGATCACACCACCGAAGAAGAATTCAAACGCAATATTGCCCAGTTCGCTCAGGGCAAAACCTTGCTAGTGGTAACTCACCGCACCTCGCTGTTGGAGCTGGTAAATCGCATCATTGTGATGGATGCGGGCAAAATTGTTGCCGATGGCCCCAAAGAGCAAGTGGTCGAAGCGCTGCGTCAAGGGCGTATCGGGAGGGCCAATTAAATGAGTGCTTCTCTCGACAGGCGTTTTTTTGAAGCGCTCGGCCGTTGGTTAAATAAATTAGGGATTCCCGCCAGCCGCTTAATAGATAAGGCCTACGAGCGTTGGCTGCAGCCGCTGCATGAAAAACCACAGGATTGGGTTGCCGATGCTGATTGGGCGCGCTTGCAGCAGGAGCCAGTGCGCGCCCGGGCACTGTTGCGGATTATGGCTCTGATTATGTTGGTGTTATTGCTTTGGTCCGCGTTCGCATCGGTTGATGAAGTGGCTCGGGGCGAGGGCAAGGTAATTCCCTCATCGCAGTTGCAGATAGTGCAGTCCTTTGATGGCGGCGTAGTGGAAGATGTGTTGGTCCATGAGGGGCAGGTGGTTGAGAAGGGCGAGCTGCTGTTAAAAATTGATCCCACCCGTTTTATTTCCAGTTACCGTGAAAACCGTGCGGAATATATTTCGCTACAGGCGCGTGCGGCGAGGTTGCAGGCATTAACCTCTGGCAATGCCTTTAAACTGCCAGAGGATATAACCACTGCTGCGCCCGATATTGCCGAGCACGAGCGCAAGCTCTACGACTCCAGTCAAAATGAGTTGAAGCAGCAGTTGAGTATTGCGCAAAGCCAACTTGATCAACGTCAGCAAGAGCTGGAAGAGGTGCGGGCCAAGCTAACACAGGCCAGGCGCTCCTTGGATTTGTCAACGCAAGAGTTAAATGTCACTCGCCCGCTGTTGGCCAGTGGTGCCATTTCCGAAGTGGAAATTCTTCGCCTGGAAGGTGAAGTGGCTCGCGCAAAGGGTGATAAAGAGCAAGCGCAAGCTCAGGAGTCACGTTTGCTGCTGGCGGTGGAAGAGTCTCAGGGCAAAGTGCATGAAACTGAGTTAAACGAAAAAAATAAATGGCGCACTGAGTTGTCCGAAGTGCTGGGCAAAATCGCCGCGCTAACAGAGTCAGGTACTGGCCTTGCCGACCGCATCAAGTACGCCGAAATTCGCGCGCCTGTGCGCGGCACTATTCAGCGAATTTTTACCAATACTGTTGGTGGGGTGGTGCAGCCGGGGCGGGAAGTGGTTGAAATGGTGCCGCTGGATGACCAACTTTTAGTGGAGGCTAAGGTGTCGCCACGTGATATTGCCTTTTTGCATCCAGGGCAAAAGGCGATTGTTAAATTTACCGCCTACGATTTTGTCATTTACGGCGGTTTAAATGGCACCGTTGAGTTGATTAGCCCGGATGCCATCACCGACGAAAAAGATCGCACTTATTACATAGTTCGAGTGCGCACAGATCGCGCCGGTTTTGATCCCAAGCTGCCAATTATGCCGGGCATGATGACCCAGGTGGATATCCTCACTGGCAAAAAGACTGTGCTCTCCTACTTGTTGAAACCGGTGCTGCGCGCCAAACAAAATGCTTTGACCGAACGCTGATGGAACATATTTTTATAGCACCACCCCATGTGAGCTCACCCCGCTGGCAGCAGGCCTTTAATCGGGTTCGCCAAGTTGAGCAGCTGCCGGGTGTAATACCCCAAGGGGCATTACTGTGGTTGTTGCTGGTGGATGATGCGAGCTTTATCAGCATCCGTAAGTTAGTGCGCAGTGGCCATAAGGTAATTGCCTTGACCGGTATCGAGAGCCCGCAGGAAGCGCGCGCTGCTATAGAGGCGGGGGCCAGCGGTTATCTGCATTATCTGGCGGTGCCAGAGGTGTTGCAGCAGGTCGTAACTGTAGTTACTGCCGCAGGTCTGTGGTTAGGGTCGGAATTGATGCGCCAGCTGATTACTGCCACCGCAGTACAGCTTCCGGCGTCGCCAGAGGTGGATCTCAGCCAGTTAACCCAGCGCGAGCGTCTGGTGGCCGAGGCTGTAGCGTCGGGCAAGACCAACAAAGAGGTGGCGCGGGATCTGGACATTACCGAGCGCACCGTCAAAGCGCACCTGGGCTCGGTGTTTGATAAGCTCAAGGTTCGCGATCGCCTGCAGTTGGTGTTGGCGATCGCCGGCAAAAATGGCTAAAGCTCTTGTATTTACCCTCGGTTTAGATTGCAAAAATGCATTAAGCGCCAAATTAATTGCTAAATCTTCTAAGTAAACCCCCTTATATTGTCCATTAGTACAATGGCGTAAATTTCCTCGTCACCTAGAATTCCATTCAACTGGGGAATCTTGCGGGTTTGACTCCGCTTCCCCTAATCACCTTATTTGGGATTCAGGAGCCAGCATGAACAACGCCATAGCAACAGTTGCATTTCTTCAGGGACAAGCTTGGGCTAAAGCCGCCGATGGCAGTCTTCGTCCGCTCAGTGTCGATTCGGTATTAAACGAAGGTGAGGTCATCATTACTGCTCCAGGCGCGCGCGTTGAGCTGCAGTTCAGCCCAGGTGAAACCATAACCCTTAGCGGCGGTGTGGAAGTGGCTATGAGCCGCGATCTACTGCAGAGTACGGCCACTACTGAAGACGAAGCCAAATTGGATGATGCCTCAGTTCAGCAGGCGTTAACTGTGTTGAATCAGGGCGGCGACCTGCTTGATAACCTGGAGGAGACTGCGGCGGGCAACACTGGCGCAGGTACGGCTGGCAACGAAGGTCACAGCTTTGTGGAGCTTAGCCGGGTGCTGGAAACCACTGGCAATCAAACTTACCAATTTGATCCGTCAAATGTAAACGGCCCACAACCATTGGTAACTAGTGGCCAAAACCCAACCAACCAGCCCCCTGAAGTTACTGATCAATCACTTGCTCTGGACGAAGATCAGGTGCTTTTGGGCCAGGTAATTGCCAGCGATCTTGAAGGTGAGGCCCTCACCTACAGCCTGGCAGCTGGCCCGGCTAATGGCACCCTCAGCCTCGATCCAGTTACCGGTCAGTTCGTCTATACCCCCAATGTGGACTACAACGGCCCAGACAGCTTTAGCGTTAATGTGACTGATGGCCATGACAACACCAGCGTGAGTCAAATTGCTATAGCGGTAATTCCTGTAAACGATGCCCCTGTCACTCGTGACCTGCAATTAACAACTAATGAAGACACCTCAGTTAGCTCACAAGTTGTGGCCGGTGATGTGGATGGCGATACCCTCAGCTATAGCCTGAGCACTAATCCCGCCAATGGCAGCGTTAGTCTTAACCCGGCTACAGGTGAATTCACTTATACACCAACTGCCAACTTTAATGGTGACGATAGCTTTGTTGTAACTGTTAGCGATGGTCAGGGTGGGGTGGTTACCAGTAGGGTGGCAATTGGCGTTATTCCTGTTAACGATGCGCCTGTCAGTGCTGATCAAAATTTAACTACAGATGAAGATGTCTCTATATCTGGCAAAATAGTAGCCTCAGATTTAGATGGCGATTCACTTAGCTATCTCGTCACTGATCAGCCTAATCATGGCACTTTGGTATTTAGTCGTGGGTCGGGAGCTTTCTCCTATACTCCAGCTCAGGATTACAATGGACTCGACTCCTTTGTTGTCACCATAAGCGATGGTAATGGCGGTACTACCACCAGCACTATCAACATCGTCGTTAACCCTGTTAACGACGCTCCAGTAAGCGCAGATCAAAATCTTACTACCGACGAAGACGTTGCCAAAACCGGTACTGTGGTCGCCACCGATGTGGATGGTGACACCTTGAGCTATGCCGTTACTGGTGCCGCGACTCATGGTTCTGTATCGCTCAATGCGACAACCGGTGAATTCACTTACACGCCAACTGCCAATTACAACGGCAATGATTCCTTTGTGGTAACTATCAGTGATGGTAAGGGCGGCATTAGTACCAGCACTATCAACATGACAGTTAACCCGGTTAACGATGCGCCAGTTAGTGCTGACCAAAATATAGTTACTGATGAGGATGTTGCCAAAATAGGCAATGTGATTGCCAGTGATATAGATGGTGATACGCTCAGCTATGCGGTTTCCAGTGCTTCATCTCACGGGGTGGTTTCACTTAATGCTGACTCCGGTGAATTCACGTACATTCCCAATGCTAACTTCAGCGGCAATGATTCCTTTGTCGTTACCATTAGTGATGGCAACGGAGGTACTACCACCAGCACAATTAAAATCTTGGTTATACCAGCCAACGATGCGCCCGTTGCGGTTGCCGACAGCATCAGCGTTAGCGAAGGCGGCACGGCAACAGTCCTGGTTGGCGGCGCCGCCAGCGTACTGGCCAATGATAGCGATGCTGAAAGCGATCCACTCACCGCTGCTCTGGTAACTGGCCCGGCCCACGGCACCCTGACGCTAAATGCCGACGGCACCTTCAGCTACACCCATGACGGCAGTGAAACCACTGCCGACAGCTTCAGCTACCGCGCCAACGACGGCACAGTTGATGGCAATGTAGTGACCGTGAATATTGCGGTAACGCCAGTTAACGATGCCCCGGTTGCCAACACCGACAACGCCAGCGTTAACGAAGGTGATGCTGTTGTTATCAATCTCGCCAGCAACGATACCGACGCAGACAACGCGCTGGATCTCACCAGCATTCAAATCGTCAGTGGCCCCGCCAATGGTTCCGTCAGCGTTAATGCTGATGGCACTGTGAGCTACACCCACAACGGTAGCCAAACCACCGCTGACAGTTTCACCTACACCATCAAAGATGCGAGCGGTGCGGTATCAAATGAGGCAACTGTGAACCTTTCGGTTAATGCCGTGAACAACGCCCCGGTTGCTGTTGCCGACAGCATCAGCGTTAGCGAAGGCGGCACGGCAACAGTCCTGGTTGGCGGCGCCGCCAGCGTACTGGCCAATGATAGCGATGCTGAAAGCGATCCACTCACCGCAGCTCTGGTAACTGGCCCGGCCCACGGCACTCTTACGCTGAATGCCGATGGCACCTTCAGCTACACCCACGATGGCAGCGAAACCACTGCTGACAGTTTTAGCTATCGCGCCAACGACGGCACCGTCGATGGCAATGTGGTTACCGTGAATATTGCAGTGAGCCCTGTTAATGATGCCCCGGTTGCTTATGACGGAGCTTATAGCGGCAACAAAGGAAATTCTGGCGTTCATGTAGCGCTTACAGCGACCGATATCGATGGAACAGTTGCTGGTGTCAAGGTTACTAACTTGCCACCTGCCGCCGATGGTTTCTTGTATTTGTCTGATGGAACTACCAAAGTCACTACCGCAATGACCTTAACTGTTGCTCAAGCGGCAGACCTTATTTTTGTACCAAAAGCCAATTTTGTGGGGGCTGCCTCAATCGTGTTTGAGGCGATAGATGATTTAGGCGCGCATTCTTCAACCGCTACAGTTAACGTAAATATCTCTGGTAACACAGCGCCCGTGGCGGTTAACGATCCGCAAACATCTGCTTACAGTGTCAATATTGGTAATACCTCTACCGATAATTGGACCAACTTAAGCTCCAAAGGTGTGAGCATGGCTTTTTATAATGCTAACGGTACGCTGGGCAGCAGCTACGAACGGGCATCGGATCATGCATTGGGTGTTGATGGCTCGCCACGCACAGATACTAATAAAGTTACTCAGCAAATTGAGTATGATCAAACTACGGGCACCTCGGAATCCATCGCTATCACTTTCAACACGGGCGTTATTAACCACGCCACTTTTGGTGTGAGTAATTTGTTCCCCGGTGAAAATGGTGGTGAGGTTGGCTTTTGGCAGGCTTCTTACAATGGTGTTGTGGTGGCCTCTGATACCTTTCAGCTTTCAGGTTCTTCTGACAAAGGCACATTTACCATTGATACTGGTTCTGTGGTTTTTGACAGTATTCGTTTTTATGCACTGAATACCTACAACGGTACAGGTGATGGTGGTGATTACTTTATTACCAACTTTCAAGGCACTGGTATTGCCAAGTCAGCAGATTCCTATGTGGTAAATGAGAGCGGAACCTTAACCATTAGTTCGGCCAGCAGTTCGCGCTTGATCAGTAACGATACCGATGCGGATAGCGATAGCCTTACTGTAACTCAGATAAATGGTGCAGCGGTTAGCGATGGTCAGTCGGTAACCCTGGCCAGTGGCTCTACCTTGGTAATTCATTCTGACGGCAGCTTTAGTTACAGTGCCGGCTCAGGTTTTGATTATCTCAAGCAAGGCCAAGTGGCAAGCGACAGCTTTACTTACACCATCAGTGATGGGCATGGTGGCACTAGCACCGCAACCGCTAGTATTGCTGTTATAGGTGCAGGAGCAGGTTTGTCCACTGTTGGAACTTCAGGGAATGACACCCTGGTGGGCACTGCGGATGCTGAGCTTATGATTGGTGGTAGTGGCGCTGATAGCTTCTCTGGCTCCCTGGGGGCAGATACCTTTAAGTGGAGCTTGGGTGACCAGGGTAGTGCTGGCTCTCCCGTTGTAGACACCATTTCCGACTTTAGTAAAGCGCAGGGGGATAAACTAGACGTTGCAGATTTGTTGCAAGGGGAGAACGCCTCAAACCTTACCAATTATCTGCACTTTACTTATGACTCAACGAAGATGTCTACCACTGTGCACATTAGTAGCGATGGCGGCTATTCAGGGGGTTATACTGCCTCTGCGACCGACCAGCAAATCTTGCTCAACGGTATTAATCTGGTAAACAGTAACTCGGATGCCGACATAATTACTCAGCTCAAAGCTGCCGGTTATTTAATTACCAACTAAGCAGGTGGCGCCCCTTTGGGGGCGCTTTACAAAGGATAATTATGTACGCCAAGAAAAATATCCAGGGCTTGATAGAGGCAATAAGTCGCGAACCTCAGGATGGCTTTGTGTGGGTGGACGAAAATGCTGCTGAAGTGCAGGATTATTTGCAGTCGCTTAAGTCACAAAACCAGCTGAGCCTGGAGCAAACCGATCAGTCAATGGTGCGGGTACTGGAAGACGTAATCAACTTGCTGATTGAAAAGGGCGTGATTCGTTTTACGGATTTACCCGAGGCGGCTCAGGGCAAGTTGCTCAACCGTCGGCTGTTGCGCGACGAGCGCCAATCTGTCTATGTGCTGGGTGACGATGAAGATTTGAATATTTAATATTGTTAATTTTTCGCCCATAAAAAAACCTGTGTTCGCACAGGTTTTTTTATGGGTCAGAGTTTTTAATACTTAAGCGGAGAGTGCCGGGCCAGTAAAACCATCCAATCCCAGATTGGCCAGTGTTTGGAGTTCCGCTGGGGTTTGTACGCCCTCGGCGATCATCACCACTCCCAGTGAATGGCCAATGCGGCAGAGCCCCTGTAAAAAGCTTTGGTTGGCGGCGTTTAAGTGAATGTCGCGCACCAGCGCTGAATCTATTTTTAAATGGCTTAGGCCAAGATCCTGCAACAATTGAAATTCGCTAAACTCCATCCCCAAGTGTTCCAATCCAGGGTGGCAGCCCAAGCGTGATAGCTGGGTGCAAAAGCCGCGCAACTCTTCCAAATGGCGCAGCGCGCAAATCTCCGGGAAATCTATCCACAACAAAGGCACTTTGGCTTTTTGCTGCTCCAGTAATTGCAACAGCTGGGAGCGAAAGTGGGTGTTGCACAGTGAGTCGGCGGAAATATTAATGGCTAGCGGTTGCTGTTGCAGAGCAATTTGTTGCAGGGCTGCTCTGGCCACTTCCAGGTCCAGGTTGGGTAGCAGCCCCAGGCGTTTGGCCCAGTGCATAAAATAACCGGCCGGGCGCAGCTCTCCATCCAACTCCAGGCGCACTGGCGCGTCCCAGTGCAGCAAGTCGCCCTGACTATTTTTAACCGGAAAGCTGCCCAGGCGCAGATGCTTGTCCGCCAGGGCCTCGCTAATTTCGCTGCGCCAATGCTCGAGGCTGTGGTTTAGCTGCGGACTCTTGCCGGCGGCAGCAATCAGGGTAACCCGGTTGCCTTTCATTTCCGCCTCCGCCAGGGCGCCATCTAATCTGTGCAGCAGATTGCTGCGATCATCACCCTGGTGGTACTGAATTAAGGCCAAAGGTAAGATCAGATCACCGAAACCACTAGCGCTAATTTGCTGTTGCAAGCGTGAATCCAATTTGGCAGAAATAAGTGGTGCCGCCAGCTCACTGGGAATGATTAGGGCAAAATCACTGCCATTGAGTCGCCCGGCAATACTTTCCTGGTGTTCCTCGGCGAGCTGTTCAAATACCAGTGCCAGGCTGCGAATTAGCTCGTCGGTATGTTGGCGGCCAAAGCGGGTATTTAAAGCCGCCAGATCGTGCAAGCGGGCTATGGCGAGCAGCCCCTGCTGGCTCTGGTTATCATCTTTTAACTTGCTGTCGAGAATATTAAGAAAGTGGTTACGGTTGCACAGCCCGGTGAGTGAATCGCGTTGGGATTCGCGACGCAGGCCGTCCAGTTGTCGGGTCTCTTTTTCCAGCATCAAGCGCACACTGTTGGAGAGCCGGTTCATCGCGCGGACTACGCGCTGGAATTCGGTCGTGCGTGGCTCGTCTGAAGTAACAAAACGGCGCTCGCCAATCGCTTCTGCCTGGGATACCACCAAATCGAGCGGGCGCGACACATAGCGTAATACCAGGCTGCCAAACAGGCCGCTAATCAGGGTGGCAATCACAAACCAGCCGCACAGCTCGCGGGCACTTTTCCACAGCGACTCAACGGCAAAGCCAGAGTGGCTTTTCACTTCCAGGTGGCCGTACTGCTGCCAGCCATCTTGAATTTGCGCTATACCGGTTTTGGGGTGAAATTGAATCCAGTGACTAAACCACTGGGGCACATTTAGCGCGACAGGGGCATCAAATTGGCGCTCCACCAGCAACTGGTTTTGTGGGTCATACAGCTTGATCGACTCATAGTGGCCAGCGTCAAACTGAGCGCTAATCAACAGCTCCAGGGTGACTGGGTCTTTTTCCATCTGCGACATAGATAGTGCCAGGCTGGTGGCGTTATCTATGTTTTTAAGGCTGAGTTGTTCTTCCAGATAGGTTTTGGCTGAATAAAAACTTATGGCAAAACTGCCACCTAGAGCCAGCAATAAAAGAACAACTATTCCAAGCCAAAGCTGTTTGATAAGCGACATATGGTTAATGGCCTTTAATAATGACAAGCGACGCGGTAGGCGCTACAGCTATATTGCCTGCTGCAGGCGCCTGAGCTTTATTTGGCAGACTAAACCCTTCCGCCTGTACGCGGGTTAACAAATCCCGCCAGCGCGACAAGCGCGCTGTTGGATCGGCATTGGTTTGCTGGTTGCCAATCCAGAGTCCTTCACTGTTAAAACTGAAAACCGGGTGCAAGTCTGGCCGTTGGCTGGCCGGCAGTATCTCGGTAATCAGGCTATCCAAAATTTGCGGTATGGCATTGGCACTGGCGTAGTAACCCAGCACCATATGGGCTTGAGATATTTTGCTTTGCGGCCCGCCGATTTGCGCCTTTACATAAATCAGGCGCAGCTGGCTTACCGGCACACCCAGGTTGAGCAGAGTTAAGTATTTAGCGATGGCGTAGTCCTCGCAATCGCCTGCGCGGCTGCCCAGGGTTTCCAGTGGTGTGGCCCAGTAATCGCTCTTCTTCCACAGCTGGGCATCTTCGGTGTAACGGATATTACGGTTAAAAAACTGGTTAACTTCGCTCAATTGGTCGCTAACTGGTTTGCTGGCTGCTTCGCTTTGCAGGCGCGTCCAGGCACCCAGTATGGCTACGCCATCGGCGCCATAGCGGGTTTGCATCACATGTTGCATTAGTGCGGAATTCATATTGGCCGCAGCCACCAGGCTCAGTAACAAGAGCAGGGCGCTTCCCAGTAGCAACCAGGTCTGTTTGCGCATTAATGCGCACCCTGAGTGCAAATGTAGTGGGATGTAAAAGCCATAGTTCGGGGCAATTAATAGTTCGGAGCAATTAAAGGCGAATAAGGAATCAGCATTATAGTCAGAGATTGCTTGTTCAGTTTGCAAATTCAATGGCTCATATGAAGCTTTTAGCCCCGGCAAACAGCTGCAGATTTAGCCAGTTGCCTGCAAGTGCTAACAAGTGGCCGACAAACACTGAGTTAAAGGCAGCGGAGAAATAGTAACCAATGCAGAATGGCATTTTTGCCGATTTATACTTGAACAGTTGCTCCTTGAGCAAACCCGTTAACACAGCCTGCAGCGGCTTTGATACGCAAAAGTTGCACGAAGAAAGATAAAGCTCAACTAATCATTGCGATTTAAAATTGCTTAAAAATCACACTAATATTAACCCGCCAGCCGCCAGCCGCCAGCCGCCAGCTGACGGCAGCACATCCCTGTGCCGCACTATTAATCCGACAATATTCATCGCCGGATTAATAAATATTGCTGGAATGCTAATTATTAAGGTTTCTTCCAGTGTCCGGTAATGGTAATCATAGATAGTAGCTTTAACGTATTGCCATAATAGTCCTCATTGTTGATGGGCTTTTGATTTATATCCAGCCACAGATCATCCAGCCACTGTTGGTTAGATTCATCTATAGTGGCAGCTACAGCAAACATCGATACCGAAGCCATTGAGTCAAAGCCACTTTCCTCCAAGTGCTCTCCTTTCAGGGTATAAGTCTCGGCAATGTTTTTAGGATCGCCTCCAGTGGCCTTTTTGATCCAGATATTAATTGGTACTAAAGCATCAAATGCTCTTTGCTCATCGTAGAGTATGTAGTCAAGAGCAATACGCCAGGGGTAGCGAACCGCATTCCAGGAGTACTCACCATCACCAGTACCCTCTATAAAATTTGGTTCTGCTGGCCGAGGGTAATCAGGAACATCAACAATAAAGTCAGGAATCAGCGACGTGCCCTGGCTGAATGAATCGCGAATATGATTAATGATTAAATAGGTTTGATCCCTCACGGAATACCAGCTGTTATCTGCGCTGATGTCGGCAAATGCTTTAAAATGCGAAACCATAAAATCGGAAGAACGAGTTGTGTGAACGTATTGATTATTGTCAACGCGATCAACCCAATCACCGATTCGAACAAACTGACTTACAGGATCAATTTCCAACTGTTTAATTGCTGAAATAACCTTGCTTGCTTCAGCTCTATAATTTATTTCGCCGCTACTTCCCCATTTGCTATCGGCTAATAATAATGCATAGGCGATGTCGAGATCACCGTCAGTAGCGCTATTGTCGCCACCAACATCATCACCTGCATTCTGACAGTTTCTCAATTGATTCCAAGCCATTAACCCCGCATTTGATTTTGCCGGATGGTCGTGAAAGAAGTACACCATGCCGTTAAATATCTTATGTGCATCGGGATCAAAATCCGCCATCATTACAGTAATCAACATACCGTAACCATGCCCTTCAGAAATGCTCAGTGTTGAATCCGCCGTTCCACCTTCTATGTTTTTACCATCTCCAACAACATCAACAAAGTAACGTCCATTGCCACATCCTTGCCGTAAATAGACCGCTTTCCATTGCTCGTAGAAGTCGGTTAGTTGAATATCAAGTTCTGCCTGTTCATAAGAGGGTTTAATAACAGAGGCTGGATCAGTAGTTTCAGGAATAACTTCTGATTGGTTGATATTAACTTGATTATTGCTGCCGCCGCATGCCATTAGTCCGCAGCAAAATAAGCTAACTATAAATATTTTAAACAATGGTTTCATTTTTCTTGCTCATTATTTTTCATTTTTAAAATTACCATTAATACATTGGTAAAATGATCAATTGAGAGGTGTTAATGCATGCAGCTAAGCCACCTTCAATCAGTATTGTCGGCACTATATGGGCTTTGTATGAATATGGTATATAACCCATTGCCCACAAACATCTAATTCCTGCATTTGGTTAGGGTGTGATGCTTTGTTAAACTTTTTTGCTTTTGCTGCCAAAACTAGCCGCGATAAAAACGCAAAGGCAGACCACAATAAAATGTGGCGTAAATAAAGGGTAACTGTTTTTTGAAAAATGTTGGTGTGGTGTCGAATAAAATAGCCACGAGTATGAGCTAATTGTTTCTGCTGTTACAAAACCGATTGCTGCGTATAACCATTTTAAATGCGAGTGCTTTAAAAGAACGTATGTTGATAGTGCAGCCAATACGCCAACACCAAGAAACTGTACAGCGAGCAGATCCCAAACGAAAATTACAAGCGTGGTGGCTGAGTGTTCGGCAGCCCAGTTTGAGAGAGAAGAAGGGAGTGCGATTGCAACGGTATAGCCAATAAAATAAATAGCTATTTGAAATACAATTACCCCTAAAGCGGCGCCAATAATAAGACTCTTAAACTTTATGTTCACGATGATCTCCATTTCTTTGTCAGTTTAACTGATGGTGTGAAAATCCCCTGTAGGAAGATCACCGCTTAATAGCGAATATTAAACGCTAACTACTAGCGAATGGCAACTGCAGTGTCCTGAGTGCCTATGGGGAGGAGCCGAAGCCTAGCCCTTGCACGAATGTGCGAGTGACCGAAGGGAAGGGTAACCCGCTAGCAAAGCTACAAACTGACGAACAGAAACATCATACATGGCTTAGCCTGAAGGCGAGGCGGCCGAAGACAGTCGCGATTCATATGGCACTAAACAATGACTTCTTTGCCAACTTAGGATTGCTTTGGATACGTGTTCGCTGGCTAGAAATTCACTATCTTTAGGGGACGCCCTGTGTGGAGCCACACGTAGGGTGTTGTGGGGAGGGGGAGCTAGAAACTCCTCCTTACCCGATTTATGTGCATTTTGTAATTGTTTTATTTAGAGAATTATAAATTGGCTTCTTTTTTAAGCTTCAATATTGCAACTCCTACCGCATTTGATGCACTAGCGTAACTGCTTACAGCACTAATTGCGCTCTCTGCCTCTTGGTATTTTTTTGAATTTATTAGCGCCGCCACTTTACCTGCTTCTAAATGAAAGGTTGCATGCTTAGAGAGACATTCGCCATGACTGGATAATTTTGAAAATTTTGACTTGGCCTCGCCGTGTAACCACTTGCCAAGTTCACAGCAGTTGTCTTTTGAAATTGTTGGCGCGTCTAAACTCTCTTGCTTAGATATTGCCGTGCGAAACTTTGTTTTCCATTCGCTATGTTTTTGAATTGCTGAATCTAAATCCATAATAGATACACCTTGTTGTCAGTTAAATGTCGGAATAAACACATTTAACCCTAGTACAAGTTAGATTTTCTTCAATGTTCTTAACTTGCTTATAATGTCCAGCTTTTTGGGGGGGCTGCTTGCTACGCCCAGCATGGGTGTGTACTTATGGGGTGAAAGTTCGCAGTAGGAAGATCAGCGTTTAATAGCGAATGTTAAATGCTAACCACTAGCAAATGGTAACTGTGGTCCCCTGAGGACTGCTGGGAGGAGGCGCTAGAAACTCCTGCTGCTCGATTTAAGCATCGTGCTCTGATGCCAGTATTGAATAGATTGCGTGGTTTACATATTTTGAGTAAAGCCACTCGCACTGCCTTAAAGTTGCCTCATAAGTAAAGCCAAGGCGCTCCGGAATAGCTCGGCTCTTTAAGTTAGCCTCGGCGCAGCGTATCTCAATTTTATTGAGGTTAAACTCACTAAACCCAATTTTTAGGAGCTCTTTAACTGCCATGGTGATAATGCCGTTGCCACTATAATTTTGTGCCAGCCAATAACCGATAGAGCCTATCTTGTGCTGCTTGTTTATCTCGTGAAAACCTGCGACACCACAGATAGAACCTTGGCACAGAACTGCAAAGTTTGGGGCGCCGCCTGCGGAAGACTCTTTAATTGCGGATTCGATGAACTTCTTTGTGTCGGAGCTAGATTTTATCTGGTCCAACCACGGAAGCCACTCTCGTAAATATTCACGATTTGCTTCCGTTAGTTCATACAGCTCCTGAGTATGATCTAATTTTAATTTTTCTATAACAATATCTTCTTTCACTCGATAGCCCATTCTTAGTGATTCTTAACGACAAAAAACAGTGGTTTATCCGCTGCCTTTGCCTGTTTGGGCTTAAAGAAATAGCGGCGAACTCGTATATCCAACATCGGGGCGAGATGGAGCTAAGCGGCCAACTCGTTTAATTTTTCAGGAAACGCCCTGTGCGGAGCCGCACGCAGGGTGTTGTGGGG
>JBNLGJ010000013.1:0-13076 GCA_050305995.1 Cellvibrio sp.
GAGGTGGCAAATCCGCCAGACTGGTGTACTCATCCAGCAGGGTTTCATCTATAGCATCGGCAGACAGCTCGCCAGCAGCTACCTGCTGCGCGAGCTTTTGTGCCGCCTGGGCTATGTCCCAGCGGCCACCGTAATCCGCCGCTATGACCAGGGTAGTTTTACCGCCGCGAGTAGTTTCCTCAGCGGCAGCTATAGCTTTTTGAATAGAGGGACTAAAACGGCTGCGATTACCTATCACCCGTAGCGCCACATCTTTCTTTTTTAGCGCTTTGGCTTCGTTTTTAAGATACAACTGAAACAGCGACATCAGCGCCTCCACCTCCAGTGGCGGACGCTTCCAATTTTCGCTGCTAAAGGCAAAGACAGTCAGGACATCTACGCCCAATTCCTGGCAGGCGGACATCACATCGCGAATGCGCTCAACACCAACTTTATGGCCAGACACACCCGCCATACCCCGCTGTTTCGCCCAGCGGTTATTGCCATCCATAATGATTGCCACATGGCGAAGGCTGTTGTCGGTCACGCATTTCTCCCGGCAGTGATCAGGTGTTGATTCACCCTTTGTTGTGATTTTTTTCAGGGTGTAACCCCGGTAGCTAACCGGGGTACAGGAGGGCGGGGCTTGGCTCCGCCCCATTAGACAGGGGTGCCTTAGATGGCCATAAGGTCGGTTTCTTTAGCCGCCAGAGCCTTGTCCACTTCAGCAATATATTTATCGGTGATTTTCTGGATATCGTCCTGAGCGCGACGATCATCATCTTCGCTGATCGCCTTGTCTTTCAGCAGTGCTTTAACGCTGCCCAGCACATCGCGACGCACATTGCGCACGGCGACACGACCGGCTTCGGCCTCGGCACGGGCCTGCTTGATGAAGTGTTTGCGCGTCTCTTCCGTTAACATCGGCAGCGGGAGGCGAATAAGGCCATTGTTGGTAGAGGGGTTCAAGCCCAGGTCCGACTTCATAATCGCCTTTTCAATCTCAGGCACCAGGTTGCGCTCCCAAGGGCTGACCGACAGGGTGCGGGCATCTTCAATATTGATGTTGGCAACCTGGCTCAGCGGGGTTTCGGTGCCGTAGTAATTCACGGTAACGCCATCCAGCAGGCTGGGGTGGGCGCGCCCGGTACGAATTTTGTTGAAGTGCACCACCAGCGCCTCAATGGCCTTTTTCATGCGGTGTTCGGCGTCTTTTTTGATGTCATTAATCATGTTTCTTTTCCTCTTCAATCAACGTGCCTTCGTCGCTACCCACCATGATATTCAAGAGGGCGCCAGTCTTGTTCATACGGAACACGCGCACCGGCATATCGTGGTCGCGACACAGGCAAATAGCAGTCAAATCCATCACCCCCAGCTTTTTATCCAGCACCTCGTCATAGGAAAGGCGATCGTACTTGGTGGCGCTTGGGTCTTTTTTCGGATCGGCAGTATACACGCCATCGACCTTAGTGGCCTTAAGCACTATATCTGCCTCAACTTCGATACCGCGCAAACAGGCGGCAGAATCGGTAGTAAAGAAGGGATTGCCAGTACCAGCGGAGAAAATCACCACCTCACCGGCACTCAAAAAGCGAATGGCGCGACGGCGGTCGTAGTGCTCAACAATACCGCTCATGGGGATAGCGGACATGACGCGACTGGAAATATTAGAGCGCTCCAACGCATCGCGCATCGCCAGGGCGTTCATAACAGTGGCGAGCATCCCCATGTGGTCACCAGTAACGCGATCCAGACCGGCCGCACTCAGCTGTGAGCCGCGGAACAGGTTACCGCCGCCAATCACCAGGCCAACCTGCACCCCAATGCCCACCAACTGGCCAATCTCCAGAGCCATTTTGTCCAGAACTTTTGGGTCAATACCGAAACCTTCGGTACCCATCAGCTCCTCACCGCTCAATTTCAACAAAATACGCTTGTATTTTTTATCTCTGGGGCTGGACATAGCAAGACTCCGTTTAAAGTGGTTTCCGACTGACAGGCGTGCACCTGCAGGGCGCAAAAAATCGCTGCAGTTTAACAGAAAAAAAGAGGCCGGGCGTCGCCACCCGGCCTCTTTTTATTTTTACTGGAGCAATCCTGATTAAGGATTAAGCCCGCTAGCAACAACCAATTAAGCCTTGCTAGCAGCTACCTGAGCAGCAACCTCAGCAGCGAAGTCAACAGCGGCAACCTCGATACCTTCACCCACTTCCAGGCGTACAAAGTTTTTAACTACAGCGCCACCAGCTTTGGCGAACTGAGCAACGGTTTGCTCTGGGTTTTTAACGAAAGGCTGATCAACCAGGCTCGCTTCTTTAAGGAACTTGTTAATACGACCGCCAATCATTTTCTCAACGATTTCAGCAGGCTTACCGGCCATGTCGGGTTGAGCGCGGATGATTTCTTTCTCTTTCTCAACCAACTCAGCAGGCATTTGATCAGAGCTAACCACTTGTGGGTTAACCGCAGCAACGTGCATAGCAACGTCTTTAGCCACTTCGTCGCTACCACCTTCCAGCTGCACCAGAACCGCGATGCGGTTGTTCAGGTGCAGGTAACCACCCACTACACCACCTTCAACCAGGGCAACGCGACGCACGCTGATTTTTTCGCCGATTTTTTGCACCAGCGCTTCACGCGCAGTTTCCAACTCGCCAGCCATCAGGGCAGCAACATCGGTTTGCTTGGCGGTGAATGCTTTTTCCAGCACGCTGTTTACAAACGCAAGGAAGCCGGCATCGCGCGCAACAAAGTCAGTTTCAGAGTTAACTTCTACCGCTACGCCGTAGCTGTTGTCAGCGGCAACTTTAACGGCAACAACGCCGTCAGCTGCGGTACGGCCTTCTTTTTTAGCCGCTTTCAGGCCAGAAACTTTACGCAGGTTTTCGATGGCCAGCTCGATGTCGCCATTGGCTTCGCCCAGAGCTTTTTTACACTCCATCATTCCCAGGCCAGTGCGATCACGCAGTTCTTTTACTAGTGCAGGAGTCACAGCGCTCATGGTTTATTCCTCAAAAAAAGTGTTCGAATACTTGTTGGAAAAAAGGGGGCCAAGCCCCCTCTTCGGTAGCCCACCCGCTGTCGCGCGACAGCCTGGGGAGGGCTTATATGGTCGTGTAATTACGACCGGCGAATTACTCAGCAGAACCTTCTTCAGCCGCTACGTATTCGTCTTTGTTTGGCACAGAACCAGCAGACTTGTTACCTTCCAGGCAGGCGTCAGCTACAGCAGTAGCGTACAGCTTGATAGCGCGGATAGCGTCGTCATTGCCGGGGATTATATAGTCAACGCCTTCTGGGCTGGAGTTGGTATCAACGATACCAATAACAGGGATACCCAGTTTGTTGGCTTCTTGAATCGCAATACGCTCGTGATCTACGTCGATAACAAACATGGCATCTGGCAGGCCACCCATGTTCTTGATACCGCCGATGGAGCACTCAAGCTTGTCCATATCGCGTGAACGCATCAGCGCTTCTTTCTTGGTCAGCTTGGCAAAAGTACCGTCCTGGCTCTGAGCAGTCAGATCGCTCAGGCGACGGATAGAGGCGCGGATAGTTTTGTAGTTGGTCAGCATGCCGCCCAACCAGCGGTGGCTTACGAAAGGCTGGCCAGCGCGCTCAGCTTGCTCTTTGATGGTTTTTTGCGCAGCGCGCTTGGTGCCAACAAACAGGATTTTTTTCTTTTGTGAAGCCATCTGAGTGATCAGCGCCAGAGCTTCGTTAAACGCTGGAACAGTGTGCTCCAGGTTGATGATGTGAATCTTGTTACGCGCACCAAAGATGAACTTGCCCATCTTGGGGTTCCAGTAACGGGTTTGGTGACCAAAGTGGACACCGGCGGACAGCATATCGCGCATGCTTACTTGTGGCATATCGTTTACCTTTCTACGGGTTAGGCCTCCACACACCCCGCTAACCAACCCCGGCAGAGCCGCAGGCACCCAGGTTTCGCGTGTCGGTGCATGTGTGACGTTAGGTTAAGCGCCTGCTTTTACAACTAAATAAAAGAGGCAATACTGGTCTCTTTTGGGCTGAAACTAGGTCAACCCGGAAAAAGAGGCGCGCTTTATACCATATTTAAGCAACCAAAGAAACCTTAATCACACCAACCCGCCTCAGTAATTACCGCTACAAGCCAGGAGTCGCCAACTGGCATCACGGCAGACATGCCAAGCTATCAGCCCTATAAATGAATCAACTTGGTCAAAGCCCCTGCGAATCGTTTAGAATGCGGGATTATTTGGATCGAGATAGCCAGAATTCATGTCAGTTACTATTAAAACCCCGGAAGAAATCGAAAAAATGCGCATTGCTGGCCGTATGGCCGCCGAGGTGCTGGAAATGATTGGCGAGCATGTCAAACCAGGCGTAACCACCGCCGAGTTGGACAAGCTATGCCACGACCACATAGTTGATGTGCAAAAAGCCATTCCCGCCTGCCTGGGCTATCGTGGCTTTCCCAAGTCCATCTGCACTTCAGTCAATCAGGTGGTCTGCCACGGCATTCCCTCCGAGAAAAAAGTGCTCAAGAACGGCGACATTATCAATATCGACGTGACTGTGATCTATGACGGCTACCATGGCGATACCAGTGCCATGTACTTTGTCGGCACCCCGGCACCCCACGCCGAGCGCCTGGTGCAGGTTACCCAGGAGTGCATGTACAAGGCGATCAAACTGGTCAAGCCCGGCTGTCGCCTGGGTGATATTGGCCATGTGATCCAGCAACACGCCGAGGGCAACTACTACACAGTGGTACGCGAATACTGCGGCCACGGCATAGGCAAGGTCTTCCACGAAGAACCACAAATACTCCACTACGGCCGCCCAGGCACTGGTATGGAGTTAAAGGAAGGCATGTGCTTCACCATCGAGCCCATGATCAACGCTGGCAAACCCAACACCAAGCTCAAATCCGATGGTTGGACGGTAGAGACCAAAGACGGCCGCCTGTCTGCCCAGTGGGAACACACCATGGTGGTTACTAAAGATGGCGTTGAGGTGCTAACCCTGCGCAGCGGCGAAATCATTTAGCACTACCCAAAAGTAAGCGGGCCGGCGCTGAGACTCGCAACGCCGGCCCGATTTTTTAACCGAACAAGCCCATCAACCGCAAAACCCCTCGAGGAATTCCACCAGTTTATGTCGATGCTCACGGTGCCCTACTTTGAACGCCCTCTGTTCTTTTTCGACCAAAGCCGTTTTAGACGCGCGCTGGAGGAGAAACCGGTCATCCCCGTTTTTAAGGATGCGCTATCAGGAGCCAACGTCCAGTTCAATCGCCGTTTTGAAGAGGGCGAAGACATACGCACCCTGGTCTACGAGCGCGCCCTCTTTATCGACTGCATACTGCACTATGCCTGGTTCCAGTTTGACTGGCCGGACAGCATCAGCCTGGAAGCTGTGGGCGGCTATGGTCGCGGTGAACTGCATCCCTGCTCCGATATTGACTTGCTCATACTGCACCGCGCCGAAGTCTTTGATAACTGCAAAGACAATATCGAGCGCTTCCTTACCCTGCTCTGGGATATAGGCCTGGAAATTGGCAGCAGTGTGCGCACCGTCAAGCAAACCATCGACATAGCCCGCACCGATATCACCGTTGCCACCAATATTATGGAGTCGCGCACCCTGGTGGGCGACCAGAGTTTGCGCTACGAATTGCTGCAGGAATCTGCACCAGAGAAAATCTGGACGGCAGAAGATTTTTTCCGCGCAAAATTCGACGAGCAGATTGAGCGCCACAAAAAATACAACGATACCGAGTACAACCTCGAACCCAACATTAAAAATGCCCCCGGCGGATTGCGCGATATTCAAACCATCAGCTGGGTCACCAAGCGCTTTTTTGGCGTGCGTACGCTCAAGCAGCTGGAAGGCAAGGGCTTTTTTACCGACGAAGAATTCTCATTGCTCAACTCGGGCGAAGAATATTTGTGGCGTGTACGCTACGCCTTGCATATGATCGCCAAGCGACCCGAAGAGCGCTTACTGTTTGATTACCAGCGCGAGCTGGCCAAGCTGTTTGGTTTTCACGACAACCACGAAGGCCTGGCAGTTGAACAGTTTATGCACCGCTACTATCGCACCGTGCTGGCACTGCGCGAGTTAAACGACGTGGTTCTGCAATTTTTGTCCGAGGCCATCCTTCAGCGCGGCCAAAGCAAATCTGTGGTGTCAATCAATGAGCGCTTCCAGTTGCGCGATAACTATATCGAGGCAACTCACACCTATGTGTTTGAGGAAAACCCCTCGGCACTGCTGGAAATGTTTGTGCTTATGGCGCAAAACCCGCAAATCCAGGGGGTGCGCGCCTCCACCATTCGCTGGATACGCGAAAGCCGCCACTTAATCGACGACAACTTCCGCAGCAATCCCAAAAACACGGCGCTGTTTATCAAACTCATGCAACACCCGGCCGGTTTGGTCGAGCAACTGAAACGCATGTCGCGCTACGGTATTCTGGGCTTGTACCTACCCGAGTTCGGCCTGGTTACCGGGCAGATGCAGCACGACCTTTTCCATATTTACACAGTCGATGCACACACCTTAAAAGTGGTGCAGAACATGTGCGACTTTTTGCTGCCCTCAGCCAAAGACAACTTCCCGGTCGCCGCCCATGTGATGACCCGCCTGCCCAAAATGGAGCTGCTTTATATCGCCGGCCTCTACCACGATATTGGCAAGGGGCGCGGCGGCGATCACTCCACCCTGGGCGCAGTGGATGCGGAAGAGTTTTGCAAACGCCACGGCATTTCGCCGCGCGAAACCCGCTTGATTTGCTGGCTGGTAGAAAAACACCTGCTGATGTCCGCCGTTGCGCAAAAACAGGATATTTCCGACCCGGAGATCATTCACAAATTTGCGCTGGAAGTTGGCGACCAGATGCACCTGGACTATCTCTACTGCTTAACGGTAGCCGACATTAACGGCACCAATAAAGAACTGTGGAATACCTGGCGCGCCAGCCTTTTGCGCCAGCTGTATATGGAAACTCGCCGCGCCCTGCGCCGCGGCCTGGAGAACAACGTCGACAAGCAGGATTTAATTGACGAGACCCAAAAAGCCGCCATCCGCAAACTGGCGCGCAAAGGCCTGAACAAAGAGCAGGTACTGACGCTCTGGGGCGATATGGGCGAGGACTATTTCCTGCGCGAAAATTTTACCGATATTGCCTGGCACACCAAGGCCATCGCCGAGCGCCGCGACGACAAACCGCTGGTGTTAATTAAAAAAACCAGCAACAAAGAGCTGGCGGGCGCCACCCAGATTTTTATCTACAGCCAGGATAGAAAGAACGTGTTTGTCGCTGCCGCCTCGACGCTGGCGCAGCTCAACCTCAACATTCAAGACGCCAAGATTTACAGCTCCAACTCCGGCTACACCATAGACACCTTCTTTGTGCTCAACCAGGATGGCGAACCCCTGGGCAACAACCCGGCGCAGCACAAGCAAATTCAGCAGGCACTGCAGGAAGAGCTGAGCCTCGCCGGCAACTACCGCGAAGTGATGGGCCGCCGCACGCCGCGCCGCCTAAAATATTTCGCCATGCCCACACGCACCTCGCTCAGCACCGACAGTATTCGCAACTGCACCGTACTGGAAGTGATCAGCCCCGACCGCCCCGGCCTGCTGGCCTGTATCGGCAAGGTGTTTATGGATTTTGATATCCAATTGCTCAACGCCAAAATCGCCACCCTGGGCGAGCGGGTTGAGGATATTTTCTTTATTGCCGACGCCGAGGGCAAACCCCTTGCCGATGCCGAGCTCTGCCAAAAATTGCAGCAGGAAATCTGCGCACAACTTGATAAACGCGTCGATAAAATTTAATCAGCGAACCAGTTATGAACCCGGATTTACAGCAACTCCACCCCTACCCTTTTGAAAAACTCGCCGCGCTTAAAGCCGCGGTGAGCGCACCTGCGCACTTAACCGAGATTTTTCTGTCGATTGGCGAGCCCAAACACCAGCCACCGCAATTTGTGCTGGACACCCTGGTGAGCAACCTGAGCAAGCTGTCCAACTACCCCACCACCAAGGGGCTGCCCGAACTGCGCCAGGCTATAGCCGACTGGGCCAGCAAGCGCTTTAAACTCAATGCCGGTACTTTTACCGCTGACAGGCATGTGCTGCCAGTGAATGGCACCCGCGAAGCGCTCTTCGCGTTTGCCCAGGCGATTGTCGATCGCCGCCAGCCTAACCCACTGGTGCTGTCACCCAATCCCTTCTACCAAATTTACGAAGGCGCGGCGCTTCTCGCCGGTGCCCAGCCGCACTTTTTAAACTGCACGCCGGACAATAATTTCATTCCCGATTTTGACGCTGTGCCCGCTGATGTGTGGCAGCGCTGCCAACTGCTGTTTATCTGTTCACCCGGCAACCCCACAGGTGCGGTGATGAGCACAGCGCAGCTGAAACAATTAATTACCCTGGCCGACCAGTACGACTTTGTGATCGCCTCAGACGAGTGCTATTCCGAGCTTTACTTTGATGAAGCCAATCCGCCAGCGGGATTGCTGCAAGCCTGTGCCGAATTGGGCCGCAACGATTTCGCCCGCTGCCTGGTATTTCACAGCCTGTCCAAGCGCTCCAACCTGCCCGGCTTGCGCTCCGGCTTTGTCGGCGGCGATGCCAAAATATTGGAAAAATTTTTGCTCTATCGCACCTACCACGGCTGCGCCATGCCGGTGCCCACCCAGTTGGCCAGTGTTGCCGCCTGGCGCGACGAGCAGCATGTCATCGACAATCGCGAAGCCTATCGGCAAAAATTTGCTGCGGTGCTGCGCATCCTCGAGGGCGTGCTGCCCGTTACAAAACCTGATGCCAGTTTTTACCTCTGGCCCCAAACACCCATTAAAGGCGAGCTGTTTGCCCAACAGCTGTTTGCCCAGCAAAAAGTCACGGTATTGCCCGGCAGCTTTTTAGCGCGCGACGCTGAGGGTTTAAACCCCGGTGAAGACTATGTGCGTATGGCGCTGGTGGCTCCGCTGGCGGAGTGCATAGAGGCAGCCGAGCGCATTAAAGCTTTTGTGCAAAGCCTGTAAGTTGAAATGAATACCGGCAAAAACCTGAGCAAAGCCGAGCGGGTGGAATTTATTCTGCAGCGATTGCAGCAGCTCTACCCCGAGCCGCCCATTCCGCTGCAGCACAAAGATGCCTACACCTTGTTAATAGCCGTATTGCTTTCGGCGCAGTGTACCGACGAGCGGGTAAACACAGTCACGCCCGCCTTGTTTGCGCTAGCGGATAATCCCTACGCCATGGCCAAGGTGCCGGTAGAAAACATTCAGGCGATTATTCGCCCCTGCGGTTTATCGCCGCAAAAATCCAAGGCGATTTCGGTGCTCTCGCAGATGCTGGTGAACGAGCACAATGGTCAGGTGCCGGACAATTGGGAAGCCCTGGAAAAATTGCCCGGCGTGGGCCACAAAACGGCCAGCGTGGTGATGAGCCAGGCCTTTGGTCACCCCGCCTTTGCGGTGGATACCCATATCCACCGTTTAGCCCAGCGCTGGGGGTTAACCAATGGCAAAAATGTGGTGCAAACCGAAAAAGATTTAAAGCGGCTATTCCCCCAGGAAACCTGGAATGCCCTGCACCTGCAAATTATTTATTACGGGCGCGAGTACTGCTCGGCGCGCGGCTGCGATGGCACAGTGTGCGATATTTGCCGCACCTGCTACCCCAATCGCAAAAAGCCCAAACTTGTTTTAAAGCCTTAACCCCCTCCCCTGCCAAGGGGAGGGTTGGGGTGGGGTTACACGAATCGCGAGTGAATTTATGAACAAACTCTACGGAATTAAAAACTGCGACACAGTCAAAAAGGCGCGCAACTGGCTCGACCAACAGGGCGTTAGTTACGAGTTCCACGATTTCCGCGCAGACGGCTTAACCGCCGCACAAGTGCAGAGCTGGATTGCCGAACTGGGGCTGGACGCGCTGGTGAACAAGCGCAGCACCACCTGGAAGGAATTAAGCGATAGCCAGAAGAACGCCTTTAAAAGCGAAACTGCGGTGCAAATGATTGTGGATAATCCAACCCTGATTAAGCGCCCGCTGCTGGATACAGGCGCCCTGCGCCAGGTCGGTTTCAAAGACGCCGACTATCAAAAACTTTTTAATTAATTATTTACTGCAAGCAAATGTGAGGACATGCGATGACAACTCTTTATAGTCTGGGCCTGGGTGTAGGCACACAAAACGCCAAAGGCGACTGGCTGGAAGTTTTTTACGCCGCGCCCCTGCTTAACCCATCGGCGGAAACCGCCGCTGCTATCGCCAAAGTGGTTGGCTACAGCGAAGGCAACCAGGCTATCGCCATTAATCACGAACAGGCCGACGAAATCGCCGAAGCCCTGAGCGAAGCCGGTGACAGCGCACAAGCCGCACTGGCCACTCACCTCACCAGCAGCGACCGCCCCTTGGTGGTCACCCTGCTGGCCACTGATGCCAGCCCCAGCTCAGTGCCCGAAGCCTATTTAAAACTGCACCTGCTGTCGCACCGTTTGGTTAAGCCCCACGGCACAGTACTGGCTGGCATCTTTGGCGTGCTGCCCAATGTGGCCTGGACCAGCCAGGGCGCTATCGACCTGAGTGAACTGCCCGAGCGCCAGCTGCAGGCGCGCCTGAACGGCGAAGAGCTGGAAGTTTCCTGCGTGGATAAATTCCCCAAGATGACCAACTATGTCGTACCCAGCGGCGTGCGCATCGCTCACACCGCCCGTGTGCGCCTGGGCGCCTATCTGGGTGAAGGCACCACCATCATGCACGAGGGCTTTGTGAACTTTAACGCCGGCACCGAAGGCCCGGCGATGATCGAAGGCCGCATCTCCGCCGGCGTATTTGTCGGCGCCGGCTCCGACCTGGGCGGCGGCAGCTCCACCATGGGCACCCTCTCCGGCGGCGGCAATATTGTTATCTCCGTGGGCAAAGAGAGCCTGATTGGCGCCAATGCCGGTATAGGTATTCCCCTGGGCGACCGCTGCAAAGTAGAATCTGGCCTCTATATCACCGCCGGCACCAAGGTAGTCCTGCTGGACGATACAGGTGCAGAAGTGAAAACCGTGAAAGCGCGCGAATTGGCCGGTATCTCCGACCTGGTGTTTCGCCGCAACTCGCTCAACGGACGCGTTGAAGCAGTCGCCAACAAAACCACACTGCAGCTCAACAGCGCACTGCACAAAAACTGATTTTCAAACGCTAATGTAAAGGTGAGCGAACCTGCCGGTTCGCTCAAGCCAGACAATAACCTAGACCGAGGAGCCACATTATGGGTGCTCAGTGGAAAGCCAAGCATCGCGAAGAAGCCGCCAATGCTAAAGGCAAGATGTTTACCAAGCTCACCAAAGAAATCATGATTGCCGCGCGCAATGGCGCCGATCCAGACATGAACCCGCGCCTGCGCCTGGCGGTTCAGGCGGCCAAAAAAGCCTCTATGACCCGCGAGACTTTGGAGCGCGCCATTAAAAAAGGCTCTGGCCAACTCGATGGCGGCGCCAACTACGAAAAAGTGGTCTACGAAGGCTTTGCCCCGCACCAGGTGCCGGTGATTGTGGAGTGCCTCACCGACAACGTGAACCGCACCATCTCCAATATTCGCGGCCTGTTCCGCAAAGGCCAGCTGGGCTCCTCCGGTTCGGTATCCTGGGATTTTGATCACCTGGGTATTATCGAAGCCACCGCCACCAGCGCCGATGCCGATATCGAAATGGCGGCCATTGAAGCCGGCGCCCAGGATTTTGAAGCGGGCGAAGATGGCACTGCCACCTTCTACACCGATATGACCGACCTGGATCTGGTATCCAAAGCCCTGCCCGGTTTTGGCTTTCACGTGGAAAGCGCCAAGCTCGGCTACAAACCGAAAAACCCCGTGACACTGAGCGGCGACGCCCTCGCCGAAGTGGAAGCCTTCCTCGCCGCCATCGACGATGACGACGATGTACACGAGGTGTATGTCGGCTTGTCAGGCGAATAAGCAATACCATCGCCCACCAAATAAAACAAAACCCCGGCACCAGTGCCGGGGTTTTGTTTTTGAGCGCCTAAATTGTTCTTAATCCTTTTTAGCTTTGGCCTTCATCGGCTCCAGCAAAAACTCATCGCCCCAGCCAAGCGCCAGAGCCAAGCCCCAGCCAATCGCTGGCCACCAGGCCCAAATATACTGGGGAGAGGTGAGCAGATTTATAGCAAAGATTAAGGCCATCACTATCAAATAGCGGATTAATTTAATTTTAAATCTGGCGGTTTGCGCCTCGCGACCTTCCTTTTCGCTATCGCCCGAATTCCCGTTGGGCACAGACTGTTGCTGGGTATCGACTGCAGTTTGGCTATGACTACTCATGGCAGGTTGCTCCTTTAGCTGATTGACGTTGGTTTCAAAGACCGCAGCCAGGGCTTTAAGGGTTTCCAAACCAGCGTTTTGACCTCGCTCTACCCGCTGGATGGTGCGAATGTTCAAGCCCGCCAGCTCTGCCAATTGCTCTTGTGACCAGCCGCGCGCCAGGCGTAATTGGCGTAGATTCATCGCTAAATTCCCCAAGTCCTCACTGCTCATTGCGTCACCAATCTAATTAAAGCTTGCCAATCATCCTACGACATTTATCCGACACCAGTACGACTTTTCATATAAATCAATGACTTAAAAAGTAAAATAAGCTGGCAAATAGCAGTTTTTAATATTTTTGTTTATTGCCGACACCAAGCAAACCGGTTGTGCCACCAGCGGATGGTTTAATCGCAGCACTAAAATCCTGATCAGGGTTAAACGCCTGGATTCGCTTGAAGCCAATAGCGCCACCCAAGTCAGCATTTCAACCGACAACAAGCCTTTACATATTCCCGAGTTAAAACTCGTGGTAAATGGCATGTCGAAATTGAGTATAAAGTCGCTGCTGACCGTGGAGGAGTTGCAATTATCGCTTAACGGTATGAGCCAATATGACGGTATTATCAACCCGGCGATCAAATATATCGTCCTGACATATTTGATCGGCGCCCTGGAAAATCCGGCGCAGATGCGTAAATCTGCTTGATTTTCCAGGGCTAGCGCCAGCCTTCAGCTGACGGCGGCACATCTCTGTGCCGCATTATTA
>JBNLGJ010000014.1:0-18138 GCA_050305995.1 Cellvibrio sp.
AAGCCTTTAACTTTAGGTCTGCCTAAAAAAACAACACCCCGCCCTGGCGGGGTTTTGTTTTTTAACGCGGCAATTTACATAGCAGGTGCTTCAACCTGAGCGGCATCTTTTAGGCCAACAGCAACATTGCCATCACCCACAATAAAACTCGCCGTTTGCGCTTGCAGCTCGGCAGTCACCAGGGGCGCATCGCCTTCGGGGCGCAATATAGAAGTGTGACCGCCAGCGGTCATTTTTACATGGCCCAAGCCCAGTTGCGTTTGCCCCAGACCAAGCTGCGTGGTGTTGAGCAAGCTCGCCAAGGCCTGAATTCCCGACAGCGGCGCCTTACCCACCACATTTGGAATTACCTGGTCGTTGGCCACCTCCTGAATTAACACAGGCACTCCCAGCTGCGACAGGGTTTGGGCAAAGTTGACTGAGTCGGCCGAATCCATAATGGCTTGCGCGGTATAAACAAAGCGCTCGTAATTGGTAGTACCTACATTCACCCCGCTGGCGCCCAAACCGGCATTGATCACCGGCGCAAAAGTGGCGGAGTTAGTCATGATTTGCGCCACCTGGCTACCAGCAGATGACAGGATTAGACCCTGGATATGATTGAGGTTGCTGCTCAGCCCCACTTGCATGTCGTTGGCAATTGCCGCTTCGTTTACTGTGGCAAATACCTCACCCAAAATTCCGCCGAGCGAAATACCAACTACATAGACGCGATCCAGATCCAGGCCCACATTGGCTCCCAGGGAATTCACCACGGCACTGTTCACGTTGGTCAAACTGGCATTCAGATTTAATAAATCCACCACACCCTCGCGGTTGTTATCGCGCGTGTTAGCCAGGTAGCCCAGATTGGTGAACTGCGCGCCTGAGCCATCGTTTGCAGTTGCAGAAGAAGGCCCAAAATTCATAGGTGCCGGTGAACCGCCAGCGCCAGCCACATTGTAGTGACGCTCATGGGGTGTGTTATCCCCATAAAGAGTTGCGAATGGTATCGAAGCGGAATGTTCAACATTGAGCACATTCCAAAAAGGGCTGTTTCCTGGCACACCGTGCAATGGCAGGTCAATTGCCACAGTAGCCACACACTGGCTGGCCAGGGTGTGGGCCAGCGCCACCACCGAGCTGCGATCGCTGGTAATACCATGCACATAAATTACCACTGGGTAGCCAGTCGCTGCGTAAATTTGGCCGCAGTTATAGGTGCCAGCATAACCTGGCACCTGGGTATCGCTGGGCATAGTAACCTGCAAGGGTACGCTTTCATCAGTCGTTTTGGCGGCAAAAGGATAGCGGTAAGTAACGTTATAACTGCCATCCACATCAGCCGGTACAGTCACCCCCAAAGCATTGGCCAGCGCTAAATCAGGCTCCCAGCTTTTGGTCAGATAAGCTGCAAAAGGTAAACCTGTGGCAGCAGTTTGGTAGTAAGGCAGCTTGATATAGCCGGTGTAAAGCTTGCCTACATTGCTCGCCAGCTGGCCACCGGACAAGGTGCCTAAATCCACCCCGGTGTAGGGTGATATACCCAGGCTGCGCGCCTTAGGCGTTGGCAATAAGCCGTAGCTATCCAGGTTGACCGCATTGGTAACGGCCGTCATTTGATCCACACCCTTGGCAATTTGCATAGATGCTATGGCCGCGCGCGGCGAGGCCATAGCCACCAAGGGCGCTATGGGGTCAGTGGTGGTAAAGGTGTAGGTCAATACCAGTTTTTCTTTAGCCGCTGTCACCGATAGTGCACCGCCACTGCCCTGCGCCAAATAGCCACTGGCCAGCTGCTCCCAACCGAGAACCGCGTTGCGCACCGGCACCAGGGCCTCCAAAGTCTCGTAGCTGGGATCGCGCAAGGAGTTGTAGCTCCAGGAACGCGTTAGTGCGGCGCCTGATGAATCCTTAATATCGTCGGTGAGGAACACCAGATATTTAGTCTTGGCTTTTAAAGGTTGTGTGGGGCGAATACGAATTACATTATTGGTGCCGCCATCGAGCGAGACCACCACCGCATCATAGGAGGCGCCCGGCATAGCAAAGCCAGTGATAGTTGTCGGGTCCAGCGCATCGCCACTGGACGCTAAAGGCGCGAGGAACACCGTTTGGCCTGCAATCACAGTCGCCGGGTTAACACTACCTTCAATTAACACATCAAAGTAAGCCGAGGTAGAAAAACCATCCATCACATTAATGGCAGCGCGCACAGGATCGGTTGGGCTGCCGAGGTCAGCAGTACCATCGGTGGCTGCCGCTTTGGCAAATAGTAGGTCGGTATTAAAAGGCACATCCGAAGTTACCGGGTCAAACCTCGGATAGGTTTTAGGCACGTATGCCGAAGGGCCAGTGGGGGGAGGCGCCGTCTCAGTTCCACTACTTCCACATCCTTGCAGGCCGAGCAAACCACCCAACAGCACCACCATCAGAAACAACTTACTCTTATTTTTCATATTATATTCCCGAGCTAATACATCATGGTTTTATCGCCACAGTGTAGCGAGTCTTTTAGATAATCGCTAAGGCTCTCATCCCAATCTGGCTATAGAGATAGCACTTTTTTGACAAATGCCATTTGACGGGTAACGATCACCCCACTATATTGCCTGCCAAGGCAAATATTGCCTTGGCAAATGTTGCCAAAACAGGAGTATAGACAGAGCCAAATCTTATGACTTTCTACCACCCGCAGAGCTTTACCACAGAAAACAGCCTTGGCTACCTGCTTAGAGTCAATCAAAGCCTGATGCAGGAATGCGCTGAACGCATTTTCGCCCCCTATGACATCAGCTTTATCCAGTGGATTGCGCTATCCAAACTCAACGAAGGCCTGGCCGCCACCGCTAGCGATTTGTGTAAACGCATGCAACACGACAATGGCGCCATTACCCGTATGCTCGACCAGCTTGAGGAGAAAGGCTATGTCGAGCGCCACCGCAGTCAGCAGGACAGACGTGTCGTAGAGCTGCAGGTGACGGAAGCGGGGCGCGCCAAGGTCAACGAGTTAACCCCCTTAATCGTCGACAGCCTAAACCGCGCACTAACGTCTTTTTCGCTAGAAGAATTCACACAGCTAACGCGCCTGTTGGAAAAGCTTAAAAACTCTATCCAGTGTTTCAACCAGGACACTTCCGCCCAGGAATCATCATGAGTTATCGCAAAATATCTCTAAATCGCCAGCCGAAATCGCTGCTTTGGTTGGCACTGGCGAGCGCCCTGCTACTACCGGCCTGTGTTAGCGCACCGGATAGCAAGCCGCAACTACAGGCGCTTGACGGCCAGCAATTGGGCCTTGCCCAGGAGGCCCTGCCAGAGGTTGGCAACGGTTGGTGGCAGCTGTTTGGCGATGAGCAGCTCAACCAACTGGTAGATCAGGCATTGGCCAACAACCCCAGCCTTAACCAGGCCATTATCCGCGTGCGCGCGGCCCAGGCCCAGGCTATAGCCGCTGGCGCACCGCTCAAACCGGGCTTTAGCCTGAACGGCGAAGAGACCTACCAGCGCTTATCCGAGAATTACATCTACCCACCGGCCCAGGCGGGCTTTGGTATTGCTGGCGGCGATAAAGTCTGGCTGGGTCAGACAACCCTTAACCTCAATTGGGACCTGGACTTTTGGGGCCACCAGGCGGATCTGCTCAAGCAGGCCAAAGCCAATGCCCTGGCGGCAGAACTGGATGCAGGGGCGGCAAAGCTGGCGCTCTCCGGCGCCCTGGCACAGTCCTACGTGCAGCTCTACAGCGCCTACGCCCAGGGCGATATAGCGCGCGCGGCGCTGCAGCAGCGCCAGCAGATTTATACCATTACCCAGGCCCGCGTTAAGGCCGGGCTGGACACCCAGGTGGAGCTGAAAGGTGCTGAAGCCGCCCTGCCCCAGGCGCGCATGGCGGTGATGCAGGCGGACATTGCGCGCGACATGGCGGTACACAGCCTCGCCGCGCTAACTGGTCAGGGGCCATCGGCCTATGGGCAAATCACCCGCCCCAGTGTGGACTTGCACACCAAGCTGCCACTGCCGCAAAACCTGCCCCTGGACCTGCTCGCCCGTCGCCCCGACTTACTCGCCGCCAAAGCCAGAGTAGAGGCCGCCAGCGCTGGCCGGGCGGCGGCAAAATCGGCGTTTTATCCCGATATCAGCCTGAACGCCTTTGTCGGCACCCAGGCGATTGGGCTGAGCAATTTAACCGATGCTGGCAGCCTGATTTACGGCGCTGGCCCGGCCGTGCATTTGCCCATCTTTGACTCCCAGCGATTAAAGGCCGGCTTTTTAGTGGCCACCGCCGAGCTGGATGCCGCCGTGGCCAATTACAACACCACCCTGCTCAGAGCCGTACAGGACACAGCCAATCAGCTGACTCGCAGCCAGTCTTACCAGGCGCAGCTGACACAGGCGACACAGGCCCTGGAGGCAGCCCAAACGGCCTATAAGCTGGCACAAAACCGTTACAAGGCGGGCTTGAGTTCACAGTTAGTCGTACTGAATGCACAAACCCAGCTGCTGGCAGCCCAGCGCGATCTGGTCGATGTGAATACGCAACTGGTCATCAGCCGCGTCAGCCTGTTGCTCAACCTGGGTGGAAGTTTCTCGCCCTCGGGCGACAGTGCTGCGGCGCCCCAGGCTAAAGCTGCCACACCACGTCTAGCCACCCCACTTCCAACCAATCCCAGTGCCAGCCGCGATGCTGGCGTTTAATGCGTGAGAGAACTTCTATGAATGCATCTGCTTCCAACAGCGCCCGCAACCAGCGTCTGTTCACACTGCTGGCTTTGGTTGTGCTGGCCATAGTCGGCTACTTTGCCTACTACTTTTTACACGCGCGCTACTTTGAGGAGACAGATGACGCCTATGCCGCTACAGACCTGATTCAAATTACCAGTGAAATTGGCGGCACTGTGCAGTCCGTTTTGGTGGACGACACCCAACAGGTGGAACAGGGCCAAGTGCTAGTACAACTGGACAAGGCCGATGCCGAAATTGCCCTGGCCTCTGCCGAGGCGGAACTGGCGCGCGCGGTGCGCAATGTGCGCGGTATTTTTGCCAAGTCCAATGCGCTGAAAGCCAGCATCCGCGCCAATTCAATTGCCCTGCAAACCGCCACTGCCGATTTACGCCGCCGCCAGCAGGTCGCCAAAGAGGGGGGCGTATCGGCCGAAGAGTTGCAGCACGCGCGCGATCAGGTGAGCCGCCTGGAGGCCGCCTTGGCCAGCAGTCGCGAAGAGCTGGATGCCAACAACGTGCAGATCGACAACACCCAGGTGGACAGCCACCCGCAAGTATTGGCCGCCGCCGCCAAGGTGCGCGAAGCCGCATTAGCATTAAAGCGCACCCAGATCTCCGCCCCCACCAGCGGGGTGATTGCCCGCCGCAGCGTGCAAATTGGCAGCCGCATAGGCGCAGGCAGCCCGCTGATGGCCGTAGTCCCGCTGGATCACGCCTGGGTGGATGCCAATTTTAAAGAGGTGCAGCTGGAGAAGATGCGCGTTGGCCAACCTGTAGAAGTGATCTCTGACTTCTACGGCAGTGGTGTGGTCTATCACGGCAAAGTCGCTGGCCTGGGCGCAGGCAGTGGCGCGGCCTTTGCCCTCTTACCACCACAAAACGCCTCGGGAAACTGGATCAAAATTGTCCAGCGCTTGCCAGTGCGCATCAGCCTGGACCCGCAAGAACTGGCAGCTCACCCCCTGCGGGTTGGCCTGAGTATGCGCGCAACTGTGGATATGCACGACCAGAGTGGCAGCCTGGTGGCGCTGCAAATCCGCAGCCAGCCGCAGGCCCTGGTTACCTCTGAAGATCACGACCAGCAGGTGGACGAAAAGATTGCCTCCATCATTCACGCCAATATCGGCACCCACTAATTCGGACCGCTAACGTCATGTCCAACGCAAGCGCTCCCAGCTCGGTACCTGCCGGCCTCCCCCTGCCCATGGGGTTGGTGGCCACGGCACTGGCACTGGGCACATTTATGCAGGTACTGGATACCACCATTGCCAACGTCTCCATCCCCACCATTGCCGGCAACCTGGGGGTCTCCCCCAATCAGGGCACCTGGGTGATCACCTCCTTTGCGGTCGCCAACGGCATCTCGGTCCCCCTCACCGGTTGGCTGATGATGCGCTTCGGCGTAGTGCGCACCTTTGTCGTTTCGGTATTGCTGTTTACCCTGGCCTCGTTTTTATGCGGTATCGCCTGGAGCCTGCCGTCGCTAATCCTCTTTCGCATTATTCAGGGTGCCGTCTCCGGGCCCATGATTCCCGGCTCCCAGGCGCTATTGCTGTCGCTGTTCCCGCCCCATAAAAAAGGCTCGGCCCTGGCAATCTGGTCCATGACCACCCTGGTAGCCCCCATCTGCGGGCCTATCCTCGGCGGATATATTTCGGACAATTACTCCTGGCCCTGGATCTTTTTGATCAACGTGCCCGTGGGAATTTTTTGCGGCTATGTGTGCTGGAAAGGCCTCAAGACGCGCGAGACGCCCACCAAGCAAATTCCGGTGGATTCGATCGGCCTAGGCCTGTTGGTGGTATGGGTAGGTGCCCTGCAAATATTCCTCGACAAAGGCAAGGAGCTGGACTGGTTTCACTCGCAATTTATTGTGGTGACCGGTTTGATTTCGCTGGTGGGCTTTATCGCGTTTATGATTTGGGAAATCGGTGAAAAACATCCAATCATCAACCTGAGCCTGTTTAAAAACCGCAACTTCAGCATAGGCACCCTGGCGCTCTGCCTGGGCTACGGCATCTTTTTTGGCGCCGTGGTTTTACAACCGCTGTGGATGCAAACTTGGTTGGGTTACACCGCCACCTGGGCCGGTTTTGTCGCCGCCCCCTCTGGCGTGGTAGCGGTAATCATCGCGCCCTGGGTGGGTAAAAATATCACTCGCTTTGATGCGCGTATTTTTGCCACTATTTCATTTATTGTTTTCGGCACCTCCTACTTTATGCGCTCCGGCTACACTGCCGATGCCAGCTTTGGCGTCTATGTGGCACCGCTGCTGGTACAGGGTATCGCCATGGCGATTTTCTTTGTCGCCATGCTATCCATTTTGTTGGACGGCGTGCCCGAACATCAAATCCCAGCGGCTTCGGGCTTGTCCAACTTTTTGCGGATTGTCGCGGGCGCCTTTGCCACCTCGATAGTCACCACCTTTTGGGACGACCAGGCCTCAGTGCATCAAACACGCATGGCGGAAGCCTCCAGCATTTACGATCCGACGTTGCAGCAAACAATCCATCAAATGAACGCCGCCGGTTTTAGCGACCAGCAGGCGCTGGGCCTGCTCACTCACCAGATGAGCAATCAGGCGCACCTGATGTCGATCCTGGATTTCTTCTGGATTGCCGGCTGTCTGTGCTGGGGAATCGCCGGCATCGTCTGGCTCACCCGCCGCCCTCACGGCGGCGGCCACGCGGTCGCGGCGGATTAACAGCAGAAACGATATTTTCTAAAATAAAAAACGGCGAGCTTTTGGCTCGCCGTTTTTTATTTTGATGCGAATGAAAATTACACAGCAACTTCTGCCAGATTACCCTTGGATTCCAACCAGGTTTTGCGGTCGCCAGCGCGTTTTTTGGCGAGCATCATATCCATGATTTGCAAGGTGTCGTCACCCTCGTCGATGGTGAGTTGCACCAGGCGGCGGGTGTCGGTGGCCATGGTGGTTTCGCGCAGTTGCAGCGGGTTCATTTCGCCCAGGCCTTTAAAGCGCTGCACATTGACCTTGCCCTTTTTGTTCTCGGCGGCAATGCGATTGAGCACGCCATTTTTCTCGCTTTCATCGAGCGCGTAGTAAACCTCTTTGCCGATATCGATGCGATAGAGCGGCGGCATGGCGACAAACACATGGCCGTTGCGCACCAGCACCGGGAAGTGCTTAACAAAAAGTGCGCAGAGCAAGGTGGCAATGTGCAAGCCGTCGGAGTCGGCGTCGGCGAGGATACAAATTTTGTGGTAGCGCAGCTCGCTTAAGTCTTCGCTGCACGGGTCCATGCCTATGGCCACAGAAATGTCGTGCACCTCCTGGCTGGCGAGAATTTCCGAGGAGTCCACCTCCCAGGTATTCAGGATTTTTCCGCGCAGCGGCATGATCGCCTGGAACTCGCGGTCGCGCGCCTGCTTGGCGGAGCCGCCGGCCGAGTCACCCTCTACCAAAAACAATTCCGAGCGCACCGGATCGCCGCTGGAGCAGTCGGCCAATTTACCTGGCAGCGCCGGCCCGGCGGTAACTTTTTTACGCGCGACTTTTTTGCTGGAGCGCACGCGTTTTTGCGCGTTGTTGATGCAAAACTCAGCGAGCTTGTCACCGTCTTCTGTGTGTTGGTTGAGCCAAAGTGCAAAGGCATCCTTGGCGATTCCAGAGACAAAAGCTGCGGCTTCGCGCGAGGTTAAACGCTCTTTGGTCTGGCCGGAAAACTGCGGGTCGTAGTGTTTGTAGGAGAGCACAAAGCAGCAGTTGTTCCACAGGTCTTCCGGTGCCAGCTTGATACCGCGCGGGATTAAATTGCGGAATTCGCAATAGTCGCGCATGGCATCCAAGAGGCCGGTACGCAGGCCATTCACATGGGTGCCGCCCTGGGAGGTGGGAATCAGGTTTACATAGCTTTCCTGAATTTGCTCGCCGCCCTCCGGCAGCCATTGCACTGCCCAGCTCACTGCTTCCTGCTCGGCTTTAAAGTCGCCGACAAAAGGTTGATCCGGCAGGCTCACCCACTCTTGGGTGGCGCCAGCGAGGTAGTCTTTTAAACCGTCTTCGTAATACCACTCATCTTTTTCGCCCGAGGCTTCATCCAAAAAGCTAACACTCAAGCCTGGGCAGAGTACCGCTTTGGCGCGCAGCACATGGCGCAAACGACTAACGGAAAATTTGGGTGAATCAAAGTAAATCGGGTTGGGCAAAAACCTGACCGCCGTACCTGTCTGGCGCTTGGGGCAGGTATCGATAATTTCCAGATCGGTCGCTTTATCGCCATTGGCAAAGCCCATGCGATAGACGTTGCCATCGCGCTTGATAGTCACTTCCAACTGATCCGACAGGGCGTTAACAACAGACACACCCACACCGTGCAAACCACCGGAGAACTGGTAGTTGTTGTTGGAGAATTTACCGCCGGCGTGGAGGGTGCAGAGGATGACTTCCACCCCCGGCTTGCCCTGCTCCGGGTGAATATCCACCGGCATACCGCGACCGTCGTCGATTACGGTGAGCGATTGGTCTTTGTGCAGAATTACCTGGATAGATTTGGCGTGGCCTGCTAGAGCCTCATCCACCGAGTTATCAATAATTTCCTGCGCCAGGTGATTGGGGCGAGTAGTTTCGGTATACATGCCCGGACGTTTTTTTACCGGGTCCAGGCCGGTGAGTACTTCAATATCTTCTGCGGAATAATTAGCCATAAATTATTGTGCTTACTGCTGAATGGATTACAAAAAAATCGCTGTTATTCGCCCTGGGTTAAAAATGCCAGAGCCGAATCGAAATAACGCTCAAACCCCTGAAAAGCGTGGTCGCCCCCCTCTTCAACGCTTTGCCTGCAGCCCTGATATTTGGCTACGGCCTGACGATAGTCCAGAGTTTCGTCGCCCGCCTGCACCAACAGCCAATAGTTGTTGTGACGGGTAACCGGCAGGTCGGCAGCGCGTATTTCATCCACATGAGTGGCATTAAGGCGGTAGCTATCATCCGTGTGATAGCCCTTGAGGTCAACCTCCAGATAGCGGGTGATCAATGCCTGAGGATTTACTGCCGGGTTGATTACAACTGCGCGCAGATTATAGGTCTCCACCGCCCAGGTTGCCCAAAAGCCGCCCAGGGAGCTGCCCATCAGGTATACGGGCCCAGGCAGTAAAGACTCAATAAGCCTCTTCAGCTGCGCCTGGGCTTGCCCGGGATAAGCGGGCAAATGGGGGCATTCAAAATGGATCTTGGGATGCTGCTCCGCCAGCCAGGTTTTGACCTGCTGGGCTTTAAAGGATTGGGGAGAGCTGAGAAAACCGTGGATATAAACCAGTGCTGCCATAGCGATAACTTAACTGCGGAAAACCGGACTATAGCAGCTGAAGCAACTCAATAACCGGCAGATTTATAGTCAATCACGTATTGCTTGTCTGTCACCCGTTCAACTTCGGTAACAAAGGTGCCATCGTCGTAAAGCTCAAACCAGCGATAGCCGGGCATGAGGGTATCTACTGCAAAGTTTTCACTGCCCACTTTAAATTGCACGCAAGTGGAGGGAGTGGCGTAAAGGGGGATTGCTTTATGTGCACCTTCAAACTCCTGGTGTACATGGCCCCAGGTAATGACTTTTACCTGAGGGTATTTGTCGATTACATCAAAAAACGCCTGGGAATTGCGAACTATGTACTCATCAATCCATTTGCTGCCCACTGGCACCAGCTGGTGATGTAGGCTGATCATAAAGTGACGATCGGGATTATGGCTGAGCACATAGTCGAGGAAATCGAGTTCGCTAGCGGCTAGTTGACCGTAAACCTGGCCGGTAACAGCAGAGTCGAGCAGCACCAGCATCCATTTGCCCATATCCAGCAAGCGCGACTCCGCCAGCGGCTTTAAGGCCTCCTCGGCCATAATATCGGCAGAGTCGTGGTTGCCCGGCAGCCAGGCAAGGGGCTGGGAAAAATAGCGGCGTAAAATATGGGAGAAGCGCTTGTAGCACTCCAAGTGGCCGGTGCTGGCAATGTCGCCGGAGCACAAAAGGTAATCTATGTGGGGTTGCTGACCCTGAATGAGTTGCAGCACATCCTCCAGACTTTGATCCGTATTCAAGCCCAAAAGTGACTCGCTTTGCAACGGGCCCAAATGGCAATCGGTGATCTGTATCAAACGCACTGCTGGTCTCGTCCCTATTTTTGACTGTGAGCCTGCTCTGGTTCGGCTGTTAGCCAGGTTAGTTTCTGCCGCCGCTGCTCTCCTGCGCAGAATCCACTGCGGCACCTCAAGCAACTATGAACGATATACGCTTATCAAAAGCGGCGCTACCCCAGGCCGAGGTTAAAATGCGTAATCCTTGCCGAGCAGCAAGCCCAGCCAAACGAAATGTGATCAAGCACACCCTCCGTCAGATAAATTTCCCAAACAGGAAAAGATACCGGAGGTCGATGAGATTTACATCCAGCGTGAGTTTAGCTGGCAATGACAAATTTGCGGCTTAGCTGGCAGATATACAGCCAATATCATCCAGACTGTGCCCCTGGGCCAAGCATAGGTTTAACCACTCACCCAAGAACAGATTGAGCTGCAGCTTTTCATCCGAGTGGTACATCAGGGAGTTGGGGTATTCGTAGCGAGGGCGAAGGCGCTTGTGCCCCTCCCAAGCAAGCACTTCAGCAAGACGGGCATCATGGTAAATCCTGACCGTTAGCCTGGGCATTTTTAGCCAGGATGTCGCATAGGGGGAAACCTGGGTTAGGACCAGGGTAGTGGTGTAGCGGGAGCGCTCGATTATTTGCAGCTGGTGGCGCCAAACACTAGTACCGCGACTCACTTGAAACTCATAGGTGTCAGCTTTGGCACCCGCGAGCAACTTCATCATACGCACATAGTTAGCTTCACACTCTGCCATTTGCAAAGGCAAATTTACCCTGTAACTCTCTCTGGTTAAAGGATTGGCAACAGGCACTTGTCTAAAGTCGCGTAGCCTAAACATAGGCCTCCGATTTACGGGGTTTACAAAAAAATGTTGGTAAACCAAGCAGTGCAGCAACCAGAAAAACGTCGCCACTGAATTAAAAACTTAACTCAAGTGTTAGCCACCGCGCGAGCTAAGTCAATTGCCGATAAAAATATTTACGCAATCGGCAAACTGGCTTAACTCTGGTGACTGACTTGGCATAACTCTGGCAGTTAATTGGCATAACCCTGGCGGTTAATTGGAATAGTGGTCGCGTAAGCGGGGATAATTAATTTGCAGCCATTGCAAACAAATCAGTGCCGCGGCGTTATTAAACTTGCCGTTTAATAACTCGGCAAACACCTCGTCGGCAGCCATTACATGCACACGAATGTCCTCCCCCTCTTCCGGCAAGCCATAAACACCGCCGGCATTGGCCAGGTCGCATAGGCCGCAAAACAAATGCAATTTTTCATCGCTGCCACCGGGGCTGGATAAATAATTGCAAATATATTCCATCGCATAAGGCTCAAGATTGGCCTCTTCCTGCAGTTCGCGGCGAGCCACCTCTTCCGGTGACTCGCCCTCCTCGAGCATGCCCGCAACCACTTCGTAACACCAGGGGCCGTCGGGCTCATCCATAGCGCCTATGCGAAATTGCTCCACCAAGGCAATTTGGTGCAGCCTGGGGTCATAGAGCACAACGGCAACCGCTTCACCGCGAACAAACAACTCGCGCCCAATCTCCTTACCCCAACCGCCATTAAATAATTTGTGCCGCAAAAAAACTTTTTCCACGCGAAAAAAGCGTTTGTAAAGCTCTTCGCGGCGAATGACTTCCACATCCGCGCGGGTGAATTCCGGTTTACTGATCATGCTCAAACCTTGTGATAAATTTCGCCGCCCTGATCCAAAAACTCTTTGGATTTTTGTTTCATTTCGGCTTCAACATCAATCATTTTGACCAACTGCTCTTCGCCGATTCCCGCCACATTCACACCTTGTGAAGCGGCGTATTCGCGCACTTCCTGGGTGATTTTCATGGAGCAGAATTTTGGCCCGCACATGGAGCAGAAGTGCGCCACCTTGGCCGACTCTTTGGGCAGTGTCTCATCGTGGTAGGAACGCGCCGTGTCCGGGTCCAGGCCCAGGTTGAATTGATCTTCCCAGCGGAATTCGAAACGCGCCTTGGACAGCGCATTGTCGCGCAGCTGAGCGCCCGGATGCCCCTTGGCCAAATCGGCAGCGTGAGCGGCAATTTTGTAAGTGATAATGCCTTCTTTCACATCATCTTTGTTGGGCAGGCCCAGGTGCTCTTTGGGTGTGACATAGCAGAGCATGGCGCAGCCGTACCAACCGATCATGGCGGCACCTATACCCGAGGTAATGTGGTCGTAACCCGGGGCAATGTCGGTAGTCAGCGGGCCGAGGGTATAGAAAGGCGCCTCATGACAAACTTCCAATTGTTTGTCCATGTTTTCTTTGATCATGTGCATGGGCACATGGCCTGGGCCTTCGATCATGCACTGCACATCGTGCTTCCAGGCAATTTGGGTCAGCTCGCCCAGGGCTTCCAGCTCGCCGAATTGTGCTTCATCGTTGGCATCGGCAATTGAGCCTGGGCGCAGGCCGTCGCCCAGCGAAAAGCTCACGTCGTAAGCTTTCATAATTTCGCAAATTTCGTCGAAGTGGGTGTAGAGGAAATTTTCCTGGTGATGCGCCAGACACCACTTGGCCATAATCGAACCACCGCGCGACACTATGCCGGTTACGCGCTTGGCGGTAAGCGGCACATAGCGCAGTAATACGCCGGCGTGAATAGTGAAGTAGTCGACGCCCTGCTCTGCCTGTTCAATTAAGGTATCGCGGAAAATTTCCCAGGTGAGGTCTTCGGCAATGCCGTTTACTTTTTCCAGCGCCTGGTAAATGGGCACAGTGCCAATGGGCACATGGGAGTTGCGAATAATCCACTCGCGGGTTTCGTGAATATTTTTGCCGGTGGACAAATCCATCACTGTATCCGCGCCCCAGCGGGTGCCCCAGGTGAGTTTTTCCACTTCTTCTTCAATGGACGAGCCCAGCGCTGAGTTGCCGATATTGCCGTTAATTTTCACCAGGAAATTACGGCCGATAATCATCGGCTCCAACTCTGGGTGATTGATGTTGGCGGGGATAATCGCGCGGCCCAGCGCCACTTCCTGGCGCACAAATTCCGGGGTGATTTCTTTGGGAATGTTTGCGCCAAAACTCATGCCCGGATGCTGCACATCGCCGCGCGCTTTGGCTTGCGCCAGGGCCATGTTTTCGCGGATGGCGATGTACTCCATCTCGGGGGTGATTATGCCTTTTTTGGCATAGTGCATTTGCGACACGTTCATGCCCGCTTTGGCGCGGCGCGGTTTGCGCGTTAAATTAAAACGCAGGTGTGCGAGCGCTTCATCGCCCAATCGCTCGTTGGTAAAAGTGGAGCTGGAATCTTCCAGAATTTCTGTGTCGTTGCGCTCTTCAATCCAAACGCTGCGAATATCAGCCAGGCCGGTGCGCAAATCAATTTTTGCGGCAGGGTCGGTGTAGGGGCCAGAAGTGTCGTACACCCGCACCGGGGGATTTTTCTCGCCGCCAAAATCGGTGGGGGTATCCGCGAGGCTGATTTCGCGCATAGGTACGCGAATATCTGGGCGTGAACCTTCCACATATATTTTTTGCGAGCCGGTAAATGGCTGTACCGAGGCTTGATCCACCTGGGCGCTTTGGCTGAGAATTTTATCGATACTGGTGTTCATAGGTTTCTCCCCGGAGCTGGCCGGTCGTACTTTTTCAATTAATAAAATGCGTAAAAATGATGGACCGGGCCCGAGCCCTGGCCAATATGTAATTTGTCGCTCGCCGCCAGTGCGGCCTGCAGATAGTTTTTTGCCTGGGCGACAGACTCATCCAGCGCCAGACCTTTGGCCAACCCCGCCGCTATGGCCGAGGCCAGGGTGCAGCCAGTGCCGTGAGTATTACGCGTATTAAGGCGCGGCGCACTAAAGGCTTTGACACCTTCTGCAGTTACCAGTAAATCCGTGGCTTCGCGCGCATCTGAATGCCCCCCCTTCATCAGCACCGCCCGGGCACCTAAACGCAACAGCGCCTCACCCTGCTGCTGCATTCGGCTAAGGTCGGTGGCCAGGGGTTGGTTTAACAGCGCCGCCGCCTCGTGCAAATTGGGTGTAATCAGGGTCGCCTGCGGCAGCAGTTGGCTAATCAATACCGCAACGGCATCTTCATCGAGCAGGCGATCGCCGCTGGTGGCAATCATCACGGGATCTACCACCAACGGAGTGGTTTCAAATGCAGCCAGGTTTTGCGCAACAGCGCAAATGATGTCGGCAGTGGCGAGCATGCCTGTCTTGATGGCGCCCACAGTAAGATCGCTGAGAACAGATTGAATTTGCTGCTGTACAAAGTCGGGCGGCACGGGGAATACCCCTTGCACGCCCTGGGTATTTTGCGCGGTGAGCGAACTTATAGCGCTGCAGCCAAAAACACCCAGTGCGGAAAAAGTTTTTAAATCAGCCTGAATACCGGCGCCACCACCAGAATCGCTTCCAGCAATAGTGAGGGCAATAGGCGTGTGGATTTGAGTCATCTGGTTTCCGCTGAGTTGAAACATAGGCGCGGAAGGAGAGAGGCGGATTTACCCGAAAGACATGCATAGCTCTCGTTCCCTACGCCGGTACTAACCGGGTCAGGTCGGCGGGTATTTCTCAGCTGGCGATCACGTCCAGCACCCCGACAAGAAGTCGGCAGTCTAGAGAAGTTGCCAGGTCAAGTAAAGGAAACTCTGGCTATAAGCCAAGCAGAGCAAGGGCCGGCGCAAGGCGCCGGCCCTGTGTGGCCGATGCTATTTAGCCTGGGGCTTGAGCAAGCCCAACTTACCAGCGAGCAGCGCCGTAGTCGGCGCCTGGATAAGGATGGTGCCCAGAATAAAGATAAAAGTAATAGCGCCCACGACATTAATACCCGGCACCTTCATACCTGCCAGCATACCCACCAGCGCAGCAGGGATTACCCCGGTTTCGCGCGTCCAGCACATAAATGCAAGCTCCTGCCAGCTCCACTTGGCACGCCTGTCAGGCGCAGCACAGAGCAACACAGTTAAAGGGCGCGCCACCAGAATAAATACTGCCAGCAGTGCCAAACCAATACCCAGGTACTCTTTGAGCAAGCCAAAATCCACCTGACTGCCAAGCAGAATAAAAATAAACATACGCATCAACAGCGCGGTATTGCCCACGTAATCTTCCAGGTATTCGTGCTCGTGCTCGTCCATTGGCAATTTGAGTGAATCCTTGTTACCTACCATTACACCGCAGGTAAACACGGCCATAAAGCCAGATGCGTCTATCTTATCCGCCAGCAGATAGACCGTAATTACCGCCAACACAATCACAAAGGGGGTGACATCGCGGAATACACCAAAGGCGTGGTGCGCCATCAAAAACGCGGTGAGATAACCCACCAAAGCCCCCAGGGCTATGCCGACACCAGCCTCCCACAACAATTGTTTGGCCGAGTGCTCCAGGCTAAAGCCACCAACGGCGCCCATAACAAAGGTAACTACGGAAAAGGTGGCAATAGCGCCCATGGCATCGTTAAAAGCAGATTCGCTCATGACCGTTTGCGCAACCCGATCTTTAATGGGGATTTGCTTGAAAATAGGCACCAGCGTAGCCGGGTCAGTAGAAGCTGTGAGCGCGCCCAGCACCAGCGCCGTGCTTAGCGGCAGGCCCAGCCACATGGCAGCACCGGTGGTGATGGCGCCGGTAATCAATACCCCCAGAGTGGCGATTACCAACAAAGTTATCCAAATTTCTTTAAGTACCGAGAAGCGCAGAGTTGCACCGCCCTCAAACAACAGATAGCAAGCACCTATGGTGAGCACTATCTGGTTCATGGTTGAATCGGGGGAGACATTCACCAACCCTGTCACCGCCGGCCCAAGCCCAATACCAATTAACAAAAACAGCACTATGTCCGGCACTCTAATTTTTTGCGCGACCACTCCGCCGAGTAGTCCCGCAAATATAATAATGCCGACATACATCAAATCGAGCTTGGCGATGATAAGACTAGACATGAATGTCCCTTAAATGATGGGTGAAATTGCGCGCATACTGCCAGCCACCTCGCCCCACGCTCATAAATACTATGTAAATTTATCTGCCGCAAATGGCAAAAAAGCCGGGAAAACCCGGCTTTTTTATTTTTGCACCCTAACCTATTGAGCTTATGCGCCAAATAGTAGATCGGCTACGATCAGAGTAATGCCATAACCGGAAGAGTAGGACACCAACACCAGTGGGGTATAACGCAAATAAGTGCCAAAGGTTAGGCCTTTTATTTTGCTCATGGCGATAATCCCTGCAGCGGAACCAATGGCCAACAGCGAGCCACCAACACCCACACCATAGGTAAGTGCCAACCACTCGGAAATCGGTAGCACCGGGTCGGACTTGAGCAGAGCGGCAGTCAGGGGCACGTTATCAATCAACGCCGAGAATAGGCCCATCATATAGTTGGCATAGGCGGGCGCCACCTGAGTGTAAAACTCGGTGAGGGTATCCAGGGTGCCGATTTCTTTAAGCATACCCACCAGTAACAAGATACCCAGGAAGAACAGCAGGGTTTCGTATTCGATCTGGCGAACATACTCAAGAATTCGAGTTTCCTCGTGGTCGAGCTGCATAAAGTGACCAATAAAAAACATCACCGACAAACCGGTTAAGAAAGTGAGCACTGGTGGCACATGGAAGAAGAAATTGAACAGCATGGTACAGACAATCGTTGAAAAGAAGGTGCCCACAATGGCCCAATCCATACCCGTGAATTTGCGCGGATCCTTTTCGGTAACTACATGCCCTGTCACACCAGGGAACATAAGTGCCGCCAACACCAGCACGCCGCAAATTGCCGGCATAATCAGCACAAATAGCTGCGGCATAGTGACATGGCCACCCAGGAATATCATCAGGGTGGTCACATCACCGGTAATCAAAGCGACGCCACCTGAGTTGACCGCGAACACGACCAACACAGCGAGCTTGATTTGCGAGCGTTTATCGACGTTAAAGGCGTGCACCAAGCCCAAGCTCACCAAAGTGGCGGTGACATTGTCACAAATCATCGACAGGGTCATGGCGAAGAGCGCCACCAATACCATCAGGCTGCGCTTGCTCATTTGCGCCGGGCACAGGCGCTGCACCACGGTTTGAATAATACCCTTGGCGTTCAGATAGGCCACAAAGGTCATAGTCGCCATTAAAAACAACCAGAGGGTAGCGATTTCCAGAAGGTTTTCGTCCAGTTTTTCCAGAATCACATCTTGGTGCTCGTGAGAGCCGGAAAACATAAACATCACCAGCCAGGACAGGCTGCCAAAAAACAGGGTAGTTTTAGCCTTGTTAATATGGATGACTTCTTCGAATACCACGCCGAGCAGCGCCAACAGGGCAAAACCCAGTAGCAGCAATGTTAAAATTTCAGG
>JBNLGJ010000015.1:0-143182 GCA_050305995.1 Cellvibrio sp.
CTTAAATCGCTTCTCCTTGCGAGGAAAAGCTAAGGTGCAAGGCCAATGGCAGTTGTACTGTTTGGTGCATAACATCGAAAAAATAGCGAATTACGGTAATTTAGGAAAGCAGTAGCCAATATATCGACTTGTCCACAGATAACACTTAATCTGTGCGTATAAGAAATGATTATGTTAAAGGGGTTTGGCGGAAAGTTGGCCAGGCAAACATTACAAAAATTGGCTGTGGATAAGCTTTTTCCAGAAGGTGATTTTCTACAGTTTCGTTAGCCACAGTACGAGATCGAGCAAATGGAAAATTTATCTGCAAGCGCGAAAGATACAATATCAAGGAAAATAGATTGTTTTTACCATGAGCTTTTGGCTAAGTACGAAGATGAGAAATACGATGAAAATGAGTACTCTCGTCTATGCAATATATTCAAGTCGTATAATACGGTTACGCAGAGAAATATCGAAGATGCACTGGCGTGGAAGTATGGAAAAACGCATGAAAATCTACTTAAGAACCCGAAATATGAAAGCGTTATAGCGTCCTTAGTAGAAGGCTGGGAAGATTTTGTAAAGGAAAACATTAGTTCCGGAGACGCAGTGTTTGGTTATTGGAATGAAAGAATTGGATCATCTTTCGTTTCATTGGCATTTATTGCACACCTCGTTGATCCTACAGAAATCCCAATCGTGGACCAGCACACGTTTCGCGCTATCAGGTACTTTTTGGGGCTAGTGGATTACAAGCATGAAATAAGAAAAGTGCCTGGCTCTTTGAATGAAATTCATAAGCTTAGAGACTTCGTTTCCCTTTTCTCGGCGTCACGAAATGTAAGTCATAGGGAATTTGATAAATATTTGATGATGTTTGGTAAGCATGTGGCTCCAAAATAAAAAATGGCTAACAATCACAAGCAAGGGACCAAACTACGCTCCGCCAATTTGCGGTTCGCTTTGCTCACTTTACCGCAAATTGGTTCCACTACGTTTGGCCCCTGTTGTGGGCGTTAAGCACTAAATGAATATCACAGAACTTTACAACCTAGTATCTGACATCGCAGAAAGCCTTCCAGAAAGTGAATCTAGGCAGCTGTTAAAAATAAGAGATTCGTTGGAGGATTTGGGCCCATCTTTGTGGACTTCTAAGCTTGCAAGTTTTGCTAATAATATGCTTCTGAAGAACGTAGGAGACTGGAAAAAACTATCAATGCTCGAAGCTGAAGCAGAGAATAATCGCTCAATTGAAATAAAGCCCGTGTACATATTCGTTGCTTTAGTAATTGTCGTTGTAGGAGTTGTGTACTTTGCTTAAATCGGGTAAGGAGGAGTTTCTAGCTCCCCCTCCCCACAACACCCTGCGTGCGGCTCCGCACAGGGCGTTTCCCTAAGGATAGTGAATTTCTATCCAGCGATCACGTAACGAAATCAATCCCAAGTTGGCAAAGAAGTCATTGTTTAGTGCCATATTTATCGCCGCTGTTTTTGCGTTACGCCAATAACTTTTATTGGACGCACCGCAAGGTACAGCAAGATCCTCTGGGACACCCATGCGCAATAAATTTTGTATTTTAGTGCGCACCCTTCGCCAACGCTTCCAGTAACTCATTCGCAGTCGCCTGCGTATCCAATGATCCAGATCAATACACTTTTGGTAGCCCTTGGCTATACCGAAGTAATTAATCCAGCCACGCAAGTACACAGTCAGTTCTGCTATTTTCTTTTCCATAGAAATACCACGGGAACGGCCTGTTATTTCTTTTACGCGGTATTTAAATTGTTGCAGCGCCTTAACATGCCACACCAGTTCTTTACCCTGAAAAGTGAATCCCAGAAATATACAATGGTTAATAGGCGCGACCTGGCTTTTGGTGGTATTCACTTTTAGTTTGAGCTTGCGCTCAACAAATCGTGTAATACTTGCCATGACGCGCGCACCTGCCTTTCGAGAGCCGACAACAATCATGAAATCATCCGCATAGCGGACAAAACTATGTTTGCGTCTTTCCAGCTCTTTATCCAGCAAGTCTAAAACGATATTGGACAGCAGTGGCGATAAAGGCCCGCCTTGCGGCACACCTTCATGACACGCTAGCCAACAGCCGTCTTCTATTGCACCAGCTCGCAAATATTTACCGATGAGCCGAAGCAGTGATTTATCACGTATTTTCTTACCGAGCAGTGTCATGAGTAGATCATGATTTACGCGATCAAAGAATTTCGACAAATCCACATCTACTGCAATACGCTTCCCCTTATCGACATAACGCTGTAATTGTTTTACCGCATCATGCTGCGAGCGCTTTGGTCGAAAACCGTAGCTGTACTCGGAAAACCCGCATCGAAAATAGGGTCAATGGCCTGCGCTATCGCTTGTTGTATCACTCGATCAAAAACCGTGGGAATACCCAATGCTCGTTCGCCGCCATCATTAAAGGGGTCAGCATCATTAAAGGGGTCAGAGCCCTTTAATATACATATATTCTGATCTAGGCCGAGGAAACTCAAAGAAGTTTTCGCTAGATTAATAATAGGATTGTAAGATTCATACAAATTGCGCCCCTAGTGGTTGTGGCATCGCTAGTAATTAGTAACTATGCCGCAATTATGGCCCAGAGGCCTAGGTCATCGCGTTTTATGGCCGCAGCTATTAAATCGGGAAATTGATCCGGGCTACAGGCAAAGGAGGGAACGCCAAGGCTGGCCAATTTGGCGGCCAGTTGACGATCGTAGGAGGGGGCGCCTTCATCGGACAGCGCCAGCAACACGGCTAATTGAACACCAGAATCTACCAACTCGCGGGCGCGGCGCAGCAAGTTTTCCTCGACACCGCCTTCATACAAGCCCGATATTATTAACCCGGCGCCAGCCTTCAGCTGACGGCGCGATTGATGTCGGTGCCGCCGCCCAGTTGCACACCAAAATGTAAATCTACCGGGTCATCCAGCGCTTTTGATAGGGTTTGGCACCACCGCCTTGGCATTCGCCCCAAATGAGGCCATTTGGTGGGAGCAACCAAACCCTTGGCCGCTTTGAGCGAAGCCTCGTCGGGCGCGAGTTGCTGTATAGCCGTCAAACGCAAACTCATGAAGCATGGTCCAATCCCAATAACACTAAAAAAGGCAAAAAAGCGGCGCCAATCATCGACTAAATTATCCTGCTTTAATAGAGGCGGCAGGGCTCTTGTACAAATACCCAACCCGCGCGTGAGGTAAATTTAGAGTAATATCCAGGCTTTTCTTAAAAGGACACTTGCTCAGTGCACAGTCAGGTTAACAACTCCGCTCACACCCAATACGACTGCATGGGCTTTCACGCCGAGTTGCCCAAGGGCAAGGCGTCGGGCAGCATGACCATCGACCCGACCGGGGTGCAATTTTACGTTCAGGACCAGCAGCTGCGTCTGCCGCTGGAGGGGCTGCAAGTCAGCCTGGGCGGGGCCAGCAATCGCCTGGTGTATTTTGAACATCCCTTTCTCAGCGGCTGGAGTTTTTACACCAGCGATCGCAGCGTGTTAAAAGACCCCCACCTGCACAGCCTGCCCAGTGTCTCCAAATTATTAACCGGCGCGCACAATAAACACCTGCTGGGCTGGGGGCTGTTGGCGACAGTCGCAACCCTGATTGTGGCGATTCCGCTGCTTATACTGCTGCGCATGGATTTTTTTACCGGTCTGATCGCCAAAAAAATCCCGGTGGAGTGGGAGCAAAAAATCGGTGATTCAGCGCTGGCGCAGTATCAATTTGGCAAGCAGATGCTCGACGATAAAGAGTCCGAGCGTTTACTTAAGCCGCTGGTGGAACCCCTGGTTGAGGCGCTTGGCGAAAGCCGCTACCAATACCATTTTCATATAGTGAACGATGGCACCCTCAACGCCTTTGCACTTCCCGGCGGCCAGGTGGTGATTCACTCGGAATTAATTTTACGCGCTGATTCTGCCGAAGAATTGCTCGGCGTGCTGGCCCACGAAATTAATCATGTGGAGCAACAGCACGGCCTGCGCAATATGATTGGCGCCACCGGCATTTATATGATTGCCGGCGCTGTGTTCGGCGATACCTCCGGCCTGCTCGCGGTACTCAGTGGCGCGGCGCCGCTGTTGCTCAACCAAAGTTATTCGCGCCGCTTTGAAACCGAGGCGGACGTAAAAGGCTTTGCGCTCCTGCAAAAAGCTCACATCAACCCCAGTGGGCTCGCCAGCTTTTTTAAAAAAATGATCGAAGAAGAGAAAAAACAATTGGACAAGGTGGTGGACAAAGAAAACCAGGAGCTGGCCAGACAAGCGCTTAAATTTTTATCCACCCACCCCGCGAGTGAAGATCGCATTAAAAAATTGCAAAGCCTCGCCGAGCAAAATCCGCAAGATATCCAATACCTGAATCTGCAACCAGCCTTTGCCGAATTGCAGGCGGCGGTAAAAACCTTTGTGACCGAAACCCAGGGAGAATCACAAGATGAAGACTGAACTCAAAGGCTCACAGGCCTTTTCCTACATCCAGGTGGAGCTGCAGCCGGGCGAAACCATTATCAGTGAGTCGGATGCTATGTCGAGCATGGACGCCGAACTGGATTTAAATGCAAAACTCAACGGTGGATTTTTTAAAGGTCTGCTGCGCAAATTCCTCGGCGGCGAATCCCTGTTTATCAACCACTTCACCAATAACACCAACAAGCCGCGCACTATGACCCTGGTGCAGGGCACACCGGGCGAAATTCGCCTGCGCAAAATGAATAACGATGAATTTTATTTGCAGCCAGGCGCTTTTGTCGCCTGCAGCCCCGGTGTGACCATGAGTTTGGAGTGGGCTGGCTTTGTCTCATTTATTGCGCGCGAAGGCTTGTTCCGTTTAAAAATGAGCGGCAGCGGCGACTTGTTTTACGGCGCCTATGGCGCGCTGCTGGAGCGCGAAATCGACGGTGAATATATTGTCGATACCAGCCACCTGGTGGCTTATGAGCCGGGCATAAAACTCAAATTGCAATTGGCTGGCGGCATCTTCTCCAGCTTTTTTGGCGGCGAAGGCCTGGTTACCCGTGTAGAGGGCAAGGGCAAAATTATTATTCAATCGCGCAGCATCTCCGGCCTGACTGGCTGGTTAAACCCCAAGTTCTGGTAAGGAGTCCGGCATGAAAGTTGAATTTGTCAATCAACCCGGTAATACCGCCGCAAAAATTACCCTGGCGGCGGGTGAAACCTGCACCGCTGAGGCGGGCGCCATGATCGCCATGAGCGGTCACATGAATATCACCACTACCACCCACAAAAAAAATTCCGGCGGCATTTTAAAAGCGGCCAAGCGCTTGTTGTCGGGTGAATCCTTTTTTCTCAACCATTTTGAACCCAAGGGCAAAGCGGGTGAAATCTGGCTGGGCACCAATCTAGCGGGCGATATGCTCTGCGTGGAATTGGACAATGAAAATCTGATTGTACAGAGCGGCTCCTTCCTCGCCTGCGAAGACAGCATAGATATGGATATGGGTTGGCAGGGTTTTAAATCGCTCTTCTCCGGCGAAAGCATTTTTTGGCTCAACCTTAAAGGTAAAGGCCAGGCGGTGCTCTCCTCCTTCGGTGCTATCTACCCGATTGAAGTGGACGGCGAATATATTGTGGATACTGGCCATATAGTGGCGTTTAACGAAACCCTGGACTTTTCCATTACCAAGGCGGGCAAAAGTTGGCTGCAATCCATGCTTGGTGGAGAGGGACTGGTGTGCAAATTTAAAGGCAAGGGCACAGTTTGGTGTCAGTCACATAACGCCAGCAGCTTCGGCCAATCGCTCACACCCAGCCTGCGCGCACGCAAAGCCTAAGGGGAGGAAAAGATTATGGAAAACCAATACCAAGTGGTACTTAATGGGCAATTAGTCGCAGGCATGGACAAGGCAACCGCCAGCGCCAATTTTGCCCAGCTATTTAAAATCAGCGAGGAAAAAGCCACGCAGATGCTGGCCAGTTTTCCCGTCACTGTAAAAAGCAATGTGGATGAAACCACCGCACAAAAATTTAAAGCCGCCATCGAAAAGGCCGGCTTTTTGTGCGATCTATTATTAGTTGACGCTGAGCCACTGATTCAAGCTCAAGCTGTTGCGGCGCCCAAGCCATCGGCAGATAAAGCCCCAGTGCCGATCAAGCCTGTTGAACAACCGGAATCCTTTAAAGGTTGGCAATACAAAATTGAAGGCCGCCCCGACTACGGTTTTTTAACGGTACAAATTCCCGCTAACGAAACCATAAAAGTCGAAGCATCCGCCATGGCCACCATGGACACCCATTTGGTAATGAAAACCAAATTAAAAGGCGGTTTTGGTCGCTTCCTTACCGGCGAGAGTATTTTTGTCAACGAATTTACCGCTGCCAAAGGCGCTGGCGAAATTGGCATAGCACCTGGCACGCCCGGCGATTTGGTTCACCAATACCTGGATGGCCAAACCATTTTTTTACAAAACTCCGCCTTTGTGGCTTCCACTATGGGCGTGAATTTAGAAACCAAATGGCAGGGCATGCTCAAAGGATTTTTCTCCGGCGAGAGCTTCTTTTTAATCCGCGCCAGCGGCAAGGGCGATGTTTGGTTTAACTCCTATGGCGCAATTATCGAAATCGATGTGGAGGACGATTATGTGGTGGACACCGGCAACATAGTGGCCTTTACCGAGGGCATGGATTACGAGATCACCAAAGTTGGCGGCTATAAATCGCTGTTCTTTTCCGGCGAAGGTTTTGTCTGCCGCTTCCGCGGCAAAGGCAAGGTCTGGATCCAAACCCGCAATACCCAAGCTTTTGTATCCTGGGCGCACTACTTTAGGCCGGTGGAATCCAAGAACTAAAGATAAAAAAAGGGGCTTTTGCCCCCTTTTTTATAAAGTATTAAAGGGGTCAGAAGTATTAAAGGGGTCAGAGCCTTTAAAAGAGGCCTATTCTTATCTATACTCTAGTTTTCCTGAAGGAGGTTAGAGTATGCCGCGTAAACCCCGCTTTATTATCCCAGGCCTTCCCGTTCATATTGTTCAGCGCGGCCATAGCCAAAAACCCGTATTTTTTGAAGATGCCGACTATTCGGTTTACCTGGATTGGTTAAAGACGGGTGCCGAAAAGTATAAGTGTGTTATTCATGCCTATGTGTTAATGACAAATCACATACATATTCTTGCAACACCGGAAACTGCGGATGGCATTACCCGGATGATGCAATATATCGGCAGACACTATGTGCCATATATTAATGCCACCTATGGCACGAGTGGTTCTATCTGGGAGGGGCGATATAAGTCTAGCCTGATTCAAGATGACACTTATTTATTAACCTGTATGCGCTATATAGAGCTAAATCCCGTGCGTGCCAACATGGTCAGATCCCCCGCGCACTACCCATGGAGTAGCTATCGCTGTAATGCACAAGGGAAGGTCAATGAACTAATTACCCCGCATTCTCTCTACTTGTCATTAGGCCGAACACGAGCCCAGCGGCAAGAGGCCTATAAGGGATTATTCAAGCCGCATATTGCTGATGAGGATTTGAATAATATTCGCGGTGCCCTACAAACGGGAACCCCTCTTGGCAGTGATCGTTTTAAAGCGCAGGTGGAAGAAAAATTGGGCATGAAAGTTGGGCAGGCTCGGCGTGGCAGGCCGGTGAAGGAGCAGCCGTTGGCCTAACCGCTCCCTTAAAGGGCTCTGACCCCTTTTTTGCTATTGCATTTGAATGTTGTCTAATTTTGTGGGGTCTTGCTCGACTTTAATCCAGAGAATTTTCAGTTTTGGGTGCTTGCTGATAAATTCCCGCACTTGCTTCATTTGTTGATGGCAGGGCTCACACCAGCTGGCCCAGTATTCAACAAAAATTTCATCATATTGCGCAGTATTTTTGACACGATAAGGCTTGCCATCAGCATCCTTGAGATCGGCCAGACGATCATCCAGCGTTTGATTTTCTACTTTAGCGTTAATGGCCTGGGAGAGAATCGCGTTCGGGTCGCTACCGAAGTCGCCAACATGATGGTAGGTCCTGATACCTTTTGCATTGTAGACTTCAAAAACGGGTATCACCCAGCGGTTGGTTCCCGCCTTGAGCTGTTGTATTAAAACGGCGTTGGGAACTTGCAGCTCGATTGGGTCGGCCTGGACGAAAAGTGGTAAAAACAGAAGGAGTATTGCAGGTAGGCATCTTCCTTTCATCGTTATTCTCTCCTTTTAAGTATGTTGTATTCTCTTTCCTCTGACTGACGATAGCCACAGGAGCGATCAAATACTACCTTTGTTGAAGGGGCAGAGCAATAGCCCGTAAGTCGGATGAGATAAGTGTTTATACGGTGTGGTTTTATCTGCAGTTGAATATCGACAATCTGCGATTGCTGGCCGGGAATCCCGACTGTTTTCTTATAAAAAGGCTCTGATCCGAATGGCACTTACTTAGACGACACTTATTTATTAACCTGTATGCGCTATATAGAATCAAATCCTGTGCGTACCAACATGGTCAGATCCCCCGCGCACTACCCATGGAGTAGTTATCGCTGTAATGCACAAGGGAAGGTCAATGAACTAATTACCCCACATTCTCTCTACTTGTCATTAGGCCGAACACGAGCTCAGCGGCAAGAGGCCTATAAGGGATTATTCAAACCGTATATTGCTGATGAGGATTTGAATAATATTCGCGGTGCCCTACAAACGGGAACCCCTCTTGGCAGTGATCTTTTTAAAGCACAGGTGGAAGAAAAAATAGGCATGAAAGTTGGACAGGCTCGGCTTGGCAGGCCGGTGAAGGAGCAATCGTTGGACTAATCTCTTTTCTGAGGCGTTATTTGTTAGGTTTCTGTTCCACAACTTGCCCAAAATCTGCAGGTTGAAACCAATAGCGCGCATTGGAATAATCGGTATCCGCCGACAGGTAGGGGTTGGGTATGTCTATAACTACTTGTGATGCCGATTTTTTATTAAGAGGAAAAACATGACTCGTCAGTGGATGATTTTTCATATAAGCAAGGAGCTCGCCGGTATCGATCATTTTCTCCAATCCTTGCTCAATCCATTGCGCTAAAGCTTCATTGTCCTTTTTTACAAAAAAGTAAATGGGAAAGGTGTAATGCAATACTAACGAAGGATAATGTTGCAAGCTGGGATATTCCGATGCGCGATCATTGAGCTCCGATTCAACTTCAAAATATCCGCGTGGAAAGTAATCACAGCGGCCTGCAGCTAGCCTTTTATATAGTTCTTCAAATCCTGGGCTGGTAATAACATGCAGGCCTGCCGCCCGCATAATGTCCACATCGGGCCAACCCAGCCCCTGGCATGCTACTTTGCGCTTGAGTAGACCCAGGCGGCTACTAGCCGCAGCATGTGCAATCGCATCAAAATCTGAGTGTTGATCCGCGCGAATAATAAAACTACGGTAACCAATCAAACCACGTTCCAGTGGAATCCTGATTGCGCGCAACTTTTGCTCGCGCGATATATTGGTCCCCATCCAATAAATATCTATCAACTTGCCGCGATTTAACTCGTAAGCAGCACGCTCCTGATCCATAAATGATGTCTGTTCCAGCAGCGGGACCTCTCGGCCATTAGCACCTTTAATCAGCGCTTGCTGTAGCAGCCCTATGTAGTAATCATGCCGCACGTCAACATCAAATTGGGTTCTGAGTGTCTTAACAACTTCACTCTTTGCAGCACAGGGAACAATAAAAGAAAACAGTAGGCATAAAACCAGCCTGTTTCGATTTACCATACCCTATACCTCCCTCTACAAAATATCACTTAGGAAACCACTTAAAAATATTGGCGAAAGTGCAAACCGATTCTCCAGCGCCATTAGGAGTTTGAGGTCTTACTCGATTTACCCTGCCCACAGGAGAGAGACTAAGCCTTTGGCGAAGCCGTTATTTTTCGTCGCTATGCAGCAGAGGTGCGCAAGCTAGTCGCAACACTCTAGCAGCATCAATGTCAAATCACCATCCGAGCTTGCTTGATACAATAGATATACCACCTACGGCGTCCTGGCCGTAAGGAGTGGAGGATCTGGCAGAGGGGGTATTGAGAGTATTTAATCCGCAATCAATGCGATTTTGAAAATCGTATAAACTATGTGCTTTTCAACCCAGTAAAAGATGGTTTGGTAAACCAAGCCTATAAATGGCCTTTCTCAAAGTTTTGTCCGTTTAGCTTAAGCATTGCGACCCAGTCTACGGCAAAAACTCAAATCAACCGCTTGGCATCAAACTGCGACTGGTTGAGTAAATCTATACCGCACTGCAAGCCACTGATCCAATCCAGAAACAGGTTCACCATCTCGCGCCCGACAAAGGGGCTGCCGTGTTGCGGCACAATCATCTGCACATCCAACTCGCGAATCATATTTGCCCAGAGCTTGCACACCTTGTTGCTGCCCATATAGCGCTGGTGGAAACCGCGCATATGGGGCACATGGGCTTCAAAATCGCTGACCGGTTTATCGGCGTGCTCTTCAACTAGCGAGGCGCCCATGTCGCCGCTGAATAAAATTTTGCTCACTGGATCGTAAAACTGGAAGTTGCCCACCGAGTGCAAAAAGTGCGCGGGCAACGCGTAGAGGCGGCTCTGGCCCAGGGTAATAGCACCGCCCATATCGGGCAATGCAACAATGCGATCTTCAAAACTCTGGCAGTACTGCTGAGTCATAAACTGCGAGGCCAGGTGCGGCAAAAAGCGCGCCCAGAGTTTGGAGGTGACCACCTGACACTGGGTGTGCATCATCCAGCGCGGCAGGGAGGCGATGATGTCCGGGTCCTGGTGCGAAGCAAAAATATAATCCAGCTGGCTGAGTTTAACTCGTTTGCCAATTTCGATATTGAGTGGGGTATAGGTGAGGTCGCCACCTGGGTCTATAAGCGCGGCGCGACCGTGATCGATAATTAAAAATTGATTGGACTGGATGCCCTCGCCCACCACCAGATCGGAAAATTGAATACAGGTGTGAGTGCCATTGTTGAAAAGCACATGGGCTTTGTCTTGTATCTGGATAAACTTGTTCATGCGAATTTCCCGCCAAGGATTAAACATAGTCAGTCTAGTGGCGGGAGATTTTGGCGACTTGATATCTATCAATTGGCTCAGTGAATAGCGGGGGAGTTTATTAAAAATTATATGCTTAGATCGCTCCAGCTGAATTTTTGATTGTTAAACGCTAGGGCGGATAAGCGCCATCTAACACAAAATCCCCACCGCAAATTACCGCAAATATCGGATGGCGCTGGCGCTTATCCGACCTACGCCAAGGCGAGGCGAGTAAGGCGTCAAGGCTTTGCCCAGGGGCTGGCATCAAAGCGGGTGGCGAGGTAGAGCTGCTCCACTTTCTCCCGCGCCCAGGGGGTTTTGCGCAAAAATTTGAGACTGGATTTAATGCTGGGGTCGGCTTGAAAGCAGCGGATGGTGATGCGCGCGCCCAAGCCCTCCCAGCCGTAGTGCTCCACCAGGCGGGTGACGATTGTCTCCAAGGTTAAACCGTGGAGGGGGTTATTGGGCTGGCTGGTCATAAGTAAATCCTAGCGCGGGCGAGGTGAAAAACGGGCGCCATTATCCAGCGAGGCCATCAGGGTTTGCAATTCGGCGGTGATGTCGGCCTGGCGCTCGCGGAAATAGCGCCGCTGCAGGGTCTGCTCCGCCTCGTCCAGATGATCCTGGGCGCGCTGCATCTGCGCCAGGCGCGCGCGGTTTTCCTGCAGCAGCGAGTGCAGCCCGGCGCCGAGCAGCTGGATGCGCAGCTGATCCAGGCGCAGGCTGGTTTGCAACTGCGCCTGGGGCAGCAGCAGCTGGGCCCTGGCTTCGCCTGCAGTCATGGGCGGCAACAGCGGCAGCTGCGCAAGCTCCGCGTCCCGGCCGGGCAATTGGCGATGAAAGAGCAAGCCGATCCTGGGTAGGGTTTTGTGATCGGTGGCGGCGCCAAACAGCGCCCCCAAGTGCGCGGCCCATAATTCCAAACAGGCGGATAACTCTTCGCTGGTGCCTGCCCCCGGTAGGGTTTGCGCCGCGGGCAGCGGCTCGGCCAGCAACTGCTGCAGGCGATTGCCCGCGAGCAACCAGTTGGCGCCTGGCTGCTGTTTGGTCAGCGCCATTACCGCCTCGGCCAGCTGCTCGTTAAAGCCGCCGCAAAAGCCGTTTTCACTGCCGATGGCCAGCCAGATATCGGCCTGCACCTGGGCCTCCCCCAGCGCCAGGCCCGCCAGGCTCAGCGCCTGGGCCATGGCCGATTGGGCGGCGGCCTGCGCCTCCTGCACCCGCGCCACGCGGCGCAATTCGACATAGGCCAGGTTTTTCATGGCGGCGACTATCTGGCCCAGCTCGGCCAGCAGCGCCAGGCGCTCGCGCAGCTGGCTATGGCTCATGGTGGTTTTCCACGGGTGCGGCTTCCTCCAGCCAGCGCTGTAACAGCGCCTGCCAGTGCGCATCAGGTGCGTCCAGCGGCGGCAAGTCCAAGCTTGCGAGCAGGCTGAGTTTGCGTTGAATGTCGCTGGGGCTGAGGTTATCCAGCCGCCCCTGGTTGAGCGCCTTGAGCCAGGCCAGCTGCCAGGCGATGGGCCGGGTGGCCAGGCGCCCCTGGCGGAAGATCGCCTGCAGCCGCTGGCCGCGCGCCAGCTTGGCGGCCATGGCCGGCTCCAGGCGGGTGCCAAAGCGGGTAAACAGCTCCAGCTCCAGAAACTGCAAATAATCCAGGCGCAGGTGGCCGGCGGCCTTGGCAATCAGCTTGTCCTGGGCCTTGCCACCAATGCGTGACACCGACTTACTGATATCCAGGGCCGGCAGCATGCCGCCGACAAACAGCTTGTGGCTCAGGTAGATCTGGCCGTCGGTGATGGAGATAAGGTTGGTGGGAATGTAGCTGGCCAGTTCGCCCTGCTGGGTGGACACCAGCGGCAGCGCGGTGATGCTGCCGCCGCCGCGCTCGGGCGCCAGGCAGGTGGCGCGCTCCAGCAGGCGCGAGTGGAGGTAGAAAATATCGCCGGGATAGGCTTCGCGCCCCGGCGTCAGCCGCAGCAGCAGTGCCAGCTCGCGGTAGGCCTGGGCGTGCAGGCTGAGGTCGTCGTAGACAATCAGCACATCCTCACCGGCGTGCATCCAGCTCTCCGCCAGGGCGCAGCCGGCAAAGGGCGCCAGGTACTGGATGCCCGGCAGGGCATTGGCCTCGGCCACTATCAAGGTGGTCTGCGCCAGGGCGCCGCTCTGGCGCAGCAGTTCCAGGGTTTCCACCACCGCCGCGCGGCGCTGGCCGATCATCACATAAATGCAGCGCACCGGCTTTTGCCCGGCGGCCGGGTACTGCTGCTGGTGAATCACCGCGTCCAGTGCCAGCGAGCTTTTGCCGGTGCCATTGTCGCCAATAATCAGCTGACGCTGGCCGCGACCTATGGGCAGCAGGGTATCGATAATGGTGTTGCCAGTATAGAGCGGGCGAGTCACCTGGGCGCGCGCCAGAATCGGCGGCGCCGGCGCCTCCAGCGGCCAGGGCTGGCCCTGGCGGACAGCGGGCAGGTCGTCCAGCGGGCGGCCGAGCGGATCTATCACCCGCCCCAGCAGCTCATCCGAGCAGAGCAGGCTCAGCCGCGCGCCGCTGCGCTCGACCCTGTGGCCGGCACTCAACTCCGGCGCCTGGTCGAGCAGCACTGCGCCTATCAGCTGCTCATCCAGCTGGAAGGCCAGCGCCTGGCTGCCATCCTGGGTGCGCAGCAGCTCGCCCTTGCGCACCCCCGGCAGGCCGGAGATCCAGGCGATGGCATCGGCTATGCCAATCACCTCGCCGCGCTCGCGAATTTCCAACCCAATTTGCAGCTGTTCGCAGCTGTTCATTGGATTTTATCTCCAAATTCATCGGTTTGTTGCGCAAAGGCATTAAGGCCTCTGGCCAAACTGGCCTCCAGCAGATGGCCGTCAAGGGCGACACTGATCCCGGCGAGCAGCTCCGAGTCTAACTGCCAATGGTAGCTGGGGGACTGCCCCAGTAGCTGGTTTAGCGCCGCTTCCACCACCTGACGAACTGTCTCGCCGGGCGCAAAGGCGGTAGCTATATGCACCTGGCTGAGGCTGGCCTGGCGCAGCGGCTCGCGCTCGGCCTCGGCCAGCTGGGCCAGGTCGGCGCAGAACAGATGGATAATCGCCGCCTCCAGTTCCGGGCCCTGCAGCCGTTGTAAGTATTTACTAACAAAATCCAGGGCGAGGCCCTTGGCCGCTATTGCCTGCTGCCGCTGCTGTTGCTCCAGGCTGCTATTGAGCAGCGCCGAGCGGCGTTTTTTCTCCGCCGCCAGCTCTGCCTCCAGCTGTTCCAGGCGGGTGCGTTTGAGCGCTGCCAGCTGGCTCTCCAATTGCCCCTGGGCCTGCAACTGCTCCTGCTGCAAGCCCTCGCGCTCCGCCGCCAGGGCTTGGCGGCCCTGCTCCAGCTGGGCGCGAGCCTCAGCCAAGGTCGCCTGCTCCGCCTGGGTTTTGGCCTGGCGCGCGAGCATCGCCTGGCGGAAGGGCGCAAACAAAAAGTGCTTGAGCAGCCACAGCAGCACCAAAAAATTGATGATCTCCAGCACCAGAGTGGTGGTATCCAGTTGCATAAAAGCCCCTGTCAGTCGCGAGGGTTAATGGCCGGCATTAGCGCCGAGCTAGTTGCTATGGGCATCTAAAAAGTACTCCAGCAGCGGGTTGCGGAAGAGGATGATCAGCACCACCACCAGGCAGTAGATGGCCAGGGATTCGATCATCGCCAGGCCGATAAACAGGGTGCGGGTGATGGCTTTTTCCGCCTCCGGCTGGCGCGCCAGGGCGTCCAGCGCCTGGGCGATAGCGCGGCCCATGGCCAGCGCCGGCAGGGATACGCCTATGGCGATGGCGAGGCCGGCGATCACCGTGGAGGCGAGGCTAAACATATGCAGGTCAGTCATTGGGTTACTCCTTTTCAGATGCGTTCACATTGGGATTTGTCTCTATATCTTCCCGCGCCTCCAGGGCGCCGCCGATATAAATCAAGGCGAGCATGCCGAAGATATAGGCCTGCACCAGGGCCTCGATAATGTGCAGTATCAGCAGCGGGATAGGCACCAGCAGCCCGGCCACCAGCAGTACCAGCAGCGCCGCCATCTCCAGGCTCATAATGTTGCCGAACAGGCGCACCGCCAGCGCCAGGGTGCGGCTGATTTCACTCACCAGGTGAAAGGGCAGCAGCAGCGGGCTGGGTTTGAGGTAGTGGCCCAGGTAAGCGCGCCAGCCGGCGGCGCCCAGGCCGAAAATATGCACGGCGACAAACACCACCAGCGCCAGGGCGGCAGTAACCGAGAGGTCGTTGGTGGGCGAGGCCAGGCCGGGGATCAGCCCCACCAAGTTGGCCACCAGCACAAACAGCCAAAGGCTGCCGACAAAGGGCAGCACCTGCTCCACCCGGTCTGCGGGGATAACTTCGGCCACGGCGTTGCGCATCATGGTTAACAGCGCCTCGGCGGCTGTCTGCCAGATACTGGGCGCGGCCTTGGCGAACCCGGCGCGCACCGCCAGCGCCAGCAGCAACAGCAGGCCAGTCACCGCCAGCGACAGCAGCAGGCTCTCCTGCAGTGCCAGGGGGCCGAGTTGCAGCCAGGGGGTTTGCTGTTCCATATCCGCCAGCTCCTATTTCCACCAGCGCTTTAAAAAGCGGTAGGCGTTGTAAATACCCACAAACAGGCCGAGCAGCAGCAGGCTCAGGGTCCAGTGCACCGCATAGCCCTGCAGATGGGCGTCCAGCCAGCGGCCGAGGTAGGCGCCGATCAGCAGTGGCACTACTAACAGCAGGCCGAGGGTGCCGCCGGTGAGCACCAGCCCCAGGGGCCCGGCGGGCTGGTGCCGGCGCTGGCGCTCCAGCTGCTGCGCGACCGAAGCACGCAGCTTTTCAGCGTCAGGGGCCGTGCTTTTAGAATCTGGGCCTTTGTCGTCTGCGGCTGCCATCTAGCCCTCCGCCAATCGATTGAGGCGCTTGATCAGCGCCTGCTCCAGGTCGGCGCGGGCGCTGCGCGCGCCCTGGCGCTCGGCCTGCTCTGCCGCCAGCTGCTGGTCCAGCTGCGCCAATAGCTGTTGCGGCTCGGGCGATGGCCCGAGGATGCGGCTGGCAACCAGTTTGATGGTGCGACCATCGCTCACCAGGCTGCCGCCACTGCTGGCCAGATACTGCTTTTGCTCCGCTTGTTCGGCGTGGCGATAGCTGAGCAGCCCCGGCTGCACCCAGGTGACCAGCGGCTGGTGCCCTGGCAGCAGGCCAAACTGGCCCGAGTCATCGGCGGCAGTCAGGCTGGCAATGCCAGTCAGTTCGCGCTGTTCCAGGCCGGTGAGCAGTTGCAGGCACAGGCTCTGGTTCTGGCTCACGGTGTTTCACCTGTTTGCGCCGCTGCATCCGCCTCGCCAATCGCCCCGCGCATATAGCAGTCGGCTTCACTCAGGTGATCGTAGCGGCCATCGAGAAAGCGCTCGCAGTCGGCCAGGGTTTGCGCTAGCGGCACACTGGCGCCGGGGATGCCGGTGTGCTGGCTGACCACCGCAAAGGGCTGCGACAAATAGCGCTGCAGGCGGCGCGCGCGCTGCACTATGCGCCTGTCCTCGGGCGACAGCTCCTCTATGCCGAGCATGGCGATTATGTCCTCCAGTTCCTGGTAGCGCGCCAAGTGGGCGCGCACCTGGTGGGCGATGTCATAGTGGCGCTGGCCGACGATGCGCGCATCCAGCAGGCGGCTGTCGGAGGCGAGCGGGTCCACCGCCGGGTAGATGCCCTTGGCGGCCTGGTCGCGGGAGAGGATCACGCTGGAATCCAGGTGGCCGAGGATGGCACTCACCGCCGGGTCGGTCATGTCATCGGCGGGCACATAGACCGCCTGTACCGCAGTGATGGCGCCGCTCTGGGTGGAGAGAATGCGCTCCTCCAGGCTGGCCACCTCGGTGAGCAGGGTCGGCTGGTAGCCGACGCTGGCGGGCATGCGCCCAAGCAGCCCGGAGATCTCGGTGCCGGCCTGGACAAAGCGGTAGAGGTTGTCCATTAAAAACAGCACCTCGCCGCTGGCCTGGTCGCGCAGGTATTCGGCATAACTCAGGGCGGTGTAACCGGCGTGAAAGCGCATACCGGGGGAGGCGTCCATCTGGCCAAACACCAGCAGCGCCCGCGCCAGCACCCCCGACTCGCGCATCTCCTGCCACAGCTCATGGCCCTCGCGCATGCGCTCGCCGACCCCGGCAAAAATCGATAGCCCCTGGTGCAGGCTGCTCACCGACTGCATAAATTCCATCATCAACACGGTTTTACCCACCCCGGCGCCGCCAAACAGCCCGGTTTTGCCGCCGCGCACAAAGGGGCAAAGCAGGTCGATCACTTTAATGCCGGTGGGCAGTATGGCTTCGCTGCGGTCGATAGCGCTCAGCTCGGGCGGCGCGCTAAAAATCGGGCGAGTGTTGGTCGTGGATAACGGCGGCTGGCCATCCAAAGGCTGGCCCAGGGGGTCGAGCAAGCGCCCCAGGCAGCTGGGGTCTATGGGAATGGCGATAGGGCCGCCGGTATCCAGCACCGGCTGGCCGCGATAGAGGCCATCGCTGGGGTGTAGGGCAATGCAGCGGGCGCGGCACTCATCCAGATGCTGAAACACCACCAGGGTGATGCACTCGCGATCCAGCTCCACCCTTAGGGCGCGGCTGAGCGGCGGCATGGGCTGGCAGATAACATCCACCACCGGCCCGCGCACGGCACTGATGCGACCTATGCCCTCAGTTGGAGAGAGGCTTGTGCAAACTGGGGACTTTATAGCGGCCATGCTGACATCCACCCGATAAGGATGGTTTGATAATAGTCAACCAGGCTGGCAGGCAGGATGAATTTGGCGGGAAAACGGCGTTAAAAACGCATAATTTTGCCCGTTGCGCCCAGCAATTGGCGTATTTAGAAGCTGCCCAGGCCAAACAGGGCTAAAGGCCGATGCCCCAGGGCATAGGCCAGGGTTGGCTGAACGCCCTGGAAGGCGAATTGGAGAGAGGCTTAGAGGGCGGATTGGATAGAGACCTAGAGGGCGACCTGGAGGATAAGTTGGAAATCATAGCCGAGGGCACCTCTAAGGCACCTCAGCATGGTGCAAAACGCGCGGGTTAACGAGCGCGCGCGATACCAGCGTTTAAGCGAAAAATTTGATTACTCACCACGGGTGGCGCTGCTGGGCGCCTCGCCCTGTGCCTGTGCCTGTGCCTGTGCCTGTGCCTGTGCCTGTGCCTGTGCCTGTGCCTGTGCCTGTGCCTGTGCCTGTGCCTGTGCCTGTGCCTGTGCCTGGGGCGGATTTTGCGCTTGGCCGGGGCAGCCGGCCTCAAGTGCCTTTAAACCCTCGGGGTAGAGTTCGCCCAGCTCCTGCAGCTGCTGTTGGCCCAGGTATTTATTGGCAAATTCGCGCGGTTCGGCACCATTGTTCCAGTCGCAGTTAAGCACCGCGATATTGGCCAGGTTACGCGCCAGCGGGGTCTTTAAAAAATGGCTGTAGTTGTGGCTCTGGCTAAAACTGGCCAGGGCGTTAAGCTGCTCCAGATACCAGTCGCCACTTTGCTGCAGCTGCACATGATTGCGCGTGGCTTGCTCCAGTATTGCCTTCACAAACACCGGTTTGGCCGCCGCTGGGGTCTTGTCCCAGTTCTGCAAATCAAAGGCGCCCGAGGTCTGCTCTTTATCCTGCAGGCCGGAGAACATCTCGCCCGAGTCTTCTGCGCGACTGGCGCCAGCATTCAGCAAAAGCGCGAGCAGGGCACAGGTGCGCAGTAATTTGATGTTGATAGACATAATGACCTCTGGGGCTAAAAAGTTGGCGATTATAAGCCCAGGCCAAAGCGCCATGGGCGCTCGGGGGGGGATTTTTACGCGCAAGTAACTCAAACTGGGCGACCGAGCTTGTCGCCGCTGGCAAGCGCGCGTAAAGTCGTCCTCCCAGCTTCCCCCACCAGGACACAAAGAGGAATTGCTCATGAAAAAGCTGACTTTATTAGCCTTAGGTTTTGGCGCATTGCTATCTGGCCTGGCGCAGGCGCGCGACACGGTAAACACCTACTCAGTTGCCGACTTCCTCAACTCAGATCTGGCCAAGGAAAAACTGGGCACCCAGGTAAGCTTTTATTTTGGCAGCCAGGTGCACCCGGCTGTGGCGCAAAAATTTGGCGAATTTCACACCAATCGCAAGACTAATGCCTTTAACAAATCCGATAAGGAAGCCTGCGAATGGGCGTTTTTATCGGCGATGATCGCCCTGCGCGACCGCGCGCTGAGCGAGGGCGGCAACGCCGTGATCAATATCAAATCCAACTACCGCAACAAGCCCACCAGCAGCAATGACAGCTTCCAGTGTGGCTCTGGCGCCATAATTGCGGGGGTGGCTTTGGTGGGCGATATAGTCAAAACCAAATAATCCCCCTTGCCGCAACGCCGATGCCAGCTGCCGCCGCAGGCTGTAGCTGGCGCTTGCTTCATTTCTGAATTTTCAAGCCCTGGCCAAATGGGTAGAATAGGACCCCCAGAAAACTGAATACGCCCTGAACGCCCTCTAGCAGCGCCTGGGACGAGCCCAAGGATATTGTTCAAATCTAATAATTATGGCGTTAGCGACTACACCCCTCCCTCTATGCGCCCTCGGCTTTAGCCTGGATGACTGGCGCGGCTGGCGCCCAAGTAGCCCTGCGGCCGAGACGGATGTCGCGGTTATTCCTTCTATGCTGCGCCGCCGTCTCAGCCCTTTGGGCCGCGCCATCCTCAGCCTCGCTATACCGCTGATGGAGCGCTGGGGAGATATGCCGATGGTGTTTGCCTCGCGCCACGGTGAAGTGAGCCGCACCCTTGGCCTGCTGCAGGATATGGCCCAGGGCGAGCTTATGTCGCCCACTGCCTTTAGCCTCTCGGTGCACAATGCCACCACCGGTCTCTACTCGATTCATCGCGGCCTGAACAAAAACATCACCGCCATCAGCGGCGGCTCCACCGACCTGGTTGCCGTACTGCTGGAAGCCCTGGGCCAGTGCAACAGCGCCGAGCCGCGCGTGCTCTGCCTGATTTGCGATGAGCCGCTACCTGAGCCTTATCAAGCCCAGGAATACCAGCCGGAGCAGCCTTTTGCCCTGGCTTTGGTGGTCAGCCGCGGCCAGGGCTGGCAGCTGCAAACGCAAGCCGCGCCAAATGGCCAGTTGCCAGCCACACCCCAGGCACTGCAATTAATGACTCTGCTGGAAACCCAGGGCAGCCAGTTGCCCCTGGCCGCCGGTGGCAGCCACTGGCTGTTACAGCGGGAGCCATAGGATGCTGGCGAAGTTGAATTACGCCTGGCGCCTCTGCGCCACTGGCGTCAGTTTTACGGTGTTTGGCCTGGGCGGCGCCACTATCCCCTGGATGGCGGCACCGCTGATCAGGCTCAGCAGCCGCGACCCGCGCGAGCGCCAGCGCAAGGCACGCCAGCTAATCCACAACACCTTCCGTTTTTTTATCCATTTGATGCGTTTTTTAGGTGTGTTGACCTGGGAGGTGCGCGACATAGAGCGACTGCAGCGCCCGGGGCTCCTTGTGTTGGCCAATCACCCCAGCCTTATCGATGTGGTATTTTTGATCGCCTTTATCCCCCACGCCGACTGCATAGTAAAGGGGCGGCTGCTAAGCAACCCGGCGATGCGCGGTTTTATCCGCCTGACCGGCTTTTTAAGCAATGATGATGGTGCCGAATTGGTCGGTGCGGCAAAGCATTCATTGACCCAGGGCAGCGCGCTGATTATCTTCCCCGAGGGCACCCGCAGTGTGCCCGGCCAGCCGCTCAAACTGCAGCGCGGTGCGGCCCATCTGGCACTGCGCACGGCCACTGATGTCACACCTGTCACCATAGTTTGCAACCCGGCGACCCTGAGCAAAAGTCACCGCTGGTATCACATACCCGCGCGCAAACTGCGCATTAGCCTGAGCGTGGGCGCGGATATAACTGTGGCTCCCTATCTGGACCAGCTACCATCACTGGGGGCGCGCAAGTTGACCCAGGATTTGCACCATTATTTTACCGAGGAATTGAGAGCCCATGACTAATACCGCCACTGAAGCTCTGGCATTGGAGCTTAAGCAACTGATCATTGATACCCTGGATCTGGAGGACCTGAGCCCAGCGGATATCGACAGCCAGGCACCGCTGTTTATCGAGGGCCTGGGCCTGGATTCTATCGACGCTCTGGAGCTGGGCGTTGCCCTGCAAAAGCGCTACGGCGTAAAACTCGAGGCCGAGGCCGAAGAGACGCGCAAGCATTTCGCCAATATTCTCAGCCTGTGCGAGCTGGTTGCCGCCAAGCGCACCAAGGAGTAATCAGCATGGCTGATAAAAATGCAATTTTCGAACACGTGGCCGCCACCCTGGCAGAGCTGTTTGACCTGGAGCAGAGCGAAATAAGCCTCGACTCGCACCTGGGTGAAGACCTGGATATCGACAGCATTGACGCCATTGACCTGATAGTGGAGCTGAAAAAATATGTGGGTAAAAAACTCAGCCCCGAGGACTTCAAATCGGTGCGCACCGTTGGCGATGTGGTCAACGCCGTTGCCGAATTAATGGACAAGGCCGAATAAATTGACCCCGCTGGCGCGCCTGTTGGGCCTGGCGCTGGGGCTGATGCTGCTGGTTTACCCGCTGCTGGTGTTTTACGGCCTGGCGCATTTTGGCCCGCGCCTGCTGGCGGCGGTTCTGCTGCTGCTCAGCCTCAGCAAACTGGCACTCAACCGCTGGCTTAAACTGCCGCTGGGCAACAGCGGCTGGTTGCTGCTGGCCGCCAGCCTGGCCACCGCTGTCACCCTGGTGAGCGGTTCGGCGCTGGGTTTAAAGTCCTATCCGGTACTGGTTAACCTGGTGCTGCTGGGTGTGTTTGGCTTTAGCCTCTGGCGCCCGCCGAGTGTGATTGAGCGCTTTGCGCGCCTGCAGTACCAGCTTAAAAAGCAACAGTTACCCGCCCATGTGCCCGCCTACACACGCAGGGTCACCTGGGTCTGGTGCAGCTTTTTTGCCGCCAACGCCTGTGTCGCCCTGGTCACGGCCTTTGCCAGCGACAGAGTTTGGGCGCTGTACAACGGCTTAATTGCCTACCTGCTTATGGCTTTGCTTATGGGCGGAGAATACCTGGTGCGCCTGGGCGTGCAGCGCCGCCACCGACTGAATCAACCTGAGTGACCTGCATAACATCATGAAGTACAGCTTGCGCCAACTACTGGCGAACCCGACTGGCCAGTTGGCCAGCACCAGCGCTATTGCCCTCTGCCCAGCCGCTGCTGGAGCCCTGGAGCCGCGCGACGGCGCCTATTTATGCGGTCGTATCGCCGCCTGGGAGCAGGCGCTGGCGGCTGCGCCGGATAAGCTGATTGCTCTCTATCTGCGCGACAGCCTGGAATTTGCCGCTGCGCTCCTGGCCTGCTGGCGCCTGGGCAAATGCCCGCTGCTGCCCGCCAACAACCTGGCCGCCAGCTGCCAGCAGCTGCAAGCCCACACCCGGAGCTTTGCCGGCGACTTCCCGCTGGCCGAGTCCATTCAACCCGCCGCCAAGCCGCCGTCAGGGCCATTGACTGCGGTGACACCGCCCGCCTCCGAGGCCTGTGCACTGGTGCTGTTTACCTCGGGCACCAGCGGCGACCCCGAGCCAGTAGCCAAACAGTTTTGCCAGCTGGAAACTGAACTGGCAGCGCTGGAGCAGCTCTGGGGCGCGACCCTGGGCGATGCTGCAATAGTTGCCAGCGTCTCCCACCAGCATATTTACGGGCTGCTGTTTCGCCTGCTCTGGCCGCTCTGCGCGGGCCGCACCTTTATCAGCCGCGAGCGCGACTACTGGGAGGCGCTGGCGCTGGATGCCGCCCAGCTGCAGCCCTTGGCGCTGGTGTCCAGCCCCGCGCACCTCAGCCGTATTCCGCCGCTGGACTGGCCGCAAGGGCGCGAGTTTTGCGCCGTATTCTCCTCGGGCGCGCCCCTGGCTGAGGCCGATGCCCTAGGGCTGGCCAGCTATTTTGGTCGCCCTGCCTGGGAAGTATTCGGCAGCACCGAAACTGGCGGTATCGCCTGGCGCCAGCAGACCCAGGGCAGCAGCTGGCAGTGCCTGCCGGGGGTGGACGTGCGCCTCGACCCCAGCGGCCAGCTGCTGCAGGTGCGCTCCGGCCACTTACCCTCTGGCAATCGTCACCATGGCGACCACTGGTTTACCAGCGCCGACCGCGCCCAGCTCAATAGCGATGGCCAGGGTTTTGTCCTCAGCGGCCGCGCCGACCGCATCGCCAAGGTCGGCGGCAAGCGTATCTCCCTCAGTGCCCTGGAGCGCGCGCTCCAAGCTCACCCCTGGGTGGCGCAAGCCAGGGTGGTCCAACTGCCGGAGCGCGGCGAACGATTGGGCTGTGTGTTAGTGCTTACTAATCCCGGTAACGCCCAGTTGGTTGATCAGGGCAAAAACGCCCTTAAACAGATTTTCAGCCAGCTGCTCGCGGAAACCCAGGACAGAGTCGCCATACCCCGCTACTGGCGCTACCTGGGTGAGCTGCCGCGCAATGCCCAGGGCAAAACCACCCAGGCAGATTTGCTCGCGCTCTTTGCCCAGGGCGATATGCCGCGCCTGCCGCAGCTGCTCGCGCAGCAGCTGGAGGGCAACAGGTTGCAACTGCAGCTGTATATCCCCAGCAATCTCTACTATTTCGACGGCCACTTCCCCGGTCGCCCGGTGCTGCCCGGGGTGGTGCAAACCCACTGGGCGGTGCACTACGCGCGCCAGCAGTGGGGCGACCTGGGCCAGTTTGGCGGGTTGGAAGCGGTAAAATTCCAGCAGATAGTCGCCCCCAACCAAACCTTGACCCTGGCGCTGGAATACCAGGCCGACAAGGGCAAGCTCTATTTCAGCTATACCAGCGGCCACCAAGCCCAAAGCCAGGAACCGGCCAGCGCGCTGCGCCATCACGCCAGCGGGCGGGTGGTGTTTACCCAGGGGGCGGCCGATGCATAACCCCAGCTTTAACCCCTGCGCACTTATCCCGGTGTACAACCACGAGCAGGTGCTGGCCAAGACAGTGGCGGATATTCGCACTCTGGGTCTGCCGGTGGTGATGGTCGACGATGGCTCGCGCGAAGCCTGCAAGCAGGTGATGCGCACCCTGGCGGCGGGCGATAGCCAGGTGCAGTTAATTGAAAGACCCGCCAATGGCGGCAAGGGCGCGGCGGTGAAAACCGGGCTGCTGGCGGCGGCCGTCATGGGCTTTAGCCATGCGCTGCAGATAGACGCCGACGGTCAGCACAACGCCGCCGATATTCCGCGCTTTTTAGCCGCTGCCGCCGAGCAGCCGGGGCGGCTGATTGCCGGCTGCCCCGAGTATGACGCCAGCGTGCCCAAGGGCCGCTTCTATGGCCGCTACCTGACCCATGTGTGGGTGTGGATCAACACCTGGTCGCTGGCTATTCGCGACTCTATGTGCGGCTTTCGCGTCTACCCACTGGCGCGCAGCAAGGCCTTGATAGAGGCCGAGCCCATGGGCGAGCGGATGGATTTCGACTCGGAATTTATGGTGCGCTGGCACTGGCGCCACTGGCCGCTGCTGCAGCTGAGCACCAAAGTCATCTACCCGGAAAACGGCGTCTCCCACTTTTTGGCCTGGCGCGACAACAAGCTGATTTCCTGGATGCATACCCGCCTGTTCTTCGGCATGCTCTGGCGCCTGCCGCGCATAGTGCTCAACAAACTGCGCGGGCCTCAACCGTGAGCCAGCCGCCAGCAACTGAGCAAAACAAAGCTGCTACCCACTGGGCGCAGATTGGAGAGAGCGGCGTACTGCTGGGCATGCGCATGCTGCTGGCTTGTTTTCGCCTGGGCGGGCGGCCGCTGTTCAAGCTGGTACTGGCGCCGGTGATCCTCTACTACCTCCTCACCAACGGCCGCGCCCGCGCCGCCTCCATGGCCTATATCGCGCAGCTGCAAAGCGCCGGGGTGGCGCTGCAGGGCAGCCGCTGGCGGCTGAGCCTGGCCCACTTCTGGCAGTTCGCCAATGGCCTGGTGGACAAGCTGGCGGTGTGGATGGGCAAGATCGGCATAGAACAGGTGAGCATCGAGGGCGATGAGCTGGTGCGCGAGCTGCGCGCCCAGGGCCGCGGCGCGGTGCTGCTGATCGCCCACCTGGGCAATTTTGAAATCTGCCGCTGCCTCTCGGCGCGTCACCCGGGGATGCGCGTAACCGTGTTGATGCACACCGCCCACGCGCAAAAATTTAACCGATTGATGAAAGAGCAGGCCAGCGCCAGCCAGGTGGATATTCTGCAGGTGAGCGAGATAAGCCCGGCCACCGCGATGATGCTCAACGAGCGCCTGGAGCGCGGCGAATTTATTGCTATCGCCGGCGATAGAGTGGCGGTAAACCACCCGGAAAACTGCCTGATGGTGGATTTTTTTGGCCGCCAGGCGCCGCTGCCCGCTGGCCCCTTCACCCTGGCGGCGATCCTTAAAGCGCCGCTGGTGAGTCTTTTTTGCCTGCGCCAGGGGCGCGGCTTTCGCATCAGTTTTAGCAGCCTCAGCCCCGGCCTCAACCTGGCCAGGCGCGAGCGCCAGGCACAGTTGCAGCAGCTGGCGCAGCGCTATGCCCAGCTGCTGGAGGCCGAGTGCCGCCGCAATCCGCTGCAATGGTTTAACTTTTTTGATTTTTGGCAACAGCCGGTGGCGCCCCTCAAGCCCGCCGCCAAGTTTCCCGCCAACCCCCCGGCCAAACCCTAGTGCCCAGCCTTAGAGGAAGAGACAGAGTAAATGATCGAGTTTGATAATCGCCCCCTGCGCATTGAAGATGTAGTGGCCATTGCCCAGCGCCAGGTCGCCTGCCACCTGAGCGAGGCGCCCGAGTTCCGCCAGCAAATCACCCAGGGGGCGCGCTTCCTCGATCGCCTGTTGGAGGAAGACGGGGTGATCTACGGGGTGACCACTGGCTATGGCGACTCCTGCACCACCCATATCCCGCGCGACCTAGTGGAGCAGCTGCCGCAGCACCTCTACACCTTCCACGGCTGCGGCCTGGGCGCCGAGCTGTCACCCGAAGCCGGGCGCGCGGTGCTGGCGGTGCGCCTCACTTCGCTCACCCGCGGCTATTCCGGGGTCAGCTACGAGCTGCTGCAGCAGCTGACTCGCCTGCTGGAGCAGGACATTGTGCCAATTATCCCCGAAGAGGGTTCAGTGGGCGCCAGCGGCGACCTCACGCCGCTCTCCTATGTTGCCGCTGTGCTCTGCGGCGAGCGCCAGGTCTATTACCAAGGTGAGCGCCGCGCCACCGCCGAGGTGTTTGCCCAGCTGGGCATCAAGCCTTTACGCCTGCGCCCCAAAGAGGGTTTGGCACTGATGAACGGCACTGCGGTGATGACCGCCCTGGCCTGTATGGCCTACAGCCGCACCCAGTATCTGGTGCAGCTGGCCACCCGCATCACCTCGCTGATGACAGTGGCGGCCCAGGGCAATGCCCATCACTTTGATGAAAAGCTGTTTGCGGTTAAACCTCACCCGGGCCAGCAGCAGGTAGCCGCCTGGCTGCGCCAGGACCTGCACGCCGGTGAGCCGCCGCGCAACCCCAACCGGTTGCAGGATCGCTACTCGCTGCGTTGCGCGCCCCATGTGATTGGCGTGGCCGCCGACAGCCTGCCCTGGTGGCGCCAGTTCATCGAAAACGAACTCAACAGTGCCAATGACAACCCGATTATCGATGGCGCCGGCGAGCATGTGCTGCACGGCGGCCACTTTTACGGCGGCCATATCGCCTTTGTCATGGACACCATGAAAAACGCCGTGGCCAATATCGCCGACCTGCTCGACCGCCAGCTGGCGCAGCTGGTGGATACCAAATTCAACCACGGCCTACCCGCCAACCTCTCGGGCGCACCCGAGGCCAGGCGCGCCATCAACCACGGTTTTAAAGCGGTGCAGATAGGCGTGTCCGCCTGGACCGCCGAAGCACTCAAACTGACCATGCCCGCCAGCGTCTTCTCGCGTTCCACCGAGTGCCACAACCAGGACAAGGTGAGCATGGGCACCATTGCCGCACGTGACTGTTTACGGGTGCTGCAGCTGAGCGAGCAGGTAGCCGCGGCGGTGCTGCTGGCGGCCTGTCAGGGGCTGGAGCTGCGGCTTAAACAGGGCGATGCCGAGCACAGTTTGGACGGCGGTCTGAAAACCACCTTTGAGCAGATCCGCGCCCAGCACCCCTTCCTGGGTGAAGACCGCGCCTTGGAGGGTGAGCTGCGCCAGTTGATAGCCAGCATTCAGCAACAGCAGCTTAGCCTCTACTAAAACGCCCCTGCTGAGGAGACGACAGCCCTTAGCTGTTAAGAGGAAACCACAGCCATGAGCCTCTTTATGGAATATAAGCCATGAGCCTTAAGCGCAATCAGGTACCCGAGCACTGGCAGGCCAGTGCCGAGCTGGAAATCCCCTTCCACGATGTGGATATGATGGAGGTGGCCTGGCACGGCCACTATGTGCGCTATCTGGAAATCGCCCGCTGCAAGCTGCTCGATCAGCTCGGCTACAACTACCCGCAGATGCGCGAATCCGGCTATGCCTGGCCGGTGATCGACCTGCGCGTGCGCTATGTGGCGCCGCTGCGCTTTCAGCAGAAAATCAAAATTACCGCCTGGATTGCCGAGTGGGAAAACCGCCTGCGCGTGGAATACCTGATCAGCGACCTGGCGAGCGGTGCGCGGCTGACCAAAGGCCATACCGACCAGGTGGCGGTGGACATGAAAACTGGCGATATGTTGCTGGCATCACCGACGATACTGCTGGAAAAACTTGGAGTAAACGCATGAATAAACTGCTGCTTAAACTGGCCCTGGGGCTCGCCCTGTTGAGCCATTGCCTGGCCTGGGCCGACAGTGATCTGCTGGCGCAGCTGAGCGCGCGCGCCAAAACCATCGCCAGCCTCGACGGCCGCTTTGACCAGCAAAAAACCATTGCGGTGCTGCCCATGCCGATCAATTCCAGCGGCGAGTTTCACTTTGCCCAGGGCCAGGGCGTGGTCTGGGAGACGCGGGTGCCGGTGCAGTCACAGGTCAAACTCAGCCCTGGCGGCATCAGCTTTGATGACCAGCCGGCGCCGCCCGGATCAAATCAGGCCACCGCTATAGTTGCCAAAATATTTATGGGTGTAATCGCCGGCGAGCTGGCCAGCCTCAGCGACTATTTCAGCATCCAGACCCTGGGCGATGCCGACCACTGGCAGCTGATACTCACCCCGCGCAGCGACAACCTCAAAGCCTATATCCACAGCATTGAAGTGCGCGGCGAGGAGTTCACCGAGCAGCTGGCCATAGACGAAGCCAATGGCGACAAGACCCTGATTAAATTCAGCGTCGAGCAGGTCGCGCGGGTTAAACCATGATGCCAGCCTCCGGCCTGCCCCCAGTGCACAGCCTGCGCAACCGCCTCTGGCTGGGCCTGTGGCTGCTGTTGCTCAGCCTGAGCGCCGCGTTTTGCGGGCGCCAGCTGCTGGCAGGCAATCCCTTTCACTCCAATTTACTGGAGCTGCTGCCGCGCGACGAGCGCAACCCCATAGTCCACGACCTGAGCATGCTGCTCGCCAATCGCTTTCAGGATCGCCTGCTGCTGCTGGTGCAAACCCCCAGTGCCCAGCCCGAGCAAAGCTATAGCCAGGCGCTGCAATTGCAGCAGCAACTGCTCGCCTCCCAGCGCCTCAGTGCCGACAACCCCTCGCTCAATTTGCAGCAGCAGCTACTCGACCTCTATCGCCCCTACAGCCAACAGCTGCTCAGCGCCGACACCCGCGCCTGGTTGAGCGATAACAGCCCTCAGACGCTGGCCGATCAGGCGTTGGTGCAACTGCTCAGCCCGGTGGCCAGCCCGCGCCCCTATCCCTTTGCCGAAGACCCCTTCAACCTGGGCGGACGCTGGCTGCTGCAGCTGGCGCCAGGGCTCAAGCTGCGCCAGTTCCAGGATCTGCCCCTGGTGGATGACGCGCAAAACCCGGACAGCAGCTGGTTTATGATCAGCGCCAAACTCAACGCCAACCCCTTTGATATAGGGGTGCAGGGCGATGTGATCAAAGTGGTGGACGACTTCCGCCAGGCTCACCCGCAATTGCAACTGCTCACCTCGGGTATGGTCTTCCACGCCGCCGCTGGCACCGCCCAGGCGCGCGCTGAAATCTCCAGCGTTGGCCTGGGCTCGCTCTTGGGCATAGTGCTGTTGGTGCTGCTGGTATTTCGCTCATCTGTGCCGCTGCTGGCAGTGCTGCTGGTTTTGGCCAGCGGCTGCCTGCTGGCATTAACTGTGAGCCTGCTGGTATTTGGCCGCATCCATATTCTCACCCTGGCCTTTGGCAGCACCCTGCTCGGGGTGGCGGTGGACTATGTGCTGCACCTGCTGGTGGCGGCCCAGCGCCTGGGCTCGGGCGAAGTGGCGCGCCAGCAACTGCGCTACGCCATGGCCATAGGCGCGCTCACCAGTATTGCCGCCTACCTGCTACAGCTGACCACACCCTTCCCCGGGCTGCAGCAGATGGCAGTGTTTTCCGCCGCTGGCTTGCTCGGCAGCTGGCTGAGTGTGCTGGCGCTGGCGCCCTACTATCGCCCGGCGCTGCGCGGCAACTCGCAGCCAGCAGCGGCGCAGCGCGCGGGCGAGATTTTCTTCCCCCTGGGGCTGGCGCTCTATCGCCCGCTGTGGCGCTGGCCTAAAGCCACCTATGCCGGGTTGGCGTTGGCCGGGTTGGCGGCGCTAATGAGCCTGTTACACGCCGGTGCCAATGACTCGGTGATCAACCTCAACACCTCGCCCAAAGCGCTATTGAACGCCGAACGCCAAGTGCAGCAAATCATGCAAACGCCATCCTCCAGCCGCTTTTTTTACCTGGAGGCCAGCAACCGCGAGCAATTGCTGAAACTGTCGCAACAGCTGATGCAGCGCCTGGCGGATGAGCACAAGCCAGATTTGCACTGGCAGGGGCTGGCCCAGTATTTGCCCTCGGCGGCGCAGCAGCAGGCCGACCGGCAACTGGTGGCGAACAAACTTTACGGCGCCGAGGGCGCTTTAGCGCTGCTCTGCGCCAAGCTCGGCAATAGCTGCCAGGCACCCGCGCTGCGCCGCGATCTGCTCGAACCGGATGCGATTTACACCAGCGCCCTGGGCGAGCTGCTGCCACCGCTCAACCGCACCGACAAAGGCTGGCAGGCGCTGATAACCCTGAGTGGCAGCGAGCAGGATGTGGATATGCAGGCGCTGGCTGCGCAGCTGCCCGGGGTGAGTTTTGTCGACCAGACCCGCGAGCTGTCGCGGCTGCTCGGCCGCTACCGCCTGAGTGTGACTGAAGTGCTCGGCCTGACCCTGGGCCTGCTCGGCCTGGTGCTGGGTATCTACTATCGCCGCCGCAGCTGGCGCATGCTGCTGCCACTGACGCTGGCGCTGCTGCTGGCGCTGGGCATGGCCGCCAGCGGCGGCCTGACCTTGTTTCACCTAATGGCGCTGCTGCTGGTACTGGGTATAGGCATAGACACATCGGTTTTTTACCTGGAAGTGGGTTTTAACGCCGACTCCTGGCTGGCCTCCAGCCTTGCATCTGGCACCTCAATCCTCGCTTTCGGTTTGTTATCATTGAGCGGCGTGCCGGTGCTGCATCAATTTGGCGCCATAGTGCTGGGCGGAATCCTCTGCTGCTGGCTGCTCAACCCGCTGTTTCACCCGCTGCAGTCCTCGGCCAGGCGCGCAACTACTCCGGATATCAATAACCACTTTGGGAATCCTTCATGAATCACCCGATCCATCAGGCGGAAGTCGCCATTATTGGCGCTGGCCCCTCAGGCGCTATAGCCGCCACCCTGTTACACCGCCTGGGGCACAAGGTGGTGGTGATTGAGCGCCAGCACTTTCCGCGCTTTTCCATCGGCGAGAGCCTGCTGCCCCAGTGCATGGAAATTATCGAGTCGGCGGGCATGCTTGAGGCAGTGAATAGCGCCGGCTTCCAGTTTAAAAACGGTGCCGCCTTTACCCATAATGGCAACTACAGTTTTTTTGATTTCACCGACAAGTTTTCCCCCGGCCCAGGCACTACTTTCCAGGTGCAGCGCGCCAGCTTTGACAAGCTGATTGCCGACCAGGCCGCGCTGCAAGGGGTGGAGATTCGCTATGGCCACGGCCTGAGCGCCATTGAACTGCACGACCAGGGCGCCAGCCTGCAGGTGGAAACCGACCAGGGCGAGGCCTACCAGCTGGAGGCCAAATTTGTCCTCGACGGCTCCGGCTTTGGCCGGGTGCTGCCACGGCTGCTGGATATGGAGCTGCCCTCGGATTTCCCGGTGCGCATCTCGGTGTTCACCCATATCCAGGACAATATCACCAGCCCTAGCTACGACCGCTCTAAAATCCTGGTGACTGTGCACCCGCAGCACAAGGATGTCTGGTTCTGGCTGATCCCCTTTGCCAATGGCCGCTGCTCCCTGGGCGTAGTGGGCGAGAGCCACTACTTTGCCGGCAAAGATGACCTCAAGGCCTGCCTGCAGGGTTTTGTTAAGGACACCAGCGACCTGGGCGCACTGCTGCGCAATGCGGTGTTCGATACCCCAGTGCAGACCCTTAAGGGCTATTCCTGCAATGTCAAATCCCTGTGGGGCCAAAACTTCGCCCTGCTCGGCAACGCCGGCGAGTTCCTCGATCCGGTGTTCTCCTCGGGCGTAACCATTGCGATGAAATCCGCCAGCTTTGCCGCACCCCTAGTTAGCCGCCAGCTCAAGGGCGAGACTGTAGACTGGGAAGCCGAGTACGCCGAACCGCTCAAGCGAGGCGTCGACACCTTCCGCCAGTATGTAGAGGCCTGGTACGACGGCCGCTTTCAGGATGTGGTCTTCTTCCGCCAGGAGCGCGCCTCCGCACAAGTCAGTGGCATGATCAGCTCGATCCTCGCCGGTTACGCCTGGGACACCAACAACCCCTTTGTCGCCCACCCCAAGCGCCGCCTCAACGCGCTGGTGGAAATCTGCCGGAGCGCCTAAGGGTGAGGGATTTGCACCAGGGGAAGCTCGCCGCTGCGCTCTGCCTGATCTGGCTGTTAGCCCTGGGCGGCTGCGCCAGCCACAAGGTAGATGGCCTGGGCGGCCTGCCACTGCCCACCGCCAGCAGCGGCCACTGCTGCTGGCAGGCGCTGCAGCAGCTGGAGCTGGACTATGGCCGCGGCGACTCGCGCCAGCACTACACCTTAAACGCCGCCCTGGCACAAACCCGGGCGGGTATCAGCCTGGTGCTGCTCGACCCCTTTGGGCGCCGCCTGCTGTCGCTGCAACAGGATGGCAAAGGTGAGCTGCAAACCTACCGCGCGCCGGAGCTGCCCGAGTCGCTGCCGGCGCGCTTCCTGCTGGCCAGCAGCCTGCTCGCCTGGTGGCCGCTGGCGGACTGGCAGCAAACTTTAGCCAGCGATAAACACTGGCAACTTAAACTGGATGGCGATGGGCGACAGCTCAGCTACAGGGGCAAGCCGCTGCTGCAACTCGGCTACAGCCCTGGCGCCCTATCCACCGCCCAGGGCCTGGGCGACTGGTCGCTGGCTGAGCCGCTGCTGCTTAGGCATCTGCGCCAGCCATTGCAAATTCGCGTGCGAACCCTGAGTTTTGCCCGCCAGGGACAGGAGAGCACTGATGACTGATATTTACCTGCACCAGGTTTCGGCGCTGTGCAACCTGGGTCAAGGCTCAACCCTGGCGCAACAGCTGTTTAGCATTGAGCAGCCGCCGCTGCGCGTAACCGAGTCCTACAGCCCAGGAAGGCCACTGCCCCTGGGCCAGGTGGCGGACCTGCCGCGCCGTGCCGACACGCGCAATAACGACCTGCTAGCGGCGGCGCTGGAGCCCATGGATGCTGCCATTGAACAACTTAAAGCGCAATTTGGCAGCCAGCGTATTGGCGCCATTATTGGCAGCAGCACCTCGGGTATCGCCGAGGGCGAGGCGGCAATAGCCGCGCACCAGCGCAGCGGTCAGTTGCCAGCGGAGTTTCACTATCGCCAGCAGGAGATAGCCGCACCTTCAACTTTTGTTGCCGAATACCTGGGCATTGCCGGGCCCCACTGGACCATCTCCACCGCCTGCACCTCGGGCGCCAAGGCCATTGCCAGCGGCGCACGGCTGCTGCAACTGGGGGTTTGCGATGCGGTGATAGTGGGCGGCGGCGACAGCCTCTGCCAGCTGACGGTGAGCGGGTTTTCCGCCCTGGCGGCGGTGAGCGACCAGTCCTGCAACCCCTTTAGCCGCAACCGCCAAGGGATTAATATCGGCGAGGGCGCGGCGCTGATGATCCTCAGCCGCGCGCCCAGCCAGGTGCGCCTAGCTGGCTACGGCGAAACCTCCGACGCTCACCATATCTCGGCACCCGAGCCCCAGGGCAAGGGCGCCGAGGCGGCCATGCGCGCCGCACTGGCGATGGCGGGCCTGGCGCCCGAGGCTATTGACTACGTCAACCTGCACGGCACCGCCACCGAGCAGAACGACCGCATGGAAAGCCTGGCTACGGCGCGAGTGTTTGGCGATAAAATTGCCTGCGGCTCAACCAAATCCCTTACCGGCCACACCCTGGGTGCCGCCGGTGCGCTGGAGGCGGCCTTTTGCTATCTGGCGCTGCTGCGCGGCGATGGCGCCCTGCCGGTGCACCTCTGGGATGGCGAGCGCGATCCGGAATTGGCACCGCTGAGCAACCTGGGCGCGCGCCGTGCCGCGCAACCGCTGCGCTATGCCATGAGCAATTCCTACGCCTTTGGCGGCAATAATATTTCGCTGATTTTGGAGCGCTGCAGTGACTGAATGCGAGTACAGTTTTGAATCCCTGGTGCCCCACACAGGCGCCATGGTGCTGCTGGATAAGGTTGACTTTGGTGACGACCGGCAGCTGCAAGCGAGCCTCACAGTGCGCGCCGAGACACCGCTGGTGGAAGCTGGCGGCCTGCCCGGTTGGGTGGGTATGGAGCTGATGGCACAGACAATTGGCGCCTTTGGCGGGCTGCGCGCGCGCCGCGCCGGCCTGCCGGTCAAAATCGGCTTTTTGGTGGGCAGCCGCAAATACAGCTGCAACAGCGCCTACTTCCCCCTGGGTGCAACCCTGGCGGTAAAAGTGCAGGAGCTGGTGCGCGGCGAAAACGGTCTCTGTGTGTTTGAGTGCAGCCTGAGCGGCACCGGCGAATACAGCCAGATCCAGGCCAGTGCCAATATCAATGTGTTCCAGCCGGATAACCCGGAAGAATTTTTACAGCGGGACATTTCACAATAAATCAAACAGGTGATGGGCTAACAAGACACCTGAATTCGTGGGAAAGCGTTATGACAGATGCAATTTTGGTTACCGGCTCCAGCCGGGGCATAGGCAAGGCCATCGCCCAGGTGCTGGCCACAGCCGGTTATGAACTGGTGCTCCACTGCCGCAGCCAGCGCCAGCAGGCCGATGCCCTGGCGGCGGAGCTAATCGCCGCCGGCAGCAAGGCGCGGGTGCTGCAGTTTGATGTGGCCGAGCGCGAGGCCACCAAGGCGATACTTGAGGCAGATATCGAAGCCCACGGCTGCTACTACGGGGTGGTGTGTAACGCCGGTATCGCCCGCGACAACGCCTTCCCGGCCATGAGCGGCGAAGACTGGGACGATGTGATCCACACCAATCTGGACAGTTTTTACAATGTGCTCAACCCGCTGATTATGCCCATGGTGCGCCGCCGCAAACCCGGCCGCATAGTCACCCTGGCGTCTGTGTCGGGGCTGATCGGCAACCGCGGCCAGGCCAACTATGCCGCCGCCAAAGCCGGTGTTATAGCCGCCAGTAAATCCCTGGCGATTGAACTGGCCAAGCGCGCTATCACCGTCAACTGCGTCGCCCCCGGATTGATCGAGACCGAAATGGTGGAAGATGTACCTGTGGAAGAGGCGCTCAAACTGATCCCGGCGCAGCGCATGGGCAGGCCGGAGGAGGTGGCCTCGCTGGTCAAATACCTGATGAGCCCGGAGGCGGCCTATATCACCCGCCAGGTAATTTCGGTGAATGGAGGCCTGTGTTGATGAAACGCGTTGTAGTTACCGGCATGGCCGGCATCTCCCCCATAGGTTCCAGCTGGGCGGCCATAAGCGCGCGCCTGCGCAGCGGCGAAACCGGCATCCGCTATATGCCCGAGTGGGACAGATTCAAGGATTTCAACACCCGCCTGGGCGCACCCGTGGTGGATTTTGAAAAGCCCGCCCACTTCAACCGCAAGCTCACCCGCAGTATGGGCCGGGTTAGCCTACTGGCCACCGCCACCACCGAGCGCGCCCTGGCAGACGCCGGCTTGCTCGGTGATGAATCCATCAAGGATGGGCGTATGGGGGTTAGTTATGGCTCCTCGGTAGGCAGCACCGATGCTATTGCCGAGTTTGGCGAGATGCTGCTTAACAACGATGGTAGCCAGCTCAATGCCAACTCCTATTTGAAAATGATGGGCCACACTACGGCGGTCAATATTGGCGTTTTCTTCCAGCTCAAGGGCCGTATTATTACCACTTCCAGCGCCTGTACCTCTGGCAGCCAGGGCATAGGCTATGCCTATGAGGCAATTAAATTCGGCAAGCAGAAGCTGATGGTGGCTGGCGGCGCCGAAGAGTTGTGCCCCACCGAGGCGGCGGTGTTTGACACCTTATTTGCCACCAGCACCCGCAACGACGCGCCGCACACCTCGCCGCGTCCCTTTGACAGCGAGCGCGATGGCCTGGTGATAGGTGAGGGCGCAGGCACCTTAATTCTGGAAGAGCTGGAGCACGCCCAGGCGCGCGGTGCGCGCATCTACGCCGAGCTAATCGGTTTTGGCACCAATACCGATGGCACACACGTGACTCAACCCCAAGCGGAGACCATGAAAATCGCCATGCAGATGGCATTGGATGACGCCCAGCTGACACCCGGCGATATCGGCTATATCAGCGCCCACGGCACCGCCACCGACCGCGGCGACATAGCCGAGAGCCACGCCACCCACGCGCTGTTTGGCAGCCGTACGCCTATCAGCTCGTTCAAGAGTTTTACTGGCCACACTCTGGGCGCCTCCGGCGCCCTGGAAGCCTGGGTGAGCATAGAGATGATGCGCCAGGGCTGGTTCCACGGCACCGCCAACTTGCAAACACCCGACCCTGCGTGCGCCGAGCTGGACTATTTGACCGGTGCCGGGCGCGAGCTGCAAACCGATATTGTCATGAGCAACAATTTTGCCTTTGGCGGTATCAACACCTCACTAATTTTCAAACGCTGGGCGGAGTAGTTCCGCCCAATTTTTATCGACAACAAGGAGTCCATTATGCTGTTTCGTTCCCTCTTAGCCGCGCTCGCGGTTATTATCGCCAGCGCCAGCTGGGCTGAGCCACAAACCCAAGCGGAATACGTCAAAATTTTCCAATCCGGCTACCAGTTGGAAAAACAAAAAGCCATGGAGTCGCTGGAATGGGCAGGTTTGAGCTCTGCGGAAATTTTTGATCCGTTGGAGGCAGAGGCACTAGCTAAATACCCTATGGCCACCGACCGCGCCACTATCGATTACGTCTCCTGGCTGGTGAAGGGCCTGGCGTTTTCCGGCAACACCAAATACCTGCCCAGCATCGCCAAAATCGCCGCTGGGGCGCCGCACAAAAAGCTAAAAAAATACGCCCTGCAAGCCCAGGTGCTGCTGCCCAAGTACACCAAACTCAACACCATAATCGCCCCCGCTGGCCAGCCTTACCCCTCGCTCGACCAGCGCCTGGCCAATATGCTTGGTAGCAGCGAAGTGAATTTGAATCGCCTGGCCGCCAAGCGTATCTACTACACCAGCAACTACAGCCCGGAACTGCTGGCGCTGGCCAAGGCCAACCTGGAGCGCGACTATAAGCACAAACTCTCTGGCGACCAGTGCGACAGCCTCACCTGGCAGGCGCGAATTCTTGCCGCCAGCCACAAGGATGAGTACCGCGCGCTGCTGCTGCAGGTCGCTAACTCCGCCCAGGAGAAAAAATTGCGCAAGTACACCGCCAAATATCTCAAGGGCTAAGCACTCGCTGATGGACGCAAAAAAAACCCGGGCTAGCCCGGGTTTTTTATCGCCATTTGGCCGCTACCGCTAATGAAAATCCCGCGAGCTGACGGCCAGAGTTTCCAGGCGCGCCGAGTAATCCTGCAGATGTCCGGCCACCACGTGGATTACTGGGTAGCCGGGATTGTCCTTGGGGTTGTCCTCGGCGATTTCCACTACGCCTTTGATCAGCAGCAGCCGGGCATTGAGCAGCGGCTGGCGAAAGTGCTCCTGGGTCGCCTGCCACACAATCACATTGATATTGCCGGTTTCGTCCTCCAGGGTGAGGAAGATCACCCCCTTGGCGGTGCCCGGGCGCTGGCGCCCAGTGACCAGGCCGGCAACCCGCACAAAGCGGCCGCTGCCCAGTTCGCCCAGGCGGTTTTGCGGGGTGCAGCGGTTAAAGGGCGGCTCGCCGCGCAGCAGTGCCATGGGGTGAGCGCGCAGGCTGAGGCCGAGGCTGGCGTAATCGTTAAGCATCTCCTGCTCCTCAGTCGGCGCAAGGGTGAGCAACTCGTCCTCGCGCTTTTCTGCTGGTGCAAGCAACTCCACATGGGGTTTAAGCGCCGCCGCCTGCCAGTGGGCCTGGTGGCGGTTGCCCAGTAGGCTGCGCAGGGCGCCGGCGCCAGCTAGGTGTTGCAGGTCGTCGCTGCTTAACTTGCCCCGCTGGGCCAGATCCTGCAGGTCGCGGAACGCCCGGCCGGCGCGGCGCTCCGGCAGAGCTTCACCCGCCTCCCGGCGCAGCGAACCCACCTGGTGCAGCCCCAGGCGCAGGGCGATTTCGCCAGCGGGCAGAAACTCCAGGCTCGACTCCCAGTGGCTGGCATTCACATCCACCGACAGCACCTGTATGCGGTGGCGACGCGCGTCCTGCACCAGCTGTGACGGCGAATAAAAGCCCATGGGCTGACTGTTGAGCAGGGCGCAATAAAAGGCCGCCGGGTGATGGCGTTTAAACCAGGAGGAGAAGTAGCAAAGCAGGGCAAAGCTGGCGGAGTGGGATTCGGGGAAGCCGTAACCGCCAAAGCCTTTGATCTGCTCAAACAGCCGCTGGGCGTAGTCAAGCTGATAGCCATTGGCGAGCATGCCCTGGATGAACTTCTCCTCGAACAGCATCAGCTTGGAGTTTTTACCCCAGCTGGTAATGGCGCGGCGCAAATTGTCCGCCTCGCCCCCGCTGAACCCGGCAGCCACCATCGCCAGGCGTATCGCCTGCTCCTGAAAGATAGGTACCCCCAGCGTAGATTTAAGCACCTCCTCAACCAGCTTATTCTCATAGGTGATTGGCTCCTTGCCCTGGCGGCGGCGCAGGTAGGGGTGAACCATATCGCCCTGGATGGGCCCCGGGCGGACTATGGCCACCTGGATCACCAGGTCATAAAAGCAGCGCGGCTGCAGGCGCGGCAACATCGACATCTGCGCGCGCGATTCCACCTGAAATACGCCCACCGAATCTGCCTGGCACAGCATGCTGTAGGTATCCGGGTCCTCCTTGGGAATGTCCGCCAGGCTTTGCATAGTCGGAGTGTAAGTACCCACTAACTGGAGGCAGCGGCGCAGGGTGCTGAGCATGCCCAGGGCCAGCACATCCACCTTGAGCAGCTTCATGGACTCCAGATCCTCCTTGTCCCACTGGATGATGCTGCGCTCGGGCATGGCCGCGTTTTCCACCGGTACCAGGTCACTCAGGCGCCCCTGGGCGATGATGAAACCGCCCACGTGCTGGGAGAGGTGACGGGGAAAGCCGAGGATCTGCTCCACCAGGGTAAACAGCTGCTGCAGTTGGCGCTGCTGCTGAGCCAAACCGGCGGCCTGGATGCGCGCGGCTATATCGGCGCTTCTGTCCCACCAGGCGATGGACTTGGCCAGCTGCTCCACTAACAGCGGCTCAAAACCCAGGGCCTTGCCCAAGTCGCGAATCGCACTGCGGTGGCGATAGGTGATGACTGTTGCCGCCAGCGCCGCCCGCTCGCGGCCGTATTTGCGGTAGATGTACTGGATCACCTCTTCGCGCCGCTGATGTTCAAAATCCACATCGATATCGGGGGGTTCGTTGCGATCGCGGGAAATAAAGCGCTCGAACAACAGGTTGATTTGCCCGGGGGCAATTTCGGTAATCCCCAGGCAATAGCAGACCACCGAATTGGCCGCCGAGCCGCGGCCCTGGCAGAGGATGCCCTGGCGCCGGGCGAAAGCGACTATGTCGTAGACGGTGAGGAAGTAGTACTCATAACGCAATTCAGCAATCAGCCCCAACTCCTTCTCCAGCAGCTGATCCACCTGCGCCGGCATGCCCTGCGGCCAGCGCCTGGCCTTGCCCTGCGCCACCAGTTGCCGCAAATAGCCACCGGGCGTCAGCCCCGCTGGCACCAGTTCGGCGGGATACTGGTAGCAGAGCTCCTCCATATCAAATGTGCAGCGTGCGGCTATTGCCTGGGTTTGCGCCAGCAGCGCCGCGGGATAGAGGCGTGCCAATTGCGCCAGGGGTTTGAGATAAGCCTCGCTGTTGCTGGCCAGGCGCGTGCCCAGGGATTGCACCGAGGTGTTGTAGCGAATTGCACCTAAGGCGTCCAGCAAAGGCTTGCGCTGGCGGCTGTGCATTAACGCCTGCGGGCAGGCCAGCAGCGGCAGCCCCAGCTGCGCACCCAGCTGTTGCCAGCGCGCAAAGGCCAGCTGCTCGCCGCCGCGCAGCTGATGATCCACACCCAGCCAGAGGCGCTGGCGAAAGCCCTGCACCAGCTGCTGGCCAGCCTCCAGCAGCTGCTCATCGCTCAACTCGGCATCCGGCAGCCAGATCAGCAGCGCGCTCTGCAGGCGAAACCGCAGGTCTTGCAGATGCGCCTCATACTCGCCCTTGGCCGCGCGCCGCCGCGCCAGGGTGATAAAACCGGAGACCTCGGCATAGGCGCTTTTATCCGGCGCCAGCGCCAGCAACTTGATGCCGTTGGACAGTTCAAAACGGGCGCCAACAATCAGCTTGATACCCAGGCTTTTCGCCTCCACCCAGGCTTTGACTATGCCGGCAAAACTGCAGTCGTCGGTGATGGCAACAGCGCTGTAACCCAACTCCGCCGCACGCCGCACCAGCTCCTCCGGGTGGGAGGCGCCGGTGAGAAAAGTGAAGTTGCTGGTGCAGAAGAGTTGGGCGTAATCCATGGCGGGCACCTCAGGCAAAAATGCCCTGCAGATACCAGAGGTTGTGGCGCAGGTCCTGGTAGATCCACAGGCGCAGCTGGTCCTCGCGCCGGGCCATAAAGTAGTCGCGCGCCCAGGGCTCCTGCCACCAGAAGCCCTCGATCCGCTCCGGCCCGGCGAGCAGCTCCAGGTAACCCTGCCAGTAGAGGCCACGCGGGCGCAGCTCTATGGCCAGGGGTTGCTCCAGCAGCCACTGGGGGCGCAGCGCCTGCTGCTGGCACAGCGGCAGGTTTTGCCGGGCAGGCTCGCTCGGTGCTAGGCGCTGGTTGCTCTGCTCGGGGCTGTGGCTGTCGCTGTAGCTGAGCTTGAAAATCGCCGCCTCGCCCAGGCGCGCGCGCAGCTTGGCCAGGGTCAGTGCCAGTTCACGCTGGCCCTGGCGGCTGCCGCGCCCGTCAAAATCCAGCTCGCCACTGGCGCCCGCCAGCGGCTGAAACTGGTCGCAGCTAAGGCTCAGGCTATCCACCTCAAAGGCCAGTGGCTGGGCCTCCAACTGGATACAGCTCAGCTGCCACAGCAACTGCCACTGCTGCTGGGGCTGGTCGGCGCGCACCAGGCGGGTTTCGCGCTGGTGGTAGATATCCTCCAGCTGCCAGCAGATGGCCTGGCACTGCCACTGGTGGCGCTGCAAAAACTGGCTGAGGCGCTGCAGCAGCCACTCCATGGGCTGGTGCAACTGGTCGATCTGGCTCACCGGAAACTCGAGCTGCAGGCTCTCGCTAAAGCTGACGGACGGCTGGTACTGGCGCAGCGGCCGGGTGAACAGGCCGGGCAGCAGCGGCTGGCTGTCGCTACCCAAATGCGCGCCAAACAGCTCCAGCAGGTAATCGCTCAACGCCCGGCCAAAGCGCTTGGTCAGCCCGCCGAGCGACTGGCCGCGCACTTGGCGCGCCAGATCCCCCAGGCTGTAAAAGCCGGACTGACGCAGCTGCTCCAGCTGCCGGGGGAAGCCCTCAATCAGGCTCAGCGGCAGGGGCAGCAGCCGCGCCTGCAGCTGCTCGGATGTCTCCTCACCGCTGATGGCCTGAGGAGCGCTCATGGCCTGGGGGCTGCTCATGAAGGCAGGCGCAAACGACAGCAGCCAAGCCCCCGGGGCGCTGCTGCCCAGGCCAATCTCTACCTGATATCCCTCGCCATCCAGGTAAGCAAGGACTAACTGACTAAGTTTGCCCAGGCCGCCAAACAGCAGCAGGCAGCGGGACACCTCCAGCAGCAGCCCAGGCGGAGCAGTCTGTTTTTTGTCAGGCTTGTTGCCGGCGGGTTTAAACCCCGGGGGAGAGTAAAGCTCGACATAGGGGCTGAACTGGTAGAGCCCCTGGGTCAGCTGCGCCAGGGCCTCGGTTTCACGCACCGGGTCCTGAGCAAGAACCTCGCCGAGACCGCCCAGCAGTTGTTGCGCCTGAGCCAGGTTCTGGCCAATTTGTACGCCCTGAGCCAAGGCTGCGGCACTGGCAGCCACCAGCCGCTGGCGACTGTCGCACACCAGCAGCAAGCGCTCTGGCTGCTGACCCAAGCCGAGGGCATCCAATGGCAGCTGGGTCAGGCGCAGCGCCAGCCAGCGCTGGCCGGATACTTGAGAAGGGCAACTGGACATAGGCAGCTCGGCACTGCCCTAGCGGCGCGAGCGCTTGAGCGGCAGTATCCGCCCAAACTGGCTGGTGCCCCGGGTGTGGCCGGGTAACTGGGGTTGCTGCTGATCCAGCAGGCGGTGGGGCAGGAGTGGCTGCCAGCTGGCGGGCAGCTCCAGGGTAATAGGCGCAGGGGCGACGCCGAGCACACCCAGTTGTTTGTGGATCTGCACCTGCACATGCTGGCGCGCCAGGCTTAGCGCCAGGCGCAAGCGCGCCGGCGAGTTGTGCGCCAGGGCGCTGGCCGGGCGCAGCAGCAGGCGCAGGCCGAGGCTCTCGGTGGCGGCCAGCTGACACTTGCGCAGCTGGGTGTAGTTGAGCGCTTGCGGCGGCTGCCAGGCGAGCAGCTGGTCGCAGCCGGGGGTGCGCGCCAGCTCGGCAAAGGCGGCGAGAAAATCCGCCCTGTCGCAGGCCTGAACAACCAGCAACCGGTCCAGATCCAGCCCCTGCTGAAGCAGCCCCTGGGCAAAGGGCATGGCCGGCGGGTTGAGCAGCACCAGCTGGCCGCGGCCCTGGCGCAGCGCCGGCAGCAGCAACTGCCACTCACCCCAGCCGCAGAGACCAAGGGCCTGGTTCGAGCGGGTTGCGGGACAGAGCTCAATCAAACTTCCCAGCGGCCAACCGCCTCCCAGCAGCGCGCCATTCAAGCTGGCGTGGCCGCTATCCAGCACCGGCGGCGGGGCCAAGCGCCGGCCCTGGCCGCGCCAGAGATCGGGCCTTTGCAGCAGCTGCTCCAGCGGCAGGGTTGGGTTGGTGTTGGGGGATGGGTTCATGGCAACCGACAATACTGTTTATATATACAGCATTATCGGCTAAAGCCAGCCAGGGTCAAGCACGCGCTTAGAATCTTTTGCCACAAATAAAGCCGCTCGGTTTTACCCTGTTGCTATGCCAGTGTTTCCCAGGCTCAAAAGCGCGCTAGGATGGCGCCCAACAAACCCGTAGCGACAGAGTCTCCCCTATGAGCCAATGCCCCAAATGCGGCTACCGCCGCCGCGACACAGACAGCCAAGTGCACCCGGATATCTGTCCCGCCTGCGGGATTGTCTATAGCAAATGGCGCGCGCGCCAAGCGCAGCAATTGCAGCCAAAAAATTCAAGCGAAGACCGCGATAACATTGAAACGGCGGCAGACATAAGTTGGCGCGAACAACTCTGGGCAGCGCTCACCTATGTGCCCGAGCAAGTGGCACCTGAGGCGGTTTGGGCGCGGGGGATTTGCCTGGCGCTATTTGCGCTTTGGGGCGGCTATTTTATGTTTGCCGGTTTGGATTGGGAAAAAATCGGCGGCTCCTTTATGCACAATATTAATTTGCCCTTTCACGAATTTGGCCATGTGCTATTTGCCCCTTTGGGGCGCTTTATGATGATTCTCGGCGGCAGCCTGTTTCAAATACTACTGCCGCTAATTTTGCTCGGCGCTTTTATTATTAAACAGCGGGATAGCTTTGCCGCGAGCATCATGCTTTGGTGGTGCGGGCAGAATTTTATTGATGTCGCGCCCTATATTGCCGACGCACCCTATCGCGCGCTGCCTTTGGTTGGCGGCGGCGGCGAGGAGTCTCACGACTGGGGCAATTTACTCACTATGATGAATGCCGTTGATAGCGCTCAAAGCCTGGCGAGATTCTCCGCACTCGTAGGCAGCGGCTTGATTTTGCTCGCGCTGTTTTGGGGTGCCTGGCTGGTGCGTGCCCAATGGCAAAAACGCCAAATTTTATAAACAGGGGCGCAACAGCCAAACCTTGTAAAAAAGTTTTTATTGCAGAGTTTCCACCACCATCTCCGCCTGCGCCGGCAAGCTGGCGTGGTGCAAAGTCTGAGTGGGGTAGGCAATCTCCGCACCGTAGCGGGCGATGATATCGAGAATTTTTAGCATCACATCCTGTTTTACTTCGTGGTACTTAATCCAGTTAGTAGTCTTGGTAAAGGTATAAACAAAAAAATCCAGCGATGAACTGTTAAAGGTGACGAAGTTAACGATCAGTGTTTGCGTTTCATCTATCTCGTCGTGCTTGGCGAGCATGTCTTTTACATCGGCGACTATGGGCTCCATAAACTGTGCGTCTTCATAGCGAATGCCAATGGTTTCGTAAATACGTCTGTGGCTCATGCGCGAGGGGTTTTCCACTGAGATGCTGGCGAAGGTGGCGTTGGGCACATAGAGCGGGCGCTTATCAAAGGTGCGAATAGTAGTGAGGCGCCAGCCGATTTGCTCAACAGTCCCCTCAATATTTTTATCCGGTGAGCGCACCCAGTCGCCTACTTTAAAGGGGCGATCCAGATAAATCATCAGGCCACCAAAAAAGTTGGCGAGCAAATCTTTTGCCGCAAAACCTATGGCCAGGCCGCCGATGCCGCCAAAGGCGAGTACCCCGGAAATGCTGTAGCCCATGCTCTGTAAAATCACCAGGGCGGCAGTGACAAACACCGAGCCGCGCAGCAGTTTGCTCATGGCCGATACTGTAGTGGGGTCCATAGGTTTTTGCATTCTTTCCGGCGACACCAGAATCTGTTCCGCCGCCACAATAAAGCGCCAGATAAACCAGGCGATGGCGGCAATTAAACCTAGGCGGCGCACCGGCTCGACAAAACTGTAAAAGCCCGAGCCGGATACCTTGTCGGCCACTGCCGTGGCCAGCGAAATGCCAAACAGCCAGATCACCAGGCTCACCGGTTTACGCGCGGCCCAAATCAGGCTGTCATCCCAATGGGTTTTGGTTTTGCTCACCTGTTGTTCCAGGCGGTTGATAAAACGGCTGGCGATATAGGCGGCTATAAAAGTCCCTAACACCACAAAAAATATTTTTAATATTCCCTGCACATTGGCATCGGCTACGCCTATCTTGGTAAAAAGTTGATCCAAGAGCGAAAGATCCATAAAGATTCCTCGTCGGTTTTATTAAATCCAAATCAACAGCGTGTTTGGAGGCTAAAAAAATCACTCATATTCAGCGGCGCGAATCACTTCCAAAAAGGCCTCGCCATAGCGTTTGAGTTTACTCTCGCCAACGCCAGTAATCGTGCGTAGCTGATCCTCGTTGAGCGGGCGGAACTCGAGCATTTCGCGCAGCGTCGCATCGTGGAAAATCACATAGGGCGGCACGCCCTGTTCCTCCGCCAGCTGTTTGCGACAGGCGCGCAGCGCGCTCCACAGGGCTTGATCCTCCTGGGCAATATTTTGTTGCAAGTTGGCGCGGCGCGGCGAGGTTACCGCGAGTTTTATATCGCGGCGCAAATGCACTTTTTGCTCGCCGCGCAAAATCGCGCGGCAGCTGTCGTTAAGCAGCAGGCCGCCAAAGCCATCGGCGTTAACATCCAACAGGCCGCGCGCCACCAGCTGGCGAAAAATGGATTTCCACTCATCGCCGCTTAAGTGCTTGCCTATGCCGTAGGTGCTCAATTGATGATGATTGAGCGAGAGAATTTTTTCGCTGTTGCTGCCGCGCAGCACATCGATCACATGGCCGGCACCAAAGCGCTGGCCGGTACGATAGACACAGGACAGCGCCATTTGCACCGGCTCGCTGGCATCCCAGGTTTGCGGCGGGGTTAAACAGCAATCGCAGTTGCCGCAATTTTCGCTGAGGTTATCGCCAAAGTAGCGCAGCAGTGTCTGGCGGCGGCAGCTGGTGATTTCGCACAGGCCGAGCATGGCATTTAAGCGCTGGCTTTCGTTGCGTTTGAACTCTTCACTGCCTTCCGATTGCGCCATCATTTGGCGCAGCTTTACCACATCCTCCAAACCGTAGAGCAGCAGGGTGGTGGCGGCCTGGCCATCGCGCCCGGCGCGGCCTGTCTCCTGGTAATAGGCCTCGATACTTTTGGGCAAATCCAAATGGGCGACAAAGCGCACATCGGGTTTATCTATGCCCATACCAAAGGCGATGGTGGCGACCATGATGATGTTGTCTTCGCACAGAAAGCGCTCCTGATTCTGCTGGCGCGTGGCGGCGGGCAAACCGGCGTGATAGGGCAGTGCGGTAAAACCTTCGCCGCTCAACCACTCGGCGGTCTGCTCGACTTTATTGCGCGACAGGCAGTAGACAATGCCCGAATTGCCCGCTTGCTCCTCGCGCAAAAAACGCATCAGCTGAATTTTGGGATTATTTTTTTGCGCGATACGGTACTGAATATTGGGTCGATCAAAACCGCTAATAAATTGCTGCGCGCTGTGCAAATTCAAGCGCGCCACTATATCGTCGCGGGTGCGCACATCGGCGGTGGCGGTGAGGGCGATGCGCGGCACCTGGGGGAATTCGCGCGCGAGCAGATCCAGCTTTAGGTAATCGCTGCGAAAATCATGGCCCCATTGCGATACGCAGTGGGCTTCGTCAATGGCAAACAGGGCAATTGGCAGTGAGTGGAATAATTCCAGGCAGCGCGGCTGGGTCAGCCGCTCGGGCGCGACATAGAGCAAGTCCAGCTCGCCGCGCTCCAGCGCCAGCTCGGTCTGCCAGGCCTCCTGGGCGCTGAGGCTGGAATTTAAAAAGCCGGCGCGCACGCCCAGTTCGCGCAGCGCGCTCACCTGGTCCTGCATGAGCGCAATCAGCGGCGACACCACTATGCCCACCCCTGGGCGCGCCAGCGCGGGTATCTGGTAACAGAGAGATTTGCCGCCGCCGGTGGGCATAATCACCAGGGCATCTTCGCCGGCAATCAGGCTGTCGATAATCGCCGCCTGGTTGCCGCGAAAGCTGTGGTAGCCGAACACCTGCTCCAGCAGGGCGAGCGGCTCCAAGGTGGTGCCTGATGGTGAATCTTGAGTCTGCATCAAATCGAATCTTTCGCTTAAAAATGCGAATTATACATATCTGACGCCGACAGGCGCGGCCTATGCTCCTGCTGTCTTAACAACAGCGGCCTTAACATCAGTGGCTAATTCAGGGCTTATTCCGCCAGATAGCTTTCGCCGTTGTTATCGTCGCTGTATTTGTGGCCCTGGATGTAATAGCTAAAACCAAAGGCGACTGAGGCATCACAGGGGATGGCAATTTTACCTTCGGGCATTTTCCAGGTTTTGGCAGTTTTCTTTTCCGCTTTTAGCACCAGTGGCAGGCTCAGTTGCTGGGTTTCACCCTCCAGATCCCAGGCGCACTCCAGGGTGACTGCCTCAATTTTAGGATTGGTTTTAATTTCTACCTGAAAGCTGTCGCTGACGCGCTTTTTTGCCTTGGAGCGGGTAATTGCCGCTTTGGCAATGTCCAGATCCAAGGCGGCAAAGCGCTGACGATAGTTTTTGCCAAAATTACTGTCCCACTGGGTCTCGCCATTGGGCAGCTGGCGCGCAAACCAGAGTTCAAATTCTTCACAGTCCGCCGGGATAGTGAGATCGACCACCGCATAGGCGCCAGCGCCATTTTTCTTTTTGCTGGTGGTTTTTTTCTCCGGCTTGAGCGGATTGCTCCACAAATGGCCCTCGGGCAAAAAGCGCGCAAAAACTTCCACATCGGAGTCGGCGGATTCGGCTTCACCGGCAAGACGCTGGAGGTCGTAGCGCACTTTAACCTTGCCGGGCAGCAAATTGCCTTGAATCTGGTGCCGCCAATCAGCGGTGAAGGTTAGCTGGGGATTGCTGGTTTTGGGTGCGACTGAACTCATGGTACAAAATCCTCTTGCTTAGCGGATGTCGTGAAAATTAAACATTGGCTGGTCAAACATTCCTTTTAATCTTTTGCTGTATAACAGCGGTATTATTAACCCGCCGATCAAATATATCGTCCTGACATATTTGATCGGCGCCCTGGAAAATCTGGCGTAGATGCGTAAATCTGCTTGATTTTCCAGGGCTAGCGCCAGCCTTCAGCTGACGGCGGCACGCACTATTAATCCGACAATATTCATCGCCGGATTAATAATAGGTTGGCGCTTAAAAACCTAATGTGCTTATACGATGGCAAGATATAAACACAGATTGTGTTCCAGGGCATGCCGCTGACAAATCATTAATGTTTAGCACATTTTGGGGGTTCTTTTTGGCTCCGGGAAAAAAATCTCAATTCCGCCCCAGCAAAAACTGATTGGCGCGACAGATTGGTTCAGACGCTAAAATAATTAGCAATTTGCAAGCCAGCGACATGGAAATTTTTGCAAGACAAATTTCCACTATTAACCCGGCGATCAAATATATCGTCCTGACATATTTGATCGGCACCCTGGAAAATCCGGCGCAGATGCGTAAATCTGCTTGATTTTCCAGGGCTAGCGCCAGCCTTCAGCTGACGGCGGCACATCCCTGTGCCGCACTATTAATCCGACAATATTCATCGCCGGATTAATAAAAACGCCTGGCAGAAATTCTGCAGGATAATTATGACAACTTAGGTAGTTGGCGTTTAGCGCCAGTAAACGCAAAAAATAGAGCGCGAACCTATTTTTTATTAACTGTTTTTTATTAACTGGATTATTTTTTATTAGCTGAATTCGATAGTTTACGCGCGATTATCCACTTGGGTTTTGCTCGCTTGTGATGCACAAACAAGCAGCCTGCACAAACTTGGGGTGAATGGCCCCACAATCAACTCACTTTTTATTTTTACATTTACCCGCGCATTATTTTTATCGCAAACCCGAGAGTGGTTTCCAGTATCATGCAAACTTAGACGAAAGTTTTGAGGTCACCCCATGGATGTTTGTGCCAAACCGGAGCTGCTGCCACTCGATGAGGCATTGGCCCAGATGTTGCGCCAGATTCAGCCCATTAACGAGAGCGAAAGCCTGGCGCTAAGCGATAGCCTGGACCGCGTGATGGCCGCCGATCTGATATCGCCCATTGCCGTTCCGCCGCAGGATAATTCCGCCATGGATGGCTACGCCCTGCACGGTGCGGTCGAACCTGGCCAGCCGCTGGCATGGGTGGGCCAGGCGCTGGCGGGCCACCCCTTTGCGGGTGAACTGCAGATGGGCCAAGCGCTGCGGATAACCACCGGAGCCCCCATTCCCAAGGGTGCAGACCGCGTTATTATGCAGGAGCAGGTTGAACTGCATGGCGCCCAGCTGATCCCGGCGCGCTGCCCCGTCGCAGGTGAAAATATTCGCCAGGCGGGGGAGGACTTGCCCCTCGGCAGTCGCGTTTTAAGCGCCGGGCAACGGCTTGGCGCCCTGGATCTGGGTTTGGCGGCGTCGCTGGGAGTGTCGCATCTGCAGGTGTTCAAACGCCCTCGGGTGGCCTTGATCTCCACCGGCGATGAATTGGTCGCACCGGGCATCCCGCTCCAGCCGGGACAAATTTACGACAGCAATCGCTACGCACTTAAAGCCCTGCTCAAGCGCCTGGATGTAGAGGTAATTGACCTGGGACAGGTAGGGGATACGCGCGCCGCCCTGAGCCAGGTGTTTCTGCGCGCTGCCGCTGGCGCAGACGCCATAATCTGCAGCGGTGGCGTGTCGGTGGGCGACGCTGATTTTACCCGCAGCCTACTCGCCGATTTGGGCCAAGTCAGCTTTTGGCAACTGGCCATTAAACCGGGCAAACCTTTTGCTTTTGGCCAGTTACAAGCCCCCAGCGGGCAACCCGTGTACTTTTTCGGCCTGCCGGGTAACCCGGTTTCGGCGCTGGTCACCTACCACCAGTTGGTGCTGCCTGGGTTAAAGCACCTGGCGGGGGAGACACCCGCAACCGCTTTTGGCGAAACCTTTAGCGGGCAGGAGGCGGGCACGCTGGCAGTTGAGTGCGCCGTCGCCCTTAAAAAGCAGCCGGGGCGGCTGGATTTCCAGCGCGGCATTTTGCGCCTGGAACAGGGGCAGTATCGCGTCTATGCCGCGGGAGCCCAGGGCTCAGGCCAGCTCAGCGCTCTGGCCCGCGCCAACGCCTATATTGTGCTGGAGCGGGAGCGCGGCAATGTCAGCCCAGGGGAGAAAGTCAGGGTCTTACCCTTTGATCGCTACATTCACTGAGGAAAGCCTCCTGTTGGACTAAGCTCTATGGCTGTAAGCTTATTTTTACGCGTTCCTATAACATTTTGGTCCTATCATCTGGGGAAGGAGGCGTATTGAATCTCGACCAGCCCAACCCTTTGAAACGCCTCCCCTGGGTGGCACTTTTGGTAATTTGCGGGTCGATACTGGTGTCTGGCCTACTTATCTGGCGCATGGAGCAGTCGCAGGTGCGCGCCTACCGCGCCGACGTGGAAAACCTGGCGCAAAACCACAGCTTTTTAATTCGCGACACCATCGACCAAGCCCTGGGGCTCAATTACGCACTGGCGAGTATGATTCGCGCGCAAAAAGGCTCCACCAGCGATTTTGAGCGTTTTGCGCGCGAGGTGCTGCCGTTTTACACCAGCGTCTCCCACCTGTCCCTGTCCCCCGATGGCGTCATTCGCCAGGTTTACCCCCTGGTGGGCAATGAAGCCTCCCTGGGCTTTAACCAGCTGGAGGATCAGTTGCAAAGCGCCGAGGCGCGACTGGCACTGGAATCGGGCAAGCTGACCCTGGCGGGGCCGCTCAATTTGATTCAGGGCGGCCTGGGTATTGTCGGGCGCCTGCCAGTGTTTTTGGACACCGACCTGCAGACGGGGCCCTCCCGGCGATTTTGGGGATTTACCAATGTCACCATCCGCATGGATAAGCTGCTGGCCACTGCCAACCTAAACCGGCTGAGCGAGCGGGCCATGGCCTATCGCCTGTGGCGCCAACAAGCCGATGGCAGCATTCAGGAAATTGCCAGCTACCTGCCGCAAACGCTGGATAACCCGATAAACCACAGTTTTATCGTTCCCAACGGCACCTGGGTACTCAGCCTTTCCCCCCAAAACGGCTGGCACAACGGCTGGCTGCTTACCGGCAAGATTTTATTGGCGCTGCTGGTCAGTGTACTGCTCGGCTACCAAACCAGCTTTATGGTCTACCTGCAAAGGCGCAAGCAACTGCTTGAACAGGTGGTTAGCGACAGTGTGGAGGAAGTAAACAACGCGCGCATTCAACTCCAGGCCACGCTGGACGCCATCCCCGACCTGCTGTTTGAAATTGGCCGCGATGGCATGATTTACAGCTATCACACTCGCTGCCACGACCGGCAGTTTGTGCCGCCCGATAGCTGCGTGGGCAAATACTGCAGCGAGTTTTTACCGCCCGACGCCAATGCCGTTGTAAATTCTGCCCTGGCAGAAGCTGCCGACAAGGGCATATCCACCGGCAAAAGCTATAGCCTGGAGCTGCCCCAGGGGCGCACCTGGTTTGAACTATCAGTAGCGCGCAAAGCGGGCGAGCAGGGCGAGGGCGCGCGCTTTGTTATGATCAGCCGCGATATCAGCGAGCGCTGGCGCGCCGATGAGGAGCTGCGCGTGGCCGCCACTGCCTTTGAGGCGCGCGAAGGCATGATGATCACCTCGCCCCAGGCGCGCATATTGCGCGTCAACAAAGCCTTTAGCGAAGTAACCGGCTTTAGCGCCGAGCAGGCAGTAGGCCAAACGCCGCAAATTCTGCGCTCTGAGCGCCATCCGGATAGATTTTTTCGCACTATGTGGCGGGCGCTAAACGAAACCGGCAGCTGGCGCGGCGAATTGTGGAACCGGCGCCCCAATGGCGAGGACTACCCGGTGTGGCTCACCATCACAGCGGTAAAAGACGAACGCGGCCAAACCAGCCATTACGTTGCCACACTCACCGATATCACCGAGCGCAAAGCCAGTGAAGCGCGCATCAACCGCCTGGCGTTTTACGACTCGCTCACCGAGTTGCCCAATCGCCGCCTGCTACACGACCGCCTCGACCAAGCCCTGGCCACCAGTGCGCGCATGGGTAATCTGGGCGCAATTTTGTTTCTCGACCTGGACGACTTTAAAACCCTTAACGACAATCGCGGCCATTATATCGGCGACCTATTGCTGATCGCGGTTGCCAAACGCCTGCGCGACTCAGTGCGCCAGGAAGATACCGTTGGCCGCCTCGGTGGCGATGAATTTTTGGTGGTGCTGGAAGGGCTAAGCAAAGATCGCGACCAGGCTCAAGCCCAGGTACAAAGCTTCGCCGAAAAAATTCTCGACCATCTCAACCAGCCCTACCAACTGGAAGATTCAGAATACGTCGCCACACCCAGCCTGGGTATCACCCTGTTTGACCCGGAGATTCAGGATTGCGACGAACTGCTCAAGCAAGCCGACCAGGCGATGTACCAGGCCAAAGCCAGCGGGCGCAACACCTATCGCTTTTTTGACCCGCAGATGCAGTTGCAAAGTGCCGAGCGCTTTGCCCTCCAGGCGCAGTTGCGTGAAGCCCTGGTAAATCAGCAATTCACCCTGCATTACCAAGCGCAAATGGACAACCTGGACCAATGCCTGGGAGTCGAAGCGCTGATCCGCTGGCAGCACCCCAAGCGCGGCCTGGTCTCGCCGCAGGAATTTATTCCGCTGGCGGAGGAATCCGGTTTGATCTTGCCGCTGGGCCAGTGGATCTTGGAAGCGGCCTGTGCGCAGCTGCTTAGCTGGGCCCAAACGCCGGCCACCGCCAAACTCAATTTGGCAATCAATATCAGCGCCCGCCAGTTCCAACACCCGCAATTTGTCCCTCAGCTATTGGATACCGTTGCGAGCACCGGCATCAATCCACGCCGCTTAAAGCTGGAATTAACCGAGAGTATGCTACTTGCTCATCAGGATGAAATTATCATCAAGATGAACGCCCTCAAGTCACAGGGAATTAAGCTGTCGCTCGACGATTTCGGCACTGGATATTCATCGCTCGCCTATTTAAAACGCCTGCCTATTGACGAGTTAAAAATCGATAAATCCTTTGTTCGCGACATACTAACCGACCCTAACGATGCCGCCATTGCACTCACCATTATCCGCCTGGCGCAGAGCATGGATTTAACTGTAATCGCGGAGGGGGTAGAGACCCAGGAGCAGCGCAACTGGCTGGAACAGCAGGGCTGCAACAGATATCAGGGTTATTATTTTGGCAAGCCAGTGCCCGCCAGCGAATTTATGCAAGCAGAGCAGCGGCGCACCTGAACCCTCACCAGCGACAGAAGCAGCACTGGGCCGGTTAAAGCCCCAGGTCACTCAAGCCAGGATGGTCGTCTGGACGGCGACCCTGGGGCCAGCGAAATTTGCGTTCAGCCTCGGTGATGGCGAGATCGTTAATACTGGCGTAGCGCTTTTGCATCAGCCCCAGCTCATCAAACTCCCAATTTTCATTGCCGTAGGAGCGATACCACTGGCCGGTGTGGTCGCGCCACTCGTAGGCAAAGCGCACCGCGATGCGATTGTCGGTAAAGGCCCAGAGCTCCTTGATCAATCGGTACTCCTGCTCTTTGTCCCATTTGCGCGTTAAAAACTCCACTATTTGCGTCCGCCCCTGGGGGAATTCATTGCGGTTGCGCCACTGGCTATCGGGGGTGTAGGCCAGGGAGACTTTTTCCGGGTTACGGTTGTTCCAGCCATCTTCAGCGGCGCGCACTTTTTGCATGGCTGTCTCGCGAGTGAAGGGCGGTAAGGGTGGGCGGGCTTGATCCTGAATCATAATGGTCTCTGGAAGTCTGGATTAAAAAATAAGGTTAATGTTGTATTTTCAAAAGCACGAAATGTGCCTGCACTCCCCTAAGGCCTGTTAATACTCATTTAATTAACTTTTTCCCATGCGTTGGCGAACTTTTTTGGCATACCAGGCAGCGGGAACAATGACCATGATCGACATGGCCGCCAATATCCAAACATAGTTCTGCCCAAATAAATTCAGGTTTACTATATTGGCTGCCTGTTCATTGTTAATCTGGTTTGCCGTTGCAATCGAACCTATGGCTGCATCTTTAGCGATAGAAAATCCGCCGCTGACGGCGCTGTTCCAACCCAGTGCAGACAGTGAGGCGTAAGCTTTGTAACCAATTGCCGAAACGCCAAAACTAAGGGCGCCAATGGCGACAGTTCCCAGCGCAAATAATCCAAAACCCACAGCCCCTATACTTATGAGCCCTAGCGAAATAATCCCAACACTAATGGGTGCAATTGCAAATCCACCCCAGGCAAACACTAACCCAAACGCATAGTCTCCTCCGGCAATCCAGCCATAAAGAGGCTTATCCCCCGGCTCTGGCGCGCCAAAGCGGATGTGAATTAAAGGTGCACCTAGAAGGCAAATACCACTCTTATACTCGCGCTGTTTTGAGAAGCCTTTGTTAGATCTACATTTATTGGGGAAATACTTAACGGTCGGCGTAAAAGGCGAGTTTTCTCGTTAGAGAGGAAAAGACAAGCGATTAGCACTCGGTTTAACCGCTAGATATTAGAAAAATTCCTTGTATTTTAGCTGTAGAGAAACAAAATAGTTTTAAATGGATTCTTTAAAGCCGCGGAATCCCCTAATTGAAAAATAAAAAATAATTCTAAATCACTACAGTTTCTTGCGTTTGAGTTATTCGATAACCCATAGCTCTGTATCCTCGCAGCCGTTTATCCCACATCCGCAGCAAGGCGAGATGCCCACTATCCACTACATCAATAATTTTAACATCAGTTTTACTAGCATGCTCGCGATGGAGCCGCCCTGCATATTGTTGTAGGGTACCTTTCCAAGAAACAGGCATAGCCAATACTAAGGTATCTAATGGTGGGTGATCGAAACCTTCACCGACTAACTTTCCTGTGGCCAATAAAATGCGCGGTTCATCTGGAGCTAAAGATTCTAATTCTGAAATGGTCGTCGCGCGTTGTTTTTTGGACATACGACCATGAAGGACAAAATAAGCAGGCACTCTTTTAGCTAAAGCATCGGAAATAATATCCAAGTTCTCCGTTCTTTCTGTTAACACCAATACCTTTCGCCCAAGATTAAAAGCATTTAATGTTTCGGCAACAATTTTTTCTGTTCGCTCTGCATCATTGGCCAGATGACGAAATACATCTTGAATACCTGCATCCTGCGGTAGCTCAATACGGCTGTGTGAGGATATTGGTATTACCTCTAAATCGTTCGGCGCATTTTCGGATTTAGTAGCAGTATGGCGAATTGGGCCGCATTGCATAAAAATAATAGGCTGTTGACCATCGCGCCTAATCGGTGTGGCGGTTAAGCCTAAAACATATTTAGCCTTTACCTGCTTTAATATTGCATCGAAAGAGAAAGCACCAATATGATGGCATTCATCCACAATAACCTGACCATATTTTTCGACAATGGGATTAATTTCACCTTGGCGAGAGATAGACTGCATAACGGCAATATCTATTTTCCCTGTTGGTTTATTTTTTCCACCACCTATGACTCCTACAACACCTTTTTCATTAGTAAGAAAGGATTGCAAACGCTCTTGCCACTGCTTTAATAATTCTGTTCTGTGTACAAGGATTAATGTATTGAGGCCGCGCTTAGCAATGAGCGCCGCAGCGGTAACTGTTTTTCCAAAAGCAGTAGGTGCGCAGAGAACACCTACATCGTGCTTTACCATTGCCGAAACAGCTGTTTCTTGATCTGTACGAAGCACACCTAAAAACTGTGTATTAATCGGCTCTCCTGTATATCGCTCATCTTGAATTTCACAACGAATTTTATTTTCACTAAGTAGATTTTCAACGGCATCCAAGCAACCACGGGGCAATGCAATATGCAGAGGATAGTTTTCAGCACAGCCAATGACTCTCGGCTTATCCCACACAGGAAGGCGCATTGCTTGCGCCTTATAGAATTCTGGATTTTGAAATGCGGCTAAGCGAATAATTCTATTCGTCAGCGGTTGAGGTAAATCTTGTTTTTCAATGTAGATTAAATTGGCCAGCGTTAGTTTTAGCGATTTTGGCATGACGCCAGGAATTTTATTGCTTTGATTTTTTTCACACTTCCAAGGCTCTTTTTGATCCTCTTCATCGATAAAAGTAACATCTAACGGATGTGCATTTCCTGTAGCGGTAAAAATAACAGGCTCAATATCATAGGGTGACATTGGCTTTATTGAAGATAAGAATAACCATTGATCGGCATAAGGATTAAAATTTTCATTAACAAAAACACTGCTACCATGCGCACGAGGGATTTTCTGTAGAGGTAATGCAATTAAGTTTCCAAATCCACCCTTCGGCATAGTATCTTGGTTGGGGAAAAGCCTATCGTATGAATTTAGCTTTAATTGTCGAGTACGTGTACAAGTATGGCTAATAATTGCAGTTCCCAAGCGACGAGCATCACGGGCGGCCACTCGATCAGCAAAGAATATCCATGCGTGAGCACCATTACCAGAGCGTGAAATTTCGAGTGCGGCAGGAATATTTAATTCTGCGCATGACTGCATAAAAGCCTGTGCATCTTCTTTCCAGTCTTGCTCATCAAAATCAACTGCAAGAAAGTAACATGAGTCATCACTCAGCAGAGGAAATACGCCGATAGTTTGTTTGCCCGCAAGGTGGTCGTAAACCACTGCATCAGTCAGAGGCGCTAATTTTCGATTGCTACATTCTGAACATTTGATGCGGGGCTTTTCACAAACTATCGGAACCCACTCATTCTCGCAGGCCGGGGCATAACCAGATTTCCCTGTTTTTTTGCTTTCCCATCGAATTGGATAAATATCGGCCCTGCCGCGAAATAGTTTTCTGAATATTGCTATCTTTTCTGCAGTCCCGATGGGGGAATGTTCTGCTTCAATAAAACGAATTGGTTCTGGCTCGACTTCTGTTTTTTCTGGTATACGCCATTCAATACCGTGATTCTCTAGTAGTTTTATTAGCCGGGCATTTTCAATGCGAAGCTTTTCAAGATCAGTGACCACAAGAATTTATTCACCATATAAAATAGATGTCTGAGCCGATCAGTCGCTATTACACTCTTGCCCTAGCTCTAATCTGCTGCTCTATACGTTGAGATATTTGAGTATATAACTGCGCATTTTCATTTTCACGATCAGTTACAGTAACAACGAGCGCGTAATCTTCGAGCTCCAAACTTAGTGACTCCCCCCAATCCTTATCTTGACGAGTAACCACCACAAACCATTTTTCTGTAGGTTTTCGCTGCCGAACCCGCCAAGTTGACGATTGAACAGTACCTTTACCTCTTAATACAGCACTAATGTCTCTGTTAGGTTCTGCATCATCACGTCTAGTTTCAGTTTCAGCTTGGGTGTCATGATTGAAATACCTCTCTACCGCCTCTAATGAAATATCCTTGATTAATTTGAAATGTATTTTGGTAGCTACATAATCGATTCTTGTAGTTCTAACTGCAGGACAATACGCCAATGTAACACGAATTTCTCTTGCGGCAGTTTGTGTCCTCAAAAACTCTGGTGGCAAGGGTAATTCAAAAAATTGATGTGAATTATTTTCAATTTTTTCTTCTGCCATTAGAACAACAGCGCTTTCTGAAGACCGAAATAGCTCGCTTTCATCAACCACGCCATAACCGGCAATATCTCTGCAAGAATCACGTCCGGTCTCAGCCTTATATATCCGCTTCATTTCATCAGAAAAACTGTCTTCAATTTCAGGCAGCATATTCGCATGATTTACTAATAGGGCTCGTAACAAATTAGCAGATGCTTCAGGGTAATTATTAAGAACGCGACCAGCAAGATGGGTGATATAAGGTGCAGAAAAGCTAGTGCCGCTGATTTCACTGAATAATGTATTACTAATAAATTTATTATTGCAAGTAAGAACACCCAAACCTCGCATCACCGCACGATGCTCATCACCCGTTCTCATTGCAACAGCAAGATTACCGCCGACGGCAACCAATTCAGGTTTGATTGCACCTTTGATGGAGGGGCCATGACGCGTGAAAGGAGATGGCTGATTTTCGGATGCTGGCGCTAACTGCCCGATTTCAGGATATCTTTGCGAATCAAAGGTAGCATTGTGACGAGCCACGCTTCCTACTGTTAGCACATTAAGCGCGGGAGCTGGATCAATGATCACACTTGCATCTGATAACAAATATTCCGGGTATTCATCTCTCCAACTATTCGTTGGCACATTTGGATCTGTAGAGCCTGAAAAATTTCCAGCCGAAACAACAAATAAGATATTCAAATCTCTCGCTAATTTATCTAATACATAAGCAATACCTCGAATATGACGGTTGTCATAAGGAGCATTTGTATTACCTATAGATAAATTAAAAATTCGACATTGGTGTTCTTCTACAAAATAAGTTACAGCGTCCACCAATGTTTTTTCGATGGATGCTTCATTAAACTCAGCTTTGTCATCCAGAATTTTGCCATTGAAGATTAAAAGCTCTGGCATCCAAAAATTGATTGTATTACAAGCTTCAAGATTACCGTAAAGTACAATGCCCGCAACAGCAGTGCCATGGCCATTTAAATCACCACCGTCCTCACCGCCTATGAAATTCACACTTTCAGCAATTGCTGGCGCTAACAATGGGTGGTTAGTTGCAACTCCACTATCAAGAACACAAACCCTAGCCGCTTTCGGTGAAGGAGATGGAATACCATCCGGTAGATTTTCAATATCGCAATTTAATTGGCTATAGCGAATACCACTTTCAGGAGGAATATCTACCAGTCTTACATCAGTGTGATTTAAAAGAGCATCAGCCTGCACAGCGTTAACCAATACACGATACATAATTAAACTATCGAGATTTACTTTATCCTTACGGCTGATATTGTTCTCAGTTAACCAGCGCTCGAAGGCTTCGCAAACACTCAATCGGTTTGGATGATGAGCAACTGCAAGAGGCCAGAGTTCAACATCCAAAAAATACTGCTCACTATTCGGTAAGCCCTTTTTCTTTATAGCCCAGCTTTTGCGATCTTCACTTGTCCAGTTATCGATGCCATCTATCGCTTCAAGAATTTGCTTGTATGTCAGATCAGCATTGTCTAATCCCAAACGTTGCAAATGATCTGCGAACATGGCGAGTCCGGTTTCATCCGCAAACACCACACAAATTTGATTGTCTTCTTGGCTTACAAATTCAATACCATGTCTGTGCAAATGGCTAATATCGAGATGACCAACGTAACGTAACTTCAGTACAAAATTACCAGGGCGCGATGTTTGCTGCTGCCGGGCAAATTGATAGGCTTGAGTTAAATCATTTCTTAGCTTCTGGCCGTGCCCACCAAGGTCACCCCTTGGGTAGGGAGGTATTTTCATTTTTCTTGTGCGGCGATCATTTTCGAGTAGTTCTCTCTCGATCCTGAGATGTTCAAAATCAGCCATATTCTGTCCTTAATTAGCCTTAATTAATCTTCCCGTGATGAAGCCTGTTTCAAATCTTTAACCGTTAAAAATTCCTGACTACGTAAAATCATTCGCTTAACAGCTCTACGCACTATTCTTTCAATATCTGCGCCGCTGCGCTTGCCAAATAGATCAAGCAATGGTTTTTCATCAAGTTCAAACTGTCTACGAACACCACGTAGCTTCAAGGACAGGATTTGTTTTATCTGATCTCTATTAGGCAATGGAAAATCAATTGTTTCGTCAAAGCGACGCCAAATGGCGCTATCCAAAATTTGCTCATGATTGGTAGCTGCGAGAATAAGGCTTTTACCTTGATAGGCGTCCATCATTTGAAGCACCGCATTCACTACTCTGCGTAATTCGCCGTGCTCACCGGAATCTGAACGCTCTTTACCGATTGCATCAAACTCATCAAACAGTGCAACCATTGGATATTCAGCGATGAACTCAAAGACCTTTCGAAGATTAGCAGCGGTCTCGCCCAAAAAAGATGAAACTAAAGCATCAAGACGGACAATAGCCAGCGGCAAATCAAGCTCAAATGCAATCACTTCCGCTGCTAATGTCTTACCGCAACCCGGTGGCCCATGAAAAATAACTTTTCCAGAAGGCTTCATACCGAAGCTTCGTAATACATCTGCCCGACGATGCTCTTCTAGTAATTCTTCAATCGCTACTTGGCTGGATTCTGGCAAAACCATTTCTTCCAATGGTCTTTGCGCCTGACGTATGTCTAGCAAGGGAAGCCCACGCTCCTTATCAACAGGCGGAGAAGGCAGTATACCTCGACCATTCTGTTTCACTGGCTTTAGATACTCGCCATACAACATTTGCTCCAGATCGTTAGCCAACAGGTGGTGCTGTTTCTGGCGCTCATCTTGAATGATAGCTTCGGATGCGCGACGAAAAGCATCAGAGTCGCCGCTAGCGCCTGCCTTAATGAGTTGTCTCAATATTTTTCCGTTTGCCATTTCAGCCCCCTTGGCTAAAAAATCTAATTTTTCGCTTTCGCCTTATCAATTTTTGTATGAATTCGGATTTTTAAGCAGCCTTTGGCTGCTTGGATTCAGAAGATTTTTGCAAAACGGTATTTTTGGCAACTTTAAGTTTTGATATGCCAATCAAAATTTCTACCGAAATCCCTAATCCATCACTCAATTTACGAATCATATTCAAACTGAGCTGACGTGTACCATTGAGAACTTCAGTAACTTTAGAGGCAGAACCAATAAAAGGGATTAAATCTTTTTTCAATAACCCAAGCTGCTCCATGCGAAACTTGATAGCTTCTATAGGGTCAGGATTATCCATTGGAAAATTTTCTTGCTCATAGTGCTCAACTAATAGGGCCAACACTTCTAACTCATCCGCCTCTTTACTATCAGGCACTAGCTTTTCATCCATGAGTTTTTTGATCCGCGCCAGAGCTTCAACATGGTCATGTTTATTTTTTATTAGTTTTATATGATCCATGCTTCCCCCTAAGAAGTAACTTTTTTACAGCGCTATTGTTGATAGCCCCTTTTTGGGAAGTATAGAGGGATACTTCCCAAAAAGGGAAGTTTTATTCCACCGTCACACTCTTCGCCAAATTACGCGGCTGATCCACATCTGTGCCCTTAATAATCGCCACATAGTAACTGAGCAATTGCAGCGGCAAGGTGTAGAGCACAGGTGCCAACCAGGGGTGGGAGTGGGGAAGGTTGATCACGCGCATGGTTTCGTCGGATTCAAATTTTGCATCTGTATCTGCAAATACATAGAGAATACCGCCGCGCGCGCGCACTTCTTCGACGTTGGATTTTAATTTTTCCAACAGATCATTGTTGGGCGCTACCACTATGATGGGCATTTCCGCGTCGATCAGCGCCAGGGGCCCGTGCTTGAGTTCACCTGCCGCATAGGCTTCGGCATGAATGTAGGAAATCTCTTTAAGTTTAAGCGCGCCTTCCATTGCAATCGGGTACTGATCGCCGCGACCTAAAAAGAGTGCGTGATTTTTATCGGCAAATTCTTCCGCCAGGGCTTCAATTTTGTCGCACAGCGATAAAGATTCTTCGAGTTTTTTGGGCAGGTTTTTAAGCGCAGCGACCATGTCTTTTTGCTGGGCTTCGCTCAGGCCGTTGTATTTACCAATAGCCAATACCAGCATCGCCAAGCCCACCAGTTGGGTGGTGAAGGCCTTGGTGGAAGCCACGCCAATTTCAGCACCGGCACGGGTCATAAAGGCTAGATCGGATTCGCGCACCAGCGAGCTGCCGGCAACGTTACAGATGGTGAGGCTGCCTAAATAGCCCAGCTCTTTCGCCAGGCGCAGTGCCGCCAAGGTGTCTGCAGTTTCACCGGATTGGCTGATGGTGACAATCAAACTGTTGGGCTGCACAAAGGATTTGCGATAGCGGAATTCGCTGGCGATTTCGACATTGCAGCTGACCCCGGCGAGGGATTCCAGCCAGTAGCGCGCCACCATACCCGAGTGATAGCTGGTGCCGCAGGCGACGATTTGCACGTGTTTTACTTTTTTAAATAATTCCGCCGCACCATTGCCAAAGGTTTCATCCAGCACCGAATCGGCACTCAAGCGACCTTCCAGCGTGTTGGTTACGGCATTGGGCTGCTCGTAAATTTCTTTGAGCATAAAGTGACGGAACTGGCCTTTGTCGCCCGCGTCGTAACTAGCGGTGGATTCGTGGATCTGGCGTTCAACTTTTGCGCCGTCTTTGTCGAAAACTTCAATCGAGAAGCGGGTGATTTCCGCCACGTCGCCCTCTTCCAAAAAGATAAAGCGGCGCGTAACTGGCAAAAGCGCGAGTTGGTCAGAGGCGATAAAGTTTTCGCCTATACCCAGGCCAATTACCAATGGGCTGCCCGAGCGCGCAACCACTAAGCGCGAGCTATCGCGGCTATCCATTAAGACGGTGCCATAAGCACCGTGCAGATTTTTTACCGCTTTTTGCACAGCGCCGAGTAGGCTGTCGGCGGTTTTTAATTCTTTATCAACCAGATGGGCGATAACTTCGGTATCTGTGTCCGAGGTGAACACATAGCCGTCTTCCTGTAGCAGGCTGCGCAGGCTGGCATGGTTTTCGATAATGCCGTTATGCACCACGGAAATTCTGTCATTGGACACATGCGGGTGGGCGTTGCGCTCGCTGGGCTCGCCGTGAGTCGCCCAGCGGGTGTGGGCTATGCCGGTACCGCCGGGGGTGGGGCTGGCGTGAACGGCATCGGCCAATTCCTTCACTTTACCCAGACGGCGCAGGCGCTGGAGTTTGCCCGCGCCATCTACTACAGCCACGCCGGCTGAGTCATATCCGCGATATTCGAGGCGACGCAATCCTTCCACCAGAATATCCACTACATCACGCTGGGCAACTGCCCCTACGATTCCACACATGATTGGCTCCTTAGCTATATAGCTGATTCGAATTTCTAGAGTAGTTTTTGGTTAGAGCGCGGCGCAGATAACCTGCACGCCCTGTTGTTCTATTTTGAGTTTGTCTTGCGCCTGCAAATCGCTGTCGGTAACCAGCACTTTCACCGCTGACCAGGGTAATTCCAGGTTGTGGATCTTGCGCCCGATCTTGTCCGACTCGGCCATCACAATTACTTCGCGCGCCACTTCGGCCATTACCCGGCTAAGGCTGTAAAGCTCGTTAAAGGTGGTAGTACCTCGCTCCAGATCCAGGCCATCGGCGCCGATAAAAAACTGGTCAAAATTGTAGGAGCGCAAAATCTGTTCTGCCAACTGGCCCTGGAAACCTTCGGATTTCGGGTCCCAGGTGCCGCCGGTCATTAAAATGGTGGGTTCGTTTTCCAGCTCGCGCAGCGCATTGGCGATACCCAGGGAGTTGGTCATCACCACCAGGCCCTGTTTGTGGGAAAGTTCCGGCAATAAGGCGGCGGTGGTGGAACTGCCACTGTCGAGAATAATGCGGTTGTGGTCGAGGATCAGTTCCGCTGCTGCTTTGGCGATGGCTTGCTTACGAACCGAAACTTTCTCACACAGGGGTTCATTGATCAATTCCTGGGGGACAGGCACAGCGCCACCATAGCGGCGCAGCAGTAAGCCATTGGCCTCCAGGGCCGACAAATCCTTGCGAATGGTGACTTCTGAGGTAATAAACTGCGCCGCCAGGGCCTCGACGCTGACTTCGCCCTTGATATTAAGCTGCTCAACAATAGCGCGGCGACGCTGCTGAGTGTTGCGTTTGGTCATGCTTCCAACCAGGTAAAGTTTCGATTCGAAAGAAATTGTAGTATTTCGAAACTTTATTAGCAAGATTCAAGTGCCCTAGGCACTTAACATTTCCAGCCGCCGGGTGTAGGTGTTTTGTCTGTGAATGCTTACCAGTGGGCCTTCTCTGGCCCGGGTCATGACCATGTAAAGAAGCTGCTTTCATCCGCCGCCGTTTGGAGCCTAAATTCTTTGGCGAAACATAGGCGAAGCGCAGAATTTCCCGACTGTTGCAATAGTTGATTATGAGGCTGCTGGTGATTATTGAACCCAGAGGGCCAGCTCGCAAGTTGGCCCTCTGGCACGCTTACTGCCGAGTTATTGAGTATTTACAAACTTACTCAACAGGCGCACAAAGTTACTTTGGTAGCCATCGGAATTCTCGGTCACACTCCAGGAATTCAGCGGCCAACTGGTGTTGAAGTCTTTGTAGGATTTCTGCGCTGGCTGGCCGGTGGGAGGGTTGGGTGGAGTGCTCCCGCAACCGGCATTAGGTGAGTTAGAGTCACAATTTGCGTCCCAGTTGTAAGACGGGTTGGGGCCACCCACAAGATACCCCGGCGCGGGACCATAGGTCGAGGTGCCGACTCTGTCCCAAAGCGCGCTGCCATTGGTAAACCAGGTGTGATAAAACTCATTGACTGAGCTGTGTACACCCAGGGCATACATGTTGGACAGATACACCATGCCCTGGGGATTCACACCATTGATATAATTGATATAGCGCAGCGCGGCATTGCGCACCTCCGTAGCGTCGGGCGTGCCCACCTGAAAACTTACCAGGTCAGTAAACATGGTGCCTTTCAGGGATTTAATGCCATTACTGCCCCAGGTGTAAGAACCCAAGAAGGCGCGATAGGGATCGGTGTTATTGCGTATCGCCTGCCAGTTGTTTGCCGCTTCCATTACAGCGCTAAAGGTCGATTTAATCTTGTTCGCAACCGCCGCTGTTGCATCCGGTAGATTGGCATAATAAAGCAAGTCGGTATTCTGATTCTCCCGATAGGGGTCGGCAAAATTTAACGCAATCAAGGGTGCGGTGCTGTAATCGCCGTCGACAAAGTCCCTATACTGGGTGTCGCCGGTAGCAGCGTAAAGGTAGATTGCCGCCGACTGCTTGAGTCTGGCGCGACCTGTGTCATCCGTTTCCTGCTGGCCCGCGCCCACACCGGCCGATGCGCCCTCGTTATTGCGAAAGACTACGCTGGGATTGGATTCCGCCCAATTCCAGGCATTAACCGCACGATTTTTAAGATTCCCCGCGTAGGTCATCAAATCAGCGTTATTCATCCCGGCAAACACCTTGGCCCCCAGGGCAAAGGCCGCCGCCGTGCTCAGGGTAGCGCTGGTGCTGGCGGGGCCGTAATAACTCGCTCCGGTAGTAGAGGACGGCGGACTGGCACCATAGACCCCGAGAATACTCAGGACCGAATTATCGCCGGTGGCATCCTGCATTTTAATCAGCCAATCCATACCCCATTTCACTTCGTCGAGAATATCGGGAATGCCGTTACCCGACTCGGGAATATTGAAATCATCCGTCCAGGCGGCAGGATTTTCCAGGTAAGCGTGGAGCAGGGTAATCACATAGCGCGCGGTCCAATTGGTGTATTCACTGAAGTCACCCGCATCATACCAACCGCCGGACAAATCCCGTTCGGTGGCGGCGTTAGCCTTGTCGCTATAGAGTCGGGCATTGGCACTCTGACCTGCGCCGAGGTGGCTGGCGCCATCTGCCCAGGCGGCATCCGCGTAAGGCTGCTGTTTGGCAAAGCCGGCGCGCTGATAGAAGAAAACTCGCATAGCCTCTTTCAATACAGGCTGGTAGACGTTGGCGGCAATTTTAAAACTGGGTGAACGCAATTGCTGATCTATATCCACCACCGCGTAGGTACCTGGCTGGGTCACGCTGGTAAAGTCAAACCACCAGGCTTTATCACCGGAGGAGGCATCGGTAGCACCGCCGTTCCAAACACTGGCCGCCGCCGTCATTACCAAGGCACCAGTATCCATATTCACCAGGCTGAGCTGAGCGCTGGGTGTATAACTTTGGTCAGCGTCATAGCCCACTTGGGGATTACGCAGTACCGCAACTTTCTGGGCATCCGGCAGATAACCGAATTGGTCGACTACGATTAGCCCGGTGATACTGGCACTTAAAGGATCTCCCAGGCTGCTTGAGCTGGCGCTACTCAAACTGGCGGAGGAACTTATGCTAGAGCTAGTTGAGCTGCTGGAGGAGCTTATGCTGGAGCTGCTGCTTTTAACACTGGCAACCGATGATGCCGCAGGACTGCCACCGCCACCGCCACCGCCACCGCAAGCAGAGAGTGAGGCGATACAAACCAGTGTGATTGCATTGATTAATAAATGGGGCTTTTTCCTAGACATATAGTTACCGATACTATTAGTGTAATCAATTACATTATAATGTTATGGCGCAATGTTACCTATTTTTAAGTCTGTTAAATCTGATTTAATAGTGGGGAGACTTCACAAATTTAATCGCCGCTAAGGCTGGAAATTTCAGCCGTTAATTAACATATGGCTAGCAACGGGATATTAATCAACGGCTAAGCGAGCACAAAGGCCCGTGCAGATTTAGGATTTTTTAACCGGCCGCTCCCAACCTTGAATATTGCGCTGTTTGCTGCGCGCAATCGCCAGTTCAGCCGCCTCGACATCTTTGGTAATAATTGAGCCGGCACCTACAGTGGCACCTGCGCCAATTTTAACCGGCGCCACCAGGGCTGAATTGGAGCCGATAAAGGCGTTGTCACCTATTTCGGTTTTAAATTTGTTCACGCCATCGTAGTTGCAGGTGATGGTGCCCGCGCCCACATTCACCTTGGTTCCAATACTTGCATCGCCAATATAGCTGAGGTGATTCACCTTGCTCCCTTTCGCGATCTTAGCTTTTTTGGTTTCAACAAAGTTGCCGATCTTAACCTGGTCAGCCAACTGGGTACCTGGGCGAAGACGGGCGTAGGGGCCAATTTCACAGCTGGCGGCCAGCTCTGCTTCCTCGATATGGCTATAGGCTTTGATATGAGTGCCAGCGCCAATTTTGCTGTTGATAATTACGCAATTGGGCTCAATTACCACGCCATCGCCCAGCTCTACTTCGCCTTCAAATACACAGTTAATGTCAATCACTACATCGCGACCGGCGATTAAGTTGCCGCGGATATCTAGCCGCGCCGGGTCGAGCAAGGTGACGCCGGCAACCATAAGCTCATTGGCCTGTTGCTTTTGATAGAAGCGCTCCAGCGCTGCCTGCTGCTGGCGATTGTTGATACCTTCCACTTCTTCGACGGCATTGGGCTGCTCTACATGGATTGCCACACCATCAGCTTTGGCCATAGCAATAATGTCGGTCAGGTAATATTCGCCCTGGGCATTATTGTTTTGTAATTGCGGTAACCACTTTTGCAAGTGGCCGGCTTTTACCGCCATGATGCCTGTGTTGATTTCGCGGATTTTTTTCTGTGTGTCGCTGGCGTCCTTGTGCTCAACAATCGCCACCACGGCATTGCTGTCATCGCGCACAATGCGACCATAGCCCGTCGGGTCCTGCATATTGACCGTAAGCAAGCCCATTTGCTGATCGTTCACTCCAGCGATTAATTTTTGCAGTGTTTCGGCGCGGGTTAAGGGCACATCGCCATAAAGAATCAATACAATCGCATCACCACGTACCATAGGTAAGGCTTGCTGCACCGCGTGACCTGTACCTAACTGTTCGGCCTGCAATACAAACTTTACATCAGCAGCCGCCATGCGCTCTTCAACTTTCTCTGCGCCGTGACCAACCACTATGAGAATTTGCTCACCGCCAACCTGGCGCGCTGTATCAACAACATGCTGCACCAGCGGGCGGCCGCCTATGGGATGCAGGACTTTAGGCAGGTCCGAGCGCATGCGGGTGCCTTTACCGGCGGCGAGAACCAGAATATCCAACATGGTGTCTTCCTCTAAAAATTAAACATCACGCCGCAATTCAGTGCCTTAGCGGTACCGAAATCAAATTTTGCGCGCTGATAGGATGTAAACACGGTTAAGAAATCATTAACCGGAAACTCTACATTAAGTTGTGGGTAAAACTGGTTACCCTTGTAAGTTTGTTTGTTTGGGTTATCGTCATTATTAAAAAATTCGCTCTCTTTAATACTCAGTTCCCAAACGCTGTAGCCAAGTATAGGCGTCACTGCCAGATGCTTTGACAGGCGAAAGTTGTAGCCTAGATAAAAGCGCTCCTGGCTAAATTCGTAGCTATCCAGGATGCTAAACAAGTTGTCATTTATAAACTCACTGAACCCGGCACCCAAGACTATGCCGGAATGAAATCTATATCCGCCATCAAATTCCACATTAAATCCATCCACCGTCTTGTAGTCTGCTCCTTCAAGCTCATTACGGTATTCGTTGTTGGCGCGACCACCATCAACGGAGAGATAAAAGTTTTCGGCGAGAGTCGCATTGCATAAAAACAGGCTTAATACACCAATCCCCAAACTTAATATTTTCATAACTTATTCCTAATTATCCGTGGATTTTGAGCGCTATCTTAATAACTATATTTTATTGCAGAAAAAAAAAGCGACCCTAAGGTCGCTTTTTTAATTTTCTCGCCAATTACTTGCCGGCTTTTTTCTTGATTGCCTGCAAGGTGCGCAATTGAGCGGCGGCTTCAGCCAGTTGCGCAGCGGCGCGCTGGAAGTCAATCTCAGTGGATTGATCAGCCAGTTGCTGTTGTGCATGTTGCTGGGCTTCGATAGCCGCAGCTTCATCCATATCTTCCGCACGCAGGGCTGTATCGGCCAGCACGGTGATATGGTAGGGCTGAACTTCGAGGAATCCACCGGAGATAAAGTAGATTTCCTCTTCGCCACCTTGTTTGATTAGACGCACTGGGCCTGGCTTGATACCGGTCAGCAGGGGCGCGTGACCATAGGTAATACCCAGGTCGCCGATGCTACCTGTGGCAATTACCATCTCCACCAAACCGGAGAAGATTTCGCGCTCAGCACTGACGATATCGCATTGAACTGTCATGGCCATGGTCAGGTCTCTAAAAAGGTTAAGATCAATAAAGCATAAACTTCAGCCCCCGCAGGGGCTGAGGGCTTACTTAACTTTATTGGCTTTTTCGATAGCTTCGTCGATGGAACCAACCATGTAAAAGGCTTGTTCTGGCAGGTGGTCGTAATCACCGGCAAGCAGGCCTTTGAAGCCGCGAATGGTTTCTTTCAGGGGAACGTATTTGCCGGGCGAACCGGTGAATACTTCGGCCACGTGGAAAGGCTGAGACAGGAAACGCTCAATCTTACGCGCGCGGCTTACGGTCAGCTTGTCTTCTTCAGACAGCTCGTCCATACCCAGAATCGCAATAATGTCTTTCAGTTCTTTGTAGCGTTGCAGAACTGACTGAACACCGCGGGCAACAGAGTAGTGCTCATTGCCGATTACCATGGGGTCCAACTGACGTGAAGTTGAATCCAGTGGATCGATCGCCGGGTAAATACCCTTGGCGGCGATGTCACGGCTCAATACCACGGTTGAGTCCAAGTGGGCGAAGGTGGTTGCTGGCGAGGGGTCAGTCAAGTCGTCCGCTGGTACGTATACCGCTTGCACCGAGGTGATAGAACCGATTTTGGTAGAGGTAATACGCTCTTGCAGAACGCCCATCTCTTCCGCCAGGGTGGGCTGGTAACCTACCGCAGAAGGCATACGGCCGAGCAGTGCAGATACTTCGGTACCGGCCAGGGTGTAACGGTAGATATTGTCGACGAACAAGAGTACGTCTTTACCTTCGTCACGGAACTTCTCAGCCATGGTCAAGCCGGTCAGGGCTACGCGCAGACGGTTACCTGGCGGCTCGTTCATCTGGCCGTACACCATGGCTACTTTGTCTACTACGTTAGAGTCTTTCATCTCGTGGTAGAAGTCGTTACCTTCACGGGTGCGCTCACCGACACCGGCAAACACAGACAGACCGCTGTGCTCTTTGGCGATGTTGTTGATGAGCTCCATCATGTTTACGGTTTTACCTACACCGGCACCACCGAACAGGCCAACCTTACCGCCTTTGGCGAAAGGACAAACCAGGTCGATAACCTTAATACCGGTTTCGAGCAGTTCTTCAGAAGCGGCCAACTCTTCGTACGCAGGCGCAGCGCGGTGAATCTGCATACGCTCTTGTTCGCCGATAGGACCAGCTTCGTCAATGGGGTTACCCAATACATCCATAATGCGACCGAGGGTTTCTTTACCTACGGGCACTTTGATGGGTTCGTTGGTGTTGGTTACCGCCAGGCCGCGACGCAGACCTTCGGAAGAACCCAGCGCAATGGTACGGACTACACCGTCGCCCAATTGCTGTTGAACTTCTAGGGTCAAGCTGCCTTCGCTGATAACCAGTGCATCATAAACTTTGGGCACTGAATCGCGCGGGAATTCCACGTCGATAACGGCACCGATAATCTGAACGATACGTCCGCTACTCATTTCCGGTTCCTCTTTGTTCCAGAAATCTCAGGCCGCAGCCTGAAGGTGATAATCGAAAAATCAAACCTGCACAATCTTGGGTTGCTACAGCTTAAGAAACAGCCGCGGCGCCGCCGACGATCTCTGACAGCTCTTGGGTAATCGCTGCCTGACGCGCCTTGTTGTAAATCAACTTGAGCGTGTCGATCAGTTCACCGGCGTTGTCGGTCGCATTTTTCATCGCGATCATACGCGCGGCTTGTTCGCACGCGGCGTTTTCCACAACGGCCTGGTAAACCTGAGACTCAATAAAACGGCTCAACAAACCTTTCAGCAGTTCTTTCGCGTCGGGTTCGTAGATATAGTCCCAGTGATGCTTGAGCTTGGTGTTGTCTTCCGCAACCAGGGGCAATAATTGCAGCACATTGGGTTTCTGGGTCATGGTGTTTACAAACTCGTTGCTCACCAGAAACAGCTTGTCAATTTTGCCGTCTTCAAACGCATCCAGCATCACTTTGACACTGCCGATCAGATCAGCCAGCGCGGGCGCTTCACCGATATCACGGGTGGAGGCAACAACATTGCCACCGTAAGCTTTGAAGAACTGTGCAGCTTTGGCACCAATAATACACAGGTCGATAGCAGCACCTTGGTCAGCCCAGGACTTCATGCTCTTGATCGCAGTTTTAAACGCGTTGACGTTCAAACCACCACAGAGACCGCGGTCACTGGATACCAGGATGTAACCCACACGCTTAACATCGCGCTCTTTCATAAAGCGGTGTTTGTACTCGGGATTGGCATTAGCCAAGTGGCCGATTACCTGGCGCATATGGTTGGAATAGGGCTTGCCCAACTGCATACGATCCTGCGCACGACGCATCTTACTGGCAGCAACCATTTCCATTGCGCTAGTAATCTTTTGTGTGCTTTTGACGCTAGATATCTGCGTCCGAATTTCTTTTGTACCTGCCATACTCAAAGACTCTTTAACGAGTTAGGAAGCTGCGCGAGCGCAGCTTCGCGTTACCAGGTGCGGCTCGCTTTCAGCTTGGTCACCAGCTCTTTGAATTTGCCTTCCAGGTCACCGCTCCAGTCACCGGTCGCATCAATGTGCGCCATGGTCTCGGCGTACTCGGATTTGGCGAAAGACAGCAGGGCTGCTTCGAAATCCAGCACTTTGCTGACTTCGATGTCTTTCAGGTGACCTTCATTGGCTGCGTAAAGCACCAGAGCCATTTCCGCAACACTCATGGGAGCAAATTGTTTTTGCTTCATGAGTTCAGTTACGCGCTGACCGTGCTCCAGTTGCGCCTTGGTCGCTTCGTCCAGATCAGATGCGAACTGGGAGAAGGCCGCCAACTCGCGGTACTGAGCCAGAGCGGTACGGATACCACCCGACAGCTTCTTCACTACCTTGGTCTGCGCGGCACCGCCCACACGGGATACGGAGATACCGGCGTTCATTGACGGACGTATACCGGCGTTGAACATAGAGGACTCAAGGAAGATCTGACCGTCGGTAATAGAAATTACGTTGGTGGGTACGAACGCAGAAACGTCACCGGCCTGGGTTTCGATGATGGGCAGCGCAGTCAGAGAACCGGTTTTGCCTTTCACTTCACCCTTGGTGAATTTCTCAACATAATCTTCGCTTACGCGCGAGGCGCGCTCGAGCAGACGCGAGTGCAGATAGAACACGTCGCCTGGGTAAGCTTCACGACCTGGTGGACGACGCAGCAGCAGAGAAATTTGACGGTAAGCCCAAGCTTGCTTGGTCAGATCATCATAAATAATCAGCGCGTCTTGACCGCGGTCGCGGAAGTATTCGCCCATGGTACAACCGGCAAAGGGAGCCAGGAATTGCATAGCCGCTGGATCAGAGGCAGTCGCCGCGATCACAATGGTATGCTCCATAGCGCCGTGCTCTTCCAGCTTGCGCACTACGCTGGCGATAGAAGACGCTTTTTGGCCGATGGCAACATAAATACACTTAATGCCAGAGCCTTTCTGGTTGATGATGGCATCAACAGCAATGGCAGTTTTACCGATTTGACGGTCGCCGATGATCAGCTCGCGCTGGCCGCGGCCGATAGGTACCATCGCATCGATTGCTTTCAAACCAATTTGTACTGGCTGATCAACGGATTTACGCCAAATTACACCAGGTGCAATTTTTTCTACGGCGTCGGTCATCTTGGAAGCGATGGGGCCTTTGCCGTCGATGGGGTTACCCAGGGCGTCCACTACACGACCCAGCAGTTCCGGACCTACGGGAACTTCCAGGATGCGGCCGGTGCACTTACACTTTTGACCTTCGTTGATACCGCGGTAGTCGCCCAGGATTACAGCACCTACGGAGTCGCGCTCCAGGTTCAGTGCCATACCGTAGATACCACCTTCGAACTCGATCATTTCACCGTACATTACGTCGGCGAGACCGTGAATACGAATAATACCGTCGGTTACAGAAACCACGGTACCTTCGTTTTGAGCTTCTGTTGAAAATTCAAGACTGGCAATGCGCTGCTTGATAATTTCACTGATTTCAGAAGGATTCAGTTGCTGCATGCTCTGTTCCTCAATCCCAAAGATTAGGATTTCATTGCTTCGGCGAGTTTAGCCAGGCGGCCACGCACCGAACCGTCGATTACCAGGTCACCAGTGTGGATAACCACACCACCGAGAAGGCTCTTGTCTACAGAACCTTGGACGCTGACTTTACGGTCCAGCTTGGCGCTCAGCGCTTGAGCCAATTTGTTGATCAAGTCACTTGGCAGCTCGTAAGCTGAAGTGAGCTCGACATCGATAGTTTTTTCTTGCGCGGCCTTCATCTTGGCGAAGAGTTCCTTGATAAAAGGAAGCAGCGCCAAGCGCTTGTTGCTCGCAAGGGTGCGGATGAAATTCTTTTGATTTTCATCCATTTTCTCACCACAAACTTGTACAAAAACGGAAGCTTTCTGCTCCGCAGACAGGCCAGATGAGCCAAGGGCTTTTTTCACCTGATCCTGATCTGCAACAGCGGCTGAAACTTCCAGAGCTTCAAACCAGGACTGCACAGTGTTGGCAGCCGCGGCAAACTCAAAAGCTGCTTTGGCGTAGGGCCTTGCCAGTGTGGTTAGTTCAGCCATATCTACCTCTCTTAAAGTTCAGCAGCGAGTTTACTTACCAACTCGTTGTGAGCATTTTGATCGATAGAAGATTCCAGAATCTTTTCGGCACCCGCCAAGGCCAGGGTAACCACCTTGCTGCGCAGTTCTTCGCGCGCACGGCTGGTAGCCTGATCAATTTCAGCTTGGGCAGCGGCTTTTACGCGATCAGCTTCAGCCAGTGCTTTTACTTTTGCTTCTTCAACAATTTCAATAGCACGTTTGTTGGCTTGATCGATAATGCCAGCAGCTTCCTTCTTGGCAGAAGACAGTTGCTCAACCGCTTTTTGCTGGGCCAGTTCCAGATCTTTTTCAGCTCTATCCGCCGCTTGAAGACCATCAGCAATTCGCTTGGCGCGCTCAGCCATTGCCGCAACAATGGGTGGCCACACAAAGCGATGTGTCAGATAGATGAAGATGACAAACGCCACCATCTGACCAATAAGAGTTGCATTTAGGTTCACGTTTAGACGCCTTTCGTTAGGGAAACTTTAGCGCGACCGTGCCTAACCGAAATTAGGCGCCAGTGGCGAAGAGGATGTACATACCGATACCAACACCAATCATTGGTACCGCGTCAACCAGACCCATAACAACGAAGAACTGAGTACGCAGCATTGGGATCAGTTCTGGCTGACGAGCACCGCCTTCCAGGAACTTGCCACCCAAAATACCTACACCGATTGCGGCGCCAACGGCACCCAAACCGATTACCAGTGCACCTGCCAAATAAATCAAAGCTTGAGCTTCAGTCACAGTGTTTTCTCCTACTTAAGTTGATAAATAAAAAAACAAACAATAAAACAAAAAACGATTAATGCTGCTCATCCGTCTGGTAGGACATGCTCATGTACACGATGGTCAACACCATGAAAATGAATGCCTGCAGGGAGATGATCAGAATGTGGAACAAGGCCCAGACGATCTGCAGGGACAATCCGAAGAAGCCCAGGATCAAATTGGCGCTGTACATGATCGCGATCAGGATAAAGATAATCTCGCCGGCGTAAAGGTTGCCGAAGAGACGCAGACCCAGTGAAACTGGTTTGGCGATCAGGTTAACGGCTTCAAGTACGAAGTTAACCGGGATGAAAAACGCTTGTACGATGAAATTTTTGCTGCTGAACGGGTGCATGCACAGTTCTTTGGCAAAACCGACAATGCCTTTCTCGCGCACACTGAAGAACAGAATCAGCAGGAATACACAGGCGGCCATGCCCAGCGTGATATTGGGGTCGGTGGAGGGCACCACTTTGAAGAACACGGAATGCTCATCCGCGCCCAGGGAAACACCGACTAACTTGGCGATTTCTGGCAGCAGGTCGATGGCAATCAAGTCCATGAAGTTCATAAAGAACACCCACACCAGAATGGTGAGAGCCATAGGGGCGATCATGGCGTTGCGGTAAGGGAACATGCCCTTGACGTTGGAGTCGACGAAATCAATCGCGGTTTCCACAACATTCAACAGACCGCTTGGCACACCCGAGGTGGCTTTTTTAGCGGCGCTGCGGAACAGCAGGAAAAAGACAACACCCAACACCAGGGACCAGCCCAGGGTGTCCACATTAAACGCCCAAAAACCCATGGCTTTAGCTTCGGCGCCATTGTGGGCAAAGCCCCAATGACCGTCCGGAAACTGACCATAGGTGAGGTTGGTCAAGTGGTGGGTAATGTATTGCGATGATGTAAGTTGTTCTGAATGTTCAGTGGCTGACATCTTTATCTTCCAAATTGCTAAAAGTGAAACCTGTGATCCGCTAGCGTTTAAACAGCGGATAAACCCAAACTACCGCTTGGGCGACCAGATAACCGGCGAAGAGCGCCAGGGCGTTATCTGCGTCTTTGAGCCACTCGAGTCGGCGGAATGCCAGCACGAACAGGAGTGCTACTAGTACAAATTTTCCCAACTCACCGGTGTAAAAGGCGGCCAGCATCTTGCCCGGAGACTCACCCAGGCGCGGGCGAAACGCCACCACAGCCAGCCAGGCGTTGGCCGCTGTACACACCAGTCCACCAATGAGCAGGGAGAAAGCTATTTGATCATCGATTAAAAAACCGCCAGCGGCGAGCAGTAAGGAAACGGCAAATTCAATCGCCACCATCTGCAGAGCGTAACCCCGCCCCTTAAGATAACGAGACATGTCAGGCCAGCTCACTCCGGTTTTTCAAGGCGCGGCATTCTGTCACATTCAGGCCCTTATTACCATTGGTAACAACCTTATGCGCTGCGCGCTCAAATGGGGCGCATTATAGAGACTGCGCCCCTCAGCATCAACCTTGGCGGTAACATCTTCGCCAAAATATGCCCAGTAAATAAGCTGTAAATTTACCTAGTGTTTGACTAATTGGCGTTTAGGCGTCGGCTGGTTACTTAATGTGCGCCAAAATGCCATCCAACTCGTCCAGCGAGTTGTAACTGATCACCAATTTGCCTTTGCCCTTTGCACCTTGCTGGATCTCCACGCCGGCACCCAGGGTTTCCGAGAGTCGATCCTGCAGGCGGCGAATATCGGCTGATACTTCCACCTCGCGGATTACCTTTTCCTTGTCCAGACTCTCCTGGAAATTGCGCACCAGTGCTTCGGTTTGGCGTACCGACAAACCTTTGGAAACCACCTGCCGCGCGATATCGCGCTGGGCAACAGCTTCCAGTGTCAACAGCGCGCGGGCATGGCCCATTTCGAGGTCGCCATGTTCCAGCATTGTTTTGACTTCGTCATTGAGCGAAATCAAACGCAACAGGTTGGTGATGGTGGTGCGCGATTTACCCACCGCTTGCGCGACTTCGGCGTGGGTGAGTTCAAATTCGTCCTGCAGGCGTTTAAGCGCAACCGCTTCTTCGATGGGGTTGAGATTTTCACGCTGGATGTTTTCGATCAGCGCCATGGCAATGGCGGCCTCATCGGGCACTTCGCGGATTACGGCGGGGATCCTGTCCAAACCGGCCAACTGGGTGGCGCGCCAGCGGCGCTCACCGGCAATAATTTCGTAGCGCCCTTCGCCAATGCTGCGCACGACAATGGGTTGCATAACACCCTGAACCTTGATGGACTCGGCCAATTCTTCCAAGGCCTCGGGGTGCATGTCGCGGCGCGGTTGGTATTTGCCACGCTGGATCAAATCCACTGGCAAGTGCGCCAGTTTACCATCGCGGTAATCGGGCACCGGCTCCTGACCCGCGGCGGGCGGCACTAGCGGCATCTCCGGCGCCGGGGAGGTTACCCCCAGGCCAGCACCCAGCAGCGCATCCAAGCCTTTACCCAAACCCTTGCGTTTACTCGACATAACCAAACCTTAGTGTGAAATCTGTTAATTGCTGGCGACAGCTTCCGCTGCCGGCTTGCTGCTGGCCTCGTTGCGACGGATGATTTCCCCCGCCAGGGCCAAATAGGCGATAGCGCCTTTGGACTGGCGATCAAAGGCCAGCACCGGCATACCAAAACTGGGGGCCTCGGCCAAACGCACATTGCGCGGAATGCAGGTGCGGTAGAGGCGATCGCCAAAGTGATGTTGCAACTGGGCCGACACATCGTTGGTCAGGCTGTTGCGCGGATCGTACATGGTGCGCAACAGGCCTTCGATTTTAAGGCGCGGGTTGAGCACTTTTTGAATCTGGTTGATGGTGCCCACCAGGGCCGATAGGCCCTCAAGCGCGTAGTACTCACACTGCATCGCAATAATCACACCGTCACAGGCGGTAAGGGCGTTTAGGGTGAGCATATTGAGCGAGGGCGGACAGTCGATGAGGATGTAGTCAAACTGGTCGCGCACCTGGTTGATGGCGTTTTCCAGGCGGCGCTCTTTGTTTTCCAAGGTGAGCATTTCTACTTCGGCCGCCGTCAGATCGCCATTAGCGGGTAGAACTTGATATTTACCCGTCTCCGACAGCACCAGGCAATCGCCTATGGCGGCGCGCTCGGTCAACACATCGTAAATCGAGAGTTCAACCTCGCTTTTATCAACCCCACTGCCCATGGTTGCGTTGCCCTGGGGGTCCAGGTCGACCAGCAGCACGCGCTTTTTGGTGGCTACCAGTGAGGCGGCCAGGTTCACGCAGGTGGTGGTTTTGCCAACACCACCTTTTTGATTGGCAATCGCGTAGATCTTGGTCATGAATCCGCTAACCTTTGGCGAGTTATGGGTTAAATTTGTGGGTTAAAAGCGCGATTTGTGGATTGAATTTATTGTAAATCAAGCACTTAGGGGTTGCAGTACAAGCAGATGGCGCTCGCCTTCGGTCTCTGCAACCTGCAGCCGGTGAGTTTCCACCAGGCGAACGCTGGATTCTATAGCGCTTAGCTCCTCCTGTGGAAATAATCCTTTCATGGCGAGAAAAATTCCCCCGGGCGCGAGCAGGTGGCCGCAGCCCTGGGTCATGTCTTGCAGGCTGGCAAAGGCGCGGCTGATGACCGCATTGAACGCCTGCTCTGGCTGGAATTGCTCGACGCGGCGGTTTTCCACAGTCACATTGGCCAAACCCAGTTTGGTTTTTACCTGGAACAAAAAGCGCGTTTTTTTGCCATTGCTGTCGAGCAGGGTGAACTGGGTATCGGGGAACATAATCGCCAAGGGAATACCCGGCAGGCCGCCACCGGTGCCAACATCAATCACTCGCGCCAGCGGGTAGCTGGCCTGTTGAAACCAGGGCACCACACTCAGGCTGTCGAGCAGATGGCGCGCCAGCATCTGGCGGATATCGCGGATGGCCGAAAGGTTAAACGCCTGATTCCACTTGTGAAATTCCTGCAAATAGCCAAGCAGCAAGTCCTGCTGAACAGCATTCAGGCTCAGGCCCATGTCGGCGGCGCCAGCCACTAAAGCCCGGCGCAGTGAATCATTTAACTCTTGCACAGCCACACTCACTCTCAAATCCGCTTCTCAGATAACTTCAAGATGCCGCCTGATCCAGGGCTTCGCCCTTAAGACGCTTAAGCAATCCGCGTTTTTTCAAATACACCAGCACCAGCGACACCGCCGCCGGGGTAACGCCCGAGATGCGCGAAGCGCGCGCCAGAGTCTGCGGACGGGCGGCCGCCAGTTTTTGTTTGACCTCGTTGGACAAACCCTCCACCTGGCTGTAATCCAGGTCTTCCGGAATCAGGGTGTTTTCATAGGCGCGCATCCGCGCTATGTCTTCCTGCTGGCGGTCGATATAGCCGGCGTACTTGGCCTCGATTTCTACCTGTTCAGCCGCCGCTTCCTGGGCTAATGGCTCACCTTTGAGCTGGGCGACATCGGCGTAGGTCAGTTCCGGGCGCTTGAGCAGATCCATCAGCGAGTATTCGCGAGTCAGCTTGGTGGCGATTTTCGCTTCGACCAGCGCCGCCTCGGGTGAACCCGCCTGCACCCAGGTGGATTTAAGCCGCTGTTGTTCCAGCGCCATTTGCTCGCGCTTTTCGCAGAACAGCTGCCACTGCGCATCGCCCACCAGGCCCAGTTCGCGGCCTTTTTCAGTCAGGCGCAAGTCGGCATTGTCCTCGCGCAGCAGCAGGCGATATTCGGCGCGGCTGGTGAACATGCGATAGGGCTCTTTGGTGCCCAGGGTGATGAGGTCATCAACCAATACCCCGGTGTAAGCCTGGTCGCGGGTAGGGCACCAGGCCTCTTTGTCCTGGGCGCGCAGCGCGGCGTTGATACCGGCGAGCAAACCCTGGGCACCGGCTTCTTCGTAGCCGGTGGTGCCATTGATCTGGCCAGCGAAAAACAGGCCGCCAATTACTTTGGTTTCAAGGCTGTGCTGCAAATCCTGGGGATTGAAAAAATCGTATTCGATGGCATAGCCAGGGCGCAGGATATGGGCGTTTTCAAAGCCTTTCATGGAGCGCACGATTTGCAGCTGCACATCAAAGGGCAGGCTGGTGGAAATGCCATTGGGGTAGAGCTCGTGGGTAGTCAGCCCCTCCGGCTCAATAAACACCTGGTGCGAATCCTTATCGGCAAAGCGATGGATTTTGTCCTCAATCGAGGGGCAGTAGCGCGGGCCTATACCCTCGATCACCCCCGAGTACATGGGCGAGCGGTCCAGGTTGTTGCGAATCACCTCATGGGTTTTTTCGTTGGTGTGGGTGATGTAACAGCAGATCTGGCGCGGTTGCAGGGCGCGGCTGCCGCGCACAGACATCACCGGGCGCGGCTCATCGCCCCACTGTTTTTCCAACACGTCAAAGTTGACTGTGCGCGCATCGATACGCGGCGGAGTGCCGGTTTTAAGGCGATCGACCCGCAGCGGCAATTCGCGCAGGCGCTTGGCCAGGGCGATGGACGGCGGATCGCCGGCACGGCCGCCGGAATAGTTTTGCAGGCCAATATGGATAAGGCCGCCGAGGAAAGTACCAGCAGTCAGTACCACCTGATTGGCCATAAATTTGAGGCCCATCTGGGTAACGACACCGCGCACCTGGTCATTTTCCACAATCAGATCGTCAGCGGCCTGCTGGAAAATCCACAAATTGGGCTGATTCTCCAGGGTTTCGCGAATAGCGGCCTTGTACAGAATGCGGTCGGCCTGGGCGCGGGTCGCGCGCACCGCCGGGCCTTTGCGCGCATTGAGCACGCGAAATTGAATCCCGCCCTTGTCGGTGGCTAGGGCCATAGCGCCCCCCAGGGCATCTATCTCTTTCACCAGATGGCTTTTGCCAATGCCGCAAATGGCCGGGTTACAGGACATCTGGCCTAGGGTTTCTATGTTGTGGCTTAGCAAGAGAGTTTTACAGCCCATGCGCGCCGCGGCCAAACAGGCCTCGGTTCCGGCATGGCCACCGCCAATCACTATCACATCAAAACGATCGGGGAAAATCATTGCTTACACCTTGCAGCAGGGCTGCCTTAATCGACTCTGGTACCGGCTTATCCCGGGCGAAGCCCGGGTCGCGGCAAAAAAGGGCAGCATTATAGAGTGAGTCTTGGCTTTGCACAAAACTTGTACAGGGTTTAATCAGTACATTTTTTCCACAAAAGTTGTTGGCGTTACAACAAAGGAAAATATTTTTTAAATAAGAAATATATATGTTGAATAGATAAGGATTGATATTGTTATTCTAAATATAGAGGCTGTTTTCTGTGGATAAGTGAATAAAATCTATATTTTTCATTGGGATATAACAAGTATAACGCTAGGGAAAAGACCTAAGTAAACAGGGAGTAAGCTGCGCTAAAGCTGGTTATGAATAGCCGACTTATACAGAAACCCAGCAAAACCCGACTTATCCCCAAAAGCATCGCCAGCTTTATAGACCTGAATACACAGAAATACCCACACCTCATCAGTATTGAATCTAAAAGCCTTTATAAAACAGATAATTAGCGTGTTTTTTTAATTAAATCTGTGGATAACCTGTGTAACTATGTGGAAAAAGTTGCTGATAAGTCAGTACAAAGGTTTCTGTTACTGGATAGTTAGTCAATTTTGACAAAATACTTGCTGCTTATTACGGCAGTGAAAAGCATAGTTTTCAAAGGTGTCAAAATGATTAATAAGTAGACGATTTTTTACCTGCCCTGAGTGTGGCAGGTACATCATTGGGAGATTTGGTCTTGAGTGGCAGGGGGCAGGTTTTTACTGCGAAAGGGATTTTGATAAAGGCAGCAGGAAGACGCGGGCTGCAATAAGGTTTTATTTGCCGATACAGAAGGAGCTGAAAATGCGACCGAGAAGTTCATCGGGGGTAAAGTCCCCGGTAATCTCGCCCAGAGCGTTTTGCGCCTGGCGCAAGTCTTCGGCGAGGAGTTCTCCGGCAGCATAGCCATGCAGTTGCGCTATGCCTGAATCCAGATAGGCCTGGGCACGTTCCAGCGCATCCAGGTGGCGGCGGCGCGCGGTAAAGCCACCTTCACCGGAGGTACTAAAGCCCATGATGTCTTTGAGATGTTGCTTGAGGTCCTCAACGCCAGCACCGGTGGCGGCACTGATACCCAAGACCGGATGCTCGCCCGTCTGAATAAAGCCAGGGACTTCGCCAGAGAGGTCGATTTTATTGCGCACCAGGCTGACTTTGTGCGGGTGTTGCAGCTGTGCCATAAACTCCGGCCAGATTTCCTGGGGATTAAGGCTGGCGTGGGCGCGGCTATCTACCAAGAGCAGTATGCGGTCGGCTTGCTGAATCTCTTGCCAGGCGCGTTGGATGCCGATCTGTTCGACTTCATCGGGGCTGTCGCGCAAGCCGGCAGTATCAATAATGTGCAAGGGCATACCATCTATATGGATATGCTCGCGCAGTACATCGCGGGTGGTGCCTTCAATACTGGTCACAATCGCGGAATCGCGGCCGCTCAAGGCGTTAAGCAAGCTGGATTTACCGGCATTGGGGCGACCGGCGATGACCACGCGCATGCCATCGCGCACCAGGGCTCCCTGACGCGCCTCTTTAAATACCTGTAGCAGTCGCTGATAAATCTGGTTGAGGTCAGTTGAGACCTTGCCATCACTTAAAAAATCGATTTCCTCTTCGGGGAAGTCAATGCTGGCTTCAACGTAGATTCGCAGCTGAATAAGGGCTTCAACCAATTCCTGGATACGCAGTGAAAAGGCGCCTTGCAATGAATGCAGGGCATTTTTTGCCGCCTGCTCGGTGGTGGCATCGATCAAGTCAGCAATGGCTTCGGCCTGAGCTAGGTCGAGTTTGTCGTTGATAAAGGCGCGCTCGGAGAATTCCCCCGGCCGCGCCAGGCGTACACCCAGGCGGGTGATTTCGCGCAGCAGTAAATCCAGGATTACCGGGCCGCCATGGCCTTGTAATTCAAGGACATCTTCGCCAGTAAACGAGTGAGGATTAGGAAAGAAGAGCGCCAGTCCCTGGTCCAATACTTGACCGTCCTGGCCGTAAAAATCGCAGAAATGAGCAAAGCGGGCTTGTAGCGGTGTTTTAACAATTTGCTCCGCGACCATCCGGGCTTTGGGCCCGGAGATGCGGATAATACCGACACCACCGCGGCCGGTTGCGGTGGCTATAGCGGCTATGGTGTCGGTATTGGGGTTCATCAAGCTTTTTTGTCTGCGCCTTCGATCTGCTTGGTAATAATGTACTGCTGCAGAATAGATAAGCTGTTGTTAGTTACCCAGTAAAGTACCAGACCGGCGGGGAACCAGAGGAACATAAAGGTAAACATCAGCGGCAGCAATTGCATCACCCGCGCTTGCATTGGGTCGGTGGGCTGCGGGTTGAGCTTTTGCATAGCCCACATAGTGGCGCCGTAAATAATCGGCAACACAAAGTAGGGGTCTTTAATGGACAGGTCCATGATCCAACCAAAGAAAGGCGCATGACGCAGTTCTACTGACTCAGCCAATACCCAGTAAAGCGCCAGGAATACCGGCATTTGAATCAGCAGCGGCAAGCAACCACCGAAAGGGTTTACCTGTTCAGTTTTGTACAGTTTCATCATCTCTTGAGAGAATTTCTGGCGATCTTCACCATGGCGCTCCTTCAGCTCGGCCATTTTTGGCTGCAGCTTGCGCATCTTGGCCATGGATTTATAACTGGTGGCCGACAGCGGGAAGAAAATAGCTTTAACCAACAGTGTTAAACCGATGATCGACAAGCCCCAGTTACCCACGATGCTGTGGATAAATTTCATTACTGCAAACAGTGGCTTGGCTACCCACCAGAGCCAGCCGTAATCAACGGTCAGGTCCAGGTGCGGGGAGATTTTTTCCAGGTTGGCGGTATCTTTTGGTCCGGCATAGAAGTTTGCATCGATTTGGCCCTGGCTGCCTGGGGCAACAGTAACCGCAGGCGCGACAAAGCTCAGGAAGTAGAGATCCTGGCCTGCCTGTTTGCGCAGACTGTAATGGTTATTGGTTTTGGCATCGGGAATCCAGGCGCTGATAAAGTAGTGTTGTACCATGGCGATCCAGCCGCCTTCTTTTTCAGTTTTGAATTCTTGCTCTTCAATTTGTTTAAAAGTGACTTTTTTGTAGTTGGTGTCATTAGTGGTAATGGCGGCACCCAGGTAGGGGTTCATCTGCATGCGGCTCACTTTGACAAAGTTTTGGCTGTCGCGTTTGATCTGACCGTAAAGCTGGCCGCTCCAGGCATCGCTACTTTGGTTGTCGATCAGGTATTCCAGTTTGATCAGATAGCTGTCTCGGTCAAAGTGGAAGCGTTTGGTAATTTTTACGCCATTCTCTTGTTGTAAGTGCAGGTCTACATTGAGTTGTTTTTCGTCCTGTTGCAGTTGGTAGCTGGATTGCTCGGCAGAAAATACCGGGCGACCCTGGTTGTCTGTGCCATTGCTGCCAATCAGACCACTTTGCGCCACATAGGTGTGACCATCGCGGTTATCTAATAAAAGGAAGGGCTTATCTGGTGTGTTCAATTCGGTGAAATGCTGAGGCAGGGCTACGCGCACTATATCGCCACCTTTAAGGTCGATAGTGACTAGCAATTTGTCAGTTTTTACCTGAATAAGTTGCGCTGTTGTGGCCTGAGGTTCAGCGCTGGCGACGGGTGCACTGGCAGCTACCGTAGCTGGAACCTCAGAACTGCTTACCGCTGGAATATCGCTGGGCAGCTGCGAGCTAATAACAGGTGTTGCTGCGGTTATGTGTTGCTCTTCAAAGTTGTGCCAGCGAATTACCAGCATTAGAAGCACAGCCAACATGGCCGCAATCAAAAGGTTTTTTTGCCAATCCATCTTATTAATTGCCATTAGTAGGTGAATGTGAGTTTGGGTGACAGGCGCACTTGGGGTCTGGCACAGGATCCAACCCGCCTTTATGCCAAGGCGAGCATTTTATAAGGCGTTTTAATGTCAAATAAACACCTATTGCGAAGCCATGTTTAATTAAGGCCTCTTCCGCATAGTGTGAACAACTGGGGTAAAAGCGGCATTGGTTGCCTATCCAGGGGCTAAGCAGATATCTGTAGCCATGAATCAAGCGAATTCCCGACCATACCAGTGTTTTGTTGATCTGCTTAATGGCCTTGTTCAGCATTTTTTACCTGTGCCTCTGCTCTTGCCTGGCGCGCTTTTTTGAAGATGCGCTGCCACTGCTGGCCAAGTTGCTTGCGAAAATCGTCGTTGGATAAATCTGCCAGACCCTTGCGGGACAACACAATAACATCCAAACCGGCAAAAGCTTGCTGTTGCAGACGAAATTCTTCGCGTACCAGACGTTTTATACGGTTTCGTTGCACAGCGTGAGAAAGGTGCTTTTTTGCGACAACCAGGCCGATCCGGCCTTTAGGGCGTTGGTTAAAGCGAGAGAGAATTAAAAAATGCTGGTGGGAAGCGCGGAAGGGAGCATCGTCAAAGACGGTTTGGAAATCACCGGAACAAAGCAAGCGCAAGTTTTTGCCAAAGGCTAGCTTCACTCCGGGGATACCAAGAGCGCATTAAACGCGAGTCAACTGCTTACGACCTTTGGCGCGACGACGAGCCAGAACCAGACGGCCGTTTTTGGTAGCCATACGAGCACGGAAACCGTGGTTGCGAACGCGCTTAATATTGCTGGGTTGGAATGTTCTTTTCATGACACTAACCTGTTGTAAAAAATGGTGATCAAAGTTGATCCGAGAGGTCTGCCGAACCCTTGTCGGGTTTTCGCCAAACCGGTAACCGTAAAAAGACGCGGGATTTTAAAGAAAGGCCTGCAAATTAGCAAATTGTTTTGTGCAAATTATCAGCAAAAGACGGTGTTTTGCTTTGCCTTTGATTAATACCTGCTTTCCACCAGTTAACCCAAAGGATATCAACAGGTTTATCCACAGTTTTTGCTTTTTTATGTTCATTTATGTGCCTTTATGGATTTCCTATTTTGAATATAAGTCTATGAATTGCTTGAGTTAAGGGTGATTGCTTCGAAATTTTTTATGGTTTCTTGTGGATAACTATTGGTTGGCAGAGTAGACTAGCTCATCTTGTCCCGGAGGGGCTTTCATGCCCTTCCAAGTTCCCTTGTCGTGGTGTTTTTGGGCGAATTAGCGCTCGAGGTTTTTTATTCACTACGGAAATCGTTTAGATGCTAGAGAAGGGTATTGGCTGCTGTTTGAGTGGCTAAAGGACGAGCAAATTTATAATTAACGAGATTTGCCGCGTTTGCAGGAGTCGGTTTTGCCTCAGTCTATTTGGAAATTATGTGCCGCTAGCCTCCAGGATGAATTGCCCTCTCAGCAATTCAATACCTGGATTAGGCCTTTGCAAATTGACGAGTCCGCCGGCCCTAACGAGCTTAAGCTACTTGCGCCCAATCGTTTTATTTGCGATTGGGTAGCTGAGAAGTTTCTTCACCGTATTTGTGAATTGGTGGGCCAATTTAACCCAGGGCAATGGCAGATTGGCGTTGGGATTATACCCCGCGATCAGTCCACGTCTTTTAGTCAAGGTTCAAGACCAACGGTTTCTACTAGTGCGCGGCTCGCATCTGCAGTTGTGGCGCGCGATAATCAGACAATTGCTCGCCCGGTAAGTAACTTCGATACCGGCAAGGTTTCTGCTGTTCCTAGCAAGTCTGTGGTTAGTAAAAGCCTTCAATCTTCTGCAGCCGACCAAGATGTTATTGAGTTGGCGCCAGAAGATGTAATAAAGGATGCCTCTGAAGCCGGTGGGCGCATTTTGCAGGACGCCGATATTGAAGGCGGCCTAAAGCACAGTAACTATCTTAATTCGGGCTGTACTTTTGCCAGTTTCGTTGAGGGTAAATCCAACCAATTGGGTTTAGCAGCAGCACGGCAGGTTGCAGAAAACCCGGGTGGCGCTTACAACCCCCTCTTTATATACGGTGGTGTTGGTTTAGGTAAAACTCACTTAATGCAGGCAGTGGGCAACGCCATGGTGGCTAAGAACCCTAATGCTAAGGTTGTTTACCTGCATTCAGAGCGCTTTGTTGCTGATATGGTTAAGGCGCTGCAACTCAATGCGATTAATGACTTTAAGCGTTATTACCGGTCTATGGATGCGCTGTTAATTGATGATATTCAGTTTTTCGCCGGTAAAGAGCGCTCTCAGGAAGAATTTTTCCATACCTTTAACTCGCTGCTTGAGGGCGGCCGTCAAATTATCCTGACTTGTGATAGATTTCCTAAGGAAATCAATGGGTTAGAAGAGCGCCTCAAATCTCGTTTTGGCTGGGGCCTCACAGTGGCGGTAGAACCGCCAGAGCTGGAGACCCGAGTAGCTATTTTAATGAAGAAAGCTGAGCAGGCGGGAGTGCTTCTCCCTCACGAAGCTGCTTTTTTCATCGCACAACGTATAAGGGCCAATGTCCGAGATTTGGAAGGTGCGCTGAAGCGGGTGATAGCCAGTGCTAACTTTACCGGTAGGGCAATAGATGTAGACTTGGTGCGCGAGGCATTAAAGGATTTGTTGGCGCTTCAAGATAAGCAGGTCGGTATCGACAATATTCAGCGAGTAGTAAGCGAATATTACAAAATTAAAATGAATGACATGATTTCCAAGCGTCGCAGTCGTTCAGTCGCTAGGCCTCGACAGGTAGCCATGGCTTTAGCTAAGGAGCTTACCAACCACAGCTTGCCAGAAATCGGTGAAGCCTTTGGTGGTCGCGACCACACCACTGTGCTTCACGCCTGTCGTAAGATTAAAGAATTGCAGGAAGAATCCCCAGATATTCGCGAGGATATGAAAAACTTGCTGCGTTCTTTAACGACTTGATTTATAAACTACTTTGGTTTTTATGTAACAACATAACAGCTTGGATTTAACCGAGCTAAGATCCTGGACGATAACTGCTAAGAGACCATCACATGAAATTTGCCGTATCCCGTGAAGCCTTGCTCAAGCCTTTGCAATTGGTTGCCGGTGTTGTTGAGCGTCGTCAAACCCTGCCGGTATTGTCCAATGTGCTTATTGTGCTTAATGAAGACCAGCTGTCGCTTACAGGTACGGATCTGGAAGTGGAAATTGTTGGTCGTCTCCTCTTGGAGCAGCCAGGCCAATCAGGCGAGATTACTGTCCCTGCTAAAAAGCTTTTAGATATTTGTAAATCGCTTCCCGATGGCTCAAAAATTGAGTTTGTATTAGAGGAGGGGCGTATTCTGGTGAAATCAGGCCGCAGCCGTTTTACCCTTTCCACTCTACCTGCTGCAGATTTCCCTAATGTAGAAGATGCCCCAGGCAATTTGCGTTTTAGTTGTGCTCAACATGAAGTTAAGCGACTTATCGAGCGCACAGCTTTTGCCATGGCGCAGCAGGATGTGCGTTATTACCTTAATGGTATGTTGTGGGAAGTACGCCAGGATCAGTTGCGCGTAGTCGCTACCGATGGTCACCGCATGGCCATGTGTACTCGCGCTATAGCGGTAGCTACAGAAGCTACCACTCAGGCTATTCTCCCGCGCAAAGGTGTTTTGGAGTTATCTCGTTTATTAGACGACTCCAATGCTCAGGTGGAAGTGATACTAAGTGGTAACCACATTCGCGTAACCTCTGCGGATTACACCTTCACGTCTAAGTTAGTCGATGGCAAGTTCCCTGAATACGAGCGGGTTCTTCCTCGAGGCGGTAACAAAGTGGTAATAGGTTCGCGCCTGGAGTTGAAGCAGGCATTTGCCCGCACCGCGATTTTATCTAATGAAAAATACCGCGGAGTTCGTTTGTTGCTGAGTTCAGGTCAACTGACCATTATGGCTAATAACCCTGAGCAGGAAGAAGCCGAGGAAACAGTTACGGTAGATTACGTTGGTGATCCCTTGGAAGTTGGTTTTAACGTAAGTTATTTGCAGGATGTAACCAATGTTATCAGCAATGAAAATATTAAGATTACCCTTTCCGATGCTAATTCCAGTGCTTTGTTAGAAGAGCCGGAAAATAGCGATTCCCTTTACGTTGTTATGCCAATGCGCCTTTAAGGCACATTGGTTTTTCTATAGGTCTTTATGGCCCTCTCCCGCCTGCTGATTCAGCAGTTCCGCAATATTCAACAACTTGATATCACCCCATCTCAAGGGGTGAATCTGATTTTTGGTGAAAATGGATCTGGTAAGACCAGCATTCTTGAAGCCATTAATATGTTGGCGCTCGGTAGATCCTTTCGCAGTCACAAGCATAAAACACTCATTAACCATCAAGCTGAAAAGTTTACGATTTTTGGAAAGCTTGACCATTTAGGCACAAGTATTCCCTTGGGAATTCAGCGTTGGCAGAACGGTGATTTGCAGTTGAGGGCCCAGAACCAATCTGTTGAGTCTGTTGCTGAGTTGGCTCAGTTCCTTCCAGTACAAGTCATTAATGCAGAAACATTTCAGCTATTGGATGGTAGCCCTAAAGATCGAAGGCAGTTTATCGATTGGTTAGTGTTTCACGTGGAACATTCTTTTTATGGTATTTGGAAGGCAACACAGCGCTGTCTCAAACACCGCAATAGTCTGTTGCGCCGTGATAGAATAGACCCTTTTGAGTTGAGCACCTGGGATCAAGAATTAGTTCAGTTGGCTAGCCAGCTTGACGTCTTGAGACAGAGAGCCCTGGCATTGTTTGTTGAAAGCTTTACCAATTTCTCCCAAGAGTATCTCGCGTTAGATAGCCTTTCTCTCAGCTACTATCGCGGTTGGAGTCATGATCGTGAGTTTGCAGAAGTATTGTCTGATTCCCACGATCGTGACAAGCGAATTGGTTCAACTCAGTCAGGCCCTCACCGGGCGGATTTGCGTATTTTGCTGGATGGCAGGAATGCGGCGGAGGTGCTTTCTCGTGGCCAACAAAAGTTGTTGGTTTGTGCACTAAAGATAGCTCAGGGGTTAGTTTACACCAAGGTGAATGGGCGTAACGCGCTTTATCTTGTTGATGATTTGCCCGCAGAACTGGATAAGGCCCATAGAGATATGTTGGTTGATTGGCTCTATAGGATGCGTACACAGGTATTTATAACCGGTGTTGAAGCTGAGGTGCTAAAAGCACCCTGGCTAGACAAAGCAGATGTAGAGTTGAAAATGTTTCACGTGGAACATGGACAGCTCGTCGGTTGCTAAATAAAACAGATATTAGATCGAATTAAAGGCTATTACCGCCCAGGTGTGCGGTAATAAATGAATAAGGTGGAGACACACATGTCAGAAGAGAACAATTACAACAGTTCCAGTATTAAGGTTCTCAAAGGCCTGGACGCAGTTCGCAAACGCCCGGGTATGTATATTGGCGACACAGATGATGGATCAGGTCTCCACCACATGGTGTTTGAAATCGTTGATAACTCTATCGACGAAGCACTAGCTGGCCACTGTAGCGAAATCAAAGTGGTTATCCACCCGGATGAAACTGTATCAGTTTCGGATAACGGTCGCGGTATCCCTACAGATATGCACGAAGAGGGTGTCTCCGCCGCTGAAGTTATCATGACCGTTCTCCACGCCGGTGGTAAGTTCGATGACAATACCTATAAGGTATCTGGCGGCCTCCACGGCGTGGGGGTATCTGTGGTGAATGCGCTATCTGAGCAACTTAAGCTCACTATTCGCCGCGCTGGCAAAATTCATGAGCAAATATATCGCCATGGCGTGCCTGATGAACCTTTAAAGGTAGTAGGTGATGCCAATAGCTCAGGCACAGAAATTCATTTCAAACCTTCCGCGGCAACCTTTACTAATATTGAATTCCAATACGAAATTCTCGCTAAACGTCTGCGTGAACTCTCGTTCCTCAACTCTGGTGTTCGTATTGTTCTTAAGGACGAACGCAGTGGTAAAGAAGAGGTCTATCAATACGAGGGTGGTCTGAAAGCCTTTGTGGAGCACCTCAACAAGAACAAAACCACTGTAAACAAGATGGTGCACTTTGTTGCCGGTGGTCGTGAAGATGGCATTGGCGTTGAGGTGGCACTGCAGTGGAACGACTCCTTTCAGGAAAACCTCTTTTGCTATACCAACAATATTCCCCAGCGTGACGGCGGTACCCACTTAGCTGGCTTCCGCGCAGCGCTGACGCGTTTGTTGAATAGCTATATAGAGAAGGAAGGTATAGGCAAAAACGCCAAGGTTGCGACTACTGGCGACGATGCTCGCGAAGGTTTAACGGCAATTATTTCAGTAAAAGTCCCCGATCCCAAGTTCTCCAGTCAGACCAAAGACAAGCTGGTTTCTTCCGAGGTAAAAACTGCGGTAGAGCAGGAGATGGCGGAGCACTTTGCTAACTACTTGTTAGAGAACCCAGGTGATGCCAAGGCAGTTGTAGGCAAGATGATTGATGCTGCTCGCGCCCGTGAAGCAGCGCGCAAAGCCCGTGAAATGACTCGCCGCAAGGGTGCGCTGGATATCGCTGGTCTACCAGGTAAGCTGGCTGACTGTCAGGAAAAAGATCCAGCGCTTTCTGAACTCTATCTGGTGGAAGGTGACTCTGCGGGTGGTTCGGCCAAACAGGGCCGCGCGCGCAAGACCCAGGCTATTCTGCCACTTAAGGGTAAGATCCTTAACGTGGAAAAAGCACGGTTTGACAAGATGCTGTCCAGTGCTGAAGTTGGCACCTTGATTACTGCGCTGGGCTGCGGCATAGGTAAAGAGGATTACAACCCGGAAAAGCTGCGCTACCACAGCATTATTATCATGACCGACGCCGATGTGGATGGTTCACACATCCGCACTCTGTTGCTCACTTTCTTCTTCCGCCAAATGCGCGAGCTGATTGAGCGCGGTCATATCTACATTGCCCAGCCACCTTTATACAAAATTGCTAAAGGCAAGCAGGAGCAATACCTGAAAGACGAGTCGGCAATGACCGAATTCCTCACCCAGGCAGCCCTTGAAGGTTCCAGCCTTCATGTAAACGCCGATGCCCCGGGTATAAGCGGTGAAGGCTTGGAGAAACTGGTACAGCAATACCGCAAGGTTATGGCAACTATCGACCGCTTGTCACGTCTCTATCCGGCAGAAGTCATGGATAAAATGATTTATTTGCCGGCTCTGCGCGCCGAACACCTGACTGACCAGGGCCATATTCAACAGTGGTGTGACCAATTAAACGGTCGCTTCAGTTTGGATACGCGCGCTGGTAGCGACAAATATCTGGTAACTGTAAAAGAAGATACTGAGCGCCATCTGTTCCTGCCTCAGGTGGAAATTATCTCTCACGGCATTTCTACCGAGTATCCCTTTAGCCACGACTTCTTTGCTTCAGGTGAATACGGTCAAATTGTTAGCCTGGGTGAGAATATTGCCAATCTCCTGGAAGAGGGCGCCTACATCCAGCGCGGTGAGCGCAAACAGCCCATCAGCCGTTTTGCCGAAGGTTTGGAATGGTTGATGAAAGAATCGCGCAAAGGCTACAACATCCAGCGCTATAAAGGTCTGGGCGAGATGAACCCTGAACAGCTGTGGGAAACCACCATGAACCCGGAAACCCGTCGCATGCTGCGAGTGACCATTCAGGACGCTATAGCCGCTGACCAAATCTTCACCACCCTTATGGGCGACCAAGTGGAACCGCGCCGCGACTTTATCGAAACCAACGCCCTGGCGGTTGCCAACCTGGATGTTTAATTTATATTATAAATAATACTAATTGGGTTCATTAGAGCCCAATTTTTTACCTATTACCTAGATTATTAGTTTGCTATAAATAGCTAAAGAGAATAAAAAATTTGTATAAATTTAGATTAATTTTTAATCTCTGAACTATACTGCTAGCTCATTTATTAAAAAACCGTACAACCGAGCTATAGGAAATGAACGACAAGCAAACCACTAAAGTACTTTTAAGCCAACTGGAAGATGTTTTGGAAGAGCGTGAAGGGAGCGATCGCCGCCAACAGCAGGAGGAGTTGCCCGAAGGTGTCGACGAATGTCGTCGCAAGGGTGACAGACGCGCTACAGGTGAAATGGCTTAACCAATATTTTGGCGAACTAAAAAAGGGGCTTTTGCCTCTTTTTTATTGTTTTCACATCCGTTTTATCCGGCTGATTGTTGACTCTGTTTCGACTGCATGCGGGCTGGTTATCAAAGTGGGCGATTGTAAAGTTCACTGTCCAGAACCCCTGACTATGCATTTTTAGCCACTTTACAGGGAAAAGATCGATTCAGGTCATGGTCGCATTGATCTTGCCCTGCATATTCATCGATGTTATAAGAACAAACTGGGAAAAATAGGATAAATGATATAAAGTTCGCCGCCCGCACAAATTAATAATTGGGGATCCTCGCATCTGGTTTGCGGGCCGACCAACTTGGCAGAGCTGCCGAGCGACGAAACCCTCTACAGGAGAAAAACATGATCAAGTCCATCAGGCTCGGAATTGGAGCCTTACTCTTAGCCACGGCCCAGTTATCCAGCGCTAGCATCGCCGAAGTCAATCTTAGCAACATCAGCCTGTCCGCTACAGGCGGCGAGTGGTGGTACAATGCGTTCAGCAACGTGGACTGGCTGCCGAAAACATCAAGCACCGAAGCAGCGTTGGAGAACCCTGCGCTCTCCGCCGCCACTCCCCTGACCTGGCATGGCAACCCGCTTGACTCGACAGTGACTGACGGTAATGGATTCGCCTCAGCCTCAATCACCCCAACAACCCCGGGGAATATCAATGGAACCTCGGCTTCGGCCAAGGTTGTTGCCAACAATGGTCAGTCGGGTTGGGCTTTTGCCAATATCTTTGACGGCTACGTCATGGTCGGCGGCGGTGCCACCTTTACCGTCAACGCCATACTTAACGCTATCAGCGCGAGTGGCTCTATGGCGCAGGCCAATGCCACCATCGAGCTGTGCAGCACCGACTTCACCACCGATGTCTGCGAATTCAACAACTATGCGGAAGCATTTGTTGATGCCACTTCGGGCGCTTACACCGGGCCATCAAAACTGACGGCCTCCTGGACTAACACCGGTGCAACGACCTGGATCAAAATGCGTCTGGGCCTCAGCGCCTCGGCCAACTCTGATGCCGTTATGGCAAGCGTCCCGGAACCTAGCAGCTTAGCGTTGGCCCTGCTGGGTCTGCTTGGCTTGGTCGTGGCGGGTCGTCGCCGCGCCGCAAGAAGTCTCTGAGTCAGTAAGCAATAAGAACCTATCTTTGTTTGGCTTTCGTTGACGCTGGAGCGCCTTAATTTTGGGCGCTCCAGCAGTTTATGGCTCAAGGTTTCTACACCAGGCAATTTAATTGCGGCCAGCGCTCAAGATGCTCATCTATTCGCTCATAGGTGGAGTGTGGCAGGTTCGCATCTTCGATGCGCCCATGCGTCTAGTGAAATCTGGGAAGCCCATCATGAGAAAAAATATTTTATTTGCCATAAATTAACCAAGCGTAAATCCTGCCCAGAACTAATACCCGCCCAGAACCTATAATTTTTTACGGATAAAAAATTAAATAATCAATCTAAAAATAAAAGTCTAATCAACAATACCTCCATATTACTTAACCTCATAATTCAAAAAATTGGATTCTCAGATAGCTATCGCTGAATTTAGCTAATCACATAAAGGAATTGGCTTTCATGGATATTGCCCCCTATTTCTCAGTCATTGTTCCAGCTGCCATTGCTCAACAATAAACTTAGACCACGCTGTTCATTTCGCTAATACCACCGTGAGTCAGGTTGTTGTGGGAGGTAGTGAAGAGTGAGAAGCTTATACGAAAAACATTAGTACCCCGGAAGCCTTCCTGATGCCGCGCCATAGAGCGCGGTTAGTCGGATAATCGCGGGCACCGTTTGCCAGATTTTCAAACCTGGCCCGGTGCTTTTTTGCAAATTGAACGCGCTACAACTTAAAAGAAACTGATGCGCTAATCATGTCTGGGTTTGGCAAAATGTGATTTTTCTGGTGCGACTATTGAAGCATTGAGCACATCATCAACACTTGCCGGCAGCCTTCAGTAGCGCATTGCATGATTTACCTCCTCCAGGGTTGCTGCCCTTACCGATCTCGGAGCAGATCGAATCAGACACGGCGCGCCCGAGCAGTGATACCGAGCCGGTGACGTAGCAAGTGTATTGCTTGCCGGCGCTGGTATTGACTGTGTAGCTCGCCTTCACGCCTTCATTGACGCGATCAGAGATGGTAAACGAGCCTATTGTCAGGCCAAGTGCCTGGGCAGTGTTTCGCTCAATGGCATCGTCACTGACTGCAAACGAAGCGCAGCCCGAGGTGAGGGCAACTAATGCGGTCATCGACGCGAGTGCAAGTATTTTTTTCATAGGAAGGTTCTCTTAGAGTTGCTAATGGTGTCGATGAATGTCCCAAACCTACCACGATCATTCAACCCTACTTCGGTAGGGGTTCGCCCCGTGATGCTGGCACCGTACAATTCCATCGCTAAGTATTTACAGCCGATAAGTGCTTTCGTTGTGGATTTCAAAATGGCTGGATACGCCCAATGGCTGCGCCGGTTTTTTAGTGGTATGTGCGCGATCACTGGATTGATAACTCCCCTCTAACTAGGCGGAATGAAAGCAAACCTTCTCCTTTTCCGTGAAGGCCGACGCCGCCACAGGAGTCACCTAGAGGGCCATGGCCACAGGACGGAAATGTTCAACATTCTTTCACTGGGGAGGATGAGATTAAGATGCGAAGAATATTCAAGCTGTTCGCCGTGTGTGCGATAGCCTTTCCGATCAATGCCTTTGCTTTCAGCCTAATTTTGCAGTACGAGGGCGAAGTCGATGACCGTGTTGTCTATTTCGCAGATGTGACGGCCATTCTCAATCGCACGCCTCCGAGTGAAGTGTTTGGTGACATTGAAATACGTCAGATCTCCGTTACTGGTGTTTACGAAAATGCGAAAAAGCCCGAGTTCGTGCATATGGAGTTGCAATTCCAGTGCCCGAATCGATTCATGTTGGATGAGACTAAATACAACATTAGCGAGAATAAGAATATCGTCCGGGCTGGTAATACGGTCACGTTCAGAATGGGTCCCGAAAGTTATATGCTTCGGCGATCTGACCTGAAAGTAGAACCGGTTCCTGAAAGCGACTGGAAAACATCGAGCGCCCCCATGTTATCCAAAGCAGGAGCCATCGCCTGTAACCACATTGAGATCAATCATGCCTTGCACGATTCCATCAAAAAAAACAACAAGTTTGATTTTGATGGTTTTGGAAAGCGCATTACCAAACTGGGTTTGCCGGCAGACACGGCGCTCATCGGATATACCTTGCCCTCGGAATATCTCGATTTTGCTTGGGAGAATCTTTGGTGGGACAAGGTCCTGGAAAAAAAACGCCCAGACCCGACAGGCAAGTGGAGCACACCTGTCTCCGAGGCTGACAAACAGGCCGCAATGGAAAAGCTGAAGCGGAAGCAGCAGGAATTGGAGTCTGGCACCGCGTCTATAAGATCCAGTCTCCTAGAGAGCATTAAGAAAACCAATGAGGAGAGGAAAGCCGATCTGGAGCTGGCAAAAGATGGACACAAGCATCCGGATGGCTCGAAGATGAACAAATATGAAGCCAAACTGGCAGCAGTTTTTATCGGTCAACCTGAACGTAAAGTTGTCGACCTCATGGGAAACCCAGAGCTCAACCAAGTCGCGGACACACGTTTTCTTCGGTACACCCAATACTGGGAAAAGGAAGGTGTCACGGTCTATGGTGCCCAAGGTGTCGTCGGTGGTTCAGCAGGTGGCTATGCCGAGTGTTTCGCAGAATTTCGAAGCCGACAAGACGCGAATGGCGAATGGCGGGTGGACGACATACTGGTTAGATCAGGTTATGAGGGCGAAGGACTGGGTCGCACCAGCCTTCTTTGCGACGATGTCACGCGGGCAAGATAAAACGGTTCCGCAGTCCGACACCTTGTGAACATTAATCAAATTCTTTCTTCTCAAAGCATTGATAACTGCAACTATAGGAATTAAAAGTTATGGTCAAGATCACAAACTTTGCTGCGGGGATTATGATCGCCGCCTTATCCGGTGCAGCAATGGCGGCGAATCTGAATGGCGAATCTTTTGATGTGCTGGCTTCCGTCATGGAGACTCACAACAAGGTATTCAATGCCAAGGAAGTCATGAACGCGAACAAAAATGAGGCCATCGAGTACCGAGAGAAAATCATTGCCGGCTGGTGGGAGTTTATGCAAGCCAGCTCAACGGCAGGTTCGGGTGAGTATTGCGCTGCGTCCTTTTTGCGTGCCAAGCGCCTTACCGAGAATAGTCAGCAGGACACGATGAAAGAGGGAGTCGTTGTCACGCTATTTGGTCCGGGCGGAAATTATCGGGGTGCGTTACTGACGTTCTCCCCGTTAGGTGATGATAGCCTCAAGATCTTTCCAAAACTTCCAAGCGGGAAGCCGGTACTGGTGACCCTGAAGCAGGGCAACATCAAACCGGTGACTCTAAATGCGATTTACATGGAAACCAAGACAAAAGCCAGTCCGAAGGCGCCACCCCTGCTGGCGTTTGCCGTACCGAGTATCGAGGCACTCATGAAAGGCATGGAAGACAACTGGAGCTTTGATGTCAGTTACGAAGGAAAATCGATTGCCAATATTGAATGGCACGATGGCCTAAAAGCCCGCGAAGAACTCAAAAAATGTCTCGCAGGCAAGCCTTTTGATAATGAGCGTCATTGGAAGAATTGAGACGCGCTCCCCTTAAGGATTCGCCCCATAAGGAGTCGTCTGTGTTAAGTAGTTATCCCTGAATCGAATGCCGTTAAAGTCTATCCAGATGGTACTGGCCCATTAAAAAACGCGACGAGATCGAGAGATTGTTTTGGCGCTTGAAAGGCTTCCGTAGAATTTTCTCTCGATTTGATAACCTCAATGTTATCTTTGAGTTCTTTATTTATATCGCTTTGATTGTCGATACACCTAATTAGTGTGAACAGGCCCTAGATGACGACGACCCGTGAACGTTCAGCTGTAGTTGTAGATGACCATCCGCTGGTAGCGCGCGGCATTGCGGACTATTTGCGCACGCATTGCGGACTTGCCCGTGTCGACGCGATTTGCCGGACTGCCGACCTGTGGACGCACATCGGGCAATTCGGGCCACCAACCTTAGCTCTGATCGATTTCTGGTTACCTGAAGGCACTGCATTGCCGATGCTGGCGCGCCTTCGGGAAAACTATCCAGCGACCCGCCTCCTGGTGATCAGCGGGGACGGCGATCCTCTGATCCGCGACAAGGTGCGTCGGTTAGCTGCCGATGGTTTTGTACTCAAGCATGCCGAGCCCGCGATTTTTGCGCTGGCCGTTGCAGCAGCACTGCGCGGCGATGCGTGGTTCGACGATGTTTCTGTTGCCACCCAGGCGACCGACGAAGCGCTTAGTCTGCCGTTGAGCCCTGCTGAGTTGGGCTTGACTGCACGTCAGGGGGAGGTGTTGGCCCTGATGCTCAAAGGCTTACCGAACAAGCGGGTAGCGCAGGCACTTTCGCTGACGGAACAAACCGTCAAGGAGCATGTGAGCTGCATTCTGGAAAGGCTTGGTGCACGAAACCGTATTGAGTTGATTACGCGGCTGCGAGGAAGGCGGATCGATGTTGGCGCGTAGCGAAGGGCGATCCGCCGATGTTGGCAAAGGACTCAGCTACGCGGATATCAGCCCAGTCGGCCGGGCGGGCCTACTTGACGTGGCCTTCGCTCGGATCAACTACGGTTTCGGCGCGATGGTCGTTGTCAGCTTGCCCTTCATTGCCTGGTACATCCATCTCGGTCAGAACCCGCTCGGGTTAATACTCTGGGGAACCTGGTATTTCGTCGGGCTGCTGCTGGTTCGCTGGCTTCATCGGCGCTACCAGTACGAACGGACTGACGGCCTCCCAGACGTGATTTGGCATCGCTGGTTGCCGGTTGTACAGAGCATAGCGCTGGCCTATGGTACGAGCATGACAGCTCCCCCGTTGCTAACGGCGAGCCATGCAACCTTCGAGTTCCAATTGATCTACATGGCATCGGTCGCCGCGATTGTTGCCGGTAATTCTGTGCACTCATCGCCGGTGCTGTCGGTATTCCGCTGTTTCCTCCTTACCGGCTGGGGGGGGGTGACGATTTTGGTGCCCTTCAGCTTTCCCGATCACTGGCGCTACGTTCTTCCGTTGGCCTTGCTACACACTCTGACCATGCTCAGGCATTCGGCGATCTCGCACCGCTTTTTTCTGAGGAACATTGTGCTTCAGGAACAAGCCGAAAAGGCGCTGTATGACAAGAACCTGTTCTTGACCACGGCGAGCCACGATCTGCGCCAGCCGGTGCATGCCATGGGCTTCCTCGTCGAGTCGATTGCGCGGAGCAATCACGACCCTGCGCTCGACGGAGCCCTGGCCGACTTGCGACAAAGCGTGCGTTCGGCCACGCAAATGTTCAACACCCTGCTCGACTTGTCCCGGATCGAGAGCGGCCGGGTTCAAATCAGAACCGAAGCTGTCGACTTGGCTGAGGTGACCGGCAATGTTGCAACCATCTTTCGCGAGGAGGCGCGTAATCGGGGCCTGGAGTTGCGCGTCCATCTACCAGCGAAAGGGGCGATGGCCATCGCCGATGCGACACTGCTGCGCCAGTCGCTGAGTAACCTGCTGCATAATGCCCTGCGCTACACACGCCAAGGAGGCATCCTGCTGGCCGTTCGCCGACAAGGTGGTGGCTGGCGATGCGAAGTCTGGGATACGGGTATTGGAATTGCGACAGGCGATAGTGCCGACATCTTTTCTCCTTTTTTTCGCAACGAGCACGCCTGGAATATCGATGGTGCCGGCCATGGGTTGGGACTGGCCGTTGTCGCTCGCTGCTGCGCCATGATGGGAGTGAAACACGGATTCCACTCTCGCGAGGGCAAGGGGTCGTGCTTCTGGATTCACCTCGATGGGATGAAGGAAGGGACGCATCCCGCAATCCTTGGGCCGGATGCCTCCACCAAGCCCCAGGCTGTGCCTTTCTTGTCAGGTACTTGTCTCTTGGTCGATGACGACCCGTTAGTACGCAGTGCTTGGCAAACCTTGATGCAATCCTGGGGTCTGCAGGTCGCCTGCGTCGAATCGGGTAGGCAGGCTCTGCGCCTCCTCGAATCTGGCTTCCAACCGGATGCTGTGTTCTGCGATCAGCGGCTCCGTTCGGGTGAGAGCGGATTTGAACTCTTGTGCGAACTGCTAGAACGGGTACCCAATGCAAGCGGGGCAATGATCAGCGGCGAACTGGATTCACCAGAATTGGCAAAGGCGGAAGAACAAGGGTACCTCGTGCTACGCAAACCGGTGGAGCCTGCAGAGCTGCAGGCAGTGCTTGGTCACTGGCTCTTGTTGTCGGAGGCTGGTGAGCCTACTGGTCGCTCCTGAAGCCTTCCCGTAGCCGCGCCTGCTCAACACGGCGCGCGCGAAGCTTGCCGTCAACATCTTACGGTTGAGCAACCGGAAACATTCAAAGGTTGGCAATACAAAATTGAAGGGCGCCCAGATTACGCTTTTATAGCCGCGACTATGGACGTAAATTTAGAAACCAAATGGCAGGGGATACTCAAAGGATAACTAACAAAAAACGACTGAATTCACGTGCTAGCTTTTTGCGTGTCATACATAAATCGATGTTGTTTTAAATATTTGTAGGCGGCGAGAACTTGCTTAAATTTCTCAGCAGCAGCGGTTAACTGCTCCTGAGTAAGGTTTTGGCCAGCCAGCTTATCGGGATGATACTGGCTAGCCAGCTTCTTATAGGCTCGGCGAATTTCCTCTTCCGTCATGCTCGCGTTAACGCCAAGAATTTTATAGGCATTGCTTAAATCTTGGTTGTGAAAACTTTGTGTATTCGTGTACGGCTTGTTTGAACCAGCATGTTGGTTTGATGCTTTGTTATTGGTTTTGTAGACACTTTGCGGATCTTCAATATTTAGCTTATTGCGCTGGGCATGTTGATCTTGGCTGTAGATCATTTTTAATAATTGGGACAGTACAATACTTTTATACCCGAGCTCCCGTGCTAACCACTGAATCGCGTGAAGCTCTTTTTCCACCAAGCCACCATCAGCGCGCGCCATACTAATCAGGTGAACAATAAGAATTTGTATTAGTTTTGGCGTTGTCGATTGGCGAAATTCTTTGATTACTTGCCCAGCATCAAAATTGCTTTGGGTTCCCGCTTTAAATAGATCCAGCGCTTGGCGCTGCTCCTCCTCGGATAAACGCATTTTTTGTAAATGAATTTTTAAATGGAAAATTTCCTGGCGATTAATTTGCGCGTCGCAGTGGGCGATATAGCCCAAGAGGCTAAACACCGCTTTTAAAAAAGCATCGCGAATAAGTTGGCGTTTATCGGACATCGCAGCAGTAATTCCAATCAGACTGACAGCAGGAGCGAGGCTAAGTATAGCGCTTGGTCCGTCAGACCCGGCCATTTAAACCGGTAGTGCAGTTTTAGCGACCGGCGACTTAAGCACAAACGACGAATGCACGCCGCTCACACCTTCAATGCGGGTCAGCTTTTGCAGCAAAAACTGCTGGTAGGCGTCCATATCCTTAACGATCACCTTGAGTAAATAATCCGCCGACTGCCCGGTAATCAAATGGCATTCGAGCACTTCGGGGTAGCTGTTGATCAGGGTTTCGAAGGTGTCGAAGCGATCGGGGGTGTGTTTGTCCATGCTGATCTGGATAAAGGCCATCAAGGTCAGGCCCAGCTTGCGTGCATTGAGCAGGGCGACATAGCCGTCGATCAAGCCGGATTCTTCCAGCGCGCGCACGCGGCGCAGGCAAGGGGAGGGGGAGAGGCTGATGCTGTCCGCCAGCTCCTGGTTGGAGATACGGCCATTGGCCTGCAGGGCTTCGAGGATCAATTTGTCGTAACGGTCGAGTTCCATAGCGCCTTTTCCTACTAGTTATCAGATGTATGCCTTTAAAATAACAATATACGCAATATTATTGCTCAAATTTCTCATAAAGAACAATCTTGGCAATCCTCTGCCAAACCCAAGCCCCTATACTGAGCATCAGCTGATTAAGGGCACAGGGGCCACAAGCCCTGGTGCGGACTTGCTAGCGCCTTATCGGGCAATTGCAAGCTGACTTGGCCTTACCCAGGCCTGGCGACCGAGCCGCCCTCCAGCCATAACCACAAAGACCTAAAGTCTACAGCCCTAGAAGCCGCTAAAACTCCCTGCTTGCTCAGTGATCCTGAATGGCAGCGGGTTGCAGAGGAACCCACAACCGAACCATGCGCGTTACAGACGAAGCCAAAAGTTTCCCAGGGAGTTAAACATGCTTGCTAATCCATCCAGCAAATACCAGCGCTTTATTGGTGTGTCCTTGCCCGACCGCCAGTGGCCCAACAAAATTATTGAAAAACCGCCCATTTGGATGAGCACTGATCTGCGCGATGGCAACCAGGCGCTTATCGACCCTATGTCGGTGGCGACCAAGCTGCGTATGTTTAAAGAGCTGGTGGCCATTGGCTTTAAAGAAATCGAAATTGGCTTCCCCTCCGCCAGTGACATTGACTACAGCTTCACGCGTCAGTTGATCGAGGAAAATTTAATTCCCGATGATGTGACTATCGAAGTGTTGGTACAGGCGCGCTACGATTTAATTGAAAAAACCGTGCAGAGTTTGCGCGGTGCCAAGCGCGCGATTTTGCACATGTACAACCCGCTCGCGCCGGCGTTTCGCAAAATTGTGTACAACACCGACGAAGCCGGGGTAAAAAATATTGCCGTGCAAGGCACCCAGTGGTGTAAGGAATTAACCGCCCAGGCGCCGGAAGTGGATTGGACCTTCCAATATTCACCCGAAGTCTTCTCCTCCACCGAAATTGGTTTGGTAAAAGAAGTGTGCGATGCGGTGGTAGATATCTGGAACCCCTCGCCACAGAAAAAAATGATTTTGAATTTGCCGGCCACTATTGAGATGAACACGCCCAATACCTACGCCGACCAGATTGAGTGGATTCACCGTAATATCAATCGCCGCGATTCCATTATTATCAGTGTGCACCCGCACAATGACCGCGGCACAGCGGTAGCAGCGGCAGAGCTGGCGGTAATGGCCGGTGCCGATCGCGTAGAGGGCTGTTTGTTTGGCAATGGCGAGCGCACCGGCAATGTGTGCCTGGTGACCCTGGCGATGAATTTGTACTCCCAGGGTGTGCATCCAGGTTTGGATTTTTCCGATATCGACCGGGTGCGCAAATTGCACGAGGAATGCACCCAGTTGCCAGTACACCCGCGTCACCCCTATGCCGGTGAACTGGTATTTACCGCCTTCTCTGGTTCGCACCAGGACGCCATTAAAAAAGGTTTTGCGGTGCAGAAAAAAGATGCACTTTGGGAAGTACCTTACTTGCCGATTGACCCGGCAGATTTAAACCGCAGCTACGATGCCGTGGTGCGGGTGAATGCGCAGTCCGGCAAAGGCGGCGTCAGCTTTTTGTTGCAACAAGAGGCTGGCTTGCAGTTGCCGCGCCGCTTGCAAATTGAATTTAGCGGCGTAGTGCAACGCGTAAGCGATGCCACAGGTAAGGAAGTCAAAGGCGCAGATATTGTGAAATTCTTTAATGAAGAATACCTCGCAGTAAATGCCCCAATAGCTTACCAATCCAGTAAGTTCAGCCAGGCCGATGATACACACCAGGTGGACATAGTGATTCACGCCCAGCACCAAAACAAAACCGTGGAGATCAGTGGCAGTGGCAATGGTCCGATCGATGCGGCTGCTCACGCCATCAGCCAGTTTACCGGTATGGAGGTGAGTGTGATCGACTACCACGAACATTCCGTGGGCGAAGGTTCCGATGTGGCCGCAGTGACCTACGTGGAAATCAAAGTGAAAAACGGCAAGCCCGTTTACGGTGTAGGGCAGGATCGCAATATTATTACGTCAGCGGTGAAAGCATTAATTAGTGGCGTTAATCGGAGTGGGGCGGTTAGCTAAGCAATAGTCTCTTATCAAACTCGAAAGCGCAGCCCCTGAATCCTTAACAGAGGCTGCGCTTTTCCATTTCAGTAAAATGTTTTACACGGGTTTTATTGAAAACTAGCCGCGTTCTAAAAACAGGGTTAACAGTGGCTGATTGATGTAATAGTTACTGCGACTGATTTTTTCTTTCTTAAGCAAGCCAATGTCCACTAATTGCTCCAGATATTTGGCAGCAGTCAATCGTGAGACCGATAGATCCTGCATTACAAATTCAATTTTTGTGTAAGGGTGATTAAATAAATTATTCAGTAACTCTTGGCTATAAATTTTTGGCAACTGACTACGTATTTTTTGTTTGTATTCCTGCATAAGCATTTTAATTTGCTTTATTAACTCGATAGTTGCCTGAGCGGTTTGAATAACACCATCCAACATATAGATCAACCAAGGCTCCCATTCGTTAGTATTGCGTACAGCTTGTAACTGCTGGTAATACTCCGCTTTGGTTTGAATAAGGTAGCGACTGAGATACAAAATCGGCAAATCCAATAAACCCTGCGCGACCAAATACAACATATTAATGATGCGACCTGTACGCCCATTACCATCATAAAAAGGCTGAATGCTCTCAAACTGATGATGAATAATTGCCATTTTAATTAATGGGTCAGCAGCACAAAGATCGGGGTCGTTTATGTATTGCGCCAGGTTATCCATTAAGCGCTCTATGTCCTGTGGGTGTTGCGGTGGGGTATATACAACTTTGCCGGTCTGCGCATTCTTAAGTTCTGTGCCGGGTAATTTACGAAAACCGGCTTTGTTTTCTTCCAATATTTCCTGAAGGGTTAACAAATCGCTGAGCCTAATCAGCCCCGATTTACGCACAAATTCAAAACCGGTTTTTAACGCAACTGCATAATTTTGCACTTCTTTGGCCGCAGGATTTATATGCGCATTGGTAAATAATTCCGCTTTGAACAATTCGTCTTGCGTTGTGATGATGTTTTCTATTTCAGAGCTATGTTTGGCTTCTTGCAGTGCGAGTGTATTAATCAAGATTGCATCATTGGGAATCGTCTCAGCTATTCCTTTTAGCTCTGCCAAATAGCGATGAGCCAGAGCCGCCTTTTTTAAGGTGGAGCGGGTTTCAATCTGCTCAAGGTCAGCAATAGGTAAGGGCGTTACAACATAGCTCATGGCCTGGTTCCATATGTATAAGAAACCATCAAATACTATACACATTACCTTAACGTGTATAGAAAAATGGAAAATCTATATATTTGGGTGACTATATGTATACAAAAACGTCTTTCTTTGCTTCTGAGGTGTCTGGTTGCATCCCCATTTCTTATCAAGCTCAATTCAAACAAATCAAACACAATCTCGATTGGCTATGCCAAATTAAATGCCTATCTTTTGATCAATTTGATTAAAGATCAGGGGACAGGCTATGCAGCGTTTAAGCAAAAATCTGGCGCTTAGTGCGGTAGGGAAGATCAGTAACTCATTGAAAAGTGGGGAAATTCGTCAAATAGAAGCTATTTTGGAGTTAATGTCAGAAGATGGCAGCGTTGTCTTAGGCCAAATCCACGACGAGCTATACCCCCAAAGCACCAAGGCCAGTGCCAACGTAGCGTTTAATCGGCTTATTAATCGAATCAACGAGGTTTTTGCGGCACAGGCGAGCAAAGTCCGTATGGCCGTAACGGCAGATAAAAAAGCCGGCGCCAGGCGCGAATGCTGGTTTGAAGCTGAGCCAGTGCAATTTCCCATCCCCCATCCCCCATACCCCGCAACTGGATGCCATACCTGCCAATCAGCTGGAGCAAGCTCAGTTGGGCCAGTTGCTAGTAGACGTAGACATAGTGCTGATTACCTTTAACCAGCATGAACTTGAGCAAACGTTGGAATGTTTTTGCCCGAATGCCCGGGCCGAACAAAAAGAAGGGCACAATCGAATTTATTACCCCTTGGGCCAACACAATGGCAATAACCTGGTTTTAATTCATTCCAAGCAGGCCACTATAGAGGCGATGAAAACGGCGCAATGGGGGATAGACGTTTTCCAGCCTCGCGCCATTATTGCTGTTGGTATTGCATTTGGTATGGATAGCAAAAAGCAACATATTGGCGATGTACTCATTTCAGAGTTTATTGTTCCTTATGAACTTGCGCGAGTGAATCAGAATGGAAGCATTACCCCGCGCGGACCTCGCCCAGTAGCATCAAAACATTTAACTGACTGGTTTCATCAGGTAGATGCCTACCTAAATAAAGAGGATGGGGTTGAGTACGCCAAGCGAAATTTTGGTGGGATATTTAGTGGTGACAAATTAATTGATAACCAAGATTATCGCGATCAGTTAGCTCAGATGGACTCGACAGCCATTGGCGGTGAAATGGAAGGCACAGGATTATTTCATGCCTGTGAGGCCAGCAAAACAGATTGGATCATTGTTAAGGCGATTTGTGACTTTGCCGATGGTAACAAGGGTAAAAATAAAGAGGCTAATCAAATAGCCGCAGCCAAAAATGCAGCGAGCCTGGTAAAAGCTGCATTGGAATTCGGTCACATATATCCGGAAAATAAGTTAACGAAGGCAAATAAAGTATCAGCAAAGTCCCTTACCAATAATTTTCATCACTACAAAGCCAGGTGTAGCGACTTAAGTGATATACACGAATTGGCCTTGGTAAAAGATGCACGAGCTTTGCCCACCAGCCTAAGAAAAGAACAGGAAGCCTTGCAGGAGCAAGAGTCTGTACAAGGTATTCCAGTTGTGGCCAGGCTTATGGATTGGGCTACACAAGCACAAGATAAATCCGTATTTGCGCTATTGGGTGAATACGGCATGGGTAAAACCATTAGCTGCCAATTATTCGATAAGCACTTGCGGGCACAATTACAGCAAAGTAATAAAATACCTGTTCCGCTGTATTTCGACTTGCGTCATGTCACCAGTAAAACCTTAACAAACAGTTTTCATTTTGCTGACATTATTAAGGACTGCATACGCCTTGGTTGGATTAATAGCGAAAACCAAGGGGCATTTACTACTAGCGATATAGAGCGCTGGGCGAATCAATCTGGCGTGGTGTTGATTTTCGACGGGCTGGATGAAGTGCTGGTGAAATTGCCAGAGACAGACGGACGGCTTTTTACCGACCAACTTTACAAATACCAAGCAGAATTAGCATCCAAAACACAGCAACCTGTAAAAATGTTGCTCACCTGCCGCAGCCAGTATTTTAAAACCCTGGACCGTCAAAAAGATCATTTCACTGGGCAAGAGCGGGGAGGGGTTAATCCGGACGAGATAGAAGCCATGGTGATGTTGCCCTTATCGGAAGAGCAGATCACCAACTATTTGCGCCACGCGTTACCGGGGATAGAGCCAGAGACCATTATCGATATGGTGAAATCTGTGCATGACTTGCACGATTTAAGCAAACGGCCGTTTACCTTAAAGTTGGTTGGCGAGTTTTTCCCGGCACTGGAAGAAGACCGCAAAGCAGGCAAAGCGATAAGTGGCGTAAGCCTTTATCGCCGCGTAGTGGACCGCTGGTTAAATCGCGATAACGGCAAACACCAAATAAAAAGTGATCATAAATTGCAATTAGCCGCACATTTAGCGGCACTATTGTGGGAGCAAAAACAAACCTCACTACCCGCCAGTGAAATAGAAGACTGGTTTATGGGCTGGTTGGCGGACAATCCCAAAATAGCCTTTCGCTACCAAGGTATTTCACCGGACATTTTAGAGGAAGATTTACGCACAGCGACATTTTTATGCCGGGAGGACGACGAGCAAGGAAGCCGCTTTCGCTTTTCTCATACGTCCCTGCAAGAATTTTTTCTGGCCAGTTATTTATTGCAGGCGATTAAAGACAATAAACCCGAACACTGGGCCATGGCTAAACCCAGCCAGGAAACCCTGGTATTCCTGGCGCAATTATTGGCTGAGCCAGACAATAAACCTTTATTAAATCCGTTAAGTGAATGGCGCAAAGCCTATCGCCAGCACGCCTCGGAGAATCTGCTGCACTATGCGCTGGTGGCTTATGGGTTGGGTTTTTCTGTGCCCACATTAAATGGCATCCAACTACCGGGGGCCAATTTGGCCGAGTTGAATTTCCAGGGTAAAGCAGCCAACCAGTTAACGCTGGAGAGGGCTAACTTTACGCAAGCCAATTTACGCCGCGCTAAATTTAGCCATATTAATTTAACCGGTGCACAGTTTAGCGGTGCCATTTTGGATAACGCCGAATTTGATCAATGTCGCTTGGAAAAAAGCGATTGGTCTGCAGCTCAAATGGCAGCTACTCGCCTGTTTCGCTGTTCGCTGGACGATGCCAATTTTGCGACAGCGAATGTGCATCGCAGCCGATTGCTCAAATGCCAAGCATTGCCAGAATTGGTAAAAAATAATCAACAGTGGTTAGTAGATCTGCCAGAATTAAGTAACACCAATAAATATTATTCAACAGCTGGTCATAACTCCGAAGTAACAAGCTGTGCGATTAGCACCGATGTGCGTTATCTGGTGTCCAGCTCGGATGACAATAGTTTGCGCCAGTGGGATTTGAGTACGGGCGAGTGTCTGCGTGAGTTTATCGGTCATTCAAGCGGTGTAAGCAGTTGCGTGTTGAGTGCAGATGGCCGCTATATGGTGTCGGGGTCGTGGGATAAAAGTTTGCGCCAGTGGGATTTGAGTACGGGCGAGTGTTTGCGCGAGTTTATCGACCACCAAAGTTCGGTAACCTGCTGCGCCTTAAGTGCTGATGGTTGTTATCTGGTATCGGGATCTAACGATAGGGTTTTGCGCCAATGGGATCTGAGCACAGGCGTGTGCTTACACGAATTTATTGGTCATACCAGCGCAATAACTAGCTGTACATTGAGTGTTGATGGCCGCTATTTGGTGTCAGGTTCACATGATAAGACTTTGCGACAATGGGACATGAGAACTGGCGAGTGCCTGCGCGAGTTTATTGGTCATAGTGAAAGAATAAGCAGCTGCACCCTGAGTGCCGATGGCCGCTATCTGGTGTCGGGTTCATTTGATAAGACTTTGCGGCAATGGGACATGAGCACTGGCAAATGTCTGCGAGAGTTTATGAAACATTCACATTTTGTGACAAGTTGCGCTCTGAGTGCCGATGGACGATATCTGGTTTCGGGCTCAGGTGATAAGACCTTGCTGCAATGGGACCTGAGTACAGGCGAGTGCTTGCGTGAGTTTATTAGTCATTCGTATATAACCAGTTGTACCCTGAGTAGAGATGGTCGTTATTTGGTGTCGGGTTCAGGTGATAAAACTATATGGCTATGGGACCTAAATGGAGGCGAGTGTCTGCGGGAATTTATTGGTTATTCAAGCTATGTAACAAGTTGCGCCCTGAGTAAGGATAGTTGCTACCTAGTGTTGGGTTCGTCTGACAAAAATCTACGTTTGTGGGATTTGAGTAAGGGCAATTTCCTGCGCGAGTTTATTGGCCACTCTAGTAGTGTAAGTAGTTGTGCCCTAAGTACTGATGGCCGCTATCTGGTGTCAGGTTCGTTTGATAGGACTTTGCGCCTGTGGGAGCTGAGCAGTGGTGAGTGCCTGCGTGAGTTTATTGGGCATCGCGCCATGGTTAGCAGTTGCGTCCTGAGTGCAGATGGTCGCTATCTGGTATCGGGCTCATGGGATAATAGTTTGCGCCAGTGGGATCTGAGCTCGGGCGAGTGTCTGCGCGAGTTTATTGGTCATAGCAGCTCGGTAAACTGCTTGGCCCTGAGTGCTGATGACCGTTATCTGGTATCGGGTTCATGGGATAATAGTTTGCGATTGTGGAACATGAACACAGGCGAGTACCTTCGTGAATTTATTGGTCACGGCGATTGGATAAGCAGCTGTGCGTTAAGTGCAGATGGAAAATATTTGATATCCGGTTCTCACGATAGAACTTTGCGGCAGTGGGATATAAGAACCGGTGAGTGCTTGCGTGAGTTTATTAGTCATAGCAGCTCGGTAAACTGCTTGGCCCTGAATGCTGATGGCCGCTATCTTGTCTCAGGTGCAGGCGACGGGAGTATGCGACAGTGGGATTTAAGCACTGGTGGTTGTGTGCGTGAGTTCATTGGCCATACCAGTGGAGTAACCAGCTGTACCCTGAGTAACGATGGACGACATATAATTTCGTCCTCTACTGACTCCACCGTTCGGATTTGGTCACTGGAAACTGGCCGCGTATTAAAAGTGATTTTCCATGCGCCAGAATCCAATTACCTTACGGTTGACGGCAATCAACAAAAAATAATTGCCAAAAGCGAATACGCCTGGCGTTATTTCAACGGCTATTTCATTAACGAACAGGGTGAGCCGGATAGTTTCCCAGTGATTTAATTCTTACTTATCAAACAAGCAAAAAGCGCAGCCACTTTTCAACTCCTAAAAAGTGGCTGCGTTTTATTAGCAATGCCAAATCCGCAGTTATAGTTGTTTCAATGCACGAAATAATGTCCAACATACACCCACAAACATCGAAAGGAATTTAAATGAAAGCGAAACCTCTGGTTATTTTTTTATTGCTCTTTAGCCTTCCCGTTTTTGCGCAGGAAGGCCAACACAACCAGTATCGTGGGTCTATCGGCATTGGTGGTGGCATGCTCTATGGTTTTGATACAGGTCTGCGGGCGGATTACCGGATAGCAGAGCAGGTTACCGTGAATATCGGCATGGGTTTTAATAATTCAACACTGACACTGGGTATGCAACACCACATACGCCCAGAGTACAAGCTGTGGCAACCGCGAATAGGGTTGCATTATGGGGTTGTCGATTCTTTGGACGTATACTTACCGGTTAGCGGGTCTAGCAATACTTATTATCAAAAAACCTACTTGTTTAAGGGGTTCGCGTTAGAAGTAGGACAAAGTTTTAACTTTGGTAAATCACGCCGTCACGGATTGGATTTAACCTTTACCTTGCGTTTGGGAAGTGATCAAAAAAATAAAAAACGTGAAGAGTTAGGCTTGGGCGAAGGATGGTTCGATAATCTTGATCAGACGTTAAATTCGTTTAATCTTGGCTACAGATACAATTATTAACTTTGATTTTATTTTGCGAATTGAACCCAAGTTCGCTTAATACCCATCCAATTACCCGATGCAACCAAATTTTATCCCCCAACCTGAATTTGGCTTTCTCTCCGCGCTTGATAGCCAGCCGTGTACAGTACCCTCGGGGGCACGGTTGGTTATTAGGTTCCCGGCAGGTAATGTTGATCCTGCTGCTCGGCTCCGGGCGGGGTATGCAGAATGCGTTTTCCGATGGTTGAAGCAACGATGTGGCTGACTCCACCTGGATTTCTCAGTAGCACCTGGGTGCTCTATATGGAGCTGTCGGTGGTCGCGCGATTGCCTGGATGAAGATGATATGCGCGCGGTGCGCCAGCAAATCCCTTTATTGATATAGGTACAGCGCTATTGGTGTTAGTTGTCACTAGCGCCCTGGCGGTACTTTTGTCAGCATTCAAGGCCGCAGTGGTAAATCCTATAACTGCGCCTGTACAAGAATAAAATTTTATTAGCCATTGAATCCAATTGGGTAATTGCTGCGTCTTAGTTAATAAGCGGCGCAGCACCTGACTCATCCACTGTCGATAAATGTTAAATAGGGTAAATACCACAGGACTGGTCCGCAAAGCTGATTAAGCTGTGCTGTTATTAAAGCCAATAATCCGCCGGTAACGCCCAACCCCTGCGCAAGCAGAATTAAGGAATCACCCCATGATTAAGCTACACAATATCCACAAGTACTATCACTCGGGCGAAGCGCCACTGCATGTGCTCAAAGGAATAAACCTGCATATCCGCGAAGGGGAATTGGTGTCCATTATGGGGTCGTCCGGCTCGGGCAAGTCCACCCTGCTCAATATCCTGGGTGTTCTGGATAATCACGATCAGGGCGATTACCTACTGGCCAATACCGAGATTAAAAAACTTTCGGAAAAAACCGCCGCCAGATTGCGCAACCAGCTGCTCGGGTTTGTGTTCCAGTCGTTTAACCTGCTGCCGTTTAAAAACGCTACCGAGAATGTGGCCCTGCCACTTTACTACCAGGGCGTTGGTCGCAAGGAGCGCAATAAGCGTGCCGAGCAATATCTGGAAATGGTTGGCCTTAGCAATCGTGCCAAGCATATGCCCAATGAACTTTCCGGCGGCCAGAAACAGCGGGTGGCTATTGCCCGGGCGTTGGTGACCAACCCCAAGGTAATTTTGGCAGACGAACCCACAGGTGCACTGGACAGCCAGACCTCCCAGGAAATTATGGCGCTGTTTAAAGAGGTGCATAAGCTTGGCAATACCATTGTGATAGTGACTCACGAAAAAGATATTGCCGATCAAACCCAGCGCCAGATTATTTTAAAAGACGGATTAATTGTTGCGGGCGATCACCATCAGCAGCCGCAGGCCGTTTCTGATGCCGATGAAAATGAAGAGGAAATCCTGGGGTAGCGCATGGATAGTTTTCAGGAAATTCTGTTTACCCTCAAACAAAACAAGCTGCGCACGGCGCTCACCGCCTTTGGTGTGTTTTGGGGGATTTTAATGTTGATACTGCTGCTCGGTGCCGGGCGCGGTATGCAAAATGGTGTCTATAAAGATTTTGGCTCGGACGTATTGGATTTTGTGGTGGTTTATACCGGCGCAACCTCGGTTGCCTATAACGGCATGGGGCCGGGGCGTCAAATTCAATTAACCCTGGATGATGTAGCGGCGGTTAAACAACAGTTGCCGGGTATCAGGGTTATTTCGCCCGAAAATCAGCGCGGTGGTATTGCCATAGTCAATGGCACCAAGGAGGGCAGTTTTGAAGTACACGGCGTACCCGATGATTATTTTAAAATTAAAGAGAGCGTGCCATTCACGTCTGGTCGAAAAATAAATCCCTTCGACGATATGGAAGTGCGCAAAATTGCGCTGCTGGGTACGGTGGTGGCGGAGCGCATTTTTGGCAAAGATGTCGACCCGGTGGGCAAGGATGTAAAAGTTAACGGCGTGGTGATGAAAGTGGTTGGTTTGTTTTACGACAAGGGCAATCGCGGCCGCGATAGCGAGCGGGTTTATATTCCCTCCACTACCTTTCAAAAAATGTTTGGCACTAACAACTGGATAGGGTCCTTCTGGTTGCGACCCAAAGCCGGCGTGGATAGCTTTGCCCTGGAAGAGCAGATAATCCAGTTAATGAAACGGCGCCACGATGTATCGCCAGAAGACAAGCGTGCAATTCGCTCCTTCAATATGGCCGAACCGGCCAAACGCATCAACGGCTTATTTTTGGGTATTAACGGCTTTATCTGGTTTGTCGGCTTGGGCACCTTAATGGCGGGCATAGTGGGTGTGAGCAACATCATGATTATTACGGTGAAAGAGCGCACGCGCGAAATTGGTATTCGCAAAGCCCTAGGTGCTACGCCATTCAATATTGTCAGCACCCTGTTGTTGGAATCTATTTTAGTCACTGGCGTTGCCGGTTACGCCGGGCTGGTATTGGGTGTGGGCATCATCGAGTTATTCGCCTTTGGCATTCGTACCTCGGGTGCCCACATGCCTTACTTTGACAACCCGGAAATTAATTTTCAGGTGGCCATTACCGCAATTATTTTGCTGGTAGTTATTGGTGCACTGGCCGGTTTGGCACCTGCATTGCGCGCTGCAAAAATTCCACCCGTTGAAGCCATGCGCGCAGATTAGGGAGTGACAAGCGTGATCATTGATACCGAAAAATGGCAGGAAATTTTTAAAACCCTGGCGCAACACAAGCTGCGCACCGCACTGACCGCTTTTGGCGTGTTTTGGGGAATTTTTATGCTCACTGTGCTGCTGGGTGCGGGCAAGGGCTTGGAAAACGGGGTAAATGACGGCTTTCCGCGAGTGCCCAATATTGTGTGGATCTATATAAGGGGCACCACCCAAATGCCCTATCAGGGTATGCCCACAGGCCGTCAAATCCAGCTTAAGCCAGATGACGTAAAAGATATTGAAGAGCATGTGCCCAGTGTGGGATTTATCCGCGGGCAAAACTCGGTGGGGGTCTGGGACGGCACGCCGCCCTATACCGTGTACAAGGATAAAAACGGCACCTTCTATGTGGATGGCACTCACGCCGGCATGGACGATATGAAATCGCTGCGCATTTTAAAAGGCCGCAGCGTAAACCGGATAGATGATGACAGCAAACGCAAGGTGGCCATTATTGGAACCCGGGTGCGCACCCAGTTATTTGGTGAGGATATAGATCCAATAGGCAAGAACATTACCATCAACGGCATCAGTTTTTTGGTCATAGGTATTTTTGAGTCGCTGTCCGATGGCAACCAGCAGCAGGAAGAGGAAAAAATTTATATTCCTAACGACACCCTGCGCTATGCCTTTAACCAAACCGGTTGGAATGGCGCCTTTGTGGTACTGCCAAAACCTGGTTTGCACGCGCGGATAGCGGAAGAGGATGTTAAAAAATACCTGAAGGAAATTAAAAAAGTTAACCCGGATGATGTGGGTGTGTTTGGCAGTTTTAACCTGCAAAACGAGTACGACAAAATTCAGGGGCTGTTTACCGGTATTAAAGTGTTCAGCTGGTTTATTGCGGTGTGCACCATACTCGCCGGCGCCATAGGTGTGGGCAACATTATGCTGATAGTGGTTAAGGAGCGCACGCGCGAAATTGGCCTGTGCAAAGCCTTGGGGGCTACGCCTGCCGCCATTGTCGGCATGATCGTACAGGAGGCCTTGTTTATTACTGCCGTGGCAGGTTATGCGGGGTTGGTGTGCGGAGTATTTTTATTGGAAGGCATAAGTAAATTATTGGATCAGGGCTCGGGCCGAAGTGGATTTTTTAGTCACCCGGAGGTGGATTTCAACACCGCATTGAGTGCCTTGGTCGTATTGATCGTTTCCGGTTTGCTGGCCTCTATGTTGCCAGCGACCAAAGCGGCGGCGGTAAACCCCATCACCGCGCTGCAAGATGAATAAAGGCTCGCAAGGGCCAAACGACTAACCTACCTAGAGAGAGTTAAAGAAGGACGCTATGAAAAAGTTACTTTGGTTTTTACTGCTTGGTTTAATTGCGGTTGTGTTTATCGGCACAGCAGTATTCCTGTTTAATAAATCCCAGGCCAAACCTGTGGTTTACCAGACAGATGCCGCCTTTACCACCAGCATTGTTAAAAAGACAGTGGCGGTAGGCAAAGTAGTGCCGCGGCGCGAGGTGGAAATTAAATCCCAGGTGTCGGGCGTGGTGGAAAAATTATTTGTAGAAGCTGGCCAAACCGTAAAAAAGGGCGAGATTATAGCCAAGATCACCCTCGCACCTAACATGGTTCAGCTCAACCAGGCGGAGTCGCAGCTGGAGCAGGCGCGCATCAATTTCCAAAACGCCACTACCGAATATGAGCGCCAAAAGAAATTATTTGAGCAAAAATTAATTTCCTCCTCCGAGTACAACAAGTTTTTACTGCAATACGATTTGCAGCGCGAAGCGGTAACCGCCTCGGAAAACAATTTGCTGCTGTTAAAAAAGGGTGCCACCAAAAAATCGGACAAAGTATCCAACCTGATTCCCGCTACCGTTGACGGCATGGTGTTGGATCTGCCTTTCAAAGAGGGGGCCTTTATCGTCGAGACCAGTTCCTTCGGCGCCGGCACCACTATCGCCACCCTGGCCGATATGAACGATATGATTTTTGAAGGCATGGTGGACGAATCTGAAGTGGGCAAAATCCGCGAGGGTATGGAGCTGATACTGGATGTGGGCGCGCTTGAGGGCGATCCCTTTACCGCCGAGTTGGAATACATTTCACCCAAGGGTGTCACTGACCAGGGCACCATTAAATTCCAGATTCGCGCCGCGGTAAAATTGCAGGACAAAAACTTCCTGCGCGCCAACTACAGCGCTAATGCCGACATAGTCTTGGATAAGCGCGATAACACTTTGGCCATTAACGAAGGTGACTTGATCATCGAAGACAAGGGCCAGTTTGTTGAAGTGGAAACCGCGCCCCAGGTGTTTGAAAAACGCGAAGTAAAAACCGGCATTTCGGACGGAATCAACATTGAAATTCTGTCGGGTTTAAAAGAGGGCGAGAAGATTAAACACAGGTAAAACCTGGGCCGGTCGATTGGGCTTGTGCCTGCATCGGCCGGGGTCTTTGAGGCCAAGTGAGTAATAAGCTAGATGTTAATTTCCGCTAAAACTCTTGGTAAAAATGCGCTAAAGCCTCAGGCCTTATCTACATCCTATTGCCATAGTGGAGCATGTAAATGAAGTCACCTCTGGCCAAAGTATTTCACCATCCCGCTGCCGGGGGCATAGTGTTAATGCTCGCCGCCGCCATAGCACTTGTCGCTGCCAATACCTCACTGCAAATTTATTACGATCAACTGCTATCCACCAGGGTGATAGTGGCTATAGGCGAGTTCTCTATTGCCAAACCCCTGTTGCTGTGGATTAACGATGGCCTGATGGCGCTATTTTTTCTGTTGGTGGGTTTGGAATTAAAGCGCGAAGTGCTGGTGGGTGAGCTCAACCAGCTGCGCAAAATTGCGCTGCCGGGCATTGCCGCTGTCGGTGGTATGTTGGTGCCAGCGCTTATATACGCCCTGGTAAACCGCAATGATGTCTACAACCTTCACGGCTGGGCTATACCCACAGCGACAGATATAGCTTTCGCCCTGGGGGTACTCTCACTTTTGGGCTCCAGGGTGCCCGCCAGTTTAAAAATATTTTTAGTATCCCTTGCCATCTTTGATGACATAGGGGCCATAGTAGTGATTGCACTTTTTTATACCGAAAAACTTTCACTCACCGCCATCATTTTTGCCGGCCTTGGCTTGGTGGCGCTCTGGCTTCTCAATCGCAACCGGGTCGTGAGTAAAGCGGCCTATATGCTGGTGGGCTTAATCGTCTGGGTCAGCCTGCTTAAGTCGGGTGTACATGCGACACTGGCGGGAATTGCGCTGGCTATTTTTATTCCCTTTAACGGCACAGATGATGAGGGCAAATCCGTTGCACCTATGGCGGAGATGGAAAAGGATCTGCACAGCCCTGTGGCCTTTATGGTGTTGCCGCTCTTTGCCTTTGCCAATGCTGGCCTACCGCTAACCGGCCTGACACTCAAGGATGTACTGGCCCCCGTGCCCCTGGGTATTTTCCTCGGCTTGTTTGTGGGTAAACAATTGGGTGTGATGCTGTTTACCTGGCTGGCAGTTAAATTAAATATGGGCAAATTAGCCGATGATGTCAGCTGGTCGCAGCTATACGGTATAGCGCTAATTTGCGGTGTGGGTTTTACCATGAGTTTGTTTATCGGCTCACTGGCTTTTGAAGATACCATTGAAAATCAGGTTACGAATGATCGTTTGGGCATTTTGCTGGGGTCCCTAGTATCAGCTATTGTCGGGTATATTTGGTTGCGTTACTTTTCACAACCTAAAACCGCACAACCTAAAGCTGCACAACCTAAAGCGCGGCAACCATAAGCGCAGGTTAGGTTACTCGCTTGCAATAAACGCTATGCGTTAAACAACAAAAAGCCTTTGCGCGCAAACGCAAAGGCTTTTTTATGGCAGGAATGTTGACCTGTGCCGGGGCGCCGGGGCGGGGATTAGTCGCGGCGACCTTTCGGCATCTTGGCGATTTCGCCTTCTATCCAGTTTTTAATTTCTTCAGTCAAGACTTTGCGGTCTTTGCCCTCTGTAGCAAACGGCTCACTGATCACCACCGTCACCTTGCCGGGGTATTTGTAAAAGTGTTTGTGGGGCCAGACTTCGCCAGCGTTGTGCGCCACGGCAATTACAGGTACGCCAGCGCTAATCGCCACATCGGCGCCGCTGCGGGCGTAGTTGCCCACCTGGCCCAGGGGGGTGCGGGTGCCCTCGGGGAAAATTAAAATATTATTGCCCTGGGCAATTCGCTCCAGGCTTTTACTTTTAACATCCTTAAGCGCTTGCACGGGGCTACTGCGATCAATGGCAATGGGGCGCAGGCTGGCCAGCCCCCAGCCGAAAAAGGGAATACTCAGCAGCTCCTTTTTTAGGATGGTGCTGCAGGGGCCAAAATAAAATTGCAAAAACATAGTCTCCCAGGTGCTCTGGTGTTTGGCCATAATCACCGCAGGGAAGGCCTGCTTATGTTTGTTGCCGATAATTTCATAGCGAATGCCGCAGCAGATCCGCAGCCACAACATCACAAAGCGGTTCCACAGGGTCACTATGCGCCAGCGCGCGGCATAGGGCAGAATCGGCCAAATAATCACGGCCACCAGGCCAGCCAGTGCGCTGGTAAGGTTGTAGCCAATGGCGAAAATTAAACTGCGCAAATAGAGCACGGCGGTTCCTTAGGCTTGAGCGAGATTCATAAGGCTTGAGCGAGAATCATATCCACCGCGCTGGCCAGATTGGCGCACACGGGGATTTCTACATCAACTAATTCAGGGGCGAGAGCCTTGAGGTTATCAGCTTGCAGCTGCGCTTGGGTTAACTTGCCTTTACCGGTGAGTACCAACAGTGGCTTGCAGCCCTTGGCTATGCCCGCTTGTAAATCTTTGATGTTGTCGCCGATAAAAAAGCAGCCCTCTACCGAGGTATTAAACTCCGCCTCTATGGCCTCCAGCATCCCAGGCAGTGGCTTGCGACACTTGCACTGGTCTTCATCCCGATGCGGGCAGTAAAAAATTGCGCCCAGTTCGCCTCCAGCATCCAAGACCTGCTGGGTGATTTTTTCGTGCATGGCTTCCAGGTCATCCAGTTCAAACTTGCCCTTGGCTAGGCCGGCTTGATTGGTGGCCACTACCACAGTAAAACCGGCGTTGTGTAAACGCGCTATGGCGTCAATGCTGCCCTCGATAGGCACGCATTCTTCGGCGGATTTTACATAGTCATCGCGGTCGTGATTGATAACGCCATCGCGGTCGAGAATGATTAGTTTCATGGGCTGCTCAGTCATTAAATCCCCCCGGCTAGGCCGACCCCCTTTTGCGAAGGGGGGTGATGGCCTCCTCCCTTTGCAAAAGGGAGGGTTGGGGAGGGATTGGCTGTTAAATTAATTTTTAGCCGGAACCAAATAAGAAATATCCGCCACTTCCAAAAACAACCCGCGCAGTTGTTGCAACAACGCCAGGCGATTTTGTTGCAGCGCCTGGTCGTCACACATCACCATCACGCTGTCAAAAAATGCATCGACCGTGGGCTGTAGATCGGCCAGTGTCGCCAATGCTTTGGTGTATTCGCGTGCTTGGAACAGCGGAGCAACTACAGCGGCTTTTGCACTAACTGCTTGTGCCAAATTTTTCTCGGCGTCTTCCTGTAGCAGCGCCGCGTTTACCTGGCTGCCAAGTTCCGCATTTTGTTTGGCGAGAATATTGGACACGCGCTTGTTGGCCGCGGCCAGCGCCTGGGCCTGGGCCAGTTTGCTGAACTCGTTAACCGCGAGCACGCGCTGGTTGATATCCAGTGGCTGCGACAGTTGCTTGGCATTAACCGCCTGGAAAACTTCCGCGGGAATCTGCGCGTCTTCAAACATGGCGCGGAAGCGATCGAGCATATAGCCGGTGACTTGATCGACTAGCTCGTCGCCCACAGTGAGTGCATTGTGTTGCGCTTTGGCAAAGCTGAGCAGCTCGCGCAAATCCAGCGGCAGATTTTTTTCCACCAGCAGGCGCAGCACTGCAATGCTGGCGCGGCGCAGCGCGAAAGGATCTTTGCTGCCGGTGGGCTGTTGGCCAATACCGAAAATACCGCTGATGGTATCCAGGCGATCGGCCAGCGCGATGATGGTGCCGGTGGTGGTGGCGGGCAGCTGGTCGCCGGCAAAGCGCGGCATATACTGCTCGTTCATGGCCGCTGCCACTTCGGCGTTTTCGCCGTCGTTTTGCGCGTAGTAGTAACCGGCAATACCCTGCATATCGTCGAACTCGCCGACCATATCGGTAACCAGGTCGGACTTGCACAGCTCGCCGGCGCGCAGCGCCAGTTGTTCATCGGCGCCAAGTTTGTCGGCAATAAATTGCGCGAGCTTGGCGACGCGCTCGGTCTTTTCAAAAATGGTGCCCAGTTGCGCCTGGAACACGATAGTTTTTAAACGCTCGCGGAATTGCTCCAGCGAGGTTTTTTTATCGGTTTCAAAAAAGAAGGCGGCATCTGACAGACGCGGGCGAATGACGCGCTCGTTACCGGCAATAATTTGCGCGGCATCGCTGCTCTTAATGTTGGCAACGGTAATGAAATAGTTTTTTAACTTGCCACTCGCATCCACCACGTGGAAATACTTCTGGTGCTCTTTCATCGAGGCGATCAGTGCCTCCGCAGGCACCGCCAGGAAGCGCTCTTCAAACTTACCGGTGAGCGCCACTGGCCACTCCACCAGCGCGGTCACCTCATCGAGCAGGTCAGGGTCGATGACCGCCACACCGCCAACCTTGTTCGCTTCGGCTTCCACCTGTTGTTGGATGATGGCGCTGCGCTCGGCGAAGTCGGTAACCACAAAGCCGGTGTTTTTAAGCACACTGGCGTAGTCGCTGGCCTGGGCCAGTTCGATAGTGTTGTTGTAGTGGAAGCGATGGCCGCGACTGCTGCGACCGGCGTGCAAGCCAAGAATAGTTGCCGGTACAACGTCACTGCCGTAGAGCATTACCAGCCAGTGCACTGGGCGCACAAACTCTTCGCGCTTGGCGCCCCACTTCATGCGTTTGGCGATGGGCAGTTTGGCCAGAGCATCACTCACGACTTTTTCCAGCTGCTCTACGGTTTTTTTGCCTTCTTGCGAAATACGCGCCACCAGTTTCTCCACTTTGCCATCGCTCTCGGCTTTGAGCTCGGCGGCGGCAATGCCATTTTTTTCGGCAAAGGCAAGGGCGGCTTTGGTGGGCTCGCCATCTTTAAAAGCAATCGCGGCCGGTGGACCCCAAACGACCAATTGTTTGGCCGGGGTTTCACTCGCCAGGCCCTCCACCAGCACCGCCAAACGGCGCGGTGCGGCATAGGCTTTAACCGCGCTGAACGACAGTTCCAGTGCGGCCAAATCCGCTTGAATGCTGTCGACAAAAGCATTCATCAGATTTTTTAAATTTTTTGGGGGCAGCTCTTCGGTGCCCAACTCAACCAGAAAATCAGCAGACATTATTTACTCTCCTCAGCAGTGGTCGCAGCGGCGAGCAGCTCATTGCGTAAGGCTTCAGGTGCAAGGGGGAAGCCGAGGGCTTTGCGGCTATCGTAGTAGGCCTGGGCCACGGCGCGCGACAGGGTGCGCACGCGCAAAATAAAGCGCTGGCGCTCAGTAACCGAAATCGCGTGGCGCGCATCCAATAAGTTGAACGCGTGAGAGGCTTTCATGACTAGCTCGTAGGCGGGCAGTGGCAGGTTTTTGGCCATCAAGCGCTGGGATTCTTTTTCGTAGAAGTCGAAGGCGTTAAACAGGAATTCGGTATCGGCTTCTTCAAAGTTGTAGGTGGACATCTCCACTTCGTTCTGGTGGAACACATCGCCGTAGGTGACCTTGTCGCCATTGGGGTTTACTGTCCAAACCAGATCGAAAATCGAATCCACACCCTGCAGGTACATGGCGATACGCTCGATACCGTAGGTGATCTCGCCAGTTACTGGATAGCACTCCAAACCGCCCACCTGCTGGAAGTAGGTGAACTGGGTCACTTCCATACCGTTGAGCCAAACTTCCCAGCCCAAGCCCCAGGCGCCCAGGGTGGGCGATTCCCAGTTGTCTTCGACAAAGCGGATATCGTGCACGCTGGTATCTATACCCATTTCGCGCAGCGAGCCCAGGTACAGATCCTGGATATTGTCGGGCGATGGCTTGAGCGCTACCTGGAATTGGTAGTAGTGCTGCAAACGGTTGGGGTTCTCGCCGTAGCGGCCGTCTTTGGGGCGGCGGCAGGGCTGCACGTAGGCGGTGTTCCAGGTCTCCGGGCCTATGGCGCGCAGGAAGGTGGCGGGGTGGAAGGTGCCGGCGCCGACCTCGAGGTCGAGGGGTTGGAGAATCACGCAGCCTTGGCGCGCCCAATAGTCTTGCAGGGCGAGAATCAAACCCTGGAAGGTGCTTACGTCGTAGCGTTTGTCAGACATGGCAGACCTAATCGGTTAATAGTGTCATTAAGGGTGAAAAATGCGGCGATTATAGCGGGTGGGGCGGTTGATGGGCAGGGTTATAGCCAAATCTGCGACATTGCTTAATCCCCTACAGATTTTGTGGAAGTAAATCGGCCGTAAACCCCTGGTAAATGGCGCGTAAACCAGAGATAAAGCCTGCGTAAATTCGCCCAAGGCCTCATTTTACTTATGACTATAAGCCCCTATGTTAGGGATGTAGAGCCTGTAGACATGAAGTGGCCCCCGGTTTGCCAAGCCCGGCGTATCTCCGGTGTATCTCCGGTGTAAGTCCCGTTCAGCCCATGGGTTCCCAGTAACTTAACACTGTTGGGAGAATTGCCATGAAACTTCAAGTATTCGACTTGGCCGAAGGCGACCACCTGGTTCAGCCAGAAGAATTTAGCGATCTGCAGGGTGATAGCCGCGCCCTGGGCCTGGTGACCGATTTTCGCCAGCACAAACCGCCCATGATTAATGCTCACATGGAGGCTGCCGAGGCTCTGGAGGTGATGCGCGCCGAAGATGTAGGGCTGAAACTGGTGGTGGATGACAAGCACGAATGTATAGGTGTGGTGGCCCAGGAAGACCTGAGCGAGCACAACCGCCTGCTCCGGCAGCTGGAGCTGCGCGTCAGTCGCGAAGAGCTGTGTGTGCAGGATCTTATGCACCATCGCCGCGAGCTGCGCGCTATGGAGTACACAGCGCTGGAGCGCGCCAGTGTTGATGATGTAATTAGCGCGCTGGAAAACTACCATCAGCAGTATTTGCTGGTGGTGGATAGCAATGTCCACCACATCCGCGGGCTTATCTCCTCGCGCGATATTTCCCGCCGCCTGCACTCGCCCATCCAGATTCACAAAGAGCGCACCTTCGCCGATATTTTTAGCGCGGTGCACGTGCAATAGAGTTTTAACCCGGTGACACACACCAAGTGTTTGGGGGCGGCTTAGGCCGTCCCATTTTTTTTGGATTTAGCTAAACGGGGTTTTGCGCTAAGCTGCGCTGCAATTTCTTCCCGCTGATACTGCTATGAATTGGTTAATCCCTTTATTTATCAAAGGACTGGCTCTATTGCCCTTGAGCTGGTTGCGCGTAATGGGCAAAGGCTTGGGCTATATAACTTGGTTGTTTAAGCCGAGGCTGGTCAGCCACACCCAGGATAACATCGCCCACTGTTTACCCGAGTTGAGCCAGGCACAGCAGCAACAGTTGGCGCGCGCAAGTGTGCAGGAAACCCTGACCACAGTGCTTGAGGCTGGTTATATTTGGCGCAGTAGTTGGGATGCTTTATGTAAAAAAATCCTCACCCGCGAGGGCGAAGAGATACTGCGAACCCAGTTGGCGGCTGGTAAAGGCTTAGTCGTGGTGGTACCTCATATAGGCGCTTGGGAATTGGTTGGTCCCTACTTGGCGAGCCTGGGGCCACTGACTGCTATGTACAAACCTTTGAAGTACCCGAATTTGGATAAGTTGGTGTTTACAGGTCGCTCCAAACTGTCGACGGCCATGGTGCCTGCTTCGCGCAGGGGTGTCGTGCAGTTACTAAAGGCATTGGAGGCGGGCGGGCTAGTGATTGTACTGGCAGACCACGTACCCAACGAGCAAGCTGGAAAGCAGTTGGCCCCCTTTTTTAATCAACCCGCCTGGACTATGACCCTGGTACAGGGGCTGGTTAAGCGAACTGGCTGCGCTGTTTGCAGTTGTTTTGCCGAACGCATAGCAGGAGGGTATAGCACACGTATCCTGAATACTGATGAGCGAATTTATAGCAAGGACCCAGAGGTCTCCACCATTGGCCTCAATGCCGGTATTGAAGCCTGTATTCGTCTCGTACCGACGCAATACCAGTGGGGCTATAAACGCTTTCGCAATTTACCTGAGCCTTTAGCTAATATTTATCGCCGCTAAATTTCCAGGCCAGAATATGAGTTAACTCGCAAAACTAAAATCAGCTAAGCTGCTTCGATTTTTAAGGGTCATTACAACAGCTATGAACTACTTCCTTCCCCTGATATTTAAATTCCTCGGCCTTTTGCCTTTGGCAGCATCTCGCGCCCTGGGCACTTTGGTGGGAAGCATTAGCTGGTTGCAACAGGGTAAGGCGGCGCGCACTACGCTGGAAAACCTGGCGCACTGCTTCCCTGAAATGAGCGAGCAGGAGCGCACCGCCCTGGCCAAGCAGAGCCTCACGGAGACAGCCAAGACGGCTGCTGAGGCTGGCGCTATCTGGCGCCATTCCTGGTCGTGGTTGGATAAGCGCATAGTTGCCAAAGAGGGCGATGACCTACTGCGCGCCAAACTGGCCGAGGGCAAGGGGGTGCTGGTGCTGGCGCCCCATCATGGTAACTGGGAGGTAGTCGCACCCTATCTGGCCAGTGTGGCGCAGTTGACGGCCATGTATCAGCCGCACAAATTCCCCAAGCTGGATCAGCTGATTCTGGAGGGGCGCAGCAAGCTCAATATCAGTATGGCGCCGACCAATCGCAAAGGTGTATTGATGCTGGTAAGATCGCTGCAAACCGGCGGCATAGTGGGCATTTTGCCGGACCAAGTGCCCGACAAAACTGCCGGTAGGGAGCTGGCCCCTTTTTTCAACCAGCCAGCGCAAACCATGACGCTGGTGCAGGGGCTTATCCAGCGCTCCGGTTGCGCTGTCTGCTCCTGCTATGCCGAGCGGGTTGCCGGCGGTTTTAAAATCGTGGTGATGGAAGCGGCGGCAGACATCTATGCCGACGAGACTGCAAAATCCCTTACTGGCTTAAACGCTAGTGTTGAAGCCTGTGTGCGCCGTGCACCGGCGCAGTACCAGTGGGAGTACCGCCGTTTTAAGGAGTTGCCGCCGGAATTGCCCAGCCCCTACAGGCGCAACCAGCCTCGCGCTTAACGCAAATAGCGGGCGCCATTGGCGCAAAATTCCTTACATCAAACCATTGCGAAAATAAACTGGTTGGCGCAGAAAAAAATAGCTGTTACTGCCCCGGTTGGCCTACTGTGTTATCTTCTTTCAATAGCTACAATGTATGCATTATTTGCTGCTGCCGTCTGGGGTGCCTGGTCGGTAGCTTTTTGCATTCACTCGCTGGCGCTGGCAATTGTTAGTGTGGCGGGCTGAAGTCAACTTTTGATTGTTGGTTTACCCGATGGAAAACACTTTTTTGTCTGCCCAGCGCCCTTCCTTCCTGTTAAGTACAAGCTTCGCTTTCAGCCTGTTAATGATGACTGGCTGTGCCAACCAGCAGTGGCAGTCCACCCAGTCTGAATTGCAGCAACTGCGCAGCCAGCAGGATCAGACCAGTCAGCAGCAGGCGCAAAAGCAGGGTGAAATTCTCGCTGCGCTGGACCAGGTGCAGCAACAGCTGGCCGAGCAGCAAAAAACCCTGGCGGAAAAACCGCAAATTATTGAGAAACCGGTAACCCGTGTTGTCTGCGCCGCTGCTGTGGCGCCACCGGCGCCCAAACTGCCGCCGGCAGAGACGCCAGTGATGGACAAACTGGTGGTGGGTCTGCGCGAGCAAGTCCTGCTTATTAGCCTGGATTTAATGGTGTCGGCACGAATTAGCACCAGCTCGGCCAATTCGGTGATGGATGCGCGCAATATCCAAATGTTTGAGCGCAATGGCGAGGAGTGGGTGAGGTTTACCATTTACAACCCGGAAACCAAAGAGCCCCATGTGCTGGAGCGCAAACGCCTGCGCTTCCAAAATGTGGTGACCAACGTGTCGCCCAACGATAAGCGCCCAGTGGTGGAGCTGCGTTTTACTATTGGCAAAATGACGCAGCGGGGCGAGTTTATTCTGGCTGACCGCAGCGATTCGGAATACCCCATGCTGATTGGCCGCAATATCCTGCGCGATGTGATGCTGGTGGATGTCAGTGGCAAAAACCTGGCGCCGGTACAGCGCACCGAAGAGTTAAACTCATCTTCTGCCCCCACTCAGCCCTGAGTGGGGAAGCTCCCCCAATAAAAAACCATACCCTGTCAGGATTCCCGCGTTATGAACAAACCCTCCAGCGCACCTTTTTATTCAATGATCGCGGCGCTGATACTGTTTGGCCTGGCTGCCGCCTGGCTGCGTCACTCGATTATGGAAATTCCCCTTTTCCCCGGCGAGCAAAAGCCGGTGTGGTTGATTGAGGCTCGTATCGATTTTGAGGGTACCGGCGAGCCCATTACCGCGCGCCTGGGCCTGCCCGATAATCCTCCCGGCTACCGCAATGTGACCGAACAGGCGGCAGCGCCAGGCTATGGTTATTCGGTAGTGACCCAAAACGGTGTGCGCCGCGGCGAGTGGAGCAAGCGCGGCGCCCTGGGCCTGCAAACCATTTACTACAAGGTGCAGTTCACCGAAGGCCAGGGCGACAGCGACTTAGAGCCAATGCTGCAGGAGCCCAAGGTGGCGCGAGTGGATTGGGATGGCGCCTCCCAGGAAGCAGCAGCGCAGCAGGTATTGGAAACCGCCTGGGCCAAATCCAGCACCCCCGAGAGCCTGGCGCGCGAGCTGATTAAGCAGCTCAACAGTGAGGCGCTGGAACAAAACGCTGCACTGCTGCTTGATGCCGATAGCGACAAGGCAGTATTGCTGGAAAAACTTATCAACCAGGCGCGCATCCCCGCCCGTCCGGCCCTGGGCCTTTACTTGGAAGACGCGCGTCGCCACCAGAACCTGACCCGACTGGTGCAGGTATTCGATGGCAAAAAGTGGGTGCTATTTAACCCCTACAACGGCGAGCAAGGGGTGCCGGAAAATCTGCTGTTATGGCATACCGGAGGCGATTCCATCCTCGATGTGGCTGGTGGCAAGCGCTCGCGTGTCAGCTTCTCGATGATCCACCAAACCATTTCCGCCATGGACCTGGTGGGCGTGCAAAACAAAGATAGCCTGTTTAACCTGGTGAGCATCCAACACTTGCCCATTGAAGAGCAGAGCATGTTCAAGCTGTTGCTGCTGTTGCCCATAGGCGCCCTGGTGGTGGTGTTTATGCGCATTATCATCGGCTTAAAAACCTCGGGCACCTTTATGCCCATCCTTATCGCCCTGGCGTTTTTGCAAACCTCGCTGGTGCTGGGGGTGTTTAGTTTTGTGTTGGTGGTGGCCCTGGGGCTGCTATTGCGCTCCTATCTGTCGCGCCTCAACCTGCTGCTGGTGGCGCGTATCGCCACCCTGGTGGTGCTGGTCATCTTTATTATTTCGGCGCTGAGCCTGATCGGCTACCAGCTGGGCCTGAACACCGGTATGACCATCACCTTCTTCCCCATGATTATTATCGCCTGGACCATCGAGCGTATGTCGATTCTGTGGGAGGAAGAGGGCCCCAAACAGGTCATGGTGCAGGGCGGCGGCAGCCTGCTGGTAGCGGTGCTGGCCTACGGCATGATGCAGATGACCTGGATAGCTCACCTCACCTTTAACTTCCCCGAAATCAACCTGGTATGCCTGGCGCTGATCATGCTCATGGGCCAATACACCGGCTACAAACTTTCCGAATTGCGCCGCTTCCGCGCTATGGTGGTTGATGCCGAAGCCGAGCAGGGAGCCAATAAATGATTGGCAAAGCCAAGCGCTGGTGGAGTTCCTGGGTCAGTCCCTGGCGGTTGCGCCGCCTGGGCATCCTAGGCATGAACTGCCGCAACCACGAGTTTATTGCGCCCTATAATCCGCGCAGCCTTTACCCCTTGGTGGATAACAAACTCAAAACCAAGTTGCTGGCGCAGGAGTATGAGGTTGCCACGCCCCAACTGTTTTTTACGGTGACCGCGCAGCACGAGATTGAACATATCGAGAAAAAGCTGGAAGGCTTAACTGGCTTTGCCATCAAGCCGGCCAAGGGTTCGGGAGGCAAGGGCATCTGGGTGATAATCGGTCGCCGTGGCGACATGTTTATCAAGTCCTCCGGCGCCGAAGTGAGTATCGACGATATTCGCCGCCACATGACCAATACCCTGGCCGGCCTCTACTCCCTGGCGGGCAAGCCTGACGTGGTCATCGTGGAAGACCTGATCAAATTCGACGACTACTTTAAGGATTACTCCTACGAAGGTGTGCCCGACATCCGCATCATCACTTTTAAAGGTTACCCGGTGATGGCTATGTTGCGCCTGGCCACCCACAAGTCCGACGGCAAGGCCAACCTGCACCAGGGCGCCGTGGGCGTGGGCCTGGATATAGCCACCGGCCGCGCGCTTAAAGCGGTGCAGTTTTCACTGCCGGTAACCCATCACCCGGACACCCACCGTAACCTGGATGAAATTATTATCGCCAATTGGCGCGATTGGCTGCTGATTGCCGCGCGCTGCTACGACATGACCGGCCTGGGCTATATAGGCACCGACCTGGTATTGGATCGCGAACGCGGTGCGCAATTACTGGAGCTTAATGCCCGTCCCGGTCTCTCAATTCAGGTCGCCAACGGGCGCGGGCTCTTGCCGCGCCTGCGCCATATCGAATCGCTTAAAGAGCGCATGCACCGCACCCCCGAACAGCGGGTGGATTATGTGATGAAAACGTTTAGTGCCCAAGGCCTGTAGGTAATATCGTTTCTAGGCCATTTAATTTTGACACTAGTATTTAACGCAGATTTAGGTATATTTTTTGGTACTTTTTCCAATTAAAAATTGGAAAATATGATCTTTTTTAAGTTAGCATGAACATGATCTTCCATGGATGATCAAACGGAATTATCTAAATTAAAGTTTAAGGAGACATAATGAAAAAGCACTTGGGTCTATTTGTACTGACTGCAGCCATATCGCTTCCAAGTTTTGCACAAGGTTTTTATACATTCGCCGATTACACACATAACAAGCTGGAAGGCTCAGCAGATGGCGATTCCGCCAGCGAATCGGATTCAGGATATAACCTGGGCCTGGGTTACAAAATAAATAACACAATTTCTGTAGAGTTGGCTTACCGGGATATCTACAAAAAAACGATTCACGAGTCCAATTCCGACTATTCATTCACGGGTAAATCAACCGTAACTGCTATCCAGCTTTCTGCATTGGCTTTTTACCCGCTTAATGACAAATTCAGCTTTTTTGGTCGCTTAGGTTATGGCCAATTAAAATCTAAATATTCCTATACTGGCCAAGGCTGGGGTGAAACAGATTCAGGCTCAGGCTCACAAAGCTATAACCGTGCGCTTTTGGGTGTGGGTACGCACCTGAGCTTGAATGAGCATTGGGGTATGCGCCTTGAATATGATCGATTTGCAAAAATTGAAGGTACCAGCGTTTCCTCTGTCAATTTAGGTGTAGAGTTTCATTTTTAATATGTAAAGGCCATCACCGATTTAGCGATGATGGCCTTTAAAACACCAGTGTTATCAATCTTGCGCTACATCAAATCCCGCAAAAAATCGCTTGATTTAGATCAAGAACCACCCTCCCCGCAACACGCAATCTATTCCTGAGGCCGCAAGGCACTAAACCTAGGCGCCAAGCGCCTAGTTTCGTACAGGAGATAGACAAATGTTTGTATCAGGCGTAATCGCAACTGCATCTTTAGTTGGTATTCTGGTGGCGCTGTTTGGCGCTAGTCTGGCGTTGATTCTAGTGGATAAGCACTTCGACGCGGGTCGCGAGCACTAGCGCAACTTCGGCAAACTTGGCGGATAGCATCGTGAAACATGGAGCCAAATATCCATGTGCGCCTATAATGCGCGCATATTTTTCGGGTATTTGCGTCCATGTCCTATCAACCGCTCAGCTACGGTCAATACTTAGCCCCCCAATTGGCACCCGCCGCCAAGCAAGGGGACACAACTGAGATCGCAGCTGGGCGTCCACTGCGCATAGCGCTGCTGGGCTACCGCAGCCATCCCCATGTGGGTGGCCAGGGTATCTACCTGCATTACCTGAGCAAAGCCCTGGCGGACCTGGGCCATCAGGTGGATGTGATTTCCGGTCCGCCCTATCCGCAGCTAGACCCGCGGGTGCGGCTGATCCAGCTGCCCAGCCTCGACCTCTACGCTCACCCCAATCCCCACCGCGCCCTGCGTGCCAGACACCTGCTGTCCTGGGCGGATTTTTACGAGTGGTGGAGCAAGCTCAGCGGCGCCTTTGGCGAACCCTATTGCTTTGGCCGCCGCCTGCTCAGCTACTTTCGCAAACACCGCCCCCACTACGATCTGATCCACGACAACCAGAGCCTCTGCTACGGCCTGCTCAAGCTGCAAAGGCGCGGCTATAAAGTCCTGGCCACTGTGCATCACCCCATTACCCGCGATCGCGACCTGGCGCTGGCGGCGGCCACCAGTAACGGCCAGGCCTGGCTGATTCGCCGCTGGTACAGTTTTTTGGCGATGCAGCAGCAGGTAGTGAATAAACTCAACCATCTGCTCACCGTATCGGCACAGTCGCGCACCGATATTACCCAGGCCTTTGGCCGCGCCGCAGAGGATATTCGGGTAATCCCCAATGGTGTGGATACCTTGCTGTTCAAACCCCTGGCGCCTATTCAACGCGAGCCGCTGCGCTTAATTACTACCGCCTCCTCCGATCAACCATTAAAAGGTTTGAGTGTACTGCTGCGTGCCCTGGCGCAATTGCGCGGCGACTTTCCCCGGTTGCAGTTGGTGGTTATTGGCAAACTAAAAGAGGGCGGCGCAACACAAAATGAACTGGATGAATTGGGTCTAGCTGAGGCAGTGCAATTTATCTCCGGCATCAGCAGCGAGCAGATGGTGGAAGAATACGCGCGCGCGACCATTGCGGTGGTGCCCTCGCTCTACGAAGGCTTCGGCCTGCCCGCCGCCGAAGCCATGGCCTGCGGTATCCCTTTAGTGTGCAGCGATGGCGGCGCCCTGCCCGAAGTAGTGGGCGAGGCGGCAAAATTAGTCAAGGCGGGCGATGTACAACAACTCGCCGAGGCACTGTGGGAATTGCTAAAAAACGCGGATGCACGACAGCACCTGGGCGACGCGGGGCGCGCTCATATTGAACAGCAACTCAGTTGGAATTGCGTAGGTAAACAATTAGAAGCCTATTACCGCGAAATTATCAGCAGCCCGGATACTGGGAGCCAAAATGCTCACCATTAATTTCCGCGACTTTCCCCTGACTAAAGGCGACATAGTGCTGGATCTGGGCTGCGGCGAAGGCCGCCACGCGATCAACTGCTATTTACAGGCGGAAGTGATAGCGATAGGTGTAGATCTGAGTAATCATGATTTGCGCACGGCGCAGCAGCGCTATCTGCCCTTCCAACAACACAATAGCGAACGGCAATTTTACTTGCAGCAGGCGGATGCCACGCGCTTGCCCCTTGCCAACGCCAGCATCGATAAAATTATTTGCAGCGAAGTGCTGGAGCATATTCCCGATTACCAAGGGGTGCTCAAGGAAATTGAGCGAGTGCTAAAACCCGGTGGCCTGCTTGCGATAACAGTACCGCGCGCCTGGCCAGAAAAAATCTGCTGGTGGCTGAGTAGGGCTTACCATCAGGTGGAGGGCGGCCACATCCGCATTTTTAACGGCAAGCAATTGCGCCGCGAAATCGAACAGCAAAAATTTCACTATAAAAAACGCCACTGGGCCCACGCGCTGCACGCGCCCTTTTGGTGGTTGAAATGCCTTTGCTGGAAAACTCAGGACACCAATCCGCTAATCAAACTTTATCACCGCTTGCTGGTGTGGGATTTAATGGCAAAGCCCTGGCTGACCCAAAGCCTGGAAAAATTACTTAATCCAATCATGGGAAAAAGTCTGGTGATGTATTTTCAAAAAGCACACCCCACCCCAACCCTCCCCCTCGCAGGGGAGGGAGTAAAAGTGCCGCAGGAAGATTGGCAGGGGATTCATTCTCCTCCCCCTTGTGAAGGGGGAGGCAGGGATGGGGTTAAAGGAAAAACAGCGGAGCTGGAAAAGGCATGAAAAATTTATTACTCACCAAAGGCTTCTTTCCCGAGAGTTTGCTGCGCCCCACGGTCAATTACATAGCGCAAACCCAATTGCCCAATGGTTGCATTCCCTGGTTTGCCGGCGGCAAAGCCGACCCATGGGACCATATAGAAGCGGCCATGGGTTTAACCATTGGCGGCGAGCACCAGGCAGCGGCGCGCGCCTATCAATGGTTGATGGAAAACCAACTGGAGGATGGCAGCTGGTGGGCAAATTATTTGGGTGAAGCGGCCGCCGATAAAAACCACCGCGAAACCAATTTTATTGCCTATATAGCCACAGGAATTTGGCACTATTTTTTAGTGACGGGTGATCTGGAGTTTACGCGGCAAAGTTTTGCGTCAGTCGCGCGCGCAATTAATTTTGTGCTCAGCTACCAAGCGCCCACGGGCGAAATTTATTGGGCCGTGGCCGAAGATAACAGCCCAAAGAAAGATGCACTAGTTACCGCCAGCAGCTCCATTTATAAAAGCCTGGAATGTGCCATTTTACTGGCAGAAACCCTGGGCGAAGATGCCGCCCACTGGCGCAGCGCGCGGGCAAAATTGGGCAACGCCTTGCGCCATCACCCGGAGTATTTCGACCGTACCTGGGCACCCAAAACCCGCTTTAGTATGGATTGGTTTTATCCGATTCTTGCCGGCGTTGTAAGCGGCCAGGCCGCGCACCAGCGTATCGAAAGCCGCTGGCAGACTTTTGTTGAACCCGGCGTTGGCTGCCGCTGTGTTAGTGATGAACCCTGGGTAACTGTGGCGGAATCCTGTGAATTAACGCTGGCGCTATTGGCGGCGGGCGAACACGCCAAAGCGGTTTCGCTGTTTAGCTGGCTACATCAGTTTATGGATGAGGACGGCGGCTACTGGACCGGCTTTAATTTTCGCGATCAGGTGCTCTGGCCGCGCGAAAAAACTACCTGGACTACAGGTGCGATATTATTAGCGGCCGATGCATTAACCGAACATACTGCTGCCGCACGTTTATTTTTAGAATCAGCGCTCGATCAATCAACCGATCAAACCGCTGCCAAAACACACATTAAACAAGATCACTAAGCACAAAAAATACTGACTATGCGTATCCCCCGTTTATTTGTCCGCACTCCCCTGGCTGGCAATTCGCAAATCGAATTGGACGCCGCCGCCTCCCACTACCTGGCCAAGGTGCTGCGCATGCAAGCCGGGCGCGAATTGGTGTTGTTTAATGGTGAGGGCGGTGAATACGCCGCGCAAATAACCCAGGTAACCAAAAAATCTGTCGCCGTTGCGCTGGGTGAATTTACCGAGCTAAATCGCGAGTCGCCGCTGCAACTGGAATTGGCGATTGGTATTTCGCGCGGCGAACGCTTTGAATATGTGCTGCAAAAAGCCACTGAGCTGGGCGTAACCAAAATCACCCCGCTCATCACCGAGCGCACCGAGGTTAAAGTAACTGGCGACCGCCAGGAAAAACTCCAGGAGCGCTGGCAGCAAATTATTATCAGCGCCTGCGAGCAGTGCCAACGCAATATTCTGCCGCAGCTGAGCGAGCCGCAAAAAATCGAAAACTGGCTAAACGCCTGCCAGGCGGAACTGCGCTTTGTCCTTCACCATCGCGACAGCCAAAAACTCCCCGCAGAAAAATCCCCCAAATCTGTAGCCCTGCTAATCGGCCCCGAAGGCGGCCTGAGCGACAGCGAAATCGAACAGGCCAAAGGCCAGCACTTTGCGCCTCTCACCCTGGGCCCAAGAGTACTGCGTACCGAGACAGCACCGGTAACAGCAGTCAGCCTGGTGCAGTATTTGTGGGGGGATTTTTAAGTTTATTAAATCTGTCGGCTAGAAGAGCGCAGCGACTTCCGACAGGATTCAGAGGCAATCTTTGAAAATATGTCGGAAGTCGCTGCGCTCTTCCAGCTTTTAGTTAATAGGAATTTTTAGCTCTGCAGCAACAGTATTATTGAATGAATTAAGCCCAATATCTTTACGTCTACTCTCTAAGTATTCATACAGCTGATCTGCTTTTTTCGAAATTTTTTCTCTTGCTCAGGAGTTAAATCTACTCTATGAATATCCTTCATTAATTGAATATAGTTATCCGTGGCAATAAAGTCACCTCTACGCTTCGAAACATATATCAAAGCAAATGCCTCCTCCAAGTAGTTTTCTTTGTCATCGGGATTTTCGGTAAGTGCATACGAAGAAAATCTGTCACCTGCAGCTAAATTCAATGCTTGTGTCGACCCATAAACAGCAGCGTCCAACAATAACTGATGCGATGCTTCTATATCCCCCAGTTTTAACTTTTCCACTGCCAGCACTTGCATGGCCTTTATGTCTCCATTTTTCGCCAAGGCATCAAGCGTAGGCAAATCATATGAAGAGTATTCGGCCAATTGACGCCTATCAAAATAACCACGGCTAGCCTGAAACTGAAGAATTTTGTCTGCCTGATAGGCGTTCAGGCCTACATGATTATATAAAGCTTTATCTTCCTTTTTTGGATTTTCTACATCATCATGCTCATCCGAAATTACTTGATGAGAGTCAAGGTTTTCATCTTTAACAAAATTAATGTTGTTACTTGTTTCCACCTTGGGCACTTTGTAATCCCAGATTACTTAAATTATAATTATCCCTAACAATATCAGAGGTACTACTTTTTTCATAAAGGTCACCTTAAAATCCGCGACTTTCTAGCGGCACCAAGCTACGAGCAGGCTGCCACAAAACCACTAATTGCACCGGAGCGAAGCTGCAGACTTTTGATGCAAATGCCGCGCTTGATATTAACGAACACAGCACGAACTTTCCGGCGAGAACGTTTAAGAAGCTAAGCAACCATTTGTTATGCAGCTTTTGATTTTAAAGACTAACAATAGTCCAAGTCATCTACGAAGTAGAAGTCATAATCCAATGCTAAGGATAACCTGTACAATTTTTCAATAAGGCTGTGGTCAATATGCAGCCCGTGACCGGATGGCGGAAAATAACCGACACACTGAATAAAAACCTTATAGTTTTTACTTAATCTAGCAAATTCTTCTTTTAGGGGCTCAATAACTTCAAGCAATTTTTCAATATGTTCTTCTATAGGATGAGTATCATCTAAACCACTTGTAAGGTTCCAACACATGAATTTTCTAGGTTTATTATTGCGAGGATTAATTTCACCCTCAGACCACTGATTTGTTGGGTCAATTTTTAATATTGATGTAACAAGGCGTGAGTCACCTTTGCCGTTTACAGCAAGATAAGCATATTCTCGATTTGTTAGAGGATGTGATGCCACAGCGACTTCCTTTTTGTATAACGTTGCGATAATCGGTGGGTTTTAAGTAGCACTTTTGCCCTAAAATGTAGCGAAGCGGAATGGCAAAAATGCTACTTAAAAACCATCCGGTTGATTGCTTAAGCGCTTTTGCACCATTTCTTGATACCTAAACATTTCGTCATGGAAAAGATAAAACTTCTTTCTTCTGCTTGATGTTAATGGATTCATGGCAGTTATTAGCTCATTTTCAATTCTGTGAAGAACTTCTTCCCAGTATTCTTGCCAGAATTTAGCGCCTGCGGCCATTTATATTTGAAACGCCGAAACCAAAAAGCCCGCAAGGCAAACCATAAAACTAACAATTGGCTTGGTATGTTCTGACTGTATGAGACCAGCAAGCAGAACACCTTGAAAAATCATGAAGAAATTGTTTCTTTGCACCAGCATTGAAATTTCAAAATTTCTTGTTTCAAGGGTTGTTTTAAACAACGCCTTTAATGCTAAGACATCTTCGTCTTCTTTTTCATCGGTGGGATGGTTAACTATAACTGCCGGATTTGTCGAGTTTCCAACTGGTTCTTTTTTATCATTTTCAGTATCTGATACACATTTCTCCTTTTTGGCGTTCCCGCTGCCTGCCCTTGTTAGTGCTATTTGTAGTGATACCACCAGTTGCCATTATTTTCTCTATCTACTGCTTCTTGTGACTCAACATCAAAAACTACTTCTGACCTTGCTTGTATTGGCCAGTTGAAAGTTTCAAGTAACTCTTTCATCGATGCAGTAAAAGTGCTCTTTGACTTTAATATTTCTTTAGCGGTATCCGTTGGAACACCCACAACAAATACAAGGTATTTAGGGTCAATATAATACGCCCCAAAAGACCAAACCCTCGGTTTGAACCCCTCAGCTTTCACAAGATTCTTGAGAGCCGATTCAATTCTCCAAATTTTCCACTTTAGTAGCAGGTTCATATTGAGCTTAAGGCCCAGCAAAAGCGCTTACGGAACGGAGGTCCAAGCCACGAAGTGGCTGAGCCTGTTGCCGATTGCTATGCTTTTGCAACTTTGACCTCACAAAACTGCATAAATTTTAGATTACCTGCATATTCCAGCCTTCCATCTAGAGCCATTCGCTCGATTCTTTGAGCATAAAACAAGTCGGGTATCCCTGGTACAATGCTCTCATTCTTAAACATATATGTAAGAACTATTTTCGCCACCTTTTGGGATTGATAGCCAACCAATGAAAACAACTCGTTGTCAATTCTTCTTAGTTCTGCGTCGGATATTCTTGATACAGCATTAACTTGCTCGTCAGTGAGTCGCGGCTCCTCCAAGCCATGCCAAGGCGGTAGCGGGGGCAACTCTGGGTTTCGATCATAAATTGGAGATTGAAACTCTCTGAGCATCCCAATTGCTCTACCTAGTTTTCCGATAGAGTATTCCTCATTCGTTGAATCAACTACTTTAGATAGAGCTTCATCGAGCAAACTCAATGCACTTTCGACTTTTTCCAAAATAAATTTATCGGAATTCACCTATTTCTCCGAGAAACATAACGTTGAGCGCAGGGGCGCGTTGTAAGTTGCGCATACGCGATAAACTCCGCGCTGCGCATTTTGCTAAATGCGCGACTTACAATGCGTCTAGCAAACGAAGTCTGGTGGCGATTGTTATAACCTTACTGATAATTTGGGCCAAGTATCTAACCACCTTTTTGATTCTATTCTTGTCTCAAAGACTTCAATTTCTCGATATTTATTATGCGTAATGAATCCAGCAAAGAGCGACTCCACCCCAAAAGGAGCCGAGACCTTAATCTGGCCGCGACGGTCAATCATGACACCGATAGCAGTTTCGATTTCTGGCCAATACTCCATCGCATGAGAAGTGTTCTGATAGGGTCTATCTCCGTTTTTAAGGTGCATATTTGCTTGATTCTTTACCTGCCACTCGTATTTCGGATGCTTATCCATCAATCTTTTGATGCAAGCTGATTCGTCAATTCCTTGGTTGGAGTAATAAACTACATCTATATCATTTAATCGTGTTGCAGAATAGTTATGCAGGTGGTCCCAAACCATATTGCGGACGAATCCTGCTGCAACATAGCAATCGGGTAAGTTGAGGTTCGAAACCGTTTTTAAGATCTCAAGCCTCTCGATATCCATCTTTATTAATTCAACGATACGTTTCATGTTTTAGTTATAAAGTTAAGTTCAGCTGCAGTTTTTTCTGCGCATTTTGTGTTATATACAATGAGCACCGCTAATGCAAAAGCGCAAAAAAACTATCCAGTGGAGCGAAGCGCAACGGTGCTGCAATGCTTTGTTACATAAAAGTTCTTGGCACAGAAATTGAGAAAAACCAGAAAACGCTTTTCTACAAATACCCAGCTTAAGCTTCAAAAATAAAAGAAACTGAAAATGGATTTATACCAAGTTAGCTATTATTCGGCTGTGAATTTCCAAAGAACTGCGCGCCAGGCTCTTTTGCCTTACTGCGTTTATGCACCATTTTGACGTACAAATGAAGAAGTACAGGCGGCCCCAAAAACAACCCGAAAAAGAACATACCTATTTGAGATAATTGAGAATAACCCAACTCCATTGCCCACTTTGCGGATAAAGCACCAAACAAAAATAGTATGCCGCCTGAAACCATAAACTCATTCATATTTAACTCCTTGATTTATTTTTAGAAATCCACATTTTAATCATTATTACACAGGCTCAATTGAAGCCAATACATTCTACCAGGATGCGATAAATTAAAATTTTAAGCTTTATGTAACGTGAAGTTCAGCCGCAGTTTTTAAACAGCGCATGTGCGATAAACTTCGCGCAGCGATTCGCTAAATACCCTGCTTACAATCTATCGAGCGGAGCGATGCCGCAACGCCTTGTTAAAAATTTATTCTTTAAGCAGCCTTTCTATTTCTCTTTTGACTATAAAACTGCTTATAGCTAAAAAAAGAAAAGAACCTAAAATAAAAGCAATAATATAAATTGTTATTCCTAAAGTTCCCTTAGCGAACTCTGCACTAAAGTAGCTTGAAAGAATTGATGCTGTGTAGAAAGTAATTAGATACACAAGGATAAAAGATGCAGCTATTAGTGATTTTCTATTGGTTTTTGCATTTTTTATAAGAATGTAGCTTTCGGCGCTATTTTTTGATAATTCTGGATATTTTCTTTTCAACCAAGAGGTAAATGTCATTTAATACTCCTTTTTACGCCGTGTTCTGTTGAATTTTTGGAGTGGATGCTGACTAAAATTGTTATGTGGTTATCTGTATATTGTGACATTGCCAATTTTAACCACGCTACCATCTCTATTTAAATATTGAACAGTGTATTGACCAACTTTTACTGAGACAATATTTACGCCCTCAATTTTTGTTGAATTGTACTTTTTGGAAATTATAGTTGTCGTAACATACAAATTGATTGCATCACCATCTACGGAAGCATTTACTGACTTTAGTGCCAAGGCAGAGTTTACCAAGGTAGGCTCTGTAGTGAACTCATGTAATCCTGAGATGTCACCCTGCAGTATAAGCCAGTTTGGATCCTTGTCCTGAGCTCCAACAACCATACCACCTACAGATTGAATAAAGTCCCAATCCTGTCTCTCTTTCATCACAGAGCAAGAACTCAAAATCAAAACAAGACAGTAGATGAATATTCTCATTGTTTGATTTCCTGATTACACAAAAGCGCGACTTACAAGCTGTCCAGCCACGTAGTGGCGAAGCTGGAACGGCTTGTATGCCCACTTTATATTTGGCGAGCTTTAAAAATTTAAGTACGCAAAAACTATGAATTCTATAATTCGCTTTGGTGTAGAAATGGCTTTAATACAACTAGAGAACTGACGTCGATATTCCAACGATGAAAAGTTTGCAATAAGCCACCAACCGTTTTTTCTTCTATAGGAAGCTTCAACTCAAGATAAAGATAAGTTCCTCTTCCCACAATTTTAGAATATTGAGGAAGATCATATATAGCTTGAAAAAATTGGTCTTCATCCTCTTCAGACGAAAACCAAGGCCCTTCAAAAACAATTTCCATATCTCTACTCATACTTACAAACTGCCGTTGAGCACGCAGTGCCCGAGTTGCAGCACTTTGTTAGCCTTTTTGTTGAGCCACTTGCATTGCCCGCGCCCACGATTTATTAAAGGAATCAACAATAACCGCCTTGGTTTCGGCACTGCATTCCGAGAATGGTTTTTGCTGTGCAATTGCCTTAGAGTCGTCGGTTAGTTTTTTCAAGGCTTCTTCACTCATTCCCTTTTTAATAAAGCTTTTAGCTATGGCATTTAACGCTAGCTAAAAGTCTCCTTCTCTATGTTGAGATTTAATATTGCAATGATCCTTCATAGCCAATGCCCCAACATAAGCCGAGTATAGCCTTGCTTCTTCAAGCGAAACTGAAATTTTATCGTTCGCTTTTGAAAATACAGTAGTTAATGTAAGCACTAAAAATAAAACGAGACGCATGGTTAAATTCCTTATGGATAACTCCGCGCTAAACGGCGAGCGTTAGCGAGTCTGGTGGAGTCCACGCCTTTTTTAGTGGCCGGAACGAATTTGAGCGGCTTGTTAGCATTTAACGCACCATCTCCATAGGCTGAAATTTGATGCCATCTTTGCTAGCCATTTCTCCAGACGCTTTAAAACCAAAGCTCTTATACACCGGTACAGCAAATACTGATGAGCGAACAGTATAAACATCCGCCTCTAAAGTGGATGTGGCGCAGTTCCATAGCTCTTTTGATATTCCTTTGCCTTGATGGTGTTCAGCAACAAACAAGTGATAAATATGGCTTGAACCCTTAATTGAGATATAGCCAACAATCTCCTCATTCAAGAGATAAACCAGATTGGTAAAGTCTTTGCTCTTTAAACGATTCTCGAATTCTGAAATCGCCAGAGTCTCAGAAAACCAACTTGGGAGTAACGAGCCATTATCCTCAAGGTAAAAATGAGATAGAGATGACACTAAATTCTTAATTTTAATTGCGTCGTCTATTGATGCTTCCCGAATATTCACAATTTCTCCACGAATGCTAACGCCCGGCTATGGCGCCGGAGTGCAGTTGGTATCTTTTACCACAAAAAAGGCCGACGGAACGGAGGTCGCACGTGAGTCGATTATTAGATAACTCTCTTGGCTCACGAAAGGTCCTCAATGGCTTTGATTAGCATACGAACTCGAGACTCAAAACGCCTTTTTCCATAAGGCTGCCCATTCTTCAAGAGTGCTAGCCACCCACTAAGGAATTCTTGATTCTTAGCTAACCTCGTACGATTTTCTTCCCATAAGTGCTCACACTCTAGTATTCGTTGTTTTAGGATTTCCCATTCCCCACTACACGTAGGGCACAACGATGGGAGGTGGCCGGGGTATCGATGCTCGACTTCAAAAGCTTGCTTCTGTTCCAGTGCCGAAAACACGAACGATGTTTCGCATTTTAAACAGCGAGAGCGAATACCTTCGTAGTGGGTGGCATTTTCATCATAGTGGCCAAGGTACGAAGGCTTGTGCCACTTGGAGCGATCAATTACCGGTCCTTCTTCCATGTTTGACTCTTTCACGGTTGCACTATTTTTCTTTACCTAAGGCCGCCAGCATGGGCGAGCAACTTGTTGCGAGTTCAGCGCTGCGACATGCCTAGCTTGTTATGTTTTCTTTAGTGTTCAATTTTTTTGAATTTTAATGGGAGATAGTTCAGCGATAAGAAACTTCGTTCCCTCTTCTTTAAATTCAACAACCAAAGTATGGCTTTCTTCATTTTTATGAATTTCTTCAACTTTGCCTACACCAAACTTAGAATGGTCTATTATGGAGCCAACATAAACCGTACCCAAACCGTTAATATCCGCAGAACTTTGTTTATTTAGTATAAATTTCATAAACCCAAAGTTCAAAAACACAACAATTAGAAAAACACCAAAGGCTCCAGCAAACACTTTAGTCATTTAGATTACCCGTAGAACATAACGAAACTGTAGAAAATCACCTTCCAGAAATGAATTATCCACAGCCAATTTTTGTAATTTTTGCCTGGCCAACTTTCCGCTAAACCCCTTTAACATAATCATTTCTTATACGCACAGATTAAGTGTTATCTGTGGACAAGTCGATATATTGATCACTGCAGCCCTAAATTGCCGTAATTCGCTATTTTTTCGATGTTATGCACCAAACAGTACAACTGCCATTGGCCTTGCACCTTACTTTTCCTCGCAAGGAAAAGCGATTTAAGCGTCTCTGGGTGCCGATATTGGCAAACACAGGCTCAACCGTGGACATGCGGTGGCTGTAATAGAACTTTCCGAGTTTGCTATCCACTCATGCCCCAGCAAGCCTTGCTCATCGCAAACCAGCAAAATCTGTTCGAATACGGACTCAATCGCATCTGGATAGCTGCTGACAAAGCTCGCAATGCTCGTAAAGTGAGGAACACTATCGCAGGACAGCGATTTAAATAGCACATTGTGCTCACACTGCCACTGAATTTCACGACTGGAGGTGAAGCTTTTGGCATAAGCGAACAAAATAATCTTAAGCAGAATGGCCGGATCATAGGCGGCGCGACCACCGGCATCATTTTTATATTTGTCGTGGAAGGCAGAGAGATCAATTTTGTGATCTATAAGGTGATGCAAGGTAAGCGTGAAGGGATTTTGCTGCAACTGCTCTTCAAAATTAAAGCGATGAAGGCGTCTTAATTGTAGTTAGTCGGCTTGAAGTTAGGCATGTTGATTTTTCCTTTAAGCAACAGCCATATTCTATCAAAAAAATGCCTATTTTTTAGAGTTTTTCTACAATTTCAACGCCGCGCTCTGCGGCAATTTTGGAGCGCAGCGTAAAATTTGTCCGACAGAAGTGCTTTGTTACATTATTGTAGCGACCAATCTTTACAGTGCTGATAGTATTTAATATTACCTAGCCATCCAGATTTGATTGCAGGTTCTTTAATCATTGAAATTAACTTTTGAGTTTTTTCTTTATCTTGTGCTAGACAAGAAAACAGTGCGAAGTTATTTATATTCCATTGATCAGGGTACTTCTCAAGTACGTCGTCAATTCCCTTACTCATAGCATCCCATCTGACGTTTGAATTTTGAAATAATCGCCCTTGAAATTGAGACTGAGAAGCTGCCCAGTAAATACGCGCATACATCCCAGCGCCTTCCTTGCTTTTTGTCCGCTCTACAGCGCTATTTGCAAAGGCCTCTATTTTCTCAGCGCTACCATGCCATTTCGGGGTGTAATATCCCATGATGTCAAAATACAATTGAAAATAGTATTGATTTTTGTATAGGCCTTCTTGTATTAATTCCTCAAATTTCTCTTCATTCCACGACTGTATTGTAGCGATTTGTGTCATCACGACGTACCAATGAGGATCCTGGCTTGATATCTTTTTGTTTTTAATTAGAATTGCCTTTGACTCATCTATTTTTTTATAGAATGGTTCCCATGCCTCTAGCTTTACTGTCTTCGCATACCCTGTACCCCTTATACTCCACGCCTCTTTTTTCAGAATAATGCTTTTTGCAATATAAGGTGTTGGAGATTCTGGATATTTCTCAATCCATAAATCAGTTTTTTGTACTAAGCCAGACCATACTTGAGGGTCTTTTTCTGCGTAGGGGATCATTTCATCTATAGCCCCATAATATAGAGTTAACATCCACAATCCACTTGATGTTCTCAATTCTTTTTCCCGGAATCTCTTAGCTATATCTTCAAGCTGAGAAAAATCATTGCTCAATACAAGGTCTTTGATCTGATTATTAATATCTCTTCTGGTTTGGAGTTCATTTGCAGTAGAAGTTGATGCCATAAAAATAAATGTTACCAATAAGACAATTATTTTCATTCTTTTATGTTGCTCCCTTAGAACCGACCATAGTTATCCCCGCGTAATAGGCGCGAGCTTGCGAGCGTCCTGATTGACGCGTCTGTTAGAGTGAACTAAGCGCCTCACTAGACACATCACCATCACAAATTTTACGAACAGGACCAGTCATCGTAGCAAAGAACTGATCATTCAGTTTTATATTAATTATTCCACCAGGCATCTGAACATTGATATTAGAACCACACAAGCCTAAAGCATGGGCTACGGAAGCCGCCGCTGTACTACTCGAACCAGAGGCATAGGTATAACCCGCGCCACGCTCCCATATTTCAATTTGGAGTGATTCATTATCTATGACTTTGACAAATTGCACGTTGGTTCTATTGGTAAATCTTGGGTCATTTTCGATAATACTGCCAAAATCTTTAGCTAAAGAGGGGTAAACATCTTCTAGTAAAATGACACAGTGAGGATTACCAACATTAGCCACAAAATAGGTAAATTCTTGACCTTTAACATTAATGGTTTCAGGCCTAGGCTCGGGATCTCCAATTGACTCATGCGTAAAACGTACTTTCCCCATTCCTACTGATACCGAAAGTCCTTTATCACCAACAATTGAGTTTACAGCCCCTCCTTTTGTTTCGATGGTAAATTCACTATGAGAAACTAGAGATTGATCCCAAAGATATCTTGAAAAGATTCGCAAACCGTTTCCGCTTTTTTCAGCTTCACTAGAATCTGGATTGAATATTCTAAGAGCGAAATCACAGCTATCACTTTTCTCAGGACCATAAAGAATACCATCAGCTCCTATGCCAAAGTGACGATCACATATAGCTTTTATATGTGCGCCTGAAAGATTTTCATTTAAGTACTTAGGATCGATGACTATGTAATCATTACCCAAAGCATGATACTTGCTGAATTTCATATGTTCACTTTAACATTTAAATAGTGACCTTAAAGACCGAAAAGCCCCTGACTTATATCTCGGAGCTGGTTTTGGCGAAAATACGGTTAAGTCTATGTTTAGTCAACGCTTTTTCGATTTAACATAACATCCCATGCAAAGCAAATGCTCGCCGCGCCTCATATCTCGTTGACGGAGATTACTTTTACCGAATAGTCCGTATCTTCAAAAAAGACAGGTTTTCGGCTATGGCCGTGCCGAACAATATGAACAGGAAGACCTGGGATAATAAAGCGCTGTTTACGCGGCATACTACTAACCTCCTTCAGGAAAAATAGAGTATAGATAAGCGTAGACACCCATTAAAGTATTAAAGGGCTCTGACCCTGACGTATCCCCACAAATTTTACGCAAACTCATGATTTTTAATCGCCAGAGTAATCAACCTCATCGCTCGCTTTATTTCATACAGGGTAATGAGTTTGTATAACCCGCGGTGTATCAATAGACAAGCCAGATAG
>JBNLGJ010000016.1:0-16369 GCA_050305995.1 Cellvibrio sp.
GTTGATGAATATCTCCTTGATTACCCTCGAGGTGGATAGACGTGGCCGCGATGGTTTGATCTGTAAAGACAACCTGCGCGCTGACATCACCGTGGCCTTTTATCTGCGCGTTAACGAAACGCCGCAGGATGTGCTGCGCGTGGCCAAAGCCATAGGCGCGGATCGCGCCTCCGACCAAGAGGCTGTGTACCAGCTGTTTGCCGCCAAGTTCTCGGAGGCGTTAAAAACCGTGGGCAAGCAGATTGAATTTATCCAGCTGTTTGAAAACCGCCTGGAATTCCGCGAAAAAATTATCCAGGTTATTGGCGATGATATGAACGGCTATGTGCTGGAGGATGTGGCCATCGACTATATCGAGCAGACCCCCAAGTCGTCGCTGGACCCCAATAATATTCTCGACGCCGAAGGTATCAAAAAGATTACCGAGTTGACCGCCGCGCAAAATGTGCGCACCAATATTCTGGAGCGCGATGAAGAGCTGGCGATCAAGAAAAAGAACGTGGAAACCACCGAGGCCATGCTCGCCCTGGAGCGTCAGCAAAAAGACGCAGAGGCGCGCCAGAAACGCGAGATAGCGACTATTCAAGCGCGCGAAGAAGCAGAAACCAAAAAGGTTCAAGAGGAAGAGCGCCGCAAATACGAGCAGACCTCGATTCAAGTAGCGCAAGAGCTGGCGGTGCAAACCGAAAATCAAAAACGCGAAATCGAAGTGGCCGAGCAAAACCGCCTGCGCGCTGTGGCGATTGAGGAAGAAAAAGTCACCCGTGCGCGCGAGCTGGAAGTGGTGGCACGCAAACGCGAAGTGGAGCTGCAAACCATTGAAGCGGAAAAAGCCATAGAGCTGCAGAAGAAAGAAATCGCCAATGTGATTCGCGAGCGCGTGGTGGTGGATAAAACCGTGGCCATCGAAGAGGAGCGCATTAAAGAAGTGCGTGAAGTCTCCGACGCCGACCGCAAGAAACAAGTGCAGGTGCTGGCTGCCGAGGCCAAAGCCGAAGAAGAAAAAGTGAAACAAGTAAAAGCTGCAGAAGCCGAAGAGCTCTCGGCCAAGCATAAAGCCAGCGAAATTATGACCATGGCGCAAGCCAAGCTGGAGGCTTCATCCAAAGAGGCAGAAGCCATGAAAAAAATGGCCGAAGGTGTCCAGGCAGAGCGGGCTGCACCAGGCTTTGCCGATGCCAAGGTGCAGGAAGCGCGCGCGGTGGCCATCGAGAAAGAAGGTATGGCCGAGGCCAGTGTGATTCGTGCCAAAGGCACCGCCCAGGCCGATGCCGGTAAAGCAGAGGCGGAAGTTATTACTGCCAAAGGCAGCGCCGAAGCGGGTGTGATTGCGGTGAAAGGTAGTTCGGAAGCGGGCGCCAAAAAAGAAATTGGTTTGGCCGGCGCCGATGTAACGCGCGAGCAATTCAAAGCCGAAGCCGAAGGCTTGGTGGAGAAGTTCGACGCTATGAACTCCATGAGCGACAAAGCGCGCGAGCATGAAGAATATCGCATGGGCTTGGAAACAGCGTTCAAGGAAACCCTGGCCAGTATCGAAGCGGGCAAAGAAATTGCGAAAGAGAATGCCGATATTCTCGCCATAGCTCTGCAAAAAGCCCATATCGATATAGTCGGCGGCGAAGCGCAGTTCTTCGACAATTTCGCCAAGTCGCTGTCGATTGGCAAAGCCATCGATGGCCTGGCGGGCAAGAGCGGTGTTATCCAGGCCGTGCTCGACAGGTTCGTCAATAAAGCGGCCACCCCGGCGCCAACCGAGGTGAAAAAAGAGAAAGCTGAAGACGCGGAAGTGATTGGTTAATCACAGTTAACCCCAGCCTAATCCTCCCCTTAACAAGGGGAGGGAAGCGAAAGGCCCACTCTTGAATTTCAGCCACTAAAGCGAGTGGCAGATTGTGTTCCTCCCCCTTATTGAAAGGGGAGGTTCGGAGGGGGGGTTAACTTCGATTGCTCGAACACCCGACAGAACAACAAGGAAAACTTTATGTCGCAAGCAACTCAAGCCGCTGACGAATCTCTGGTCGACAGCGCCGTCGCCCAGGGCGGCGCTTACGAGGTTATTCGCAAGCGCCTGCTGGATCAGGGCCAGGCGCTCAACCAGGGCGTGCGCGCGTTAAACGAAGCGCGCCTGGCGGAATTTGGCAGCTCCGCCATGGCGGTGGTGGCGAGGGTGCGGGTGCGCACCGAAAACAACTGCGTACCGCGCGACATAGTTCAGGCGGGCGACCTGCTGCTGTTTGGCTTTAATGTGTTTATCGGCCTTAAAAAAGAAACCAAGGTCGAGGATGTGTTTGCGCTCTTTAGCTGCCAGCAGGGCGAGGCCGGGCTGGAGTTAACTCCGGCGCCGCTGGCAGGCAGTTTTTTAGCAGAGCAGAGTTTTGTTAACGATTTTGATGAGCTCTACCGCTATTACAAAAACACCAAGCTGGTGGAACTTACTATCAACAATGGCCATTTGCTGGCGGGCTTTCAAATTGGCGAGCGCCTGGATGACCTGCGGGTGTTTCGCTGGGCCATATCCGCCGATGGCAAACAATTTAGCTACGTCGACAACCGCGGCGAGCGCGATATTCAATTGCCGCCAGCGTTTGATTTTGAATGGCAGGCCACCAGCCGCGATGACGCAGTGCTTGGCCGCCACTCGCATTTAAATATTCTCGATAAGGTTTTTGTCGAAACTGTTGGCGGCGACCTGACCATCAAGGTGGAAAACAACACCGAGGATGGCCTGGGCATTTACCGCGAGCCGGTAGAGGACAAAACCCAGTCGCTGGATGATGCCGCTATTTTTTACGCCCAGGTGGGCAAGCTGATTCTGTTAAAAATTCGCCCCTACCGCGAGGAGGCCTGGCGCTATTTAATTTTTAATGAGCTCAGCCAAAGTGTACTGCGCCTGGATGCCCTGGGCGAATCCTGTGTGCAGTTGCCGGAAGACCACGGGGTGATTTTCCCCGGCGGTTACTATTTGAATAACGGCGAGAGCAAAACCTTTGACGAGGACAACAGCGCCTTCCGCTTTAAGCGCAGTATGCGCTCGCCCAATGGCGAAGATGTGCTCTATGTATTTTACGAACCGGTGGATGGCCGCGTTTGTTTGCTCACCTATAACCTGATTGAAAAAACGCTACAGAATCCGCTCTACGGCAATGGCTATGCCTTGGCGGAGGACGGTCAGTTGGTTATTTTTAGTGCCGAAGCTGAGCCTACCCGGGTTCATCCCATGCAAATATGGGCCACGCCTTTTGAAAGCGCCGAGCACGCCAGCAAAGCGCCGCCGCGGCAGAATTTTTATGGCCGCATTGGCAACAACGAGCTGGTGCGCGGTATCTCCGAGTTTTACAGCCTGGGGCGGATGATCGCCAATCAATCGGTATCGCTAAAACTTTACGAAGAGTTAAGTCAGTCGGCCAAAAAAGTATTTGATGTTTACCACTGGCTCAACGACAAGGAGATGCTCGCCATAGCCTCCACTCTGAAGGAGGTGGCGGCCACTGCGGAGCTGGTGATCGACGAATTTGAAAAAGTCGAATCCATTCGCGCGCAATCGGCAAAAGCCATGCAAGAGGCGGAGGCGGCCCAGGAAAAATTACTGCAACTGCTGCGCCCGGAAAATTGGCAAACCCCGGAAGACTATGTCGATGGCCTGACTCAATTGCGCCGCCAGCGTGGCCAGCTGGCTAGCATTCGCGAGCTGCGCTATATCAACCTCGAGCGCATTGCCGAGCTGGATCAGGTATTGGCCCAGGCGGGCGAGCAACTCAGCCAGCAGACGGTGGAGTTTCTGGCGCGCGACCAGGCCTTTGCACCCTATGATGCGCGCATTGCGCAGCTCAATACCGAGCTGGAAACCACAGCCACCAACGCCGAATTAAAACCGCTGGTGGAGACCATTGAAACTGTCGCCGCCGGTTTGGATTTGCTCTCGGAATTGATGGGCACCCTAAAAGTGGAAGATGCCACCTTGCGCACGCGCATAGTGGATGCCATTTCCGAAATTTATGCGCGCCTTAACCAAACCCGCGCCAACGCCAAGCACAAGCAAAAAAGTTTTGGCTCGGCCGAAGCTGTGGCGCAATTCGGCGCCCAGTTTAAATTGTTTTCGCAAAGTATTACCCACGCCCTGGGGCTGGCCAGCACCCCCGAGCGCTGCGATGAGCAGCTGTCCAAATCCCTGGTGCGCCTGGAAGAATTGGAGGGCCAGTTCAGTGAATACGACCAATTCCTCAGCGATATTATGGCCAAGCGCGAGGAGATCTACGAAGCCTTTCAGGAGCACAAGCAGCGCCTGCTCGACGAGCGCCAGCGCAAGGCGCAAAACCTCAGCGATGCCGCCGCGCGGATTTTAGCCAGCATTGAAAAGCGATCGCTCAGTATCAGCAATCAGGATGAGCTGAATACCTATTTTGCCTCAGATGCCCTGGTGCAAAAAATCCAGGAGTTGATCGAGCAATTAAAAGCGCTGGACAACGCCGTTAAAGCCGATGATGTGGACGCGCGCTTTAAAGCTATTAAGGGCCAGGCACTGCGCGCGCTGCGCGACAAAAGCGATATTTTTGAAGAGGGCGGTAATGTTATCAAACTGGGGCCGCGCCACAAATTCAGTGTTAATACCCAGGAGCTGGACCTCACCCTGATTCCGCGCGAAGGCGAACTCTGCTTTCACCTGACCGGAACCGATTACTACGCGCCTGTCGCCAATGCAGAGTTACTGGCGCTGCGCGATTACTGGGCCATGGCGCAGGAGTCGGAATCGCCCCAGGTGTACCGCGCCGAGTATTTGGCCGATACCATAGTGCGCGCCGCCGATGCCCAGAGCGATGGCCTGACGCCAGCGCTGCTGCGCGAAGCTTTAGTCGATGATGAAAAATTAATTAAGCTGGTGCGCGAATTTGCCGCGCCACGCTACAAGGATGGCTATCAAAAAGGCATTCACGATCAGGATGCGGCACTGCTGTTAAAAGCCCTGGTGCCCGCGCTGGACGCGGCGGACCTGCTGCGCTTTGATCCACTAAGCCGCGCGCTGGCGCAAATATTCTGGGCCAATATCAGCGGCTTTGCGCTTAAGTCCAAAGCCCAGGGCAATTCCATTTCCTACGAGACCTGGAAAGACCGCGCGGTGTCCGCCAAGCGCATGCGCGATATTTTTATGAGCGGCGATGCACTCGCGGATTTAACCCGCGAAATTACCCTGACCTTTGCCGAATTTATCGAGCGCCACCCGCTGCCGGCGGATGCCCTGGCCATTTCCCGCGCGGCGGAATATTTGGTGGAGGAGTTGGGCAACAGCAATACCCAATTTATTACCAGCAAATACGCGGTGCAGTTAGTGGAAGCGCTGCAGGCCTCTATGGGCGATGAAGCCTGGCGCCACTACCAGGAGGTCAAAGAAAAAATGCTCGGCTGGCCGGCGCAGCGCTGGGAGTTGGCCCAGGCCTGGCTGCAGGCGCTGGTGAAAAATCCCCAGTACGCGCCCCTCGCCAGTTATGTGCCCGAGGCCATTGCACTGCTCAACGGCGAGCAGCGTTTAGATCGCCGCTACACCCAGGTGGATTTGGAGCTGCAGGTGGAAGGCCTGATGGGCGAGCACCCGCGCATTCAAGAGCGCCGCCTGCAATTTTCGCTGGATGCCTTTGTGCAGCGCCTGGCAGAGCACCGCGAAAAAGTGGTGCCGCAATATCGCCGCTATCTGGAGGTGCGCCAGCAAATTTTGGATAGCGAGCGCAAAAGCTTGCGCTTGAACGAATTCAAACCGCGCCCGCTCAGCTCCTTTGTGCGCAACCGTTTGATCAATGAATCCTATTTGCCAATTATCGGCGACAACCTCGCCAAGCAAATGGGTTCACTGGGGGCCAACAAGCGCACCGACCTGATGGGCATGCTGATGATGATCTCGCCCCCGGGTTACGGTAAAACCACGTTAATGGAGTATGTGGCCAATCGCCTGGGGCTGATTTTTATGAAAATCAATTGCCCCTCACTCGGCCACGATGTGCTCTCCCTCGACCCGGCCCAAGCGCCCAATGCCACAGCGCGCCAGGAGTTGGTCAAGCTCAATTTGGCGCTGGAGATGGGCAACAATGTGATGCTCTATCTCGATGATATTCAGCACACCAACGCCGAATTTTTGCAAAAATTTATTTCGCTGTGCGATGGCACTCGCCGTATCGAGGGCGTGTGGCAGGGGCAGACCAAAACCTATGATATGCGCGGCAAAAAATTCTGCGTGTGCATGGCCGGTAACCCCTACACAGAATCGGGCGAGGCCTTCAAGGTACCGGACATGCTCGCCAACCGCGCCGATATTTATAACCTGGGCGATATCCTCGGCGGCATGGAGGAGCAGTTTGCTCTCAGCTATATCGAGAACTCGCTCACCTCCAATAGCGTGCTCGCGCCCCTGGCGCTGCGCGATATGAATGACGTTTACAAATTTTGCGCCATGGCCAAGGGCGAGCAGGTGGCCACCACCGATTTAAGCCATCAATACTCGGGCGCCGAGGTGAACGAGATAGTGGATGTGCTGCGCAAACTGTTTGCAGTGCAGCAGGTGGTGCTCAAAATCAATCAGCAATATATCGCCTCGGCCGCGCAAGACGATAATTATCGCCTGGAGCCCTCGTTTAAATTGCAGGGCAGTTACCGCAATATGAACAAGATGGCCGAAAAAGTATCGGCAGTGATGAATCAGCAGGAGCTGATGCAGATGATCGCCGACCACTATTTGGGCGAGGCGCAGATGCTCACCACAGGTGCCGAGAGCAATCTGCTTAAACTCGCAGAGCTGCGCGGCAATATGACCGATGAGCAGCGCGAGCGCTGGGCACAAATCAAAAAAGACTTTTTGCGCAACAAAGCCCTGGGCGGCAGCGATGCCGATGTGGGCGCAAAAGTGGTGGTGCAGCTAGCCGATATGGTGGAGGGCATTCAAAAGCTCGGCAGCCTGGCGCAGCGCAGCGATGAACCTGCAGCCGCGCCTGAAGCTTCGGGCACCGAAAAGCAATTGGAATTGCTCAATCGCCAGCTGGATAAATTTATTAAGTTTCAGGCGCAGCAAAGCAAATTGCCAGCGGTTGAACCGATTGCGCCACCCAGGGTGGAAGTGATCAACCAGCCGCTGCCCGGCCTGGATAAAATCCTTGCCACCCTAGCGGCAACCATCGAGGGCAGTATTCTGCCGCTGGTGCGCAATATGGATAAAAAACTGGACATAGATCTGCGCAACTATCACCAGATAATGGAAGTCATGACGCGTCTGCGTCAGCTGGAGTCGGAAGTAAAACCCGGCGATGGCAGCGAAGCAAAAGGTGGAGAAGGTGGAGAAGCTTAAGTGAAAGATCAACTTGTATTGGAAAACTGGTTGGTGGACAGCCTTGCTGATTTTACCCTCAGCCAAAGCGAAGCCCTGGAGCTGCGCGCGCTATTGCCGCAACTGAATAGCGATGCCATAAGTTTTGTGCGCAACAAAGCCTTTGCCCTGGCGCGCGAGCCAGTGCGCCAAGGCGGTGATCAGGCGGTGGCAACGCTTATCTGGCTGGAAAAGCTGGTGAAAATTATCGACGGCCACCGGCTCACCCAGGGCAGCCGACAGGCCCAGGCCTACTTTAGTCCCGGCGATGAATGTCGGCGTAAATTAATTGATCTCTGCCATGGTGCGCGCCAGTCGCTCGCCATAAGTGTGTTTACTATCTCCGATAATCGCCTGAGCGATGCCGTGTGCAGTGCCCAGAGTCGCGGCATAGAGGTGCGGGTGATTACCGACAACGACAAGTCGGAGGACCCTGGTAGCGATATAGAAATTTTAATGGATGCAGGTATCCCGGTGCGCATGGATAATACCAGCAACCATATGCACCACAAGTTCGCCATTGTTGACCAGCGCATTTTAGTTAACGGCAGCTTTAACTGGACTCGCTCCGCCAGTGAATACAACCACGAAAATATTCTGGTGACTGACGACGCTCGTTTGGTGGCGGCTTATCAACGCGAGTTTGAGCAACTGTGGGCTCAATTCGTTTAAATATTGCCAATACAATAGGGAAAAACCATGAAATGTACCCAATGTAAAACCCTGGATCTCGAGCCCAGAGAATTGGAGCCAGGCCTGGTGGCGGCTGTGTGCCAGGTGTGTAATGGCGCTTTGGTGTCGCTGATGAATTACCGTTTTTGGGCGGATCAATTGGATTGCACTGAATTGGACGTGGATGATGCGATAAATCGCGCGGTGAGTGAAGCTCCGGCAGAGCAGGAGTCGGTTAACCAGTGCCCCAAGTGCAGCCGCTTGATGCTCAAATATCAAATTGATCCCCACACCCATCGCCACCTGGATTTGTGCGCCGCCTGCGACGAAGCCTGGCTGGAAAAAGGCGAATGGCAGCTGCTGAAAAAGCTCGACCTGCAAGACAAGTTGCCGAAAATTTTCACCGATGCCTGGCAGCGCAATATCCGCAAACAGCGGCAGGAGACAGCGCTGCTGGATCGCTATTTAAAAGTGCTGGGTGCCGGCGATTTGGCCAAGGCGACAGAGTTTAAGCTCTGGCTGCAAAATCACCCGCAAAAAAATGCGATCAAACAATTTTTAATTATTGAATAAATTCACTTCACCCCCGCAAAGGAGCCACACAATGGCAGAGTCGCGCGATTATTTGGAGATGAGCTTTAGATCCATTCAGTGTTTTAGCAATGACGGCAAGCTGGATGCCTATGAGCTGGGCAAGATTGTTGAGATAGCCGAAAAAGATGGCCTAATCGATCAGAATGAAATTCGTGTACTGCGCGGCATAATCTCGCGCATTAAGCCCCATGAAGTGGATGAGGCGATGAAGGCTAAGTTGGAAGAGATTTACACCAGGATCAACTAGTGCTTGGCGCTTAAGCAAAAAAAAGGGACTAAGGCTTAAGCCTTGGTCCCTTTTTTATTGCGATTTTCGCCTTTGGCGGAAGCTGTTATTTATCTTCCACCTGATCCACATCCACTTGCCCCGTCATACGGCGGTGAATATGCGACCAGGACATACCAATCGCCAGCAGCGCCGCGAGTATTACTTCAATCACCCAGGTCACCGCCGATACATTAGTCAGGCTCAGCCAGCCCCAGTAGACAAACAGCCACACCATGCAGCCAAAAAATATGCCGGCGAGCAGCAGGCCCATCAAGCCGAGGGATTCCAGGGTGGCGCGCACATAGAGCACCCAGCCGATAATTAATGCTACGCCAGCGATGGCGACGTAGGGCGTAAAGTTATCCAGGCTGTGATAAAACCAGTGGAAGTAGGAGTAGTCGGTGGGGTTGTAGGTGAGTAGTACCAGTAAAATGGCGAAGATAAAGCGCAAAATTACGCCAGTTGAGGTAATGCTGTTCATGGGGGGGGGTTCCCTTTTTAGCTGAGGTTTAGCTGTTGAAATAGTGGCGGTATTTTATCAGCCCAAGCTTGGCGGTGGGATAATATCCCCATAGTATTAACCCGGCAATTAACATTGTCGGGTTCTGTTCTCAATACCGCTGAGCAATATGCTTTTTAAACATCCAATCCACTGCAAGCTGCTCAATATAATCCATTAGGCTTTTAATCTTTTGCGGTGATAAGCGCTGGCAACAACATTTGCCACCAGGGCAGAGGCTTGGCGAATATCGCGCATACCCCTATGTCCTTAGTGATTAAGTTTAAAGTATTGTTTTGCTTTTTCGATAGTCCATTGCTCTAGGGCTTTATCGTTGCTCATGTCACCTTGGTAAAGTATATCTGGGTTATATGGCTTATTATCTTCGCGCATTCGCTTGGTCCACTTTTTTACCGGAACTATAAAATTAAATGTCTCTTTGGCGTAATTGCTTTGCATATAAGCTATTTCGGTGTAAACCGTATCTGCATCGGTTGGTTCACCAACATGCAGTGTATTGGGGATAAGTTTTATTAAATCAACAAAGTCCAGGCAGGCACTAACACAGTATTTGTCGGTAATTAATACCAGCTTTATGCTCGACCTCCAAGCGTCCGTTGGGGCTGCACTGCCAGAATAGGTAACAGGTGTTTCGTTTTGGTATAGCTGTTTTTCGCCAGTATCTAAGGCATGTTTTAAACGAATCAAAAATTGCTTAAGGTATTGCGCCTGCTCTGATTCTTCTCCTTGATTAGCAACTAATCGCTTATAGCTATAGTCTTCTGACCAGTATAGCGGCCAGCTTGCACGAAAAATTGCATTAGCACCTTGATATCTATAGTTAAAGTTATTGTACAGATATTCGTTGGCCTGTTTATCCGTAAATATGGCATCCATAATGTTCTGGCCATTCATTGAGCTTCCACCTCCATTGCCTCTTGTATCCAGAATGATCAGTGCATTGTCTTTGGGGAGTGCGGCAATATCTTGCAGTAATTTTTGTTGGGCTTTTACCGCTTCCGGGGTGAATAGTGAAAAATCGCTGGCGTGAATCCAGGCAATATCTGGGGCGGGTTTTTCCAAGAAGGGTAGGTGATATGGGTGTTGATATTGTGCGTTGATGGCAGCTGATTCACTGGCACTGATTGTCGACCAGTTTAAAGGGTAGCTGCGGCTAGACTCGCCAATGAGAAAGGTGCAATTTTTTAATTTTGGGCGATTGAGTATCGCGACATCAGCGCGGTCCAGTGTTAATGCTTTGGCGGCACTGTCGCGTGCTTTGAGTATATTCCAGCGGCTATCAATATAGGGGGAATAATTTTCTTGAAGTAATTCGTCTATCGCTTTGTTGTCGCAACTTATTAACCGAGCATTCAATGGTGGGGAGCTTTCGTCTCCTTTGCTGTAAGCGACTATATAGCCTGTGTTGGTGGCTTTAAGTAGCCAGCCTGCCCATAGCTCCGAGTTGAATTCGAATTTGCGGTAGGGTGTGTGATTTAAAGAGCCGCCGAGATGCGCATCTTTATAGCCAGCTAAATAAAAGTTTAGCAGCGCTAATTCATCTGCCTGGCTGTTTACAGCGGATAACAGCGCTTTTGCTTTTTGGTATCCAGCTTTGTTCCAGGTGTTAAACGCTGTTGCCTCCTCCTCCAAAATGGCGGGATGCATTTCGTTTATTGAGTTGTGAATATATTCTAAATGGGCTGCTGCGCGTTGCCGTGGAGTTAAGTAAATTGCGTAAATTACGTATGCCAGCACCAACAGCAATAAAATGCTGCCCAGAATTGCCTTCCTAATGGTTTTAGTCATTGCTAAATTCCTTGTCTATTGTTTAATTTATTTTTTGTTTTGCACCAGCACCCAGGGCTTAATCACTACCGCCCAGACCAACGCATCTGCCTCGTACCAGGCGAGTGCCTGGCTGTCGGTTACCGCGTCCACCAGGCCTGCATCCATCCACTCTTTTATTTGTGGTGCATTGTTAGCGGCGATTTGCGCGGCTACCTGGGTTAGGTCCAGGCTGGCATCCACTGCTATGGCGGAGCCGCTGGCGAAAAAGCGCTGCAGCTCGTGCCAGCGGATTTGTGCGGTTTCCAAATTAATTTGTTGTTCGAGTTCGTTGCTCATGGTTTACCTGTTGGGTCGCGTATTTCTATTCGGTGGGGTTTTACAAGTCAGTTCGGCTTTGCGAGTCGTTGAATATTCCTAGGGCGCTACGCATTTCACATTAAACGCATTGGCGACTTTGGAATTGTTGGGTTTGTTAATGGCGGCGCTTATGGCGTTGCCTGCGGCTATAAGTTTGTGTAAGTCCACACCGTGGTTAATGCCCAAACCATCGAGCATATACACCAGATCCTCGGTCGCGACATTGCCGCTGGCGCCCTTGGCGTAGGGGCAGCCGCCTAGGCCGGCAACAGAGCTGTCCACCACGCTCACACCCATTTCCAGTGCAGCAAAAATATTGGCCAGCGCCTGACCGTAGGTATCGTGCATATGCACGGCGAGTTGCGGCAGGGGAATGCTGCGCGCGCAGGTTTCGATCAGGCTTTGGGTTTTGCCCGCTGTGCCTACGCCTATGGTGTCGCCCAGGGAAATTTCATAGCAGCCCATGGCCAATAATTCCCGCGCGATTTTTTCCACCTGCGCCGCTTCCACTTCGCCGGAATAGGGGCAGCCGAGTACGCAGGAGACATAGCCGCGCACCGGAATATGATTTTCCCTGGCGGCCTGCATAACTACCTCAAAACGCTGCAGGCTTTCGCCAATGGAGCAGTTGATATTTTTTTGGCTGAAGGCCTCTGAGGCAGCGGCAAAAATCGCCACCTCATTGGCTCCCACCGCCAGCGCCCGCTCAAAGCCCTGGAGGTTGGGGATAAGCGCGGCATAGGTAACGCCAGGCTTGCGCGCTATGCCGCTAAATACCTCGCCACTATCGGCCATTTGCGGCACCCATTTGGGGTTTACAAAACTGCCTGTCTCTATGTAGCTGAGGCCTGCATACACCAGTTGGTTAACCAGATCAATTTTGGCTTGAGTGGCTATGGCCTGCTTTTCATTTTGCAGGCCGTCGCGCGGGCCGACTTCAACAATTTTGACTTGCTTGGGTAAGGCCATAATCAATCCTCACCCCAGCGCGCCATTAAATCCTGCTCCAGGCCCAGTTGGTCGAGAATGCGCGCGACAATAAAGTCCACCAGCTCCTGCACACTTTGCGGCTGCATATAAAAGCCGGGGCTGGCGGGTAGCACCAGGGCGCCCATCTGGGTGAGCTTGAGCATGTTCTCTAAATGGATTTGCGAGTAGGGGGTTTCGCGCGGCACCAGGATCAGCTGGCGGCGCTCCTTAAGCGCGACATCGGCGGCGCGCTCGATCAGATTGTTGCTGGCGCCGTGGGCAATGGCCGAGAGGCAGCCGCCGCTGGCGGGGCAGATCACCATGGCGCTGGGCGAACTGGAGCCGGAGGCCACAGGCGCAAACCAGTCGTCTTTGGCCAGCAGTTGTAGCTGGTCTTCCTCGGCGTTGTACAGCTGGGTGAAAAAGGCTTCCTGTTCCTCCAGGGTTTCTGGCAGATCCAGGTCTGTCTCGGTGCGGATTACCACTTCTGCCGCGCTGGAGATCAGCAAATAGACTTTGCAATCGGCGGCGATCAGGCATTGCAGCAGGCGCAAACCGTATTGGGCGCCGGAGGCACCGGTCATCGCCAGGGTGACAGCGCGCTGTGCGGCGGGGCTCTGGGGCTGGGTCATGGGCTAGTCTCAGGTCCGGTTATAAAGGGTGAGAGCTTAGCATTTTGGTGGATAGGTCAAAAGTAAATCCCCCTCAGTCCCCCTTTGACAAAGGGGGAGGCGCGGCTCCCTGGTTGATCAGAGTCTGTCATCGACGAGATTGCGAGGATGCTAATCGGATAGCTCCCTCCCTTAGATAAAGGGAGGGCCGGGGAGGGATTTTGCAGTGGCCAGTTTTACCTGGATGAAAATGCCAGCATTGCGCAAAGGATAAGTTAATCGGATACCCAGCCTATTATGGCACTTCACTGCGATTGGATGTTATTGAGGCGAGTCCTAAGGACTTAGGCGAGCGACCTTCGGTGTTTGATGACGCCATATGCTCATATGCTCATATGCTTAACGCAAAAACAATGATGTTAAAAAGTATTGCGAGTCTTTTGGATACATTTACGCTGCAAAAGAAGACTACCTTTTTAGAGAGGTGATGTAATGAGCGATATTGTTTATTGCCAGGGCTGGGGCAAAGCTGGTTTTGCGATTACCAAATACATAATCGCTAGCAGCGCCAGGGGAATAATGGCTATGGCGGTGTTGGTGATATAGCGGTGGTAGATATGCAGCTGCCGCGCTTGTGCCTGGGTATAACCGGTGAGCCTGGGGCTGGCGAATATCTGCGGCAGTTTTACATTGCCATACCAGATATCAAAAATTTCCAGGGGAATTATCAGCGTAATTATCAGCAGCAGTTTCCATTGCAACCAGCTCTGCTGGAAACCAAAAAAATTCCAGGCCAGGGTTAAACCTGTGGTCAGCAGCGCAGCAAAGGCGAGGTGCTCTAACAGCAGTAATTTAATAAACAGGCGATAACCCAATTGGGTAGCCGAACTAAATTCGCCCTCCCGTTTGCGCAATAGCATTAACAACAGCCAGCCGCCAAGGCTTGGCCCCAGCCAAAAAATCAAGGCACCCAGATGTATTATCTTTAAGCCGACATAAGCTTCAACGGAGTTCATTCATTGGGCTCTGCTATCGGCTGTGGGAAGAGTTTTATCGCGACAGCAAAAATCCAAAGGGTGCTCCACACCATACCCACAGCGGTAAAAAATTCGGCGGCATTAAACCACTGGCCTGCGCAAGTAATACTTAAACCAAAGCCAAAAAACCAGGCGGGAATACCGAGTAGCGCCAGGCGGCGATAGGCGGGCAATTGCTTAAACAGCAAAATATTTAAGGTTAAGCCGCCGATGTTGTAGAGGCCGTTGGCGAGCGTACCGGTGAGCTGCACGGCGACCTGCTCCAGGCCAGCGGCAAAGCCGTAAGCCTCGCTATTTTGCAGCAGTGCTGGAATAACAAAAGCAAAACAGGTTTCGGCGATTAAATCGGGAATCACCCCAAGGGCGATTAAAAAAATGCCCAACTGTGCTGGCCAACTATTGCGCAAATAGCGGCTGAGTATCAGGCCAAAACACAAAAGCCCCAAGGCGGATAGCATCCAGTTAAGCCAGCCCAGTTGCCAGAGACTGAGCTGCGTCAGAATAAAACTGGCGCGCTCATCCAGGCTGGTTACTGGAGTAAACAAGCCTGGGCGCAACACCAGCGCCATTTGAAAGCAGGCGAGAGTGAGCAGCAGGCTAATGGTGATGCCCAGATAAGCGCGGCCATTTAAGCGAAGGTTCACAGCGCGTGCTTTTCCAAATGTGCAATCAACTTTTGATGTACGCCGCCAAAGCCGCCGTTGCTCATAATCACTATATGGGTGTCTGGTTCGCACAGGGAGATGGCGCAGTGAATCAGCTCGTCCAAATTGTGCACCAGCTTGGCGGGCACCGGGCTTTTGTTGACTACCGCGTCCATCGCCCAGTCGCTGTTGGGCGGTTGGTACCAGAGCACATCGTCGGCATCGGTCACGCTTTGGTTGAGCGCGTTTTTGTGCACGCCCATGCGCATGGTGTTGGAGCGCGGTTCGATAATGGCGATGATTTTTTGCTCGCCGACTTTGGCGCGCAGGCCGGCGAGGGTGGTTTTAATGGCAGTGGGATGGTGGGCAAAATCGTCATAGACTTTTACGCCGTGAACTTCGGCCAGTAGCTCCATACGGCGCTTAACGCCGGCAAAGGCCTCCAGCGCCTTGGCGCTCTGCTCGGGGGCAACGCCCACATGGCGCGCGGCAATCATGGCTGCCAGGCCGTTGTTAACGCTGTGTACACCAGTTTGCTGCCAGCTGACGCGGGCGACTTCTGTGCCCTGGTGCAGCACGGCAAAGTTGGAACCATCGGCGTTGAGCAATTGTGCCTGCCATTCGGCAGCGGGCGCGTCTTCATTCTGGATAATGCCAAACTGTTGCTGCGGTGACCAGCAGCCCATAGCCAACACATCCTTCAAGGCTTGGTCCTGGGCGGGGGCGACAATTAAGCCCTCGCCGGGAATGGTGCGCACCAGATGGTGGAATTGCTTTTGGATGGCGGCCAGGTCGGGGAAGATATCGGCGTGATCAAACTCCAGATTGTTGAGGATCGCGGTGCGCGGGCTGTAGTGGACAAACTTGGAGCGCTTGTCAAAAAAGGCGCTGTCGTACTCATCGGCCTCCACTACAAAAAACGGTGTTTTGCCCAGGCGCGCTGACGTGGGAAAGTTTTTGGTTACACCGCCGATCAGGTAGCCGGGCTCCATGCCCGCGTATTGCAAAATCCAGGTGAGCATGGAGCTGGTGGTGGTTTTTCCGTGGGTGCCAGCCACCGCCATCACCCATTTGCCCGGCAGTACATGGTCGTGCAGCCACTGGGGGCCGGAGGTGTAGGGAATGCCTTTGTTGAGCAGATATTCCACCGCCGGATTGCCGCGGCTCATGGCGTTGCCCACAATCACCAAATCTGGCGCCGGTTCCAATTGGCTAGGGTCGTAGCCCTGGGTTAGCTCAATGCCAGCGGCCTCCAGCTGGGTGCTCATGGGCGGGTAGACATTGGCATCGCTGCCGGTGACGCGGTGGCCGAGTTCTTTGGCAAGTTGCGCAAGGCTGCCCATAAAGGTGCCGCAGATGCCGAGAATATGAATATGCATAGCTGTCTCTGAATGCGGGTTATTTGGGGCGATTAACCTATACTTTTAATTGGAATGCAACTATTAACCCGGCGATCAAATATATCGTCCTGACATATTTGATCGGCGCCCTGGAAAATCCGGCGCAGATGCGTAAATCTGCTTGATTTTCCAGGGCTAGCGCCAGCCTTCAGCTGACGGCGGCACATCTCTGTGCCGCATTATTA
>JBNLGJ010000017.1:0-31144 GCA_050305995.1 Cellvibrio sp.
GACACAAGCTTTTCCAAGAAGACTGTGCAATAATTTTTTTGCTTGCATGGCTTTCTTCTCTATTGAATTGGCGTTCGTTAGAGAAAAATGAAAGTCATGCAAGCTTCGTTTTTGCTAAAGACTACCCTCTAGCTCATTGAAATAAAAGATTTTTTTGTGGGGATACGTCAGGCTCTGACCCCTTTAATGCTGTGATTATTTCCAGAAATACTCTCATCCATAATGACTTCCTAATATTAAGCTTAACGCCGCCAGCAGGGGACGAAAAACCAGAGCGAAGCGGCGGTTTTTTTGTTCCCTCTGGCTGGCTTTGTTAGCTTTGACTTTACTCATAACTATGCCGTTACTTCCTGAGCATGATTCATGACCTTTGCTGAAAGCTTGAATAGGTCACCGGCAGTTATGCGATACTTCTCAGCGATATCGAAAATCTCTTCCGTTTCACCTTCTTTTCCAGATCCTGGATCAGGGTATCTACCAGCCCAATATACGAAATGTGTAAGGCCTCGAAGGATAGCAATTTCCTTTTTGCTCAAATCGGGTACAAATTTGGCTAAGTCGTATAACCGGTGGTGCCTCGTTTTTTTCTCTATCTTTTTGTAACCCTCAATCCCTTCTTTAATAATTATCATCGATTTAAGGCAGATCTCTAGACTATAGCCAACGAGCATTAGCCCGACAGCGCAATACTGGCTGTCACATGCACTTCGAACAGATAGCGGCATTACTTCAAATTCTTGTTCTTTTTTTATTACCGCTACCGCTGCCTCAGATAATGCGTGCGCTTGTGACATCCAGAGTATTGGATTTTTAAGCTCTTCAGATGTTGCTGGCTTTGAAATATCAATAGGAAATCCGGCGATAGTGCTTGCCGTTCCCCACTTATGCCGAGCTAGGGCGCTATAGCCAAAAGGATCTTTTCCAAAACCTTCCCTATTCGGCTTCAAATATTTTTCCATATCATTCATCGGTTATTCCGTGCATCGATTTGGTAAAGCTCACGCCGCGCTCTGCGGCAAATTTGTAGCGCAGCGGAAAATTTGTCCGACAGCAGCGCCTTGTTAGCTCCATTAACCCAGCTTGTGATCATCTATTGCCTCTAAAAATTCACTTTTATTGGTGAATGATTGGCTTGCACCAAGCAGCTTGATATAAAAAATCCATACATGCAGCAAGAACTCTGATAGGCCTTCTAGCTCGCCAGATGTGTGTCCATGATGTAAATACCTAGAGCGCATTCCATACACGGACTTCACAGCCTTAACTATAGATTTACGTTCAGCTAGCTCTTGTGAGGTAAAAATTGCCAATCTTTCAGCTAAATTTTGCTGAATTGGCTCATTTTCATTTTTGAGAAGAGTGCTTTCTAATGCCGACAATATATACACCAGCTTCTCTAGAGGCTCTGCTGTGAAAGCAGCTTTTGAATACAATGTGGAAGTGTTAAGGATTAAAGATTCGAACTCTGTAGGCTTCTCCTTAACAGCAAGATCGGATAGAACACCCAAACCGCATTTGGCATATTCTTCAATATCTTTCTCTGATATGTGCCAGCCCCTCATAGAGGCCTTATCTAGTATCCCATGTGTAACGCTAAGACTATTTGACTCGAAAATAGAAATCGTTGTTGATTGAGCCAAATTTTCTGTGCCTTTTATTTTGCATATGCACTTTATATCGGGCATCAACATTGCGCCTGAATAAATACCCAGAAAACTGGTAACTTTTTGAGCAGCCATTATTGCTAAGTCATTGGCAAAATTTGGTTCGCAATCCAGCTTAATTTCGACAGCCGCGTATCCCTGATAGTCTTTACGGAATTTTTCAAAAAATGTTTCAGCATTCTTTTTTTGTTCTTCGTCTTCTATTGATGCACCAGTAGCAGCTATTCCATCTACCAATGATTTTGTAATGTTACATATTACAAATCCGCAGAATGAGAATGGCCGCTCAACAACCATATTGGCAATAGGGACATAAACAGTAACGGGCTTCACAGCTTCCCTTGCCTCTTCAATTAGTGAAGACATAAATAATTTATTTTGTTCGTTTTTGATAAATGAATTTTTTATCCATTTAAAAATTATTTCCTCAATAAATTCAGGGCTGAGTCTATCTCTAAATGCTGGCAATCGCTGTATTTTTTCAGCTAAATCTACTAGTGATTTGTGAGATTCGTTTTCTAAGCCATACCTGACTCCGTTACTAATAAAGAATCGTGCGACAGTATTGCCACGATAGTCACTGGCCTTTTCTTGCAAATCTCCAACAATATCTTTGTCTGTGATAGTTGCACCGACATGTACCTCGGTTTCAAATTTTGGAACAAATTTACCTTGAACCGGTGCAGCTTCAACCTTTTTTATCAGAGAACATACTTTTGAATTAAAGTTTTCTTCTGCTGACGAATGTATTTCAAACATAATTCGTATTCACATCTATGAGAGCTAACAGTTTATTAGACGGCGCTCGCCGTATATCACTTTGCCGTTTATATTTTTCTACTACACAACGGCATTTTTTAAATTCTTTTAAAAATCAATAACTAATGCACTTTCGGCAATATATCAGATTGGTCAATTCCAGCACAGGCCGTTTATCACCTGCTGTATATCTCGCGGCAACTATTTTTTTGTTCTGCCAACTCATTGAGTTTAATATGAATAATTTTTTTCGGAATGGCAGAACATTGATGATATACGGCGCGCGCCGGTTATTTCGCGTTTATTTGCTCGCCAAAGTCTACTCCTCTGCCAATTTTTCCCTTCCCTGGCGAAATACCATCTGAATCACCAGCATCGCCGCCAGCAGAGCAGCCGATGCCCAATAGCGGCTGATTTCCAAGCCACCGCTATCGAAAGGTTTATCCAACAAATCACCGACAACTGCACCCAGGGGCCGGGTGAGTATAAATGCCGCCCAAAATAAAAAGGTGTGGGAGATGCGTGTGAATTTATAGCCGAGAGCAAGCAATGCCAATAGGCTGGAGAAAATGATACTGCTCGCGGCAAAGCCCAGGCCTTCGGTATCTGCCACCCAGTCGCCCAGGGCGGTGCCCAGAGTTTGCGAGAACATGATGGTCACCCAGTAAAACATTTCTGATTTAGCCGAGTTTACCGAGGCCACTGCAACACTGCCCAGCACCAGATACCAACTGGCAAGCGAAGCGAGCAGTAATAGCAACAGCAAACTGGAACCACCTGCATAACCAATACCTAAGGATCGGTCGGCATAGTCGGCAACCGTTGTGCCCAGGGTGGTGGTGGTAATTATGGTTACCCAATAGATTACCGGGTGAAAAGCTTTGGCTTTGATTTGCACCAGCACCGAGGCGCAAAACAGCACCACAAAAATAGCTGAGCTGGCCAGGTAACCCAAATCCATCGACATAGAAACCGCATCGCCAGCAGTTTCACCCAGGGTGGTGGCAATAATTTTGGTGATCCAGAATACCAATGTGACAGCGGGAACCTTGGCCGCGAGCGAATCTATTACGGGTAAATTTGATGCGGAGCCGGGAGTTTTATTGGTCATGGAAAGCTGCCTTGGGTTATCGGGAAATCCCATCACATATAAGTCGACCCAGGGTTAGCTCGTCAATCCATGTCCTGTAAATCGCTCGTTAAATCAAAACGTCGGCGCTGGTTGCGCTGCAGCTCCGCATAACCGCGCTTAAAGCCTTCAACGCTGAAAAATAATTGTTCAAAACTGCCATCTGCTTCGGCAATTTTTAAGCCATGCTCTATGCGCTCTGCCAAGGCAATATTTTTTTTACTGACGAAAAAATAGATAGGCGAGGGATAGTGGAGCATCAGCTCTTGCTCAGTAACGATTCCCTGATCGGCGAAGCTCGCTTGCTCGCCATGAACCTCGTGGAGGCCGCGCGGAAGGTAGTCGAAGCGCCGCCCTTTCAGCATGCCAAAAAGCAGATTGGAATTGACCACTGTAATTACCGGCAGGTGATTTTTCTCCAACACTTGCGTATCTGGCCACTGGGCGCCCTGGCCTGCGCGCAGCCGACCCAACTGGACCAAAGTTTCTATGCGGGCAAATTTGGCCTGATCTTCCGCACGGATTAAAAAAACGCGATAACTATTTAGGCCTCGCAGGATGGAAAATTTTATCGGATGAATAACCTCTTCCCGCTCTAGACTGTTCGCAGTCCAAATAACACTGACCTCTCCGGTATTTTGAATCAACTCCCGGATAAGCCGATTGCTGGTGTAGTGGCGTGCGGCCTCATGGATTTTATAGGGTCCGTATTCTGCTTCGGTTTTACGTAGCGCAAGGTCCAGCAGACGCACAAAGTAGTTGTCGTGGGCGCGAGCAGCGATTTGATGGCTTGGAATAATGACATCAAGCACCTTCGTTTTGCTAGTGTCTGCCCACAGGGCTTGAGCCATCAGCGACAACAGCAGGCTAGCCAGCAGTTGCTTTATTTTCATAGGTTTTGCTCTCCAGCAGCAGTCACCATTCTATGCGCCTCCAGCTAGCTCCCAGGTTCTGTACCCGACAGCGGATTTTCAACAGCACAAGCTATTCAGCGATAGCCTGATTTACCACTAGACTGGCCACCAAATCCCCTTCCACATTCACCGAGGTGCGAATTGTGTCGAGCAGCCGGTCGATAGGCAGCAGAATGGCGATAGCTTCAGCGGGCAGGCCAACGGATTGCAGTACCATCACCATAGTGACCATGCCAGCGCTGGGAATACCGGGAGCCCCCATGGAGGCGACCATAGCGGTAAACATCACCACCAGTTGTTGCCCAAGGGATAAATCTATTCCCGCCAGGCTAGCCACAAAAAGCGCAGCCGAGGCTTCGTAAAGTGCGGTGCCGTCCATATTCATGGTGGCGCCCAATGGCAGCACAAAACCCGCGACCTCCTTGCGCACCTTAAGATTTTCTTCCGCGTTATTCAGGCTGATGGGCAGAGTGGCCGAGCTGCTACTGGTGGCAAAAGCGGTCACCAGCGCTTCGCGCGCGCCGCGCCAAAACCACAGCGGCGATTTTTTGGTAAATAGATACAAAAGCCCGGGCAAAATTACCGCGCCGTGAATAAATGTGATGGCAAAAATCAGCAGCACAAATTCGCCCATGCTGGCGAGCAATTGGCTGTTTTGGGAGGCAATTAATTTGCAAAGCAGTGCGGCTATACCCAGGGGGGCCAGATGCATTATCCAGCCCACCATGCGCATCAGTATGTCCAAAAATTCCTGTAACACCTTGAGCAGATGTTGATAGCGCGCGCCCCCTGCCACCAGGGCCACCCCTAAAAATAGCGCAAATACCACCACGGGCAAAATACTGCCTTGGGCTAAAGCGGCGAAGGGGTTTTGAAATAAACTGTGTAGAAACTGCTGAGCGAAATCACCGGGGCTTAATTGCTTGGCCTGGAAGTTGTGCATGGCATCGGCAAACATTGCCAGCTGCAAGTGGGCGCCAGGCTTAACCCAGTTGGTGGCGACCAGCGCAAGCAACATGGCCAGCAGCATAGAGCCGACAAAAAATGCCAGGGTGAGCTTCCACACGCGATTGGCCTGCTGGTGCGCTTGCAGGTTGGCTACGCCCACGACAATGGAGGTAAAAACCAGCGGAATTAAAATCATTTTCAGCAGGTCGATAAACACTCCGCCAAGCAAGCCCGCCCAGTAGAGGCTCTGCACCCGCGCCTGGCTGTCGCCATCGAGCGATTGCAGCGCAAAGCCCAGGCCGACACCGAGCAGTGCAGCCAGCAGTATTTGCCAGTTTAAGCCGGGCATGCCGATTTTTTTTATCACACCTATCTCGCTGTAAATTCCAGTAATTGCAAATTATTAATCCGGCGATGAATATTGTCGGATTAATAGTGCGGCACAGGGATGTGCCGCCGTCAGCTGAAGGCTGGCGCTAGCCCTGGAAAATCAAGCAGATTTACGCATCTGCGCCGGATTATCCAGGGCGCCGATCAAATATGTCAGGACGATATATTTGATCGCCGGGCTATTAATAGCCCATGCGCCCGTGCTCCAACTGCAGTTGGTTTACATCCCGCTGCAAGTGGCGCAGTTCATGTTGATCTCGCTCCAATTGAGTTTGGTACTGGGTTAATTGTTTGCGCAGCTCGGCCAGTTCATTTAGTGCCTCGCGGCGCTCATTGGCGGTGCTGCGATTGTTCACTATGTCCTGCTCGCGCTGGTTGATTTTTTCCTGACAGGCGGCGAGATCGTTTTGCTCGCTATCAATTGTCGATTGCAAATTGCGCGCATCGCGCTGCAGTTGATACAACTGCTGACCATCGCGATAGGCGGCGAGGAATGCCGGCTCCTGATTTTTAGGGCAGATGCCATAGTAGGCACCACCACTCACGCCAGCGCTGTAACCATTGGCTTTTACGCAGTACTGTTTGGCGCCCTCGGCGTGGCCCTGCTGGTAGCGCGCCAGGTCCGGCACTACATTAACCTTGGCGCAGTCTTTTCGGTAGTTGCCAATGGTGGATTGCGCCTTGCCTTTACTGCCGTCTTCAAAGCCGATTAACTTCCAATCTGCTTTCATGCATTCCTGTTCGTTCATGCTGGCGCAGCTGGCGAGTAAACCCAGTAACGCAATTACCACAGTTCGATTAGCTAGCACGTTATTTTCCTCATTCATAATTTGACAATATTGTAAGCATTGCTCTGCATCACCGGAGAGCCGCTTAAAATAAAAGCGGGGAAGCAAACACAGTGCAAAAACAGACGAAATACGCCGAGGCCAGGCTTCGGACGCTCAAAGATCTATGACCTTTTGTGAGCCTTTTGTTAACAACGCGATGCAACGCAGGTGATTTTTCAAAGAGTCCCAGGGTTATTTTTCGAAGGCACCCTAATGCAATCCGAGCAGATTGGTCATCAGATAGGCTAACAATAGCAGCAACATCGCCCCCAGAGACAAGCGCGCATAACCATCGACACTCAGCTGCCGCACAATTAATGCCCAGGCACTGATTTTGTTTGCCTTAAATAGTCGTGGTAGCAGGTGCTGCTGCACTAGCCCTGTGTCAAATAGCCCTTTTTTAACGCTAAAATTTATTGCCACTCGCTTATTTTTTAACATTAAACCCTGGTCAGACCAAAAAATATTTGCGTAGCTATCCTCAATTTTACTTTTATCTGCCAACACTAATACTAACTTGTTTTGCAGTATGCCCAGGCGCTGGCCCAGTATTTTGCGCTGCCATATCCAGGCAATGATACTTGCGCCCAAGATCAGTATTACCAGCAGTGTACCTGTCAGTAGCGCAACCGGTTGGTTTTCCTGCTGTAGCAAAGGTGACACGGCCAGGGCAATAAACACAGCACCCGACACCAACAGTATCCAGGGCAATGACCTTATCGACTTGGCCGCTGGCCCACTGGGCTCCAACCAAATATCTTGATGCACAGGCTGGTCGCTTTGGCATTGCTGCGCCAAGGCTTGCTGCTGCAATTTATGCTCGCGCCCAGCCAAGACCACTGCAATCGCCAAACCTAATACAGCGGCAATGGCAAACACCCGCAGGCAATTAGCTTGCAAGCGCAAATAGTGTGCAGATTTATTGTCCAGCGCGCTCCACTCGCGTTGCAGTCCTGCCGGAGTAAAATCAGCCAGGCGCTGGCCATTGTCGGCAAATTGATAGATGGCAAATTTCGCCATGTCCAATACCAGCATCCGGTTGTTGAATTCGACCAGCGAAATCGCATCTGCGCCCTCGGGTAGCGGCAACTCATCAACAAACTGGCCATCCAGACTATAGCGCGCCAGTTTCGCGTAAGACAAATTGTTATCTGCCACTAAAACCCAGTAGTAATTGGCTGCAAGCTGCACATTGACCGGCCAAGTGTAGCCAGCTGCCGAACCCAGCTTGACTGCAATTTCCTGCTCCAGGCTAGCGAAATGCTGCTTGTTAGCGGCCATTTTTTTTATGGCGTGGTGATTGGTATCGGCGACTATCAGACTCTCGCCCTGCACCATTATTTGATTGGGGTAAGCAAAGCCCTTAGCTTCAGCCTGACGCTTACCCTCAGCGTCCAACCATATAATCTGGTGGCGCACGGTATCAGCCAAATACACCTGATCCTGGGCATCAACAAAAAGGCGAAAGCTATCGTTCAAGGGCGCCAGCTCCCGACTAAATCGCCTGCAGCTCAGCGGCTGTAACTTACAGGCATAAAGGCCTGCCGTCTGCTCATCGCCAATGGCCTCACTAGGGTGTTCGGCACGCGCAAAAATACGCAACTTTTCCGGGGTGGAAATTTCGTTTTGTTGCAGCGCCAGCAACAATTCACCGGAGCCTAAAAAATCAAAGTCCCCAACAAAATTTTTTTGGCCCAACTGCGCTGCATCCAACTCTTGGGTTAGCTGGCCCTGGGCACTGACAAACTCTAGACGAGAGCCGAATTGAAACACCAACTCCCCTTGCGAGGACACTTTAGCTAAGCCTAGGCGCGGCAGCTGCATCCACTGGCTGCCCGCCCACAAATAGCCACCCAGTAGGCCGCCAAAAAATATAACTATGGTGGCGGCAAGCCAGGGATTTACCGATTTTTGCATAATTAAATCCTTTGCTTAATTCGCGTTATTTTTCCTACCTATCACCCTAAACCAGCGTACCAGTTCGTGCCCCTGCTGATCCACCAAGCGCAGTTGGTGGCGACCCGGGTCGAGCGAGACTGTCTGGTCGTGAAACACCTGGGTGCTGCCGAGAAACTGGTCGTCCAGGTGCCAGAAAATTTTGCCTTTGGGGTCGCGGTGAATCGCTTTAAGAATCACCCGACTGCGCTGGCCACTTAAATCTACCGGAATATAAACCCTGCTGGTGTCATTGGGGTAGATGAGTGCCATAGGGTTGTCCACTTCCTGGGCCAGGGCGCTGGCGCGGCAGTCGCTGCGCCAGGGGGGAATAGGCTTGTAATCCTGATGGCGCTGGCGCCAGTAAAACTCCTGGGTGGGCGGCAGCACAAACCAGTCGCGGCTTTGCATGGCGCTCACCGGCTCGCAGTCGCTGTGCACGCGAAATTGTCCGGCGCTGTCGAGGTGAATGCGTCTGTGGTTGGGGGTTATGCGATCAAAGTGGCTTTCGCGCGGAATTTCAACCTCCACAGCATCGCACTGGCCGCCGGCAAGATAGCCGTCGTCGCTACAGGCAGCGATGGTTTTAAGCGCAGCTTCGGGTTTGGCAAACCAGGAGACGCTGGGCAATGTATCAAACACCTCAAACAGTAGCGGCGCAGCACTGGTTTGGCCGCTGAGGAAGGCGGCGGGCTCGCCCTCGGCGTTACCCACCCAGACACCCACGCTGTAGCGGCCATTGCTGCCTATGGCCCAGGCGTCGCGCAAGCCGTAACTGGTGCCGGTTTTCCAGGCGATATTCTGGCTGCCAGCGAAATCCCGCCAATAGTTATCCTTGCCGGGGCGCGCCACTTCAATTAGCGCCTGCAGGGTGAGCCAGGCGGCTCCCTGGTGAATAAGGTTGTCGTACTCGATAAGCTGCGGCTGATCCTGCAGCAGTGCCGGTTCTGTGGCGCGCGCGCCCTTGGCATCCCGCGCCACAGCTGCCATACGCGCGTAGATTCCGGTGAGATCCCAGAGGCTGCCTTCGGCGCCGCCAAGAATCAACGTGAGGCCATAGTCGTCCGCCGGGCGAAACAGGCTGGTCATACCCAGCCGCTGCAGAGATTGCTGAAACCTGCCTATGCCGTAATCGCGCAGCATGCGCACGGCGGGGATATTCAGCGAATGCGCCAGGGCGTATTTAGCCGGCACGGCGCCGCGATATTCGCGGTCGTAGTTTTCCGGGCTGTAGCCGCCAAACTGGCTGGGAATATCGGGCACCAGGGTTTCCGGCGTCAGCTCCCCGGCCTGCAGCATAAGCCCATACAAAAAGGGTTTGAGAATGCTGCCGGTGGAGCGCGGGCGCTGGATCAGATCCAGCGCCGGGGCGTACTGCGTCTGGCCCTGCCAGGCCTGGTTACCCACATAGGCCAGGGTTTTGTTGTGCTGGTGATCAATCACCAATAGCGCGATGTTATGCACCCCCTCGTTGGCCAAACGCAGCGCCTGGCGCTCGGCGATGGCGCTCACCCGGCCCTGCAGGCCAGCATCCAGGGTGGAGGCAAACAGCGATTGCTGGGGGAACCTGGCTTTTAGTGTGGCCAGCAGGTGAGGTGCCAATTGCGGCAGTGGTTGGGGGCGCGCCGGCAGCGGCTCCAGCAGTGCCAGCTGCAAATCCAGGTCGCTGAGCAGGCCACGCTCGTGCAGGCGCTGCAGCAGTCGATCGCGCTTGGCTTTAAGGCGATCGCGCTGGCGCCCTGGGTGAATCAGTGCCGGGCTGTTGGGCAGCACCGCCAGTAGCGCTGCCTCGGCCCAGCTGAGGGCCTCGGGGGCGCGACCAAAGTAGCGCCAAGCGGCGGCGCGCAGGCCAATGATGTTGCCACCAAAAGGCGCCTCGCTGGCGTATTTGCGCAGTATCTCGTTTTTATCCAGCCGCCACTCCAGGCGCAGTGCCGCCATTGCCTCTAGCAGTTTTGTGTGAAGGTTGCGCGGCGGATTGCTGCCCAACTGTTGCTGTCGCTCAATGCGCGCCAATTGCATGGTAAGTGTGCTGCCGCCACTGACGACATGACCGGCGCGCAGGTTGGTGTAGGTGGCGCGCGCCAGGGCGATAGGGTTGATGCCCGGGTGATAGAAAAACTGGCGGTCTTCAAACTCCAGCAGTGCCTGCTGGTATTTGGCTGGCAGCTCGGCAACGGGCGCAAAGCGCCATTGCTGGTCGCGGGCGATGCTGGCGCCGAGCAGTTGGCCATTGCTGGCAGTGAGCATACTGGCGTAATCGCGGGTATTGGCAGGCAGCGGCGAAAACTGCAGCCAGAGGAGAAACAACAGCAGAAAAAACAGCGCGGCGCTCCACCAGCGCCGCCTTAACAAAATTCCCAATAATTTGCGCAGCTGGAAAATGCCTGCAACGCGAGTGAGCATCCCTGGTGCCTGCAATTAGCCCGCCTCAACCCTGGTGCTCTAATAGCTGCAAACTCTGGCGATAAAAATCCACGCTGGATTTGTGGTCGCCCAGTTTTTCCATCAGCGCGGCCAGCTCCATTGCTGTCTCCAATTGCTTGTGCAGCTTGAGGCTGCGCTGCAAATAATCGCGCGCCTCTTCCCAGTGCTCATTGCGCTGCGCCAAGCGGCCCAAACTCAACAGTAGGTTGGCATCATTGGGATGCTTTTTGAGCCAGGCTTCGGCGGTGCGGATTTGCGTGCGGATTTCTTTTAATTGCAAACGGCCATACAAGTTGACTAATGGCCCATACCAATCGTCGGCGAGAGCTTTGCGCACCAGCGTTTCCGCTTCCTGATCCTGGTAGTTATCGGCCAACGCCTGGGTGTAGGCCAAAACCACTTCGGGCAATTTTTGCTGGGCGCGCGGCAGGTTGCGCCATACGTCCTGCAAAAACATCAAGCGCTCGGCAATTAATTTTTGCTGCGCGGAAATATTGGCATCTTTTAACTGTTCGGTGGCCAGGCGCACTTCCAGCTGTTGCTGTTCGGGCACTGACAGCACCTTGGCTTTGCGCATTGCCGGCAGCAACTCTTGCAGCGCGCGCCAGTTGTTTTGCGCCAAATAAATCTGATGTAGTAAATCGAGCACGGCAGGCAATTTGGGGAACTGTAATTCCACCGGTTTTATCGCGGCCAGCGCCTGGGTGTAGTGGCCAGCCTGCACCAGCAGTCGCGCGCGGGTAAGGGTTACCGGCAGTTCACTGTCGGGCAGCTTGCGCGCCATTTCCAGCAAACGCTCAGCTTCATCTTCATCGCCCATTTCAAAACTGGCGCGCGCCGCCGCCAGGTGGTTGGCCAGCGGAAATTCAATGCGCTCCAGGGTGCGCACCAATTTTTTGCGCGCCTCTACCCAGTCACCCACCAGATAGTCGACCATGCCGTTGGCCGCGCGTTTTTGCGCGCGCTCGACACTGCCAAACAAAAAGATTTCGCGAAAACGGCGGGCAATGTGCAAACCGCTAAGCAGCGTCCATTTAACCAGCCAGAAAATACCAATAACCGCCACCAGCGCCATAGCCGCAACCCAAAGGGTCATCTCTATAGTTTTGGTGCCAAAGGCAATCAGTACATAGCCATCACCCTGGGCGAGGAGAAAGACCAGCGCGGCAGCGACTAGAACAAACAGAAACGAAGCTAGGAGGCGGCGTCTCATTATTGGCCTCCGGCATTGTTAGCGCTCGCCTGTTCGCGTTTGGCAATGTAATCGGCGAGGGCAGCGGAGGAGTTGCTGAAGTTGGTGAGCTCAGGTGCTATGTCTTCATTTTGCAAATTTTGCAATTCATCCAACACAGATTTGGCTTGATCATTGAGGGTGTAATACTGGTTGATCCAGTTTTGCGCTTTAACCAAGGTGTCCTGATAAATTTGTGCATCGTTGCGCAGCAGTGCCACCTGCGCCTGTTCAAACATCAGGTGTAAATTTTGTTGTAAGTAAGCTTGCTCGCTTGGCGGCAACAAGGCATTGACCGCGCGGCCGTGATCGCGCACACGCACATAGCTGCCAAGTTTGTGCAGCCATGCATAGAATTTGCGCGTCACCATCTGCCGCCAGGTTTCGTTTTCCGGTGGCGCTGGCTCATCTTCATCTTCGGGGCTGGGGCCGAGGGTCTCAACAAAGGGGATGGCATCAATTTGGTTAGAGAGCCCGGTGAGGCGCAGGAAAATTCCCTCGCGATCCACCACCCCGGTATTTTTTAGCACGGCGATTTCTTCGGCCAGGGTTTTGCGCACACCGAGTAATTCCGCCTGGTTGATTTCACGCAGCACATCGTCGGCGGAGAGCGCCAGGGCCAGGGCGTTTTGACTGTCTTTTTCCAGCAGAATGCGCTGGTTGGCGAGGCGCAATAAATATTGCGCTTCGGCCAGCTTCCAGCTGTCCTGATTGGTGCTGGCGAAAGCGTTCATGCGCACCGAGTTGCGACTGACATCCTGGGCAATTGCCTCGATACTGCTTTGCAAATTGGCCTGCTGGTCGACCATTTCTTTGTCGATATTGTCCTGCAGGTTGCGCTGGCTGTCTTCAAAACTCTGCTGCTGTTGCTCCAGGCGCATTTGCAAACCCAGGATGGTTTGCTGTTGCTGCTGCGAGTTGTGATAGAGCCAGAAAACACCGCCCATTAGCGCAAAGGTGAGCAGAATCACCCAAAACGCCAGCAGGTAAACGCTGGCGCTGGTACGCGCCCGCTCCGGCTGGGGCGCGTGCGCGCGCGGCCCTGGGCGCGGCGCTGGTGCAGGCTCTTGCACGGGTTGGGCCGGTGCCGGTTGGCTGGGCGCGGTTGCTTCGGGTGAATTCTCGGCGTTGATTTGGTCGCTCACTGAGGTCATCTCGCTGATTTGATTGCCGCAGCAATCCTTTATAGGTTGTGTGAATCCCTGGCGCCGACTAGCGCCTGGCTCATGGCTGGGTCTGTTGCATTCTGCGCGCAGACCACGCAATTAAATTGTGCAGCGGCGGCTAACTCGGCCACACGCTCGCTCGGCACCAGCACACGGGTTTGCCGCAGCCGCTGCTGTAACTCCGGCGACAGCTGCGCACTCACCTGGAGCAAATTGCTTAGGCTTTCGCCGCTGTGCAGCGCAATAACATTAGTGTAGGCCTGCCACTCGCGGCTATCACCTAACAACTGCATAAACTCGCTGCCAGCCTGCCCGGGCAGCTGGCGCTGGTAGACCTCGCAGTAATCCACCTGGGCACCGCGCTGGCGCAGCACCTCGGCCAGATGACCGCGCCCGCCCAGGCCGCGAAAAATAATAATTTTTTCGCCGGCCACCTGCTGCAGGCCCGGTGCCTGCAGCAGCGCCTCGCTGGTCATGCTGCCAGATTCACTCTGCGCCAAATCGGTCACGCGCAAGCCAGCTTGAGCCAGGGCCTGGGCAGTGGCGGACCCCACCGCAAAATAGCGGGTACCCAGCGGAAGTTGCGGCCAGTATTTATCCAGCCACTCCAAACCATAGCGCACCGCATTTTGGCTGACAAAAATGGCTTTTTGATAAAGATCAAAGTCAAGCACACGATTGATGATGGCGCGCTCCTGCTCGGGCTCGGTGAGCGGGTTGATACTGAGTAAATTCAGCAAATCGACGGCAAAACCCCGCTCGCGCAACTGCGCCGCCCAAGGTTCGGCCTGCGCCTGGGGGCGGGTAATTATCACCCGCCAGGGCAAGGCTTTAGTCGAGCTGGCTGCCATAGACTTCAGCCAGAATTTTATCGGCACCCGCCGCCAGCAGCCGCTCCGCCAGGGTCACCCCCAACTGCTCGGCTTGCGCGACCGGGCCTTCAATTTCATCAAACAGCAGCTGGCTGCCATCGGGTGCGCCCACTAAACCGCGCAGCCATAACTGGTCGCCGCGATGCAGTGCGTAGCAGGCAATAGGCACCTGGCAGCCACCCTGGAGGCGGCGGTTCATGGCGCGCTCGGCTTGCACTTGCTCTGCAGTCAAAGCGTGGTGCAGGGGTTTAAGCAGTGCCAGTGTGGTGCTATCGGCCAGACGACATTCAATCCCCACGGCGCCCTGGCCACCGGCGGGCAAGCAGAACTCGGGGGCAATAAATTCGCGGATGCGATCTTCCAGCTCCAGGCGAATAAGCCCGGCAGCGGCGAGGATAATTGCGTCGTACTCGCCCTCATCCAGTTTTTTAAGCCGGGTTTGCACATTGCCGCGCAAAAACTTCACTTGCAGATCGGGGCGTTTGGCCAGCAGCTGACACTGACGGCGCAGGCTGGAGGTGCCAACCACCGCGCCTGCGGGCAAGTCGGCAAGGGCTTGGTAGCGGTTGGAGACAAAGGCATCACGGGCGTCTTCGCGCGGGCAGATCACCGCCAAACCCAGGCCCTCGGGGAACTCCATGGGTACATCTTTCATGGAGTGTACGGCTATATCGGCATCGCCTTCCAACAGCGCCTGCTCCAGCTCTTTAACAAACAACCCCTTGCCGCCCACTTTGGCCAGAGGTACATCAAGGATCTTGTCGCCGCGACTGGTGAGCGGCACCAGCTCCACCTGCAGGCCGGGGTTATGGCGCTCAAGTTCGGCCTGTACATATTCGGCTTGCCAGAGGGCGAGCAAACTTTTGCGCGTGGCTATGCGCAGCTTTGAGGGAGTATTGGACATAGAGGTAAACGCGTGGATGTGAACAGTGGCCAGATGATACCACTTATTGATCGGATACTTTATTAGCAGGGAATTTAATGCGCTAGCGAGGGGAAGAGCAAGCTGACCCGCCGCAGCGGGTCAGCCGGCGAGTTACTGCGCGGTTTCCACACCCTGTAACTGGAAGTGCCTGCCGTGATGGTTTCTGATGGCCTGCTTGCCCAACGAGCCCAGCAGCATACCCACCAGGGATGCAAAGAGGCCGGCCAACTGCGCCGGGAACTCCTCACCCGCGGGTGTGAAAGTAAAGGCAAGCCAAAAGGCGATACCCAGCACTATGGAAAACACCGCGCCCTGGGTGGTGGCCTTTTTCCAATAGAGGCCAAACACCAGCGGGATAAACGCACCCACTAGCGGAATTTGATAGGCGCTGGACACCATGTCATAAATTGAGGTGCCCTCCAAGGCAATTGAGTAGCCGCACACACAGAGGCTAAAAATAAACACCGCAATACGCATATTGCGCAGCTCCTGTTTGTCGCTGCCGCGCGGCACAAACTGACGCCAGATGTTTTCGATAAAAGTGACTGAAGGTGCCAGCAGAGTCGCTGATGCCGTAGACATAAGTGCCGACAAAAGCGCGCCGAAGAAAAACACCTGCATCACAAACGGCATATGCTGGGTAACCAAGGTGGGGATAACTTTTTGCGGGTCATCGGCAATCAGGCTGGCCGCCTCTTCGGGCATGATGATCAGCGCACTGGTGACCAAAAACATAGGCACAAAGGCAAACAGAATATAAAAAGTGCCACCGATGATCGGGCCGCGCACGGCCGCCTTTTCGTTTTTAGCAGACATCACCCGCTGGAACACATCCTGCTGCGGAATAGAACCAAACATCAGCGTAACGGCCGCGCCGATAAAAAACAGAATGTCTTTAAAATCTGGCGGCGGCAAAAAATTGAACAGATCTTTTTGCGAGGCCAGCGCAATAACCTTATCGGCACCGCCCGCCAGGTTGCCCGCGTAAACTGCAATAGCGGTGAGGCCCACCACCAACACAATCATCTGTACAAAATCAGTAACCGCCACCGACCACATACCGCCAAACAGGGTGTAAGTGAGAATAATCACAGTCCCTATGGCCATGCCGCCGGTCACACTCAGGGCGTCGCCACTTAACAGGTTAAACACCAAACCCAGCGCCGTTACCTGGGCGGCAACCCAGCCGAGGTAACTGAGGATAATCATCAGTGAACAGGCCAGCTCCACCTGACTGCCAAAGCGCTCGCGATAAAAGTCGCTGATGGTCAACAGGGTCATGCGATAGAGCTTGGCAGCAAAAAATAAGCCCACCAAAATTAGACAGGTACCCGCACCAAAAGGGTCTTCGACAATGCCGTTAAGGCCGTCTTCGACAAAGCGCGCGGGAATGCCCAACACAGTCTCTGAACCAAACCAGGTGGCGAAGGTAGTGGTTATCACCATAAAGAGCGGCAAATGGCGACCGGCGACCACATAGTCTGCTGTGCCTTTTACACGCTTTGCAGCCCAGAGGCCGATAGCGACAGTTACCAGCAAATACATGAAGACAAGCGTTAATAGCATGGTTTCACCCTTATTTTTTGGCCCAAATTGAATATTTTTAAGCGCAGCCAGTCACCCGCACCGCCCGGCTGCCTGCGGCTGACCAAGCCGGGATCTATAAAGGTTTAAGGTCCCGAGGCTCGGCCATTTTATTGTATCTTTAGCGGAATTTGCTTGCATTTTTTACGCCATTTCCCGGGTCATTCAATAATATCAACACAAAAAAAATGGCCCACTGTGGGAGCCATTTTTTAGCCTTAATCAACTGCGCCAGGTTGTCTTAGCTCGGCGTGGCAAACCACCCTAGATTGGGCGGCCGCCGTAATCAGAGGTGGGCTTTTTCGGTGGATCAGCAGTGACATTGGCTGGCACCTCACTGATCTTGCCGCCACGCGCGAGAAACTCGGCGATTTGCGCCTCCAGCTCATCGCGAGCCTTTTGCCGCGAGGCGATGGAGAAATCCTCCAGCACTTCGGATTCGCTGGCTTTGGCGCTGCTGGAACCAGAGAAACCAGCCTCGTCGCCATCACCGCCCTCTTCGTCATCGGCCTCTACCTCGTCTTCCGCGCCGGTTTCTTCCATTTCCTCTTCGTGGATGGAATCTTCTTCGCTCATAATCTCACCTGAAAAACAATTTACGCTGTTACTTGAAAGTGGCTAATGCCAGAAATTCTTTTGCCCGTCCGGCTGAGCCAGTTTTGCGCTTCCATCGAGCACCGCTAATTTATAGCGCAGACTTTTTTACTCGTCATGATGGAATGAAAAAAATTTTTAGGCTTTTTTTATCTGACTCCCCGAAGACGCGCGGATTTTAGTTATTAACCCTGAGCAAGTCTAGGGTGACAACCAGAGTTGAGGCCAGTCTTCATTAAGTTGTCACAATGGGCACAGCGGCACTGCCCCCTTTCGCACCGACCATAAAAAAAGCCACCTGCTGGAGGTGGCTTTTCTTATGCTTTTAGCTGGTTGCTAGCGCATCAATTACACAGCGTCAGAACCAGTTTCACCGGTGCGGATGCGGATAATTTCATCCAGCGGCGAAATAAAGATTTTACCATCGCCGATTTTGCCGGTTTGCGCCGCCTTGGTAATGGCTTCTACAGCTTGTTCAACCATAGAGTCATCAACAGCCAGTTCAATTTTTACCTTGGGCAAAAAATCAACGACATATTCAGCACCACGATAAAGCTCGGTGTGGCCTTTTTGGCGACCAAAGCCTTTTACTTCAGTCACAGTCATACCCTGCACGCCCACATCAGACAGCGCAGTGCGCACGTCATCGAGCTTGAAAGGTTTTACGACAGCGGTAATCAGTTTCATTATTAATTCCTTTGCTGGAGTCTTTGATTGCTGGTGCTGATGATCACTTGATCAATTGGTGCTTCCAACCCAGCTACTTGCCGGTAAAGATACACCCAAGCTTCGCACATCAACAACAACTTTATAGCAAATCAACTTTGACCCAGCCACAGCGCGGCTCGCACCGGCTGTGGCGGATTGCAGTCACTTATTTGCGAGTGAATTCTGGATAGGCTTCCATACCACACTCGGCCAGGTCCACACCTTCGAACTCTTCTTCTTCAGAGACGCGGATACCCATAACCAGTTTCAGTACGAACCAGACGATAAAGGAGGCAACAAATACCCATACAAAGATGGTAGCAGCGCCAACCAGCTGGCCAACAAACGTGGTGCCTTCTGCAGTGAAAGGAACAACCAGCAGACCGAACAGACCAGCAACACCGTGTACAGAAATAGCACCTACTGGGTCATCTATACGCAGTTTGTCGAAGCCAACAATTGAGAACACAACGATTACGCCAGCAACCAAACCAATGATGGTTGAAGCCAAAGCGCTTGGAGAGTCTGGGCTTGCAGTAATAGCAACCAGGCCAGCCAGAGCGCCGTTAAGGGCCATGGTCAAGTCAGCTTTACCGAACAGGATGCGGGCCACAGCCAGAGCACCGATCAAACCACCAGCAGCAGCAGCGTTGGTGTTAAGGAATACCATAGCAACGGTGTTGGCGTTGGCGATATCGCCCAGCTTAAGTACAGAGCCACCGTTAAAACCGAACCAACCCAACCACAGGATGAAAGTACCCAGGGTAGCCATTGGCAGGTTTGCACCTGGGAAAGCGTTTACTTCACCGTTAGGGCCGTATTTGCCTTTGCGCGCACCCAGCAACAACACACCAGCCAGAGCAGCAGAAGCACCAGCCAAGTGAACGATGCCCGAACCGGCAAAGTCTTTAAAGCCAAACTGGTCGTCCAGGTTCAGACCGAATTTACCTTCAGCGCCCCAGGTCCAAGAACCTTCCATTGGGTAGATGAAGCCAGTCATGAACAGGGAGAACAACAGGAAGGCCCAGAGTTTCATACGCTCAGCCACAGCACCGGAAACGATGGACATAGCAGTAGCAACGAACACAACCTGGAAGAAGAAGTCAGAGGCACCTGAGTAGATTGCACCACCAGTGAAGCCGCCTTCACGCTCAGCGAAGCTCTTCAGGGTATCATCAACATTCACATTGGCGATGCCGCTCAGGAAGAAGTCGCCGCCGTACATAATGGCGTAACCGCAAACCATGTACATAACGCAGGAAGTTGCATACAACGTGATGTTTTTGGTCAGAATTTCAGTGGTATTTTTAGCACGCACCAAACCTGATTCGAGCATGGCGAAACCTGCCGCCATCCACATTACCAGGGCACCCATTACTAAAAAGTAAAAGGTGTCCATGGCGTATTGAAGATGATAAATATTCTCTTCCATTGGTTGTTCCCCGTCTGTTTATTTACTAGTGATTTACAACGCTTGGTCGCCGGTTTCGCCGGTGCGAATGCGCACCACCTGCTCCAAACTGGACACGAAGATCTTGCCATCACCAATCTTGCTGCTATTGGCGGCCTTGCTTATAGCCTCAACTACACGGTCAGTGTCGTCATCGGCCACAGCGATCTCCACTTTGGTTTTCGGCAAAAAATCCACCACATACTCTGCGCCACGGTAGAGTTCGGAGTGGCCTTTCTGACGACCAAAACCCTTGACCTCGGTTACGGTCATACCGTGAATACCCAGGTCTGATAAGGCTTCACGCACTACATCCAGCTTAAAAGGCTTGATGATTGCTGTTACCAATTTCATTTCGATGTACTCCTAAAAAAACCCCGCACCGCCTTTTAGTAAGGGCCGGTGCGGGAATCACCGGAAATACTGCTCAGTTGAGACCGGGAGTCTCGGGCTTGCTAGCTGGGCAATCCCATCAGGTCCGGATCCAGAGCCCCAATTGACTCTAAAGTTCAGATGAGAAATTGCACAGAGCAGGCCAATTTAATAAAATCTATAAAAATCAATTGGTTATAGATACGCAGCAAAAATGGCAGCAAAAAACACTCAGGCGCCACACGGCCGGCGCACCAAATTGATGCCATACAAGAAAGAGGCAGCACCAAAATTGAACCAATGCACCCAAAGCTGTATTAAAGGAAGGATGATTTCGCTTGGCCGCCAACACCAGGACAAAGCAGATGAAGCCGAGCCGCCAAGCAGTTACACTTAAGGCTTCAGTCACCGGAGCTATACCATGATTCTCGACCTCGCCCAGCACCTGTTAAAGGAGCTGCAGAACCAACTAGCCGACAGTCAGGAGCTGCTACCCAAGCGCGAACTGCACTTGGCACTGCAGTCGGCACTGGCCAAATTGGACCTGGTAACCCGCGAGGAATTTGCCGCTCAGACGGAGGTTTTAGCCCGCACCCGCGCGCGCCTGGAAGCGCTCGAAATAAGCCTGGCGGAATTGGAGCAAGCCGCAGGCAAATAGCATCCAAGGGCCTGGTGGAGTCCACATAAATTCCACTAATTATATATTTTTCAATAACTTGCAAGGAATGCCAATGTCACTAGCCATAGTTTACTCACGCGCCAAACAAGGAATTCACGCACCGCTGGTCACGGTTGAAGTACACCTTTCCAACGGCCTGCCAGGGCTCTCCATTGTCGGCCTACCAGAGGCGGCGGTGAAAGAGAGCAAAGACCGGGTGCGCAGCGCCCTGCTCAACAGTCACCTGGAGTTTCCCACCCGCCGTATCACCGTAAATCTCGCCCCCGCCGTTTTGTTGAACTACATCGCACTTTGTTCATAAACTACGAATAGCTATGTCTATTTGCATGTCTTACTTCAGACTCTGAGTTCAACCTGAAAAATTTCGCAATGGGAAGTAACAATCGCTAGAACGAAGACCAGCACCATATTAGCGCAAGCTATTCTGATCTCTGTCTCGAATTGGAGTTAAGTTAGCACCTTTTCGGCGCTCAAATTTTGCGCAGAAGGTGACTTAATCATGGACTTAAGATCGCTCACGCTGGAGTTCTTTCATTAGGCTATCAAACCCGACAAGAGGATCCACCCCAACAGCTTGGCAGTAGGAGATAAATTCGAATAATTCGATCTTCCGACTGCCGTCCTCAATTTTTCCCACAACCGAATGCGGTACATTTAATTTTTCTGCCAGCGCACGTATCGTGAGTCCCGCCTCAAGTCTTCGAGATGTAAGCCACGCTCTTAAGACAGCGTAATTTTTTGAGTTACGGGAATGTCGCATTGTCCCGATTGTAGAGACGAGCCGCATTGTATCGAAATTCGATACGTTTTATGATGCACGGATAACGGTTTTCGCCTCCTAAAGGTAAGTGCCCATGTTTTTGACTTCAAAGGAAATGCACATCGACCTTCCTCAAGACTTAGTTGAGGAAGGGTGGCATCAATGGCACACGATTACTCAGGTTTTACCGACGCGATGGTTTCACTTGCGATATTTCACGGCGGATCTTTCCACAGAGCATACATTGATGACGGTAGATCTAGATGTCGTGCAAGATATAAACACTGATCCCAGTTTCAGTTTGGTCAATGTTAGCTTGGTGAGCCCCCCGCATATGAATGGAACAGAAGAGTGGACGCTGTCACCACTATCGAGCGTCATCACATTAATTATGAAAGATGGGGAAGTGGAACGACTGCTCGGATACGAATATTGTCTAAAAACAGGAAGTCGCATTCCAGAATATCTTGGCGGCCTGGGCTGCAACGGTGGCAGCGAAGTCATACACAATGAAATGGTCTTCAATTATAAGTCGCTGCAAGTAAATCCAATATTAGCCCAAAATTAATCAAGAACCGCTTAGCCTTTCGCTGCTATTGCGTAGAGAATGGTCTGACAACCTAATGTCCTTCCGTAGATTCAAAAGAACATGCGTTCTGGATTATCTCCCAAAGTAAGAAGAATTTTTTTATCCAGATTAAAATCAATAGAAGCTAATATCCTCGCGAAGATTGATATCTTTCATTTATGATTTTTCAAGGTTTCTTTAATTAAAGGTTCAATCCAGTTCCAATAAGTTGGGGTGCACTGCATATGAAGCTGATCGAATACTGGAATCAGTATAATTCCCTTTTTCAGGGCGTCATCAAAACTATCGAACGTCCTCGTGAACGTGGGGGTAAGGATTACCTCACCGTTTTTCCAAATAGCTATCGTAGTGCATAAAAACTGAGAGTGCATATTGAGGCCTAGTGCTTCGCGAAAACCTGTTTGATATTTCGCTAATCCTGGTGCTTCGACTTTATACCCTTCCTCTCTGATGATATCCAGGCTCGGTTTGTCAGCATCAAGTGATTCGTCATTCCGTTTCATTAATAAGCTACGAATTAATAATGAAGAGTCTTTTGATTGTTGTTTGAGAATTAGCGAAGGAGTATATATTTTTATTTGATCATCTTCTCTCACGTGCGCCTCTAAAAAAATATACGTAACTTCCTCTAGTTTTCTAACTTTTCCATTGCCGTATACGACAATCTCATATATCCCACCAAAGGAGGCTATGAGGGATGAAAAGGTTCGCTGAGTATGATACTCATCGCTTAAAAATGCAGTTGTTAGGTGGAGTGCGACAGAGGTGGCAAATAGTTCGATTTCGCTTTTATCTGGCACAATCGTATTCGCAGAGTCAAATGTATGCAATAAATCAATTAGAGATTGAGTAGCGCAACCTCCAATACTCACTTCGCCAAGAAACGTTGAGCTAACGCTCGCCTTTTCATTTGACCAAATAATGGGCTCTCCATCTTCGAAAAGAATTGCAATAATAGTTATTTCGCATTCTCCGCTTGAATTTTCGGGGGCAACAGCATTAATAGTTGCCTCTAGATCAGCAGTAGTTATATCTCTATTCGATGCTATTGACTGGAGATCTTTAATAAGTGCTCTCGCTGCAATCTCTTGTCCTGCCCAAGCAATTGCGCAATGCTCATTAATGATAATTAACTTTTGAACCAATGCTTTTATTTCCCATCCAGAGCCTTCCTCGATTTCGGGAGGATTAAATGGGTCGTGCCAATAATGCGCGGGTAAATTAAGAGACTTTTTCTTTACGGATTGACTGCCAGTGGGTGTAGGGCCTGTAAGTAATGCATCTCCGAGAAGAATCGCACAGCTGCCCAATTTAAATCCTGCAATCAAAGTCATTGAAAATCCTTACGAGTAAATTTAAACGAATTGGTTAGCATAGTAATTCACGTTTTGAGCCATTATCAGTGTTACTGAATTGCCTTTTCCACTGTTACTAGGGGGGCGGCCTGAGATTCAAGCTTTTCAGCACTTAAGAGTTCGTCCGTTGATGATAGGCTAGGCCAGTTGGGTATTCCGTATGCGATTAATTTTCCTTCGAATTTGATTGCTCTTCCCAGGAGATGATAAAAAATTGCCAAACAAGTAAATGCTTGATTCACGTATATCTGAAAATCTTCCTGAGAGTCATCAAGTACGTCAGGATGCGCTGACTTATTTCGCAATGTTGTCCAATTTTTCGGCCAGTTACTAAATTGAGGTTTATCTGCAATATACTGTTTTAACCCGGCGGTTATATTTCTTTTCTTAAATCCGTTCAATGTACTCTGCAATTTTTGAAATATTTCTGGATCTACATTTGCCGAAGCGATCTTCAATAGTGTGTCGTCTATTTTTCCTACGTAGTCGCTTTCATGTTGTAACAAGTTGGAAAAATGATTTTTAAAAATACCTTCAATAGAAGTTGTTAGTGCCAGAGCCCACAGCTCGGTGGTCGTCCTATACCCCATAAGTACTTTATGCCAATACCCATACAAATCACTTATATCCGGTGTCTTTTGCAAATATGCTGTTATGTATTTATCAAGAAACATTTTTGTATTGGCGACTTCATCCGAATTTTTCGACTCAAATGGTCTTGGAAGGGATGGTTTCGAATGTTTTTCGAAGGAATTTCTTACTTCGACCAACTGAATTATTCCATCATTAATTTCCTTAACTATTGGGATAATCTCACGGCCTGTGGTTATCGATAGGCCACGCAGGATTGCAACTGCTAACATTTCTAGGTCAAGGTCTATTTCTGTAATGGCATTGATGACCAATCGATCATTTGCATTATTTATGGAGATTTCAAAATTATTCATATCTAGCTTTAAAATAGTAAGCCGCTTCCCTCCATTTCCATATGAATCAAATTCATTACAAGGTAAATCAACCGAGTAAGGAACTACCATTTTTACGAAACGACGTTTCTGCTTTTGTGAATAAGTAAATCGGCGAATGAGACTTTTTATTTCTGGTCTGACAACAACACTGTTTGTCGGGTGGAAAAAGTGCGTACCAGGCGATTTAATTTTTTCTGCTGTCCATTCGTAGCCATATGTATCACGCAGAACAAGATCATAATAGTGGCTATCAGGAATAATTGTGCCAGAGCTCAAATTAAAGTCCAAACTCGATCCTTCAAGCTGGGATGTAAATTCATCGCTGGTAGATACTTGAATCATATGGAGGGATAAATTCCCCGCTGAATCCTGCGTTATATTTCCTGTACCATTGTAGGTAACTGGATCTTCAGATGTTCTTTGTTTTAGTGTTACAGAAATTCCATTGACTTCTAATTTTGAAGTCAATGCTAACTCAATAAGCTTATCTGTATTCATTATTAAACTCCGGAGTAGAAAACCTAAAATAGTATTTCCGTCAACATATTTGTGATTTTGTAGGATGGGACAACTTATGCAGAGTTTATTTTATCTCCCGCACATTGGATTTGAATTCTAATATCAGGTAGTGGATGGAACGTTTTCGTATATCCGATTTTCATTTTCTGTTCACTTTCCTTGAGGTTCAGATTTCTTAGCGCTTCGTCTACAGCATAAATGATTTGATCGACCGACCAATTTTTTGGGAAATAGTGTTTTCCATAAATATCCAGGCTTGTAATAGGTTTCTGGAAAGGCTGTGATTTTCGCAGCACAACTTTGAAAAACTATTTCGGAATTTTTAATGTGATTACACCATTAGATAGATCCTTGGCGTCATACCAATCTGCATGCTCATTCGAATTATAAAATCTCAAATGTACTGCATCGATTCTCTTACGCCTGGGCGCCTTCCATCCGGTCAAGGCATGAAGCCCCTGGCAACAACAGACTCAGTACCACCAGCTCGGTGTCCACTCACTTCCAATAATCTCTCGGAGATATATCCAAAAATTATTTAATTGTGCGCTTGGCCGCTCAAAAATACGCACCATCTGGCCCCAGCTGATATCTGCCAGCTACACTATGCCACTTGCTTCCACTTTCGTTATTGTTCGCTTTTTGATCGAACCATCCATCCGATTTATTTTTTAGGTGCTGCAGCCAGTTTAGCCTCGAAATGTAAAAATGGGCTTAATAGGTAGCAATCCACGTTCGAGTCTCTTCGAAAGTTGAAGTATTATTGCGGTTTTCGTCAATTACATCGCATTACTGGTATTAACAGTCAGTGGTACGGATTTGTTAGGAGAATTATCGAATGGACTTGGATTTATTCTTACTGGCTGGAAGCTTGCTTTTACTGTCAACGTTTGCTTCATCTGAAACGTTCGCTCAAAAACCCTCCGTCACCCAGGGTAAACCTAACCCGAATTGCACTCAATTTCAGGTTTACGGTTACCCTGAGGCATCAGACACGAAGATACTGCGCCGAGGTTTCTACACGTGCAGAATTGGGTATGCCGCATTATATGACCCTGCAGAGCGGACTCCGCTATGGGTTGCAGAACACATTAGGAAGATCGATTTTGCGGGCACAGCAGAACGTGATCAGCTCGACTTCATTCCTGATCCAGATATTCCATCTGCAGCATTACCTTCTCAATCCGATTATGAGGGCTCTGGTTTCGATAAGGGCCACATGGCTCCAGCGGCTGATTTTAGAAGTTCTCAACTCGCTATGAACGCCACTTTTCAATTCGCCAATGCAATCCCGCAAACCCCGCAGAATAATAGAGGGGTTTGGAAGCAGCTTGAAGATGCGACGCGCGAATTAGCGACCCGTAGAGGTGAACTTTATGTTATCACTGGTCCTGTTTTTTCGACCCCAAAACGCGCTCGGCTGAACGGTAGAATTTCAATTCCAGATGCAGTATTTAAAATATTGGTTGATCCCAAAGCCCGCTCAATGACTGCGTTTATAATTCCAAATATTGCATCAATTGGCAAAAACTTTCGCGTTTACCAGGTAAAAGTTCGAGAAGTAGAACGGTTAACAGGGCTTAACTTTAATCCACAATTGTCGCGATCACTCGCAGATAGCATGGAAGTATTTAATAGCGGTAATTGGCCATTGCCGGGAGAAAATAAATAGATGAGGTTTCCTGTCAACAATGAAAAAGGAGTTTGGCTAAATGACCAGCTTTTTTCGTCGTGCCTAGGTAACTAATTATTAACCTGGAAAACCCGAGGGTATGAAACCAATGCCCGACCGGAATCCAGTACCAACGCTCATGATAAAATTTCTTTTACAGCGATCTTTAATATTGTACTTGGGGAGGTTGAACTTTAGATCGGAGGGGGAAAGCTTCCTCTCCGCCTGTTATGCACCATAAAGAATTGGGTATCCATCCGTATTCGGTGATTGATTAGGGGGTAAGCTGCCCATGTTCAATCATCGTGATCAGTGTTGATATGTCTACTACATAGTTTGTTGTACCAGGTTGATACTGGGTTTTCCTACAGCACTTTCGTTTGAAATATTCGGTTGTAAATGCGGCTGATAATTTGATTGACATCATGATCGCTTTGCCTTGGATGAATCCTCCTCAAAAATGCCCTCGGATATTTCAGGCAAGTCCGTTTCGACACATCCAAGAAAATTTCTCGACGTGGAACTGATTTTCGAATATTTGTAGTACTCTGCGATAGGCAAATGCGCGGTATCTGGTATCAGCATCCACCCAACAATTACAACGCCCTCGGGAAGACCAAACCATACACCGTTACGAGCATAAGCATCGGTGATACCGCTGTTACCACGCCGAGGCCAGTAACCTAGATACAAAGCAATAACGACCTCCATATCCTCTGGCATCTTGTCTTTACAATTTATCCACATGATTATCACCCGTCGTTGATGGGGATTATCCACTAGAGATCTCTGCAAAAAAGCACTCTGCTTAGAGAACCAGTTAAATATTTGATCGAATAACGCCTTCTAACAGATAGACCACTAACTCGATTGAATGGATACTTTTACGACGAAGCAACCCATAAAGAAAAAGCCCTGCTTTGGCAGGGCTCTTTTAACTAGGCTTTCTTAGTAACCACACTAAGAATTATTACCACTGCTGAGGAGTGATATAAACTCAATTTAGATCGATCTATATAAATAGATTATTTGTCCGCTAAAAAAGGAAAATAAAATCCGGTCTAGTCTTTATCTGATCTCTCAAAATATCCTGCTCACTGGCTAGGAGACATTTAGCCCGACATCGACGCCCCCTTTCGGGTTCCGGTCCGCGCCAACACGTTAAGTATACTAATTAAGCAAGCAGGAACAAGTGTCTTATGTCCTAAAACCGACTTCAATTTGTACGTTCTCAGAATATATTCTCGCGGAGCCGCCGGATTTCTAACTCTAGATCGGAAGATTCAGGGGAGCCCCCTTAAAGTAGAGAAGCCCAGCTTTTGGGCTGGGCTTCCAAGTCCTCTAAGGGAGGGGAAATGAAATAAGGCCTCTTGGGCAACAACTTTATACTAAGTTTCATCGCTGAATCTGTCAATTCCCAGTGGTTCATATAGCGATAGATCGATTTTAGTCCTCGCCTTTGCCAGATGGGGTTCTAGCGATTTTCCGTCCAAAAACGACAAAGTGCTCTGGAGGCCGCGCCGTCCGTGGCCTCCAGAGGGGTATTACTTTTCGCTGACGGGTAAATATCCCTCGATTGAGCGCATCAGCTCCTCCAGAACGGGCAATTTTTCGCTCAATTCGAAGTGGTAAGTCCCCTTGAGGTTAATGTTGTGCCAGGCCACAGGGGATGCCAGTTTGACGATATCTATTCTCTTGGTATCTCCTTGGTATTCGAAGCTGGTCAACAGCTGGCTGAGTATCCTGGAGTTGAAGTAAACGATGGCATTGGTGACCAGGCGAGCGCACTCATTCCATAGCTGGATTTCTTCGTCTGAACTGCCCCGGAACTGATCTCCATTGACGCTGCTCACGGCCCGACGCAGTTGGTGATAGGCCTCTCCCCGGTTCAGCGCGCGCTGAACATAGTTTCTTAAACTGGCATCATCGATGTAGCACAGTAGATAATTCGCTTTCACCAGGCGATTGTATTCCGTCAGGGCTTCCAGCAGCGGGTGATTGCGCTTGTACCCCGAGAGCTTTCTCACCAAGGTGGCTTGCGTTGTTTTCCGCTGCTTAAGTGATACTGCAATCCGTTGGATGGTATCCCAATGCTGCGCAATACGATGGGTATTGATTGGCTTTTTTAAGCACAGCTGAATTCGGTGTTCTTTGTCTTCCTTGACATCAAACATGTCATTGATCACTTTGCCAACCTGGGCATAGCGTGGGGCAAACTGGTATCCGAACAGATCCAGTAACGCGAAGTTCACATGGTTCACCCCATGGGTATCGGTTGAGAGCACATCCGGAATGATGTCTGACGTATTGCTCATCAACAAATCAAAGATGTAGTGCGATTCATGTTCGTTGGCGCCGATCACTCTGGCGTTGATCGCAGTGTGATTGGCGATCAAGGTCATGGCAGAAACACCTTTTTGAGTGCCAAAGTACTTCGACGAATAACGGGTTTTGAAGGTCTCACGCCGGGCTTCGAACTTTTGACCATCGGCACTGGCGTGGATCACATCTTCCTGGATGTTGTAGTACCGGAAGATGGGTAGCTTGGCTGTCGCGTTATTGATGCTGTCGTTAGCAGCATTCAATGTTTCCAGGCGAAGATAGTTCGCCTGGATAGTGCTGAGCTGATCATAGGTACGATCAGAGATCTGTGCCATGCCGTAAATGCCTTGATTGGTTGCATTGCCGACCAGAATTGCCAACAGGTCATATTCATGGGAACGGCTTCTGGATTGGGAACCCAGCACATGCGCGAAGCAGTCAATGAAACCGGTGTCACGATCAACCATGCGCAGTACATCCGCAACCCCCGTTGTGGGAATTTGCTGGAAGAAGGGATTGTTGACCAGATGATGTTTGCTGGCCGAAGGCAGGCGCCAGAAGCGTTTACCCTGCGGATTACGCAAGATGATATTCCGGTTGTCTTCCTGTTCAAGATATTCGCCGACTTCGTACAAACGGGTATCCAATTCCATGGCCATCTGTTTGATTAGCTTTTCAGGCTCCTCCGCTAATTTTGTAAAATGGCTCTGTTGAAGCAGCGTATATTTGTTTTTTCGCCAATGTTCCCCGTCGATCAGGTCGGCGTCGAGTGCCCGGTATTTAGTGATATCAGGCAGCGTCAGCTGGCCATTCAGGCGATCAGGAATCTGTTGATAGAGGAACCACTCATAACGATCGATCAGGATATTCCCTTCACCATCCAGCAGGAATTCACGTGATTTTTTGGAAAGGAGTCTGGTGTCGGCAGTTTGCAACTGAGCGTCCTGGCCGTTGAGTTCGTTTTGTGCTTTCGCCAAGGCGGCCGCTAAGTGCTGGGTGCCGTCGCAGCCTTCGAAGCGCAGACATAGGAACAACTCTCGCAGCAAACCCTTCCGCAGACTTTCTTTCTCGTCGCAGTACTGCCACATGGCTTCATCGACCGATCGTCGCTGCTCGTTCAGGAAGAGACATACAGATTCCAGATCCCTTTTGGTCAGCAGGCTCAGTGCTTGTTGCCTTACTGTTGCAAACGGTAGTTGCAGATCAATGCTGTCATCAATGAACAGGTGCAGTACTTCAGCTGCCTTGCTGACATTTTTAGCTGCTTTTTGCCAATCCTTAAACACCGCTTCCTGCGCATACTCCTTTGCCTTATGTTTGGTCTGTCTGACATGATGCACAAAGCCATCGGCAATGCGTTCCAGCGCTTGCTGCCATCGCGTTTGCAGATAGCACAATAAATACAGCCATTGGCTGCCTACGGTTTGACGTTTCAGTTTGGCACCGTAGTAGTCGACTTTCTCTGCCAGGTGTTGCTGATTTTTCTGCGACAGAGATAGCGTGCTCAACAGCAGATCCACTTCCGGCATCCATTGCTGGATGTGGCGATAGACAATCAGTTCTTTTTCCAACTCGGCTCCGGTGAAGTTACGAGCCGATTGTCGCAACTGTCGGAACGGCAGTGGACCTGTGCCGTTCACGAGATCCGCCAGTGCTTGCTTAAGACCGCGTGACATTGCATGCTCAAGATGCGCGGCCATGTGTTCCTGTTCGTCTCCCACCACCTGACTGATGATCTTTTGCAGCGTGCTGTAGGCAGGGATTGCGATCTTCTGCCCCGAACAATATTCAATGGCCGCATCGAAGAGGTGCCTTGGCGCCGTCCAGGCTCTGGCTTGCTGGGATAAGTAGTCGCTCAACGCCGCTCCGTGGTCTTTGGCATTCCAGCGCTGGTAGTTGCAGAGCTGGAAAACACGTTGGTAAATCCGTTCGTTCTCTTTTGGTGTGAGATTAAAGGGTCTACAGCCTGGGCCTGGTAGAACGGTTTGATAAACGTATTTGAGGTCCTGCTTGATCTGATGAAAGCCGGGATTCAGCACCACCGGCTTGGCTTTGAAATAGCCCAGCAGTACCACCAGCATGTAACGCTGGCCCCGATGACGGAGGCTTTTAGCGATCGCCAGTTCCTTATCGTTCAGCGAGAAAAAGAAGCGTTGGTCGGCGGAGGTGAAAGCGGGAGGTCCATATAACTCATCTTGTTCTGCCTCGGACAAGATTTGGACACGTTCTTCGAATGCCATGGATTTAGCCCAAAAAGACTAAATCTTACTCAAACAGAGCCCAAATAGGGATCTCGAAAAAAGTAATACACCTCTGGAGGCCACAGACGGCGGGGCCTCCAGAGCACTTTGTCGTTTTTGGACGGAAAATCCCTAGAACCCC
>JBNLGJ010000018.1:0-4029 GCA_050305995.1 Cellvibrio sp.
GGGCTACCAGTTGTATCGCGGCCGCTGGCGGTTGCCCCAGCAGGTGGAGTTGCTGGAAGCCAAACGCCAGATCGTTCTCCGGCCCCACCCACTCGGCGGCGTCTATCACCCCGGTTTGCAGCGAGGTATAAAGCTCGCCACCGGGGATATTCACCGCTGTACCCCCCGCCATATTAAACACTTCGCCCGCCAACCCGGGAATGCGCATTTTCAACCCTCGCAGGTCGTCGATGGAATTAATCTCGCGGTTAAACCAACCGGCCATTTGCACCCCGGTATTGCCCGCGGGAAAGGGAATCAAATTAAACGGCGCGTATACCTCGCGCCACAGCTCCAGGCCGCCGCCGTGAAACAGCCAGGCGTTTAACTCTTGGGCGTTCATGCCAAAGGGAATGGCGGTAAAAAACTGCGCCGCCGGCACCTTGCCGCGCCAAAAATAGGCCCCCGAATGGCCCATCTCTACACTGCCCGAGGACACCGCATCAAACACGCCCAGGGCTGGCACCAGCTCGTTAGCGCCGTAAACGTGAATCTGCAAACGGCCATTGCTCATCTCGTTGATAATCTGCGCGATTTTTTCTGCACTGACACCCAGGCCAGGGGTGTTTTTGGGCCAGGAGGTGACCATTTTCCAGTGGTACTGCTGGGTACTGGTGGCGACTCCCGTTTCATTGGCGCTGCTGGGCGTGGTCTGTGCGGATTTTTCCTTTACCAGCAGGGCGAAGCTGCCGACTAAGGCGGCGACCAACAGGAGGATGATGAGGGGATACCAGTTTATTGTCTTGGCGTTCATAGATGATTGGCTGGAGGCATTATTGGAAAGGCGGCCATTTTACACATTATCCCACTGCCTGCGGCACGGGTTAGATTCTTTTGCTTGCTTTTCTTTTGCTTGTTTTTCTTTGGCGCCGCAATGTAAGGGAGGGCCAGCCGCCGGCAAGTTATGGGCTCATTTAAAGCTCATCGTCGTGAATATACTTGAAGCGCTCGAGAATTTTATTGAGTGGATTGCCAAATTCCCATGAAAATAAAAGTGGTTTTTCCTTTAGCTGCTTGTTGAAATAGCCAAACATTTTGGTAGCGCCAAAACCACGATTTATGCACCCCATTATTGATCTATTCGCTATCCGATTCGCGCAAATTATTTGCCTGCATTAAATGGGCTTTTGCCATCATGGCCCTATAACAGGAGCAGGAGACGGCTTCGAGACCTTTTCGATTTAAGATGGCAATTTCACCGCGCGCGTAATCAATCAACTTTTGCTTTTTTAGCGCGCCCGCCGCCACAGTGACACTACTGCGACGCACTCCCAACATATTGGCCAGGAATTCGTGGGTGAGATGAAATTGGTCGGTGTGCAGGCGGTCGTGAACCATCAGCCCGGGCTAAGCATTGTGGTCGCCGCTTAAAATGGCGCGCATGGCCAACAGCGCTTTGCGGTGCTTGTCGTCGCATATCGGATAATGCATTTTTAATTTTTTAACGCTGTCCAATATAATTTCTGAAATGATGAGGCGCGCATTCTCCTTATCATCGGCCGGCACTATATACCAGGGCGATGTTGCGGTGCTGGTGGCGCTAAGGCACTTCTCGTAGGCGTGCATATAATCGTCCCAATAGTTTCGCTCCTCGAGATCGGCAGGGCTAAATTTCCAATTTTTATCCGGGTCGTCAATGCGCTCTAAAAATCGCTTTTTTTGCTCATCTTTGGAGATATGCAAAAAAAACTTAATTATCCGCGTGCCATTGCGGTGCAGGTGTTTTTCCAGATCGTTAATGGATTCAAAACGCTGCTTCCAGATATTTTTATCCTTGCGATGTTCATCGGGCAAGCGCTGTGCGGCCAGGATCTCGGGGTGAACCCGCACAATAAGCACCTCCTCATAATAAGAGCGGTTAAAAATCCCTATGCGGCCGCGCTCCGGCAAGCACTGGCTGGTGCGCCAGAGAAAATCATGATCCAACTCCGTCGCCGTGGGATGCTTAAAGCTAAATACCTGGCAGCCCTGGGGGTTAATGCCAGACATAACGTGTTTGATAACCCCATCCTTACCGGCGGCATCCATAGCTTGAAAGATCAGCAACAGGGCATAGCGATTAGCAGCGTAATGGATCTGCTGCAACTTACTCAGCGCGGCAATTTGATTGCCGAGCAGCTGTTCATACTGTTCGCGCGATTTGTAAATGGGCTTTACCTGTGTCGGCAATTTTTTAAGGGACAGCTTAGCTCCAGCATTAACGCGAAATTTTTTTGTGTCGATTTTCATTAGGATAGAGCTCCAGTTTTTGCTTTCCCACAAACTCAACGGCAGGTTGATTCGCACCAGGAGACTGGCATTTAAACTCAGCACTCGATCCGGTGAAAATCAACTGAGTATAGTCTATACAGTCGAAGGCAAATTTACGCAGATCAAGCCCTTATTTACACCATCGTCAGCATATGAACACAGCGATCAAGGCACCGACAGGCAGCTGAGTAAAAGCACAGTAACAAAGCCGCGAACCGAGCCAGAAAAAAATAGGGACGCGAGCGCACATAGCAAAATTCGCCCCGGGCGAATGAAGGCTGGCGCTAGCCCTGGAAAATCAAGCAGATTTACGCATCTGCGCCGGATTTTCCAAGGCGCCGATCAAATATGTCAGGCAGATATATTTGATCGCCGGGTTAATAGCATCGCCTAATCGTACGCAGGTAAATCCTCGCCCTCAATATTTACGCTATCATCGCCACACCAATTTTAAGCAGAATTTATATATGTCCAGCACCCCGCTCTACGGCTTCTCCGATACCTCCTTCCAAACCGCCGGCGGATTGGAAGGCATTCGCCAACTGGTGGATGACTTTTACCGCTTTATGGATGAACTGCCCCAGGCGCAAAAAATTCGCACCATGCACAAAACCGATTTAAGCGAATCGCGCGACAAGCTCACACTGTTCTTATGCGGCTGGATGGGCGGGCCAAAACTCTACTGGGAAAAATACGGCAGCATCAACATCCCCCGCGACCATATGCACCTGCCCATAGGCCCCAGCGAGCGCGATGCCTGGCTGCTGTGTATGCAAAATGCCTTAGCACAGCAACCCTACCCGCAGGAATTTAAGGATTATTTATTGCAGCAGTTGCGCATACCGGCGGAGCGGATTGAGCAGGTGGCGAGCAAGGCCTGAGGTAATCTAATTGCGGAAGGATTTTTTGTTGGGCAGTCAGCTGCGGCCTGCTAGCCGGCTAATCGCCCGCATATCTTTTTTCGATTTCCCCTGCCAGCTGCTGACAGGAGGTATAAGAAATAAGGTCAACCGCCAAGAGCTTACTCAGGGTTTGTGCACTCGCCAAACCGCCATCTTCACGAAAGTAAGCATCAATTATGTCCGTCAGATTTTTGTTATTTAGATCGTAAGATCGCACTAACGGCTTCCCGCATACTTCGCAATCAGGGTGAAGCGCCTGAGTTTCTATACGGGGGTGGCGCGGGTCCGAGCAGCGAAATTGCGCTTCAAACTTGGCAATAACTGAGGCCTTACTCCCCGTTACGGCCACACATGCAGTTAGCCCATGGCGATCATTTTTATAGTGACTATTTATAATTTGCTTGGCCAGCGACTCCGCCTGGATAATATTTCTGGGATAGCCGACAAGAACCGCCCTTAACGGGTTATCAAAAACCTTATGCGCTATCAGCAAACTCGTTAAGTCTGCCCGCATAAGTTCGCCGCCATCTAATGCGGCGTTTAACTTTCTCCCCATAAAAGACTTGCTCGCGATCTCCTTCCTCAGCAAAAGCCCAATGGAGACATCCTCGGCGTCAAGGCGAGCAGCCAGCGCACTAATATCCTTAGACCAAAGCGCGTCGTAAGGAGACGTAAAAATTATTTTCATTCGATTGTTATACAACCCTCTGCCGAAAAAGACCAATCTCACTTGTGTAGCCTGTAGCCTGTAGCCTGTAGCCTGTAGCCTGTAGCCTGTAGCCTGTAGCCTGTAGCCTGTAGCCTGTAGCCTGTAGCCTGTAGCCTGTAGCCTGTAGCC
>JBNLGJ010000019.1:0-1068 GCA_050305995.1 Cellvibrio sp.
GCAGTGTGAACACAATGTGCTATTTAAGGCGCTGTCCTGTGACAGTGTTCCTCACTTTACCGGCATCGCGAACTTTGTCAGCAGCTACCCGGATGCGATTGAGTCTGTTTTTGAACAGGTTTTGTTGGTTTGCGATCAGCAGGGCATGAGCTGTTGGCAATTGATGGCTGCAAAATGTCATCCAATGCTGCCAAGGAGCACTCGGGCACTTTTGATGAGCTAGCGCAAAAGCGCACTAAAATCCGCAAGCGCATTCGCGCCTGCATTAAAGAGCATCGCACCCTGGATAAGCGCAAGCCGCGAGAAAAGGAGCGCAAGGAGCGTCTGGAAAAATCGCTCGATACCCTCAATAAACACTTTGATAAAATTGACCAATTCCTAAAAACAGCCAGCCCAAGGATGGGCCAGGGGAAAAAGCCCAAGGAAGTGAAAAGTAATATCACCGACAATGAGTCGGCCAAAATGACCACCAGCAAAGGCACGATTCAAGGCTATAACGGCATAGCCACTGTCGATAAAAAACATCAGATTATTGTCGATGCGCAGGCCTTTGGCGAAGGCTCAGAGCACCACACCTTACAGCCTGTTTTAACCTCGGTAGAGTCCCGCTATCAAAAGCTGGGCATTCACCCTGACCTTTATGCCAGCGATATAGTGGTTACGGCCGACACCGGTTATTCCAACGATGACAACAATGCCTATTTAAAGCAGCGCCAGATTAACGCCTATATTCCCGATAACAGGTTTCGCTCACGCGATAAAAACTTTAGCCAGCAAAAACAAAAGTATGGCAAGCGCCATCAGGCGGAGGCAAAAGGCGTTAAGCAAGTTATTCCCTCCAGCGAGTTTGAATTTAATACCCGGCAAAAGACCTGCATTTGCCCCGCAGGCAATGCCATGTGGCTCAAGAATGAAATTTTGGAAGCCAACGGAAAACTGAAATTATTTTTTGAAGGAAACTTAACCGACTGCCGTCAATGTCCGATAAAAACGCAGTGCATGCGCAACCCCGCCTCGGCGGATAGACGCGAAGGCCACGGTCGACAAGCCTCCATCACGGTCAACACC
>JBNLGJ010000020.1:0-20322 GCA_050305995.1 Cellvibrio sp.
TATTTGATCGGCGCCCTGGAAAATCTGGCGCAGATGCGTAAATCTGCTTGATTTTCCAGGGCTAGCGCCAGCCTTCAGCTGACGGCGGCACATCCCTGTGCCGCACTATTAATCCGACAATATTCATCGCCGGATTAATAAATTGCCCAAATCACCCGCTCAGGGCTAAGCCTGCCATCTGGCTTTCACAAATCTCAGGTTATGATCGCCGCCGGCAGGGATTTATTGCCTATAGTAAAGGGTCAAAAATGCAGCGGCCGCGCGGCCGCCAACAGGAATTTCGCAGGAGATACGCAGATGAAAACCGCAGTAATTACTGGCGCCAACCGCGGCATAGGCCTGGCGCTGTGCAAAGAGTATTTGAGTAAAGGCTGGAAGGTGATCGGCCTCTGCCGGCAATCCTCAGCCGAGCTGGATGCCAGTGGCGCCGAGGTGGTCAGCGGCGTGGATGTCACCGATGCGCAGAGCGTGTCGCAGTTGCCCGGCCTGCTTAAGGGCCAGGAGATAGACCTGCTGATTAACAATGCCGGCATTCTGCGCCACGAGAGCCTGGACAACATGGACTTTGGCGCTATTACCGAGCAGTTTCTGGTAAATGCCCTGGCGCCGCTGCGAGTGACCAGCGCGCTGCTCGGCCAGATGGCCATGGGCAGTAAGCTCGCCTTTATCACCAGCCGCATGGGCTCCATCAGAGACAACAGCTCCGGCGGCTACTACGGCTACCGCATGTCCAAGGCGGCGCTCAATGCCGCTGCCACCTCCCTCGCGCTGGATTTAAAAGCGCGCCATATTTCCGTGGCCATACTCCACCCGGGTTTTGTGCAGACGGCTATGGTCAACTTTGGCGGCGAAGTCTCACCCGAGGTTTCCGCCAAACGCCTGGCGCAACGCATTGAAGAGACCTGCCCGGAGAATTCCGGCGGTTTCTGGCACGCCAATGGCGAGTGCCTGCCCTGGTAATTCCAGGCGCTGCTTTTAACGTTTATTTTCACGCGGCGCCCCTCGAATAGCGGGGGCGCATTGCTATACTGGCTCGCACCAGGGCGATGTCAGATCGCCCGCTTAACTAGCGCTTTGCGTGCCACTTGCTGCATTCCATTCACTAGAGCTATTCCTGCGAGGCCCCATGCACCCCAGTCAACAGGCGTCCCATAAAGGCAAGCCCCGTCACTCGGGCAAAAAAATCCGCTGGGGCATACTCAGCACCGCCAAAATTGGCCGCACCCTGGTGATACCCGCACTGCAAACCGCCCAGTTCAATCAGGTGGATGCCATCTGCTCGCGCAACCTGCAGCAGGCGCAGGAGACAGCCGCCAGCCTGGCCATAGCGCGCAGCTACGGCAGCTATGAGGAGCTGCTGGCGGACCCAGAGATAGATGCCATCTACAACCCTTTGCCCAACCACCTGCATGTGGACTGGTCGATAAAGGCGCTGGAGGCGGGCAAGCATGTGCTTTGCGAAAAGCCCATTGGCCTTGATGCCGCCGATGCCCAACGCCTGCTGGATGCCGCCGAGGCCCACCCCCAGTTAAAAGTGATGGAGGCCTTTATGTACCGCTTCCACCCCCAGTGGCGCGAGGCGCGCGAGCTGCTCAGCCAGGGCAAAATCGGCCAGGTGCGCCATATTCACAGCCACTTTGCCTACAACAACCACGACCAACACAATATCCGCAATATCAAAAGCTGGGGCGGCGGCGCACTGATGGATATTGGCTGCTACTGCATCTCGCTGTCGCGCTGGCTCTACGGCTGCGAACCCACCCGCGTGCTGGGCCAGATTACCCCCTACCCCGGCTATGAGGTTGATTGCCTGGTCAACGGTATCTTGGAATTCCCCCAGGCCAACGCCAGCTTTAGCGCCAGCACCAAAACTGATCCGCGCCAGTACATGGAGGCCCACGGCGAGGCCGGCAGCCTGTTTTTGCCCATCCCCTTCAACCCGCCCAGCGATACCGCCACCGAGCTGTTTGTCAGCCACAACTTTGAGCGCGAGCGGATACTGCTGGAATCCAGCAACCACTACCGCTTGATGGGCGACGCCTTTGCCCGCAGTATCCTCGACGATACCCCTGTGCCTACGCCGCTGAGCGACGCTCTGGCCAATATGCGCGTAATCGACGCTATATTTGCCAGCGCCGAAAGCGGTAGTTGGATTAGTATTTAGCCCCCATAACAATAAGCTTCTGCTCCCAGGAGCCCATTAAACAGCTGGAGTTTTGATTCGTGAGTGTTTTGACCAACTGGATTAGCCGCACCCTGAAAACCCGCCCTGGACTGGCAAACTCAAGCCTAACGCTGGCAGGCATTAGCTTGGCTATTGGCCTAGCTGCCGCCTTGATCAGCCCTGCCAGCCAGGCTGCCGAGGCCAGCAGCTCAGCAGCCCAGGTCGAGCGCCTGGCGCCGCCATTGGAAAAGCTCGCCAAACGCTTTAAACCCAATACCAAGGCGGAAGCCGAAGTTATCCTGCGCCGCACCCAGGTCAGCCTCGACGAGCAGATGATGAGCCGCTCCCACTCCTATGTGGCGGTGTATATCAACAGCGATGAGGCGGCGCGCGACTACAGCCAGATCAGCATCTCCTTTAACAGCTTTTATGAGGATATCGCCCTGGAGTTTGCCCGGGTGCGCACCCCCGATGGCAAGATCGATGACATCAAGGCCGATGCCACCCAAATCCAAAGCCCCAGCGATGAAAACTTTTATCAGGACGGCAAGGAGCTGCTCTTCTCGCTACCCAATGTGCGCAAAGGCTCGGTGATTGAATTTCAGTATCGCTACACCGACATCAAAAAAATAATCCCCGGCCAGTGGTTTGACAGCTACGGCTTCCACTGGTGGGAAGACCGCGCCGCTGGCCAGGGCTCGCGCGTCGATGCAGTGCGCCACAGCGACATTGAAATAGACGCACCGGCAAACGCGCCGCTCTATTTCAACGCCCTCAATGGCTATGCCATCAAGGCCAGCACCCAGGTTAAAAATGGGCGCAAACACTGGCGCTGGGAGGGCGACAATCTCGCCGCACTGGAGCTGCAAAACGCCATGCCGCGCGAGCACTCCTACACCCCCTATTTGCGCATCTCCAGTATTAAGGATTGGCAGGACATAGCGCGCTGGTCAGACAAGTTGGTTGAGCCCCATTTAATTACCGATGCCAAGCTCGACAAGGTAATTGCCGATATCGCCAAGCGCGCCAAAACCCCCGAGGAAAAAATTAAAGCCGTATACCAAACCCTGCAGGAAAAGGTGCGCTATGTGTTTGCCCACGTGGGCCGCGGCGGCTACGAGCCCCACGATGCCAAAGAGGTTTTCACCAACGGTTATGGCGACTGCAAAGACCAGTCAGTACTGGCGGTAACCCTGCTGCGCAAACTGGGCATTCAAGCCGACCCGGCACTGATTATCACCCGCTCGCGCGGCATCCCCGATATGAGCATCCCGGCGGTGAGTTTCGATCACATGATCGTGCATATTCCCGCACAGCCCGGCCTGGCCGAAACCTGGATGGATACCACCGGCGACAAGGCGCTCTTCCCCGGTTTCTCCCTGGGCATTGAGGGCCAGCCATCGCTGGTGGTGAACCCAAACACCCAGGCGATCAAGTTCCTGCCGGAGCGGAATGCCAGCCAGCACTTTGCCAAGCTCAACATCAAATTCGACAAGCTGGCCGACAAGGATGTGGAGGCCAGTTTCACCCTCAGCCTCGGCGGTTTGTTTGAGGAACGCATGCGCTCCCTGTGGCAGTACACCCCCGAGCGCGACAAATACTTCCGCGAGTTGCTCGGCCATATCTACTCCAGCGCCAAGGTGCAGGAGCTGAACACGCAAAACGCCGATAGCCTCTGGCAGCCCTTCAGCATCAGCGGTCGGCTCAAGTTCAGCGATGTCTGGGCCGGCGATAAGGCGCCCATCACCTATGGTTTTAATATCAACCAATTGCTGTATTTGTTTACCGACCTCAACAACCTCTACAGCCCGCAAAACCGCAAGCAGGTGTATGTGAATGACCCGGGCTACAGCCTGATTGCCGAGGTGGAATTCACCAGCCCTTCGCCCCAGCACCAGTTGCAGGTTAAATCCAAAGGTGAACCCCTGGACAACGCCTACTACCAGCTCAAGCAGTCGGGTCAGGCCCAGGGCAACAGCTACCAGCTCAGCCAAACCCTGGTACTCAAGCAGGCCAAGGTGCAGCTGGGCGATTACGCCGACTTCTACCAAAAAGCCCAGGCGCTGTTTAACAATGGCGACTGGACCATTGCCTACAACTACAGCCAGGCCGCCGCCGAAACCTATGCCCTGGAGCACGCCAGCAAACAGGACGGCGACCACTTTATCGCCCTGGCGCGCCACCAAATTAAAGATGGCGATTACAGCAAGGCGCTGGAATCTGCCCGCCAAGCGGTAAAAATTGCACCCAAACAGGCCGAGGCCTACTACATCCTCGGCCTGGCCCAGGGCTATAACAACCAGCTGCCAGAAGCCGACGCCTCGTTTAAAAAGGCCGAAGCCATGGGCTATCACCTTTAGGAGCGGCAATGAAAAAACTTGCACTTGCCGCCGCACTGAGCACATTGGTTTGCGCTTGTGGCCAGCCCCCCAAACCCGCCAGCCAGGGCATAGATTTTGATATCGCGCGCCTGGGCGTGGCGCTCGACCAGATGGAGCAACCCAGCGCCGAGATTCAGCGCCTGGAAAAAATTGCCGCGGCCAATAGCCAAGACCCGGAGGCGCAATACAATGTGGGCCGCGCCTATGCCAAAGCGGCAGATACCGACCACGCCAAGGTAAAACGCAGCAAAGCACTGGAATATTTTGAGCGCACCCTGGCCCTGGCACCGGGCAACGAATCCACACTCAACGCCATTTACGATCTCCGCTATCGCCAAACCCTGGAAGACGGCGAAGAATATGTTGGCGAATTGAAAAAAACATTTGCCAAACTCGCGCCCGAATTACAGCAGGCGCTAAACCCGCCCTCGCTGGCGCTGTTTATTTACCACTATGTGGATCAGAGCCAAAGCAGCTACAAGGACTATGGCCAATTGCAAAAGCTGTTGCTGGATGCCATAACCGAACAGCCCCACAACGACACAGTTTATGTGCAACTGGCGGCACTCTATCGCCAGCAGGGCTACTACCCCTTGGCGCTGGCCACCTTAAAAGAGGCGAGCAGGCAAGGGGATGTATCTGCTGAGCTGTTGCGCGCCATAGCCAAAACCTACGAGGCCCGCGCCGAGGCTGAAGGCTGCAGCTACGAGCGGCGCAATTATTTGCAAGACGCCATCGACTATTACAAGCGCGCCGTGCCCATCAATACCAAAGAGGGCGCAACCCACTACCAATTGGCGAGCCTTTATCTGGATCAAAACCAACCGCAACTGGCCATGAACGAAGCGCAAATTCTCTATGACCTGGATGCCAAACCCGAGAATCTATCGTTTATTGCCGAGCAGTACGCCATCCTGGGCAATTTTGACAAAGCCCTGGAATTTATTGCCAAGGCACAAGCCCAGGGGCTGGATAAAAGCGATGCCACCATTCACGAAATTTATATGTATGCCGGCCACTGGACAGAAGCCGCCAATGCCTTCCGCGCCTATCTGTCCGGGCAGAAATTTCTGAGTGTCTACGACCGCATCAAAGCCGACATTCTCAGCGAGCGCAGCAGCGAGGATTTATCGGCGGCCCTCCAGGGCTTAAAAGTGCACAGCTATTCCGATTGGGAATCGGCGGTGTACGCCTTTTGGTCGCAAAAAATCAGCGCCGAGCAATTGCAAACCCAGGTGCACAACACCTGCGAACGCACCGAGTATTATTTTTACAGCGGCTACCGCGATTTAATGGCGGGCAATGCGCAGCGCGCGCGCGGTGCCTTTGCATCGGCCCTGCAACAAAAAACCTACCGCTTTATCGAGCGCCCGCTCGCGCGCCAGTTTCTCTCCAGTATTTCCAGCCATCAGTGAGCCATTTTTTACCGAGGTAAGCATGCAAACAGCAACAGCGTCGGCCAGCGCTCCCAAAATCCTGGTCGTTGGTGGCGGCGCCGGTGGCCTCGAACTGGCCACCAAACTGGGCGATAAACTGGGCAAAAAAGGCCTGGCGGAAATTACCTTAATTGACCGCAACACCACCCACCTGTGGAAACCCCTGCTGCACGAAATTGCCGTGGGCACCATGGACGAAGGGGTGGATGCGGTGAGTTATCGCGGCCACGCCGGAGCCCACCATTTTTATTTTCGTGTGGGCACACTCACCGATATCGACCGCGACCAGCGCGAAGTGGTGCTGGCGCCAATGAAAGATGAAGAGGGTGCGGAAGTGCTGCCCAGCACGCGCATCCCCTACGATTATCTGGTGATCGCCCTGGGCTCCGTGTCCAACGATTTTAATACCCCCGGCATTAAAGAAAATTGCATCTTCCTCGACAGCCCCAACCAGGCCTATAAATTCCGCAGCCGATTGCTCAACAAATGCCTGCGCATCCAGCGCATTAGCGGCGAGGACAATCACGTGCGCATCGCCATAGTGGGCGGCGGCGCGACCGGGGTCGAACTTTCTGCCGAACTACACCACGCGGTGCACGAAATTCACAACTACGGCTTCAGCAATGTCACCAACGAACATTTGAACGTGACCCTGATTGAAGCTGGCCCGCGCCTGCTGCCCGCGCTGCCCGAGCGCATCTCCGCCTCAGCCCAGGGCGAGCTGGCCAAAATCGGCGTGGACGTAAAATTAAATACCCTGATTACCTCAGCCGACAAAGAGGGCCTGCACACCAAAGACGGGCAACTAATTGCAGCGGATTTAATGGTCTGGGCGGCTGGCATTAAAGTGCCCGACTTTATGGCCAATATCGCCGGCCTGGAAACCAATCGCATCAATCAGCTGGTGGTTAATGAATTTTTACAAACCAACCGCGACCCCCATATTTTTGCCATAGGCGACTGCGCCCAGTTCACCAACCCCGACGGCACCCGGGTGCCTCCGCGCGCGCAATCAGCGCACCAGATGGCCAGCACCTGCTACCACAACCTGCGCGCGTTACTCGATGGCAAACCACTTAAAATTTACCGATACACCGATCACGGCTCGCTCATTTCCCTCGCCAGCTACTCCACCGTCGGCAGCCTGATGGGCAACCTCAATAAAGGCACCATGTTTATCGAGGGCCACCTGGCGCGCCTGGTGTATATCTCCCTCTACCGCATGCACCAAATGGCCATCCACGGCCTAATCAAAACCGGCCTGGTGATGCTCGCCGGGCGCATTAACCGCTGGGTAAGGCCGCGCCTCAAACTTCATTAAAAACCTAAAACCACCTCGCGCAAATGCCACAAAGATTGTGCAAGCCAAAGCCATCGCCAAACCCGACGATGGCTTTTTTGTATCAGCCTCCGTCACGTAAAAATTACGGAGTATCCGTATGAAAGCCCTTCGCACTGCCCTTGCGGCCAGCCTCGCGCCCATGCCGACCTCTGCGCTCAGGCGCAAAGCGCACGCGCGACAGCCAAATAAGGCCTTATTCCCTCCCGTTTTTCGACACCCACACACCCAGCTGCTATATTTTTGAACAACGATTCTTACTGGATCAGGTTGCCAGAGCGCGACCTCGCAGTATTCAGGAGAGGCAAATATCAAGGACCTGCGCCATGTTTAACACCCGGCCATGCCGCTTTGCTTCACCCAGCCCATTGGCGATGGGTCGCGCCCACGCGTGCGCATGGCGCCGGATTAAATTCTGGACACGTCCCCTATCCTGCTTGCAGGGAGCTGCAGATGGCCTTAAATCCCCTAGCGCCTGATCTCTATCAGCAGGCTCGCCAGCGCCTGGCCTCCACCGGCCAGCGCGACCCTCTACCCGCCCCCGGCTCGCGCGAGCAACTGGAGCAGGAGCTTAAAATCTATCAACAGGCAGTGGAAATTCAGCGCGAGGAATTGCAGCAGGCCCAAAGCCAACTGCAGGAGACATTTAACCACTATCAGCAATTATTCGATCTGGCCCCCCTGGGCTTTTTATGCCTCGCTCACAACGGCCAGATCCTGCGCGCCAATCAAATGGCCTCAGCCCTGCTCGGCCACGATAGCGAGGAACTCGTCAACCACCCCCTGACCAACTACCTGGACCAGGGCGGTCGCGGCCAAGTGCGCGAGCTGTTTCAGCAACTGTCCGAAGAGGATGCCATCCAGTCCCTCAGCACCCGCCTGATCAACAAAAATCGCCCGGTACAACTTATCTGCCTGGCCACACGCGGCCAACTGCTGTGCCAAATTTACGATTTGAGCGATTACGCCCAGCTGCAGGAGCAGTGTCAAACCCACATACGCCTGCTGGGCGCCTCGCAGTCCATCGCCAAGGTGGGCTCAGTGGAAATGGAACTGCCCAGCCGCAAAATCTACTGGAGTGCCGAAACCTACCGCATCCACGACACCACCCCGGAAGATTTCAACCCGCAATACGACGAAACCTTTGAAGCCTATCTGCCCGAGTCGCGGGTGCGCTTGGGGCCAGCACTGGCGCACGCAATAGAAACCGGCGAGGTGTTCGACCTGGAGGTGGAAAAAATAACCCAGAGCGGGCGTCGCATCGACCTGCGCACCACCTGCACCGCCAGTTTTAAGGACGGCAAGCCTGTGCGTCTCACCGGCATTTTTCAGGATATTACCGAGCGCAAGCAGGCCGAGCGCTACCAGCAACACTATGCGCTGGTACTGGAAATGCTGCTGGAAAAAGTCTCGTTGGCGCAAGTGCTGGAGCTGATTGCCAGCGATATAGAGCGCATTGCCAGCGGCATTTACTGCAGCATTCTGCTGCTCGATGCAGACGGCAAACATCTGTACAACGGCGCCGCGCCCAGCCTGCCAGATTTTTATGTAGAGGCAGTCGATGGCATAGCCATAGGGCCAAATCGAGGCTCCTGTGGCACGGCGGCCTATTTGGGCAAGCGAGTAATCGTGGAGGATATTCAAAGCCACCCCTGCTGGGCAGATTTCCTCGACCTGACCCGTCAAGCTGGCCTGGCGGCCTGCTGGTCGCAACCCATACTCTCGTCCGAGGGAAAGGTGCTGGGCACCTTTGCCATTTACCACAGTCACCCCAGCAACCCGCGCCCCGAGGATTTACAACTGATTGAAAACGAAGCGCGGCTGGCGGCCCTGGCAATAGAGCGCACCCGCAATGAAACCCGCCTGCAGCTGGCGGCAAGTGTATTTACCCACGCGCGCGAGGGTATTCTGATTACCGATGCCGAGGGCCTCATCATTGAGGTCAACAGCACCTTTAGCGAAATTACCGGCTACAAACGCGAGGAGGTACTGGGGCGCAACCCGAGCATGCTGCAATCTGGTCGCCACGACCAACTGTTTTTTCAAAACCTGTGGAACAAACTGATCGAAAACGGCGCCTGGAATGGCGAGATCTGGAACAAGCGCAAAAACGGCGAGATCTACGCCAGTATCATGACCATAGGAGCAGTCAAAGACGAGCGTGGCAAAACCCGCAATTACGTCAACCTGTTCAGCGATATCACCCCCATAAAAGAGCACCAGCGCCAGCTGGAATATATCGCCCACTACGATTCGCTCACCAGCCTGCCCAACCGCGTGCTGCTCTCCGACCGCATGAAGCAGGCCCTGGCGCAAAGCCATCGCAGCGGCAAAAGCCTGGCGGTGATGTACCTGGACCTGGATGGTTTTAAACCCATCAACGACCAATACGGCCACGACATGGGCGACCAGATGCTTATCGCCATAGCCCAGCGCCTTAAAGCAGTGCTGCGCGAGGGCGATACCCTGGCGCGGATTGGCGGCGACGAATTCGTGCTGGTGCTAACCGAACTGGATTCCCCCGCCGATAGCAAAGCCATACTCGAGCGCCTGCTCGCGGCAGCGGCCGAACCCAGCCATATTAATCAGTTTCTGCTACGCGTAAGCGCCAGCATAGGTGTCACGCTTTACCCGCAGGACAAGGTGGACGCCGATCAACTTATTCGCCATGCAGACCAGGCGATGTATATGGCCAAACAGCTGGGAAAAAACTGCTACCACCTGTTCGATGTGGATCAGGATGTCGCGGCCAAATCCCAGCACGAAACCCTGGAAAATATCCGCCTCGCGCTGGAGCAACAGCAGTTCAAGCTTTTCTACCAGCCCAAGGTCAACATGAAAACCGGCCAGGTCCTGGGCGCCGAGGGGCTGATCCGCTGGCAGCACCCGGAGCGGGGCCTGATTCCGCCCGCCGAGTTTCTGCCCGTTATCGAAAACCAACCCATCAGCCTGGATTTGGGCCAATGGGTGATAAACGAAGCCCTGCGCCAAATAGGCATATGGCAGCGGGCTGGCCTGCACTTTGAAATCAGCGTCAACCTCAGCGCCCTGCAACTGCAGGACCCAGCCTTTTTCACCCGCCTGGCCAATTTGCTGGAGCAGCACGCGGATGTAGACCCATCACACCTGGGCCTGGAGATTGTCGAGACCAGTGCCCTTGCCGATATTGCCGAGGTCGCGGCAATTATGCACAGCTGCATTAGCCTGGGCGTGGGCTTTGCAGTGGACGACTTCGGCACCGGCTACTCCTCGCTCACCTACCTTAAACGCCTGCCGGCTGTCGCGCTTAAAATCGACCAGAGTTTTGTGCGCGACATGCTTGAAGACCCGGACGACCTGGCCATAGTTAAAGGGGTTATCGGCCTGGCCAAAGCCTTTCACCGCAAAGTCATCGCAGAAGGCGTGGAAACCGTTGCCCACGGCGAAAGGCTTATCAGCCTCGGCTGTGAACTGGCCCAGGGCTATGGCATAGCCAAACCCATGTCCGCCGAAAATTTTATCGATTGGGCGCGCGACTGGCAGCCAGACCCGCGCTGGTTAAACGCCGAACCTGACTATTATTAACCCGCCGCCTTCAGCTGACGGCGGCACATCCCTGTGCCGCACTATTAATCCGACAATATTCATCGCCGGATTAATAACATCTGCGCTTGGCTGCGCCAAAATAAACCACAGTTATACCAATAGCTTGCGCAACCCTGTTTGCCCCGAATATTACTCAGATTGTAATATTTACCTTTAATCGTTAATCTTCGGTCAGTTTTTAATAATTTACATATTAGGCAAATTCATGGCGCTTCTCGATCGCAACTTCAACCTCTCCCAGCGCATGGTCCAGGAGCTGGGGCGCGCTATTATCTGCGGTGAGTTTTCGGATGAGGGCCTGCCAACAGAGGCAGAGCTGTGCGACAAGTTCGGTGTAAGCCGCAGCGCGGTGCGCGAAGCGGTTAAAATGCTCTCCGCCAAAGGCCTGGTATCGAGCAAGCCGCGCCAGGGGATTCGTGTACAGCCCGAAGACCAGTGGAATATTTTTGACCCGGACCTGTTGCGTTGGATGCTGGAAAGCAAACCTACGCTGCGCGTGCTCAAAGAATTTTTGCAGGTGCGCATCGCCATAGAGCCGGAAGCGGCAGCCCTGGCAGCGCGCTATGCCGACGACAAAAAAATTGCGCAAATCGAACAAGCACTGGAGGCTATGCGCAAAGCCGAAGGCAATTCGCCCGAGGACCTGGAGACGGATATCGCCTTCCACGTCAGTATCCTCTATGCCAGTAACAACCGCTTTTATATTCGCCTGCGCGACTTTATTTCCACCGCGCTGCGCGTGAGTATCTCCTACACCAACCCCATCAAGGGCAACCACGAAGGCATAGTGGAAGATCACCAAAAAGTGCTCAACGCCATCAAGGACCGCAACCCCGAGCGGGCGCGCCAAACCATGTCGCTGCTAGTGGATGAAGCGCTTAATTTTATCGAAGACAAAATTGCCGCCGAAGAGCGCCAGCAATAAACACACTAAACTGCCGCGAGCCCAGCAACCGGCGATTATTAATCCGGCGATGAATATTGTTGGATTAATAGTGCGGCACAGGGATGTGCCGCCGTCAGCTGAAGGCTGGCGCTAGCCCTGGGAAATCAAGCAGATTTACGCATCTGCGCCGGATTTTCCAGGGCGCCGATCAAATATGTCGGGACTATATATTTGATCGGCGGGTTAATAATAAAAAAGGCCAGCAATTGCTGGCCTTTTTTATTGGCGTTGAGCCAATTAATCTGCGCTAACAAAACGCATTAGTGCTTGGTGTTAAAAACCATCACAAAACCACCAGTGGATTTAATATTCACCGGTGTTTTCGCCGAGGCAGTTACGGCGTGACTCACAAAGTCGCGCTCGCCTTCACCATCGCTAATCAACTGGCCTTGGGCGCTGCCAATAAAACTTAAATCCAGCTGCAAATCTATCGCCTCGCCCTGGGCATTCATCCCCGCCACATACCAGCTGTCGCCAGCGCGGCGCGCAATTACTGCGTACTTGCCAGGGTAGCCATCAACAAATTTCACATCGTCCCAACGGTATGGCAAATTTTGCAAAAAGCTTTTTACATAGGCAGGCACAGCCGCAATGCCTTTATCGGTTTCAGCAAAGTGCTGGATGCCGGATAAAAACATCACCGACTCCGCCAGCTCAAAACCATTGCGAGTGCGTCGCTCAATATTGGGGATATCGCCAAACACCATGGGGGTAAAGTCCATGGGGTCGAACAGGTTGCGGGTGTAGAGCGCAGTCACCGCATGGGCGGGCACGGCATCTTCGCTTTCCTGTTCAAAGGTGGTGTACTCCAAACCGCGAATCGCCTCGGCGGTCATCAAATTGGGGTAAGTGCGCTCCAGGCCGCGCGGCAGGGTGGCGCCATGGAAGTTAACCAGCAGGCCGTATTTGGCGGCGTCATTTAAAATATCCACATAGTACTTCATCATCGACTGGCCATCGCCGCCGAAGAAATCCACCTTCACACCTTTAACACCCATGGCCTGCAGGCGGGCGAATTCCTGCTCGCGCTGCTGGTGGCTGAGCAGTTTACTTTTGGGTGTATAGAGGGTGGTGTTCCAATCGCCAGAGGAGTTGTACCACAGGATAATGCTCACGCCTTTTTGCGCGGCGTAGTCCACAAGCTCCTTAGCTTTGTCGTAGCCGAAATTCTGGTCCCAGTTAACATCCACCAGGGTGTAATTCCAGTGCATATCTGCGGCGTAATCAATAAAACGCTTCTGGATATCAAAGGTAATCGAATCGTCTTTTAGCATCGCCCAGCTCCAGCTGGCGAGGCCCGGCTGCACCAGTTTTTTATCAAAGTCTATGGCCGGCGCGGCCAGGTCGGTGCCCAGGGTGGACTCCATCACCTGGCTCAGGGAGCCGAGCGCCATAATCCGCCAGGGCGAAGTGAGGCTCTGAGTGCTGTGGGCCAGCAGACCGCCGCCAGTAAATACTTCTGCCGCCATCGGCAGGCCGATTTTGTATTCGCCGCCGCTGGAATCCTGCTGCAGGCGCGAGGCGTGCCAGCTGCCATCTATATTGGTTTCACTCAATGCCACCCAGTTATCGCCGCTGCGGAAAAGTGCGGGGAACACCCAGCCAGATATTTCCGGTGAGGCCGTGCCCACGGGGATATCGTTTTGGTAAATCTCTTCATAGGAGGGGTTTACATGGCTCCAGCCACTTTTGGCCACGGCTGCAGGTTGCATCCAGGCGCGGGTGCTCTCGGCAAAGTGGAAGCTGGAGGCTTCACTGACAAATTGCTTGTCTTTAATGGAGGCGTCAGCCACTTGGTAACGGAAGGCCACACCATCGTTGGACACGCGGAAAGTTACGTCCATTTTTTGCTGCTGGGCATTCTCTATATGGAATACCTGCTCATTGGCAGCGTAGTGAATGCTGTGCCTTTTTCCTATCATCATCTGATAGTCATCGCTCACCGGGGTAATGGCCGAGCTGGATACCAGCTTGAGGTTGTGCGTAAAGTCAGCGCCCTGGAGCACCAGGCCCAGGTCCGACTCCAGCAGCACTTTTTCGCCCTGGCGGCTTACCGCATAGGCCAGGGTGTGCTCAGGAGTGAGGTAGACATTAATACTTATTTTTTGGTCGGGGCTCTGCAAACCGCTCTGCGGCAGGAGAGAGCAGCTGACGAGAGCGACAGCCACAAGTAACAAGACACTAAGACGTTTCATGGGGTGATTCCCTTATGTTTTTGCTGTTGGTAAAAAGCGCGCCCTACTGGCTGCCGGGGCGGGAACAAAACCAGTAATTGGTCAGTTTCTACCCTTATTATCAGACAATTGATAATACAGAGAAACACCCCCTGAGGCCAATAATCTTTACGAACATTTAATGATTCGCCTAAAAAATGATCCGGCACTTTAGCGCCGGTAAACACTGGCGCGAACTTAAACAATTGGGTTAAATAGTCAGCCCGCACACAAGCCCGGTGGCTGCGTGCAAATGCAATGGATAAAGGAAAGGCAGCGCCCAGCGCTGTATGCAGCAAACCCAAAAACCCAGGCTCACCTGGTGCAGGAAACAGGAACCCGCTATGCCGATATTTTCACCATTATTAAAACCCTTATTGCGCCCGTTTTTTATCGCCCTGGCCTTATGCCTAAGCGCCCTGCCCTGTGCTGCCGAGCCAAGCGAAAACACCGAAGCTATCAGCAAGGCCGAAGTCATCGCCCTGCTCGCCCGCGTTGATAAAGCCATTGTAAATAGGGACATTAAAACCATCGCCGATGCGCTGAGCGACCAAGTAGAAATTAGCGGCCACATCACCAGCCCCAGCCACACTGGCAGTTTTAAATACAACAAAACCCAATACATAGAAATGCTCCGCTCCACCTGGGGCCTGGCCACCAACTACAGCTACCACCGCAGCAACCAAACCATCACCCTAAACGGCAACCAAGCCAAAGTAGCTGCACAAGTCACCGAGCGCATGTTGATGCAACAAAAATTTATCTCGGTGAAATCGCAGGAGACAAGCATTTTAAAGAAAGAGGATGGGAAGCTGGTGGCGGTAAAAATCACGGTGCACGGCATCAGCAAATAGCCCCAACCAACTCAACCAGGACGAGCGAATGAAAAAAATAATATTTTTACTAACCCTGGGCTTCAGCCTAAACGCCTGCGGCCCGACTAATAGCATAAAGCCTTCGGCAACTACTGCACCCACCGCCAAACCTGCAGTGGCAACAAAAGTACAGCCCCCAGCGGTAAATAACGAAAATATCACCTACGCCGAACGCCTGGGCGCGGCGCTCTACCAAGCCATGCTATCCGCCGATGCCACAGATCCTTACACCTCACGCGAAGCAGATTTAATCAATATGAGTGCCGGCATGCACTGCAAGGGCAATTACAAAGCCGTTTCGGTTTACGACCAAACCAGCAATACCGAAAATCTTTACCTGATTTTGGAAAACCCCAACCCCGAGTATTTTCAAATCGGCCGCCATATCCGCTTTCGCTTCAAACTCGGCACCAATCAGCTAATCGACGTAACCCCCTCCAGCAAAACTTGCCTGGCTATTCCCAGCAGCAGCAACAACAGCATCCCCTATGTCACCCACATAATGTCCAACGAACCCAGCGAGTTTCATGTGTTTTTAAGCTTGTATCACCATAAAACGATTTATGTGGGGACTCAGGCAGGAGCTTGGAAAGTGGAGAATGGGAAGGTTGAGTTGTTGGAGAGTAAGTGAGGTTGACGGGTAATTTTGTGTAATGGTGGTTTGGGATTAGTTTGGGTAGATTTGGATAATTTAATGAAGTGATTTTATCAGGTATGTGCCCAAAGCGGACTCTTGATTGACTGATATTAAAATAACTAAAAAAATTCACGAAAAATATAATTATTGTCAGAAGGTAAACATAAAATGTTGGAAATGACAGTTAAAGGTTTGATAGAAAATAACGATGAAAGCTTATGGCTTGAGTACAAGTCATTTTGGTACTGGAATGAAAATACTCAAAATAAGTCTAAAGGATGGGGGGAATTTCTTAAGGATTTTTCAGCTTTATTTAATACAAAGTCGTATTCAAGTGAGAGCAAATATTTAATTATCGGAATTAATGAGAAAACGAAAACACCACAAGACTACTTTATTGATGAGCATCATGATACTTTGAAAGTTTTTTCAGACATAAAGGCTTTCAAGACAAAACTAGTATCAAAGCTGACCCAGAATTTTGTTTGCATACCTGAATTCCAAGGCAATAAGTCCCCCGAAAGCGCCGGATCATTTTTTGACGTAAATGAAGTCAATTTCAAAAACAGTAAGCTTCTAGTTATAAATATTTCGGAAGCTCCTTTTGTATTGGAGATAACGGTACCTTTGCAAGGAAATGAAAGCTTTAGAAAAGGATTAATTCCAATACGGAAGGTAAAAAATGATGGAACCCCTGAAAACTGTGTGGCAAATAACGAAGAGGCCAATAAAATTATTTCCGAAATTGAAAATAAGATTTTCGATAACTTTCCAGAAAAAGAAATAACCATAGAGAAAATAGTAAGCATATTTGTTGAAAAAAACTTCCCTAATGCAAAAATAGTAGACCCTATCAAAGAAAATAACAGCTCCGGCGTAAGATTTGAACTTTTTGAGATAACCGGGCCATATATCCCTACGATAAAATTTATATATATTCCCTTTCATTCTCATCAAGAAAAAACCGTTCAGTTCATAGGGGATCGCGATCTCCTTAAAGCAGATAATATATTTATTTTAACCGACTCGTTTAACAAAAAAGGAGGCAAAATAGATAAATCAAGAATTAGATCTATGATTGAAGAGAAGTGCGAAAAGACAATTAAAATAGAAGATTTTTACTTAGATGATTTTGCCTTGGCAAAGCTCTACAATGATCTTATTGATCAAGAAATTTTTCACCGGGGAGGATTTAACATTAATGACTTTGTTAAACCTTACAGCGATTTATCTGAAGAAAAAACAGTAGACATCTTACTCTCTGAATGGTGCCAAAAAAAAGGTTCTCCATTGATGGTGGTTAAGGGGCCAGGAGGAATAGGAAAAACTACAGTAATTAAATTTTTTCTTGATGCTTTTTATAAGACTCAGCAATCTTCGCATAAAATACTTTTTATAAGTTCACATGACATAATTAATGAAATTACTAAAAACCCAAAAATTGACTGCATTTTTGATTTTTATGAAATACTAGCAAATATAAATGATATAAAACTAAGGTTTACAAAAAAACTTTTGGAACTATCTGTAGATCATGGGGATTTATTAATTGTTTTAGATGGCATTGATGAAGTGATTGCAAAGGTTGGTTCACGTTTTAATACCAAAGAGTTAATTGATTCAATATATCAAGGTTATTCTGGAACGCTAGAAAAAACCAAAATAATAATTACTTGCAGAGATTATTTTTGGGATAGCATTGAATCAAGTTACAATATTGAGGTTATTCCTCTCAAACCTTTTACAAGAAGTCTTGCTATTGACTATTTCAAAAAACATATTACTAGTGAAGCGAGAGTTCGGAAGGCCATGGATCTGGCAGATCGTTTTGCTATCAAAAAAGATGAAAACTTTTACACCCCTTATGTTCTGGATATGATTAAAGATAACTTATTAAGTGATCACGAGAATCCAGAAATAAATTCAAATTTATTAAATAAAGAAATCCTTGACGATCTTATTATTTTTAAGAGTTGTGAACGAGAAATCATTAAGCTAGATAATGCCACCATTGATGATCAAATAGAGTTTTTCATAAAAATGTCCATAGATTTTAATGGGATTTTATCGGAAGACCACTTTAAATTAATCGATGCTAAATTAGATGGAAAAAATTATTTTAATTTAATGGATAAATTCAAAAGCCATGGGCTTTGTGAATATGATGATTCGTCTAAATTATTGCGTTTTAAATACGATTTTTTCAATGAATACTTTAAAGCTATAGAAATTTCTAGGATATTTAATACTTCATCCTTTATGGCGGCGGACGTTAATATAAGATCAATAATTAATCAGTACTTAAGTTATGAAGGAACTTTTTCGTATGCCATCCTTGAAAGACTTAAGAATAACGTTATCGATAAAGTAAAAGAAGCCGTAATAGAATGCGTCTGCGAACAGAACGATTCTCTTTTGGGTGAGAGTGAAAGAAAATATTTATCCTCATTGTTCATGCTTTTGTTGACTGATATAGATAATAAAAATAAAGAAAATAACACTGCGTTATTGAAATCTCTATATGAGTACTCAGAAAATGAAATTAAACACCTTAGCCTATATAATTTATACGCAAGTAAAAAATCAAAACCCATATTTGACTTTAGGGATTTAACTTTTAAATTTTGTTGGTTTGAAAATTATGACCTATTTTCATCGTGCAACTTTTCTTCTAGGACAAGATTTCTCGATTCAACGTTTATTGCCCCCCTTCATGTTGATGGGAGTAGCGTTAGTATTGCAAGAGCAAATATAGATTTTGGCTCTTGTGATGCAATTGGACTTTCAAATTTATTTGATGAAATTCAGCGAAACAATATCGGAAAGCAGGATGACCTTCGATCGAAATTAATTAGAATTATTAGATTGTTTTGGACGGGTAGTTCATTCAGAGATAAGCTTTCCGAAGATATAAGAAAAAAATTGAAGGGCAATTCATTGGTGCTTGATCGACTTTTATCAATTGAAGTTATTCAAAGTAAGAAGGAGTCGACCCCCCAAAAAAGAAGCCATTTAATGTATTTTATAAACCCAAAATACAGTAATTTGCGAAAAGTCATGGAAGAGAACGCTACTTGCTATGAGTTTGATGAGATAATTAAAAGTATTAGTAGCAATTAGCATGTGGGTTTGGTTTTAGAGCTCGAACTACATAAGCCCCAACTTCCGCAAATGGCCGTTATGCGATGTAATTAATAAGATTCAAGGGCCGTAGGTACGATTAGCCTCGCGTAATCGTACGCATGAAAACCAACCAAGACTTAATGAGCGCAAAGGAATACCGAATTATCGTCTAGCCAAAATACCGGGCGCAACCTGGCTCTTCACTGTTAATCTGTTGCCACAGAAAACTAGGAAGATTTTGGCAGACAAGGTAATCGCCCTGCGCATAATCAATTGATGAAACACAGCGAAATAAGGGGTCAGCGAAATAAGAGGTCAGAGCCTGACGTATCCCCACAAATTTTACGCAAACTCATGATTTTTAATCGCCAGAGTAATCAACCTCATCGCTCGCTTTATTTCATACAGGGTAATGAGTTTGTATAACCCGCGGTGTATCAATAGACAAGCCAGATAGACTGGCGATAAAACGCGCCTAGTTTTTACACTGTTTGATTGCATAGCGAAATGCATTTTTCTAGTTTCAGCCGCGATGCCAATAAAGTAAAGAATAAGCGTCACTATATGTGCAATTAGCATCAGTACCATCAGTCGAGGCGTTGATCTTGTGCCAGTAAAACGCAGAGCTAACCCATACCGTGCATTTTTAGTATCGCGAAAGCTTTCTTCAATTTGCATGCGTGTGGCGTAATAAGTAATGACAGTTTTTGCAGAACATGATCTCAGCGAGGTTGCGATTAGCCACGGCTCCTTGGCGCCAGTCGCATTGGATTTACTTTTTTTGCTTTGCTTGTATGAGCCGTCAATATTTTTATGATGTCGACCTTTAGATGGATTTTTAATAAGGCACAAACGACAATTAATCTTCTGTGTTGCAATGATGCACATAGTACGAAAATCTTGAACTTTTACCGTTGCTTTCGCCATGAGTTTTTTGCAAGAGAACCAAGGGGCATCAACGGTATCCGCAATTAGCGTTGCACCGCGAATTCGCGCCACAAAGTCCCACTGCAATGCCAGCACTGCCTTTATCCAAGTGCCACGAAATCCTGCATCTGTAATGATAATTGGCTTAGCATTTTGGGGTAATAGTTTTTTTAGTTTATGTAAAAATTGCTCATGTGTTTTGCGGTTATCTAGCTGTACATGCACTTCCTCATAGAGCGTAATTGGCCTTCCCTTTAGTGCTAAGGTCGCGCGCAGTAAAAAGTGGCTGCGCGTCGGCGTCAAATCAGACCAATCCACCAAAATGACTGGCGCTTTTACCCCTGCGGTGAGTGTTTTAGCAAGTGCTGCATAGATTGAAAATGATTCCTTGTGCAGCCGCTGGTTCCCGAGCAAACGATCTACTTTTTTAATATTGTGTTTAGCAGAAACTTGATTATTGATAGATCGACCAATCTGTGTAAGCGTTAAGCGCTGGCCAAATAGTAGTGCTTCACAACAGGTTAATAGGCTCGAAAAGCGATGTGCGTGCATTGTGACACAAGCTTTTCCAAGAAGACTGTGCAATAATTTTTTTGCTTGCATGGCTTTCTTCTCTATTGAATTGGCGTTCGTTAGAGAAAAATGAAAGTCATGCAAGCTTCGTTTTTGCTAAAGACTACCCTCTAGCTCATTGAA
>JBNLGJ010000021.1:0-28142 GCA_050305995.1 Cellvibrio sp.
TCATATCTGCTCATGCTTTTTACTCCTAATCATTTGCTGGTAACAAACGATTGAGTATCTAGCATGGGCACTTTTCAGGCATAGCCTCGATTAGGCGATCACCACCTCCATAGGAGGTGGTTTTGAGTTGACAATAAAAAAGGCCGCAATTGCGGCCTTTTTACTGCACTTAAAAATCACGCGAGGCTTTTACTCACCACTTCGAACACATCTTTGGAGAGCTTTGGTTCGGCAAGAATTCGCTGCAACTGCACTTTCATCAACTGCTGCCTATCGCTGCTGTATTTTTTCCACTTGGTGAGCGGGGTAAGCAAGCGCGAGGCAATTTGCGGGTTTTGGCTATTGAGCTGGATAATTTGATCAGCGAGGAACGCATAGCCAGCACCTTGATCTGCATGAAAGTTGATGGCGTTGCTGTTGCAAAATGCCGATACTAGCGAGCGAATCTTGTTGGGGTTTTTGCCATCGTAACCAGGGTGTTGCATCAAGGCTTTGACGTTGGCCAGTGTGTTGGGCAAATAACACTGCGCCTGCACACTCAACCATTGGTTAACCACCAGGGATTCGTTTTGCCAGCGCTGATAAAAATCGGCCAGCGCTGTTTGGGCGAACTCCTGGGCGGCAGGCGCGGCGGAATTTACCAGTTGGGTCAGCGCAGCCATCACATCAGTCATGTTGTTGGCGCTGCGATATTGAGCTTCACAGGCGCGAATTATGTCCGCATCCTCAAGCAGCATTAAATAAGCCAGAGCGACATTTTTAAGGCTGCGCGCCGCTATAGCCGCCGCAGTTGCGGCATAGGCTTGCTGGTGATCATAGCCTTGGTATACGCGCAATAAATCTTCGCGCAGCGCCTGGGCAATTTGCACTCGCGCCGCCTGGCGCGCGTAGTGAATTGCCTCGACATCCACCTGCTCGCTCAGCTCGGCCATATAGGCTTCGCTGGGTAGGCTGAGCATATAGGCGACCATGGCTTTATCCAGGCTTTCATCCTGCAACACCAAACGATAACCCTGAATCAGAGTTTGATCTATGGCAATATCCGCCAGATTTTTACCCGCGCCATAGGCGGTCATTAAGTCGCCCAATACCTGTACGCCCAGCTGTTGGCTAGCCTCCCAGCGGTTAAAGCCATCGCTATCGCGGCTCATCAGCACCAGCAAATCTTCGCGGCTGTAGTTGTAGCTAAGTTTTACCGGGGCAGAAAAACCGCGCAACAAACTGGGTACTGGCTTCTCTTGCACCCGCTCAAAGACAAAAGTCTGCTCTGGGGCATATAACTCCAGCACCTTGTGGGTATTATCGCCGGTTTCAAAATCTGGCTCTGCATCGCGCAGGTAGAGCGGCAGATCCCCGGCGCTGCCGAGCAAGCCCATAGCCACAGGAATATGGAAAGGCAATTTTTCTGCACATTCGGGTGTTGGCGGGCAGCTTTGTTTAATGGTTAGCGAGTAGGTTTTCGCCTCTTGGTCATAACTATCGGTCACCTGCAGGCGCGGTGTACCTGCCTGCGAGTACCAGTTTTTAAACTGGGTGAGATCGCGACCAGAGGCATCTTCCAATGCACGAACAAAATCCTCAGTGGTAACTGCCTGACCGTCGTGGCGATCGAAATACAAATCTGTACCCTTGCGGAAATCGACCGGCCCAAGCAGGTTGGCGAGCATGCGAATAATTTCTGCACCTTTTTCGTAAACTGTCATGGTGTAGAAATTGGATATTTCGATATAGGATTCGGGACGAATGGGATGCGCCATGGGGCCTGCATCTTCGGCAAATTGCAGGGTGCGCAACAAGCTGACATCTTCGACGCGTTTGACGGTGCGCGAGCCCATATCGGCAGAAAATTCCGAGTCGCGGTAAACCGTAAAGCCCTCTTTTAAACTCAACTGAAACCAGTCGCGACAGGTGACGCGATTGCCGCTCCAGTTGTGAAAGTACTCGTGCGCAACCACACCTTCAACGCGCTGAAAGCCTGCATCGGTAGTGGTCTCCGGTTTGGCCAGTACACAGGAGGTATTAAAAATATTCAGGCCCTTGTTCTCCATGGCGCCCATATTGAAATCATCCACCGCGACAATCATAAAAATATCCAGATCGTATTCGCGGCCGTAGACTTGCTCGTCCCAGTGCATGGAATTTTTCAGCGAGGTCATGGCGTGGTCGCACTTGTCCAAGTCCTTGTCTTCCACAAATATTTTCAAGGTGACCTCTCGCCCCGAACAGGTGGTGAAGCTGTCTTCAATATGTTCGAGGTCGCCGGCGACCAAGGCAAATAAATACGCTGGCTTTTTAAAGGGGTCGTGCCAGATGGCATAGTGGCGACCGTCATCGCTATCACCCTGCTCAAGCAGGTTGCCATTGGCAAGCAGCACCGGGAATTTTTTATCGGCGATCACCTTGGTGGTGAATTCACTCATTACATCGGGGCGATCGAGATAATAGGTGATTTTGCGAAAGCCCTCAGCCTCGCACTGGGTACAGTACATAGTGCGCGACTTATACAAGCCTTCAAGTGAGGTGTTTTGCTCAGGCTTAATTTTGGTCACAGTAATCAAACGGAAAACATCGGGGGTATCGAAAATGGTGAGTGACTCTTCGCCAAATTCATACTCATCCGCTGCCAACAGGCGATCATCAATAGCGATGGAAAGCAACTCCAAATCGGCGCCATGCAAGGTGAGGTTGGAGTGATTGGGGCGCGCCTCTGGATTGCGCCGCAACTGCAGCATAGTGCTTACCAGAGTGTAACCATCGTGAATATCGACATTGAGGTCTGTGGTGTCTATCAGGTAGTCAGGCGCCTGGTAGTCGCGCAGATATATAGTTTTAGGCTGTTGTTCCATCGCAGTCATGGCGATTCCCCTGTCAGATTTTTATTCCATCCACTTGATGGGCTTTTCTGTATCTGGATGTTCGTGCTCACCATTACCGCAGTAAGTGTGCGGCTCTGGTGGTATATAACCTGTGTGCTGGTCAGGCGGCAGATTTTTATGCTCATAGGCAATGACCGCCTGCATACACAACTGCCGCTGGTCAGCACTTAAACGATTGCCATCCGGCCACTTACCCAGCTCTACCGCGCGCTTGAGGTTTTGATAAATCTCCGGCGTTATGCTGGAGAGCAGTTGCTGCAAATTCATATTCACTCACTTTTTACTTTTACTATTAATCCGGCGATCAAATATATCGTCCTGACATATTTGATCAGCGCCCTGGAAAATCCGGCGCAGATGCGTAAATCTGCTTGATTTTCCAGGGCTAGCGCCAGCCTTCAGCTGACGGCGGCACATCCCTGTGCCGCACTATTAATCCGACAATATTCATCGCCGGATTAATAACTTGAACTCTACCCAGGCATAAACCAAACCGGCAATTAGCCCACCCAAATGAGCGGCGTTAGCTACGCTACCACTGATAAAGAAATCTATGGCGCCAGTCATACACAATAGCAACCAAGCCAGCATAAACCCGATTAACGGGGCTGGCACCGCCAACAGCGGATGAGAATTAAGCCGCTGAGCCAAGGCCAGATAGCCAACAAAGGCATAGATTACACCCGACATGCCACCAAACAGCGAAATACCCGTCCAAATATACTGACTCAGATTGGCAACCAAGGCACTCACAAAAAACAATATTAGGTACCGCCGCCAGCGCAGATACAGCTCTAGCCGTCGTCCCAAGACCCAGATCCAAAGGCTGTTAAACAGTAGGTGCATGAATCCAAAATGGATAAATGCGGGGGTGATAAAACGCCAAAGCTGCCCGCGCGCCAGGCTGTCTTGCAGGGAGCCAAAACCATCGGCATATATGGGTAAAAAGCTAATCCATCCCAACCAGCGCCCTTGCTTATCCACAGCAAAAATAAGTGCCCCCAAACAACTCAGCAAAATAAACAAGGCACTGACCGGTGTCATTTTCACGCCGCCCCAAAACTCTGCAGCAGAGTAACTGTCCGCCAGTAAGGGCACCTGCGCTATTTGTTTAAGTTGCGTTTCGCTCAAACTGGCAATAAATGCTTGGACTTCAGCGACCCGACTGAGGTCATCTATTTCCAACAACTGAGCCCCATCTACTTCGACGATTCGATGAACCATGCCCCGAGCAGTGAGCAGTTGACTCAGCCCACGCAAGTCCTGTTCCAGCGGAAATTGTTGTACAGCATTCCAGATCAAAATATAACCTTCAGGAGTAAAAATAAGCCCTTAGGGATCAACATAAACCCAGGCAAATTTGTCAGCGGCTAATTGTGCCTCACCATCCATGCGGTAAGCCACCAAACGGCCGAATTTCACCGCAGAATAATCCAGGCACGCAAGGTTGGGGGTCAGTGGTTCTGGGCGGCCGCGCAACCAGTAGTGGCCGACAAATAGCGGAGGTTGATCCAAATCGTAGTGCACCATTTGCGCCCTGTGCTCACCGCTGATCAAACTCGCCGCAAACTCATCCGGCAGTGGATCCGGCTGAAACAGCAACTCGCCGTAGGTACTCGCCTGGCCTGCCCAAAATTTAGTGCGAAAATTTCGCCGAGTGTAGCCGTCTTCAGAGGTGATGGTCACACCCTCGGGCAAGGCCAGGTCGACACCACCAGTTAATCGCCGCTTTATATGCGCAGCTGGGGTATTGGCACGCACTGACTGATAGATAAATTCGCGATCAATTAGACCTTGGGGCGACATACGCCGGTGTAAATCGACTAATTGCTGATCCCAGCAGGCGTGGATTGTGCGAAAAACCCGGCCGCTACCCGGATGAATGATTTCCAAATGCAAAGGCAGGGTCGTAAACCAATCGAGGAAACAGCGCCAGTCTTCGGGATAGCCCACAAACTGCTCAAGGGTCTCGGCAATTTGGCGATTATTGGATGCTATATGAGGGCGCAGATAATCCTTAGCCCCAGCAACTACCGGGGTGGTATAGGTGAGCGCATTGAGCTCGTGATTACCTAAAATCATCAGCGCACTGCCCTGCTCAACCATATCGTGAACCAGGTGCAGGGCTTCGCGGATGCGCGGCCCGCGATCAACTATATCCCCTAAAAAAATCGCCTGTCGCCCTGGGTGGCGATAAACCCCTTGGTGCTTTTGATAACCCATCTGCTCAAGCAGGCGCGTTAAAGTTTGACCACAACCATGAACATCGCCGATTAAATCGTAGCCGTAAGCCTCGCCCTGCCGGGCAAAGGGGTAAAGCTCGCGAGTTCGGGTTAAATCCATTGGCACTCCAGTCGGCCAGTCAAGATCAGGGTTTTAATAAATGCCCGCCCCAGCCCAATTTGGAGCGGCAGCGCTCGTAGAAGTTGTAATCCAAGGGGTGCAACAGCTCTATTTGCTGGGCTTTTTTATGGATCAATATTTTGTCTCCGGTCTGCACATCCAGATGCGTATGACCATCACAGGAAACCATTGGCTGAGCACGATTGTGTTCGCCAACGGCCAATACGATTTCACTCTGACCGGATACGACTATGGGGCGACTGCTAAGCGTATGCGGATTCATAGGCACCAGCACTATGGCATCAAGGGTGGGGTGCAACAGCGGGCCACCGCCACTGAGCGAATAGGCGGTAGAGCCAGTGGGCGTAGAGACAATGACGCCATCCGAGCGCTGACTGGTCACAAAAGTGCCATCCACATGTATCTCAAATTGCAGCATATGGATAAATTGCCCCGGATGTAACACCACATCATTCAATGCATCCGCACGGCCTATCACCTGCCCATCACGCTGCACTTCCATCTCTAGCAGAAAGCGCTTTTCAGAGATGAATTCACCGTTGAGTACATCGTTGACCTTGTTCTCAATATCGTCGGGAGTAATATCGGTAAGGAACCCCAAGCGCCCGCGGTTTACCCCCAGCAGCGGCACCTGATAGCCGGTCAATGCCCGCGCTCCGCGCAGCAGGCTGCCATCACCACCAACCACAATTGCCAGGTCGCACATCTGCCCAAGGACATCCATATCGACCAGCTGAGCAGCGCCATCAATCAGTTGCTTGTCATTTATCTGCGCCGCAGTTTCCACCTCGATCACATAGTTTTTACCCTGCTGCTGTAGGAAGCGAATCAAACGTTTTAACGAGTAAACCGCGCGCTCGTTATTTAAATGGCCTATGAGGCCTATGGTAGAAAAATGAGTCATAGTAGTGGCTCGAAATGCGCCGGTAACGGACGCGACTATTAAGTGGAGGCTATTCTGGCAGCTAGCTCCGAAATACAAAATCCTTAGTACTGGCGAGCAAGGTTTTAACCACTCACTTTTTGCTATGTTGCTATTATAGCCCCAGAGACCTAGCCCACCAGACCCGGAGGGTTCAAACTATGGACGCCGAAACAGACAGAATTTTCCACCAGCGATTACGCTGCCTCAAACATCCGTCGGTGCGCGACCTGGCCTGGTGCTGTATTAACCCGCCAATGTTACAACTCTCAGGAATCATCCACAGCCCTACTTCAACCAAGGCATCCGCAGAGCTCTGGCATTGGCTTGCAAATGTTGATCAGCAGCCCCAGGCATTGGAGCAACTACTTAATAAGCGTAAAAGTACGCGGCTCGGCCTTTATTACGAAACACTATGGCGCTTTTATTTTGAACAGCGCCCAGAGTGGGAGTTGCTGGCCTATAACCAACAAATTCATGAGAATGGTATAACACTGGGGGCTTTTGATTTTTTATGCCGCCAGGGTCAGGACTTTTGGCACTTGGAGATGGCAGTAAAATTTTATCTATGTACCGCGGAAACAGCGGAGGAAGCGCATAATTGGAACAGCTGGATTGGCCCCAATAAAAGCGACCGACTGGATATAAAGCTCCATCATCTGAACACCCATCAGTTGCCCCTTGACCAACAACCTGCAGCCGTTAGCTGGCTGCAGGAGCATTTCCCCCAGGTGCAATCTTGGCATCGCGGAATCTGTCTGCAAGGTTATTTCTTTAATCGTGGCCAAACCCATAAACCTGCGCAACTTCACCCAGATAACCACATACACCGCTGGTTTCGCTTAACAGAGTTTGCCGAGCTAGTGGAAAATACAGGGGATAACTGCTGGCTGATTTTGGAAAGGCATCAATGGCTCGCGCCGGCGCAACTGGAAGACCAACAACATGCACTCACCAGCAAAACACTCATGCAACAACTTGAAGTACAGATAAAGACCTGGCGCCGCCCCGCGATAGTGGCGGCGCTGGCTTATTGGCCAGAGGATAAAATTTGGCAGGAGGCCAGTCGCTACTTTTTAGTCCCAGACGACTGGCCAGAAGAGGCCTCAAGGTAATGGAAAGGGTTTTACAGCCCCTGGGCAATTTGCCCATCTCGCAATAAATAGTTATCGGTATCCTGCATCAGCAACTGAAACCTTTCCGCAGAAAAAAGTTTGTCGCAATCATCCAGAGCAAGAGTTTGATACCCCTGCTGCGCCATCAAATGCGCAGCGGCGCGGCTGCGACGCCCTGTATCACAATAAAACACATACTTTTGCTCTTTACTTAGCAAGCGAGATTTAATTGCCAATATATTCAGTGGAATATTGACCGCGCGCTGCATATGCGAGACCTGGTACTCCTCATCACTGCGCAAATCAACACAGATACTGCCACTTGCCCTGGCCTCATCCAACTTTACTAACGGCAAACTGGCGACTTCAGGCGCTTTGAGCAAGCGATAAAAGTCCTGTTTACCCAAGCGCATAAGCACCCCGTCAGAGCGCATAGTAACCGTGGCGTTACGCACGGTTTCGTTTACCAATGCATCTTCACCAAAACAGCGCCCCACACCAATTGTTGCTAAAAACTCGCGTTTACCATCGACATGGCGAATAACATCCGCCTCACCTTCTTTAATGAAAAAGCATTGATCACCCAACTCGCCCTGACGAATTACCACGTCACCAGCGTAGACCACCTGGGGAATCAAGCGAGAAAATATCTGCTCCACATTTAAAGGTGGCACTTTAAAAAATAGATTGGAGCGAAGTACGGTCATCATCCAATCGACATCTTCATCTAGGTCGCGCTGACGGGAAATATTGAGCTGCAGATAGTCAGCCACCTGACTCCAAGTGAGCAGCTTATCCAGGCGTTCACTGTTGATTCGCAGCAGACTGCAATCTGTCTCCGCTATGGCAGTAACACTGCGCGGTTGCTGATGGGCAATGGGAAATAAACTGGCGCGCCCCTTAATTTGCTGGCGCTGCCCCTGGGCATCAACCAGAGCAACATCGCCAAATAGCAGATAGACATGCTGGTTGTCATAACTACCTTGTAAAAAAATCGTCTGACCTACACAGGCAGTCTCCAGCTCGGCTTCCTGCAAAAGCGTGAGCAGATGGCTCTCACTCATGTCCTTGAGCGGGATCAGCGATCGAGTCAAACTCAAATCCATATCCTGCATTACGGCCGTGTTTTCGGCAGATGCTGGCATTTGCTTTTGTGCTTGCATACCATTCCCTCTATGGACACCCTATTGTTATGTAATTCCAAACATTAAAAAGTTTGCAGCCTAAGGGCAAGTAAAACCGCGCCTACCCTGCAGCCCACCTGTATGTATAGCAATCACCCGACTACCTCTGGGCCAGTAACCCAGTCGCGCCAAACAGTAAATACCCCAAAACAGCTTAAGTGTGTAAACCGGATCCAGAGGCACCCCTGTTTCGCCTTCAAACTGCCGCCAAAACTCAAACAGATTGTTTTTAGGCTTGCGACCATAGCCGCCGCCATGAAAACCCCACAGCAGGCACCAGTTAGCTTGTCGGCCTGACTGTAGTTGCCGCCAAAACGCCATCGTTCGCTGGGCTAGGGGCTCTTGCTGCGCACCACCGGATTTTAACACCGGAAACCCCAACACCTTTCGCCCACTGCTAACACCAGCAGCCACTCCCGCGAGGCTACTTGCCGTGCCACAAGCCAAACAAATATCCGCCGGGCGCCCTTCCAATTGTGCTTCCAATACCTGGCCAAGCACCTGCATACCCGCAGCGCCGGCTAGATTTGCGCCACCTTCCGGCACCCAAAACAGGTCACCATCGGGCAAGCCCAGCAAGGTCGAATTATCCGGTTTGAGCTTGTATAGCTCCCGCGAAACGAACCTTAACTCCATACCCCAAGACTCGGCATCAACCAAACACGCGCTCAGTTGTGCGGGAGCTTCGCCGCGCACAACACCATGGGTCTTTAAGCCTGCCTCTGCGCCAGCCGCCGCGAGCGCATGAAGATGGTTTGACCAGGCGCCGCCATAACTGGCAATGTGCCCAACCCCCTGTGCCTTAGCCTGCTGAAGATTAAAATACAGTTTGTAAAACTTATTGCCGCTAAGGGCTGGATGAATCAAGTCATCGCGCCTGATCCATAAGTCTATTCCCGCCTCTCGCGCCCAACTAAGGCTTAATTGCTGCAAAGGAACCCTGCTGGCCTCCACCACCAACCCATGCCGATCGTCAAACAAATCCACACCTCGTAAATCTTGCCCACTACTCGCTTAACGCCACCGAAGCGAAAGCTTAGCGCACCTCAACCAGCTTTTGGTAAGTCACAGCCTGGTGCTGCTGGCAGCGATCGCTTTCACCTGGGTGAAACTCCAACGGTGAGCCAACTCTTGCCAGAGGTTTGGCACACCTGTGCCCCAGCGTATCAACCGCCGTACAACAAGGCTCCTGATAATGGGCCCACCAAGCGTGAAACTGAAGCTGCTCGACACCGGATTTTTCAGCGATGTAGTTAAGCGGACTTTCCAAGTAACGGCCTATATCATCCAGCGGAACACTGAGCTGACCAACCCCTGGCTGGAAACACACAAAACTCAGCCCCGCCTTGGTCAAGCGCCCCAGCAACTGATCACCTGCACTTTTTACCAGCTGCTGATTTTCCTGTTTGAGGCTAACAATTTCCTCTTTCAAAGCGCTCTCATTCTGGTGGCGATAGAAAAGCTCAACTTCACGCATTTCCAATCGCTCATGCAGCTCGGCTGTTGCCGCCTGAATCTTGGTTTCCAATTCGAGGTTAAAATTTTCCTGAAGCAACTGTAACTGGTTGCTCTCGTCCTCCTGGGCCGATTTCAACTTGTGAGAAAAGTACTCGCGCATACCTTCGACTTTATTAGCCTGCACATCCAGGCTTTCCTTTAAGTTTCGATTTCGCTCTGCCAGCTCACTGTTATCAGCCTCCAGCTCCGCCAGCCGCTGCTGGTAAGAGCTGAGGCGCAGCTGATGTTCCTGCTGCAATAGTTGAATACGGTGTTGATGCTCATTGCTCAAGGTCGATGTGCGCAGTCGCTGCTGCTTGATCATGCTCGCAAGCTTGTCGCGCAATTCCTGTGAATAGACCTGATGCAAGCGGCGCTGCATCGCCTGCTGTTGCTGCTCTAAATCCTGCACATTTAATGGTTGCAGCGTTGGGATCATGGCCTCATCAGGCAATACCTCTGCGGCAAAAGTAGCGGCCTCTCTAACCTGAAAACCTAAACCATTGGCTTTTACAGCCTTTTTGAGGCTGATAAAGCTATTGTTGCCAGGCGCCATTTGCGGATCCCATAGCGATTTTTGATGCCATTCAACCGGGCACTGGCTATAACAAACCAAACGGATAGATCCCGCGCCCATATCCGGGCCAGGGCCGGCCGAAGCCAACAACTGCTGCAGGGGAACATTCCAGCGATGATCGACAATACCCTTGGCATCAAAACCCAACAGGAAAAACACCGCACCAGTGACGAACAACCGGTTATTCAGCTGGACATATACCGCTTTGACAGAAGTGCCTGCATATTCAGGCAAAGGGATAAAGCCATCTAAAAGCGCTTCAAATTCGGGGTAAAGAAGTTCGCGAAGTATCTGATCATCCTGGTATAGGAAGACAGCTTCCAGAGGAGATGTGGAAGATAGAGACATAAACACCTTGCCTGATCTAGTAACTCCGAGTTAGGTTTTTGCAGTATAGGAGACTGCCTGAGGCGAGAGTGTGAACCACTCCCCAGCGACCTGGAGTTTTACATGGAATTGCAGGGCAATCGATAAAAATGCGACCTAAGCGCAAGATCTGGCGGGGGAAATCTACTAAAAGAGAATATTACCGCCGGGAAACCTAGCCGCGAGGGCTAGCAACCCGGGGTTTAGATGTCTGAATAATCCTCAGTAATCTCATCATCTACCTCGTCATAAACAACATCCAACAGTTCTTCGATATAGTCTTGCATGATTTCATTCCGCATTAATGAAGTATCCAAACCAACAAATCTGATTCCTTTCCAGTTCGCTTAGGCCAGCAAACCTAATGGATGGACAAACAATAGATCCAAGGGTTCAAAATCTAACTTAGCGAGCAAAGACTACCAAGCGAAAATGACAATTATGTGTAGACATAAAAAGAATTTACATATTGCTAAAAGCAATTAGATACCAAAATCCTGATAGCTTTCGGCGCAGCTTAAGGAAGGGCAGGAGAGGAAAACGAAAAAGCCCGCTAAAAAGCGGGCTTTTAAAAATTGGCGGACCGGACGGGACTCGAACCCGCGACCTCCGGCGTGACAGGCCGGCATTCTAACCGACTGAACTACCGGTCCGCATGCTTCAACGAGAGCCAATCTTAGGTCTAAAGATTGGTGGGCGGTACAAGACTCGAACTTGTGACCCATGCCTTGTAAGGGCATTGCTCTACCAACTGAGCTAACCGCCCCCGTTGAGAGATGCGCATTCTACTGATTTTCATTTTTGTGTCAAACAATTTTATAAAAAAGTGTTTATTTACCTAAAACACGCTTAATTATTAAGCTACAAAGAACAAAACACCAACAAGATGCCAGCAATACCTAACTAAAGGTTAGGTATTAATTATTAAACCGAGTAAATTAGCAACTGAGGACTTTAGCGAATCGAATAGCACCTTATGGAAACTCAGCTGACATCCCCTCCCACCCAACGCAAGAGAAAGGCCCTCGCAAGCGTAAAAATCGAGCGCCCTATACTGAGCCTGGCGCCGTTATGGGCAGCTAACGCTCATGCTCAACTATCTACACCACAAAACCCGCCAGCAGATCTACACCAGTCCTGGATAGGTATAGCCATAGTCTTTTTACTGGTGCTGCAAAGCCTGCTTATTATTGGTTTACAGCGAAGCCGCTTGAACAACAAACGCGCTCGCATTTCTTTGCGCCAAGAGCAAATTCAACTGGAAGAGCGAATCAACGAGCGCAGCCAAAGCCTGCACAAAATAAACAATCTACTTGTAGATGAAGTAGCCCGCCATGAAGCGACAGGCTTTTTATTACGCGAAACCAAAGAGTATCTGCAGAGCATTATTAACTCTATGCCCTCTATTATTATTGGGGTAGATGCACGCGGGCAAATTACCCATTGGAACGCCGCAGCAGAAAATAGCTTTGAAATATTCTCAACTGATGCGCTCAATCAAAACATAACCAAAGTGCTGCCCGGCTTCCCTATTAATACACAAAAAATACAGCAGATTATCCGCGCCGGCGAGCCTCGCGCACTTGAGCACATGGAGACTAGCGCAGAGGGCGCCAACCAATATTTTGACATTACCATCTACCCGCTAATATCTATTGCCAAACCGGGCGCCGTAATTCGTATCGATGACGTGACCCTGCGCTTAACTATTGAAAACATGATGATTCAAAATGAAAAAATGTATTCACTGGGCGAAGTCGCTGCTGGCATAGCCCACGAGATCAACAACCCCATAGGCGCAATTTTGCAAAATCTGCAAAACGTAAACCGCCGCCTCGACGCCAGCTTTCCAGCCAACCAACAACTGGCCGAAACACTACAACTTGATTTGAATAAGCTAGAGCAATATTTACAGCAGCGCGAAATCCATCAGCTATTAGATTCAATTCGTGATGCAGGCGAGCGCTCAGCCAATATAGTTACTAACATGCTTGCATTTACCCACAGTGGCTCGCGCAGCAATTCCTGGGTGGATATCAACAAGCTGATTGAGCAAACAATCGTGCTTAATCACAACCTTTACGATGCGGGTAACGAAGGGAAATTACCGCAGATAATCTGCGAGCTAACGCCCGAGCTACCAGCTATTCGCGGCTCAGCTTTAGAGCTGCAACAGGTGTTACTCAACCTTGTACGCAATGCAACTCAAGCCCTTGGCAAAGAAGGCCGTCAGGAAACTCCACTTATCTGGATCAAAACCTATATCCAGCCACCCAACCTTGTGATCGAAGTTCAAGATAATGGCCCAGGAATGACTGATAATGTCAGGCGCCATATATTTGAGCCCTTTTTTACCACCAAAACGGTTGGCTCGGGCACTGGCCTTGGGCTTTCAATTGCTTACTTTATTGTGACCGAAAGGCATCAAGGCAGCATTGATGTCAAATCAGCCCTTGGCTCTGGAGCCACATTTTGTATCCGCCTGCCCCTGGCCAACCCTAACGAGCAACCTCTCAAATGAAAATTTGCAGCTTAAAGCACTTATTCGCCGCACTCCCTTTTATGCTTATCCTGACTGGCTGCGCCACGCCACCACCGCCGGACACCGACAAGCTGCCGCAAGTGGCGGAAAAAATTCTCGACCAAGCAGTTTATTACTCCGGCCTTTTCAGCAGCTGCGCAGCGCTTGGAGGCGATGCAGAGATCCAAGCTATTTCGCTGCAACAGGATTGGCTGACTGCTAACTGGCCGCTAGTTGCCGCTGCAGACCAGCTGTACACCCGGAGCCACTCAGAAGAAGCAATTAACTACCAAAACCACTTGATTTCACCCAAAGCCATACGCATGGCCCAGGTTACTCACCAGCGCCTGGTCGATGAGTTAAACTTGCAGCAGCGCTCTACATCCAACCAACAAAAAACCTGTGCATTTCGCATGGCGCAAATAAATCCAGAAAATATTAGGCTCACTCAGGATGCTGAAATTGCCACCTATGCAGAGGTGCTGCTGCAGACAGGGTCAAACCAACAGGAATACAGCACCATAGCGCGTGTTCCCTCGCTGGCAGGTGGCGTGCCTCTGGATTTACCGCCGGGTAAAAGTTATTACCGGATTGCCGATGAGCTGCAGGGTAAATGCAGTGACAGCTATACGCTGGTAGTCGCCAACGACTGGCCCAAAGAAGCCTATGCCAACTTCTGCGGCGAGCAGCTAAAAGAAGTACTCACTTGCGAATGGGGCAATTGCGTCGCCAGCAAGTTATAATGCACAGCTTTTGGGGGCGCCACTGGCGCGCCCCGCGATAAATGAGCTGAGTAATGCCCCAGAACGACTTCTCCCCCGCAGCCTACCAACAGCAATTACAGGACAAACTCCAGTGGTTGCAAGCTGAATTTGCCCCCTTTAATCCGCCTGCACCCGAGGTATTTGAGTCTGAGCTGGACCACTACCGCATGCGCGCTGAATTCCGTATGTGGCACAGTCAGGGGCGCGTTGACTATGTGATGTTTTCGCAGGCCGACAAACGCCCCTATCCGGTACGCGAATTCCCGGTGGCGGGCAAGTTGATTAATCGCCTGATGGGGGAATTAATCGACGCGATTAACGCCAGCGAGATCCTGCGCAAAAAACTCTTCCAAATTGAATTTCTATCCACCCTGAGCGGTCAGGCACTAATCACCTTGATTTACCACACGCCCTTGGGCGAACACTGGACTGCCGAAGCGCGCGCGCTTAAAGCGCAACTGGGTGTGGATATTATCGGCCGCAGCCGCAAGCAAAAAATCCTGCTGGATCGCGACCATGTGATCGAGGCGCTGGAGGTTAAGGGCAAGCGCTTTAGCTATCAGCAAATTGAAGGCGGTTTTACCCAGCCCAATGCCAAAGTCTGCGCACAGATGCTGACCTGGGCGGTAGAAAAAAGTGCGCAATTTGGCGGCGACCTGCTGGAGCTATATTGCGGCAACGGCAACTTTACCCTGCCCTTGGCGCAAAACTTTGATCAAGTATTAGCAACCGAAGTGTCCAAAACCTCAGTGGATGCGGCACTCTTTAATATGCAGGCCAACGGCGTGACCAATTTAAAACTGGCGCGCATGTCGAGTGAAGAATTTACCCAGGCGATGGATGGCGTGCGCGAATTTAATCGCTTAAAGCATGTAACCCTGGCGGACTATCAGTTCTCAACCATTTTTGTCGACCCACCGAGGGCTGGACTAGACCCGGACACAGTTAAACTGGCACAGCGCTTCGACAATATTTTGTATATCTCCTGCAACCCGCTCACACTCAAAGAGAATCTGGCTGAGCTGAGCAAAACCCATGAGATTAAACACTTCGCCGCCTTCGACCAGTTCCCCTATACCCATCACTTGGAATGCGGCATGGTACTGCGCAAACGCGGCCTGTAAATTATTGCGAGATTAAAGTTCGCGCGTCATGTATACAGCGGGCAGCACATAGCTGCTCAGCTGGTCTCGCTCTGTATCGGCTAGATCTGCAAACTCAGCAAAACCAAGTTTTTGCCAAAACCCTAATGAATCCTGCACTGACACCAAGGCAGCCTGCTGTGCACCGCGCGCACGCATTGTCGTTAAGGCAGCATTGACCAAGGTTTGCCCCAGGCCCATACCTTTAGCGTTAAAGCCAAGAGCCAAGTCATGCACATAGAAAGTTGTTGATTCTGGCTGGTGTTTAAAGTCACTCCCCCAGGGAGTCACCTTGCCCAACTCACACTGGTAACCCACCAAATAAGCGCAAACACCCTGCGCTGAATCCGCGATCCAGGCAGTGTGGGGAGCAGCGTTCAAGCGGGCTTCAATGACATCCAGCGTTTCACAAAGCTCTGGGATATAAGCCTCAGCTTGCACTTGCATGACTGCGGGCAAATCAGCAGCTGTCATAGCGCGAATCTGGATTTGCCTGCGCAACAATGCTTGTGTACTCACAGCTTAAAACTCGCGGCCCTGAATACGCTTGGCAGCATCCATCACAAACTCGAAAAAAGTGCTCTCGTGCTGCAGTCGCTCCTTATCAAATACACGCTGCTCCTTGGCGGAGAGATCTTTCCAGGCTTGCAAAATCGGAATATGTTGGGTGCGCTCACGCAACTGGTAAAAAGCAGAGAACTCTTCTTTTACCCCATCACTGACTTCCAATTGATCGAGCAAAAAGGCAATGCGCATACTCGCCTCAGTAAGGCTTAACTCATCATTATGTAGCGCCACGGCCAGTATCTGGATACTTTTGTTACTGTGGCTGCGCTGCTGCGCCTGGGTTGCCCGGCTGGCCGCTTCTATATCCGCCAATTGTTGCGCGCGTTTTTTATTCAGCTGCATAACCTTGTAAACCAGGCGTCCGGCGATTATCGCCAACACCAAAATTATCAAAGCGCCAATCAGGCTAAGTATTGCCAGTAAACTCATATCTCACTCTATAAAAACGATTTATAACAATTATTAATCCGGCGATGAATATTGTCGGATTAATAGTGCGGCACAGGGATGTGCCGCCGTCAGCTGAAGGCTAACGCTAGCCCTGGAAAATCAAGCAGATTTACGCATCTGCGCCGGATTTTCCAGGACGCCGATCAAATATGTCAGGACGATATATTTGATCGCCGGGTTAATAGCTTTCGCCGTCGGTATCCTGACCCAATAACAACTCACCGTCAGTCTCATCCTCCACACCAGCATCGCTCAATAACTCCTGCGAAATACTGCGTTTGGTTTTGGCGCCCAGGCGACGAATATCATCCACGCGTTTAACCAGGTTGCCGCGCCCGGTGGCCAATCGCTCGCGGGTTTTGTTAAAGGCCTCTTGGGTTTTGCCCAGGTGATTGCCGATATTGTCCAGGGCTTCCAGCAGCAGCACAAACTGGTCGTGCAGAGCACCGGCATCTTTAGCGATGCGCTCGGCATTTTTGTTTTGTTTTTCATAGCGCCAAATATTTTCCACAGTGCGCAGAGTCGCCAACAGCGTGGTGGGGCTCACCAGAATGATGTGGCGATCATAGGCTTCGCGGTAGAGGCCAGGCGCCTCTTGGAGGGCGAGCATAAAGGCCGCTTCGATGGGGATAAAAATAAACACAAAATCGAGTGAGTTAATCCCCTCAAGTTTTTCGTAGTCTTTAATGCTCAGGTTTTTAATGTGATTGCGCAGACTTTGGATATGGCCAGACAAGTGTTGTTTGCGCTCAGCATCGTCATCGCTGGAGCAGTATCTTTCATAATCCACTAGCGAACACTTTGCATCTATAACTATGTCCTTTTTCTCTGGCAGATGCACTATCACATCGGGCATCAGGCGGCTGCCGTCGCCCTGGGTGAAGTTGACCTGGGTGTCGTATTCGCGGCCTTTTTGCAGGCCAGATTCTTCCAATAAACGCTCCAGCACCACCTCGCCCCAGTTGCCCTGGGTTTTGGTATTGCCTTTGAGTGCATGGGCCAGGTTGACGGCATCCTCGCCAATTTTTTGCGCCTGCTTTTGCAGCTCTACCACTTGCCCGGCGAGGCGATTGCGCTCGGCGTTTTCCTTTTCGTAAACGTCTTCCACTTTTTTGCGAAAGTCGGCCAGCTGGGTGCGTAGCGGGTCCAAAGTGGTATCCAGCAGGCTTTTGCTGCTGGTTTGAAATTGCTGCTGTTTACTGTCAAAAATTTTGCCGGCGAGGTTTTCAAACTCTTTGGTCAGGTCGGCGCGGGCGTTTTGCAATAGCGCCAACTGCTCGGCAAAATTGCGCCGCTCCTGCTCCAGGCGACTGGTCAGTGAGGCGTGCTTTTGCTCAATATCTGAGAGGCGACTTTGCTTTTCCAACAGTTGGGCTTCCACCTCGGCCAGGCGCGAAACCTTTTCCCGCGCCGCCGCCAGCTGCTGTTGACTGAGGCTCAAGGCCTGTTGATCTTGCTGAGACTGGTGTTTTAACTCCTGCCACTGGTTGCGCTGCTGGCTCAGCTCCTGCTCCAGGCTGGCCGTGCGCAACTGCGCCTGGTGCTGCTCGGCCTGGCGCTGCATATCTACATCATGAAGTGCGGCGGTAATGGCTTGGGCAGTTTTTCGCCCTGCCAGCCACTGGCCTAAAACTACGCCGATAATCAGTGCTGCCAGGCCGGTTAGGGCCAGGGGAAGATATTCGTTTATCACAGGTTGTCCTATGTGCAGGGAACTGCTGAGGCCGCCGACAAGCAAGAAGCCCAGAAACCAGGAAAATCCCTTGCGGATCAATAGTTTTTCCCTTGGGCGGCAGGTAAAATTGCGCGCATTCTAGCATTTCACGACCCCAGTGGACATTTTGCCCTGTATGTCAGCCCCCTCTGCTTCCAGTATCGACAGCTCAACCGCCAAAAGCCCGCGCATCCTGGTATTTGACTCAGGTGTAGGCGGCTTAAGCGTAGCGCGCGAAATTCAGCGCCGCCTGCCCTGGCTGCCGCTGGTGTACGCGTCGGACAATGGTTTTTTCCCCTACGGCACCAAACCCGAAGAGGCCTTGATCGAGCGAGTGGAAGCGGTGATGGCGCGGCTGTTGGCGGAGCACCCCGTAGATATAGCGGTGATTGCCTGCAACACCGCGAGCACCCTCACCCTGCCCCATTTGCGCCAGCGCTTTGCTATTCCCTTTGTTGGTGTAGTACCCGCCATCAAGCCGGCGGCGGAGAACTCCAAAAGCCGGGTAATTGGCCTGTTGGCGACGCCGGCAACGGTCGCCCGCCCCTATACCCACAATTTGATCCAAACCCACGCCGCCGACTGCACGGTGATTTCCGTCGGATCTAGTGAACTGGTGGAGTTGGCCGAACGCAAACTGCGCGGTGAAAGAATCAGCGATAGCGACATAGCCCCTATCACCCAGGCATTTATGGAAGCCGATGGCAGCCGCAGCCTGGATTATCTGGTACTGGCTTGCACCCATTTCCCGCTGTTGGCGGAAGAGTTAAAACGCAACCTCCCGGAAAGAGTCAAGCTCATCGATTCCGGTGAGGCCATAGCGCGGCGCGTCGAGTTTTTACTCAATCAACGGGGATTTAACCCACTGGCAACCAAGCCCGAGCACCTGGCCATATTTACCCAGGCCAGCCCCCAAGCAAAATTACTCGGCTCAGCGCTCACCAGTTTCGGCATAGAGCAAATCGAATTTGTAAGCTTTGACTAAGGCAAGTGCAAGCAAGCAACGGGTTCAGTCTTTAATGAACCAATCATCGCGATAAGTTCGCACCAACTCTGGCGCCAACACTGTGAGCGCTGTCGCCAGAGTGCCGTTAATAAAGCCTTCAGGAAAGGCCATTAGAAAAAATACAAAAAAGTTTTCTTCCACTACCATTTGATGGGCATTATTGCCGGTAATAAAAAACAGGAGCCAGGCAGCCGCACCCATCACCACACAACCGGCCATAGCGCCAAAAAATCCTACGCCTAAAAAATAGGTAAAAGGATTTTTAAACTTTATGCGATTAACCAACCAGAGCACCCCATAAGCCCAGGCGGCTGGCACCAGCACACCAATACAAAAATCTACCGGCAGCGACGCCAAATCCAGCGCCTGCCAATAGCCGTACAAATCCAGCTGCCCCAAATTCAGCGCCAAGCGATATAAAACCTGCAGCAAGAGCGCCGCAACACCAATGATCAGCGTCAGGCCAAAGCCAAACACCATAGTGGTTACCGTAATTAGCAGCGGGTGAAAGGCCAGTATTCCCACCAGGGTTACGCGCAGCAGCCACACCAGGCTCAGCATCAAAACCGCGGCAAACAATAAATGCTGGCGCTGTTGCTCGGCCGCCAGCTGGCGCCAGGGCGCTCGCCATACAGACGTTATCAGCAAGCCCAGCATCAATACCAGGCACAGCCAAAACAACGCATTATTGGGCGCGGTAAATATATTCATAGGCAGATATCAAGCCGCAGGGCGCACTTTCACCCAGACAACCCAGCCGCCAATACGAGCGGGTGCATAATTAACCTGAGTAACTTCCAATAATTCACCACGAGCGCGCACCCCCAGCACCGGCGCCAAATTAAAGCGCCCTGGCTCGGCATCGCCGCGCAAATAGGCATTGTCGCCCAAGTGAAGATCTTCCCCCACACTGACAAGGGGATTAACCTTGCCTTCAACTTCCGGCGCGCGAATACTCCACGCGCTTTTGTCCTGGTTAACCACCCCCAGATACAACCAGCCAGATTCAGGTGGCGGAGGCAAATCGACCCTGGCATAAAATTTTTGCTGGCTCACCAAGCTGCGTTTAATCGCATCATCAATATTGGTTAAATCTGCGTGACTTTGATTGGCCACCTGGCCGAGAGATTGAATTTCCGACTGCATCGCTGGATCGGAAACTTTTTGCTCCAGATCTTTTAATTTAGTCACCAACTGTTCGTAATTTTCTTTTGCCTGGGACACAGATACACCTGCAGCCTTGGTAGTTTCCGACACAGATTTTATCTGCGCCTCCCACTCAAACCCAGCGATTGAACCCTTGGTAAAACCCGCAGCCACTAAGCGGTCTTTAATGGTTGTGGGGGCAAATAGCAGCAACACAAATAACAGGAAGATCACCATATCGCGCAGGGAAGACACTAGGTCGCGCAGCAAAGCAGTAAAAGTTTGCAATTTATTGGACGCTTTAGCAGGCGCGGATTTGGACTCTTCAGCCATGAGTTATTCCTTGAACAAAAAGTAAATAGATTTTTAGCGGTCGGCGGCGACTATACCTTCAGCCCCAGGCTTACACCAGCAGCGCTCAGTACCTTCTCATACCACCACCAAGGGTTTTCACCCAGTGCGCCAAAGTCTGCAATAATGGCCGCCAGAATGACTATGAGGAAAATGCTGCGCCATGGTGGACACCTATTACCGACTCGATGGATTGGAAGACGCACTGGCCAGCGGCCAATTAATACTTACCGCTAACAGCCGCCTGCGCAACCATTTACTGCGCGCCCATCTCCAGGCCCAAGGCGCCACCAGCCTGCGCGCGCCCAAGGTAATGACCCTACAGCAATGGGCCGATACACGCTGGCAGCAGCTGCAGCAACAGGCCTGGACGCCGAGCCTGCAGGCCATCGCCAGCGGCGATCAACGCCTTTACCTGTGGCAGCAGATTATCCAAAACTCGTCGCTCACCTCCGGCCTGTTGCAACCTGCACCCCTGGCGCAAAATGCCGACTCAGCCCTGCGCGCGCTGGAGCTATGGCAGTTGGATGAGCAGGCAGTAACTTCTGCCGAGCCGCAGTTAACCCAATTGAGTAGCGCGCCCCCCTCCAACAGCCAAAGTTTTTTAATCTGGCTGGCGGAGTTTCGCGCCCGCCTGGCGAGCCTGGAGTTGATTACCCAAGAGCAGAGCCTGGCGCGAATTATTCAAGCCACCCAGGCAGGTCTACTCCCCCAAGAACCCAGCATCACCCTGGTAGGTTTTGACGCTATACCACCGCTACACCAGGCACTGATTAATGGCAGTTGCGAGAACTTAATTACTCACCAAAAGCCAAGTATTGCGGTGGACTTGGTGCGCTGCGAATGCGCAACGCCAGAGGCGGAGATGCTCGCCGCTGCGCTCTGGGCAAAACAACAGCTGGCGCACAACCCTCAGGCCATGATCGGCGTAATCGCACCCAACCTGGGCCAGTGCCGCGAGCCGCTGGAGCGCGCCTTTACCCAGGTGTTCGAGCCGCTGGCGGCGCTGCCAAGCGAGGCGCGCTTTACCCTGCCCTTTAACTTCTCTGCGGGCACCCCACTCGCCGACTGTCCGCTGATTGCTGCGGCGCTGCAGTTATTGCGCCTCTATCAAAACCACTGGCCGCTGGAAGAAGTCATCCAACTTTTGCAGTCGCCCTTTTGGGGCCAAGCCGAAAGCCAGCTGTTTGCGCGCACCCAACTGACGGACAAGTTAATGGCCATGGGCCGCTTTGAACTCAGCGCCAGCGACCTGCGCTACCAGGCACAAAAGCTGGCCACGGCCCTGGGCGACCCCGCCAGCGAGCAGCTCAGCCAGGGCTTTATTCATTTGGAAACCCAGCGGCGCAAAAGCTTCGGCCAGCAGTCGGCGCGCTATTGGCGCGAGTTGTTCGAGGACTTGTTACAACAATTTAACTGGCCGGGCGAGCGCCGCCTGGACAGCCAAGAGCACCAGCAGCTGGTGCTCTGGCAGCAGCTGCTGGATGATTTTGTGCAGTTGGATGCCTGCCACCCTATGCTCAGTTACAGCCAGGCGCTAACACAATTGCGCAATGCCGCTGGCAAAACGCCCTTTCAGGCGCAGACGCCACTGTCGCCCATCCAGATTCTCGGCGCACTCGAAGGCGCTGGTCTGGACTTCAGCCACTGCTGGGTTATCGGCCTGAACCATCGCCAGTGGCCACCGGCCCCCTCGCCCAACCCACTGCTGCCGATTGGCCTGCAACGCCAGCAGCAAATGCCCCACGCCAGCGCCGAGCGCGAGCGGCTCTACGCCGAATCCCTTACCGCCCAGTACCGCCAGTGCGCGCCACATGTGGTATTCAGCAGCGCCAGCCACAGCGAGGATCAAGAGCTAAGCCCCAGCGCCCTGATTCGCCAGATTCCACTTACGCCCTTGGCGCAGCTGGTGCCCGCGCTGAATAGCGACGCCCAGCAATTACTGGCGCAACTGATGCAGAGCCAGCAGCTGGAAATTATTGAGGACAATCAGGGACCAGCTGTTGCTCAGGGCGAAACCATTCGCGGCGGCGCCAGTATTTTTAAAGAGCAGGCCGCCTGCCCCTTTAACGCCTTTGCCCGTTTGCGCTTAGGCGCTCAAGCACCAGACGCGCCTGTGCCCGGCTTTTCAGCGCTGGAGCGAGGCAATATGCTGCACGATGCCTTGGCGCAAATCTGGCGCCAGCTGGGCGACCAGGCGAGTCTGCTCAACCAGACAGAGGAGCAACTGACGCTGCTGATCAGCGAAGCAGTCAAAGAAGCCGTCACCTCAGTTAAAAATCGCCGCGGTTTCTCCCTCAGCCAGTATTACGCCGAGCTGGAGCAGGAGCGCTTGATCAATTTGATTGGCGAATGGCTGGCGGCGGAAAAGATGCGCCCGCCGTTTAAAGTCATCGCCATAGAGGAAGACTTGGAGGTCAACTTCGCCGGCCTGCCGCTCAAGCTGCGCCTCGACCGTATCGACCAGCTGCTGCACAGCGACCAACTCATTCTTATCGACTACAAAACCGGCCAAACCAGCATTAAATACTGGCAGGGCGAGCGCCCCGAGGAACCCCAGCTGCCGCTCTACGCGCTGGTCAACCCAAACCCAGCTGCCGCCATAGCCTTCGCACAAATTAATGCGCGCGGCATGGCCTGGAAAGGCACTGGCACCTTGGAAATTCAGCATGAGGGCATAGAGCAACATAGCGATTGGGATTTACAGCGGCAGGATTGGCAACAGGTATTAACACGCCTCGCGGCGGATTTTTTAGCAGGGGATGCGCGGGTGGATTTCAGGGATACTAAAGCGCAGCAGTATGCGGCGGAGTTAGTGCCTTTTAATCGGATTTTGGAACGGGATGCAATTGATAAATTAAAAGCAGATTTTTAATTTATAGGGATTTTCGCACTGCCTGCGGCACGCGTTACTTTCTTTGCTTCGCCAAAGAAAGTAACCAAAGAAAGGCGCCCCCAATCGCTCAATTCTCCTGTGCTCATACAGGAAGGTTAACGTCAAAAGCAAAATCAAGAGCAAAGAGGTATTTGCAGGCGTTTGCTTTTGAGGTTGCTTTTGCTCTTGATTTATTACCCCCTTGTGAATTTCCCGAGCATCGCAAGGCGGTAGGGTAAAACGGGCAGGACGCCCGTTTTAGGTTTGACGGGACAGGGATGTCACGTCAAACCGACCCGTTGGCGCCTGAGAAGCGCAGGATCAGAAATTCGCAGGGTGCACTTTGATGTGCAGGATGCACGAATGCAGCGAAGCACATGGATGTGCGTGAGCTGCCTTTTGCTTACTTTTCTTGCATGAAAGCCATCCTTGGCTTTCACCCGAAGGGCAGCTTCGCTGTGCAAAATTGCTCCTGCAATTTTGTGTGCACCCAAAGACAAAAATGCCCGGAGCATTTTTGATCGACTAAAGTCGACCCGAAGGGCAAAGTGCATGGATGCACTTTGTAAAAGTGAGTCGCCAGCAGGCGAAACCCTACTAAAAATTTACAAAAAATGAATTTATGCAAACAGACAACGAGCAAAACCTTCCCCCGGATTACCAAGTCCGCCTGGAAGCCATAGACCCAAGCCAATCCTTTGCCGTGGCCGCCCCCGCCGGTTCCGGCAAAACCGGCCTGCTCACCCAGCGGGTGCTGCAGCTGCTCGCCAATTGTGAACAGCCGGAGGAAGTGCTCGCCATTACCTTTACCCGCAAAGCGGCGGGCGAAATGCAGGACAGAATTATCAAAGCCCTGTGGCAGGCCGCCGAGCTGCCAGAGCCGAGTGACGCCCACGCCAAACGCACCTGGGACCTGGCGCAATCGGTATTGCAGCGCGATGGCGAACTCGGCTGGCATTTACTGCAAAGCCCGCAGCGTTTGCGCGTCACCACTATCGACAGCCTCTGCCGCAGTATCACCCAGCAATTGCCTTTAGCAAGCGGCCTGGGTGCCCAGCCAAACACTTTGGAAAACCCCGATCTGGCCTATCGCCTGGCAGTGCGCGAACTATTCAAGCAATTGGATAAAGAAGGCGAACTGCGCGAACACCTGGCACGGCTGCTACGCCATTTGGACAATAACCTGCAAGCGGTGGAAAATTTACTCGCAGGGCTCTTGGCCAAACGCGAGCAGTGGCTGGCGCCGCTGCTAATGGCGCGCCACCAGCAGGCGCGGCCCTATTTTGAACAGGTGATTCGCGAGACCATTGGCGATCACCTGCAGCAGGTCACGCAAGCACTGCTGCTCCACGGCAGCGAACTCTGTGCTATCGCCGATGCGGCGGCAAGCAATTTACAAGAAGAAGGCGAGCGCAAAAATCGCATCCATAATTTGCTCGGCATCAGCAGTTTGCCAAACGCTGAACCCAGCGCAATAAACGACTGGCTGGCGCTCGCCGATTTACTGCTTACCAACGCTGGCACTTATCGCGCGCGCCTCACCAAAACCGAAGGCTTCCCCGCCGGCAAAGAAAATGCCGGGCTAAAAGATCGCTTTGCCGAACTGGTTGGCACCTTGCGCGAACAACAGCCAGACGCCGAGCAGCTCATCGCCGCATTACGCGAATTGCCACCGGCGCGCTACGACGACAATCAATGGCAACTGCTGGAGAGCCTGACGCAAATTTTGCCGCAGCTGGCCGCCGAGCTGACCCTGGTGTTTAAACAGCTGGCCGCCACCGACTACACCGCCATCACCCAAGCGGCACTTTTGGCGCTGGGCGATGACGATGAGCCGAGCGATCTGGCGCTGCAACTGGACTATCGCATTCGCCATATTCTGGTGGACGAATTTCAGGACACCGCCAGCCCACAACTGCAACTGCTGCAAAAACTCACCGCCGGTTGGCAGGCGGGCGATGGCCGCAGCTTGTTTATCGTCGGCGACGGTATGCAATCCTGCTACGGTTTTCGCAACGCCAATGTCGGTTTGTTTTTGGATGCTCGGCAACAGGGGATTGGCAGTGTGGCGCTGGCCGCGCGCGATCTTACCGTTAACTTTCGCTCGCAATCTGGCGTGGTGGACTGGGTCAACCAGGTTTTTCAACACGCTTTCCCGGCACAGGATGATATCTCGCGCGGCGCGGTTAAATACTCCGCAAGCTACGCCTTTAAACCGGCGCTGGATGGCGCCGCCGTACAGGTGCATATCGCAAGCTATAGTGGGGATTCGGAGGACGACGAAGATTCACCCCTGGGCGATCGCGCCAACGCGCAAAAGCGCGAAGCACAAAAAGTGGTTGAACTGGTTAAGGATGCCCAGCGGCAAAACCCCGAAGACAGTATTGCGGTGCTGGTGCGCACCCGCAGCCATTTGCAGTGGGTGCTGCCGGCCCTCGCAGGCGCTGGCCTTAAATTCCAGGCCACCGAAATTGATCGCCTCGCCAGCCGCATGGCGATTATGGATTTGCGCTCCCTCACCCGCGCCCTGCTCAACCCGGGCGATCGCATCGCCTGGCTGAGCATTTTGCGTGCGCCCTGGTGCGGCCTAAGCCTCGCCGATTTGCACCAACTGGTGCACTACGATTTAGGCAGCCTCAGCCCAGGATTGAAAAACGGCCTACCACTGATTTGGCAACAGCTGCGCCATTACACCCAAATCCCAGGGCTATCTGCCCAGGCAAAAACGGCCCTGGCGCGGGTGCTGCCTGTGCTGGAACAGGCCTGGCAGGCGCGCGCGCGCAAGCCGCTGCGCCAATGGCTGGAAGGCGCCTGGCTGGCACTCGGCGGCCCTGCCTGTTTGCTGGATGCCGATGAAGTGGAAAACATTCAAAGTTATCTGGCTCTGCTCGACAAACACCAGGAAGCGGGGCAAATCCGCGACTGGGCGAGTTTTGACCAGGCGATAGAGCAGCTGTTTGCCGCACCGCGCAGCGATGCCGACCCTAAATTACAGGTGATGACCATCCACAAATCCAAGGGATTGGAATTTGATACGGTGATTATTCCCGGGCTGGATCGCGGCAAACGCTCCGACGACAAAGAGCTGCTGCTGTGGCAGGAGCGCATCAGCCACAGCGGCGAGCGCCAGCTGCTGCTCGGCTCCTTTGCGCCTGTGGGCAAAGAGGACGACAAGCTGTACAGCTTTATGCGCGGCGAAGCCACTAAACAACAATTGTTTGAAGCGACTCGACTGCTTTATGTAGGTTGCACCCGAGCGATCAAGCACCTGCACTTACTCGCCTGTGTTCAGCATAAAGATGAGCAGTACAAAGCCCCCGCCAAGCAGTCGCTGCTAGCCTGTATTTGGGCGCAGATTCAGGATCAACTGCAAGCCATCGATATTGCTGGCGAGATTCAATCAGGCGCGTTTAATAACGGCCAATCCATAGCGCGATTAACAGAGCAATGGCGCGCGCCTGTATTGGCATTTACCCCGCCCCTGCAGGCCTATCGCGGGCGCGAATTTTCTGCCGATGCGCTCACCAACCCTCGCAACCTACCCGAGCACGAAACCAGCCACAATCGCCTCGCGCGCCACACCGGCATCTTGATGCACAGCGCACTGGAAACCCTGGTGAAAACGCAATTTGTTGCTAGTGGGAAAGCCCTTGCAGAATTTGTCACCGTGCAACAACCGCTGTGGCAGTTGCAACTCAAACAATGGGGCTGGAATAAAAATGAAAGCGAACAATCGCTGGCAAAAATTCGCCAGGCATTGGAGCGCACCTGCACCGACGAGCACGGTCGCTGGCTGCTCGATCATCGCCACCAGGATAGCCAGTGCGAACTGACACTGATACAAAGCCACAGCCAGGGTGTAAGCCAAGCCATTATTGATCGCACTTTTGTCGAGGGTGATAGCCGCTGGATTATCGACTACAAATCCAGCGAACCTGAGGCAGGTGAATCAATAGCAGAGTTCAGCACGCGCGAATTGCAGACCTATGGACCGCAATTGGCGCGCTATAGGGAGCTGATGGCCAGTATGGAAGCCGGTGAAATTCGCACCGCGCTTTACTTCACCAACCTGGGGCTGCTGGTAGAAACTAATTAATCCGCGAATTTAAAATTTGTACGGTATTTTGCCAGTGGACGGCGGCCTCATAACCCAGTGGCGTGAGGTAACCGCCATCGGCTTGAGTGATAAGTTGCTTGTGGTAGAGACGCTCGGCGGCGGCGACTATCTCTGGCTCAGCCTCCGAATGCACCTTTATTCCATTTTGGTGGCTGCTGACATCAAACATGCTGAGTACGCGGATTTCATCCATTAATTGGTTGTTAATTGGCATAGTGAAATTCCCTAAAATTATTGTGGGTTGGGCAATCTAGTCGTTGTCACACTATAGCAGCCCGCTCCCCCACTCGCAGGGGTTTTCCATGCCAGTCAGATTAGGGATTAATCCAACCGCCGGTGGACTGCACAACTCGCTGACCGGGCTCCTCCACCACCCAGGCTGCCCAGGCCAGGCGCCCAGCTTGCTGGGCTATTTCCGGGGCCCGCTGAATACTCCCCTGCCAGTTGTAATCGGCGCTGTCTTTTTTAGCCGCCCCCAGTAGATATTGCTGTAAAACCACAAATTCATGGTGCAACTGGCGATGGGCATTTTCACCGCGCGTTACCTGGGAGCTCAGTTCCGCCCCCAGCAGTGCCATATGCATATGC
>JBNLGJ010000022.1:0-12101 GCA_050305995.1 Cellvibrio sp.
GTTACCCCGCCCTCGCGCATTGATGAAATGCCGGTGCGCCACCACGCGCGCCAGTTCGGCACCTCCAAATACGGCATTTCGCGCACTGTGCGGGTTATCCTCGACCTGCTCTCGGTGATGTTCTTTAAACGCTACCTGGGTCGCCCCGGCCACGTATTTGGCACAGTCGGCCTGGTGGTGGGCTTTTTCGGCGCGCTGGTGCTCACCTGGCTCGGCATCGACAAGTTTATCCTCGGCGAAGACATAGGCACCCGCCCGCTGTTTATGATCGGGGTGATGAGCGTGCTTATGTCGCTGCAGTTCCTCACCAGCGGCATTTTGGCGGAGATGATGTCGCGCACTTATTTAAGTAGCGGCAACTCCAGCAACTATTTAGTGCGCCAAGTGTACGCCACAACCGAAAAGCCAACGGCGGAACGATCTGAGTGATAGCACAGGCCAAGCTCTGGGAGCGGCTGCTCAGCTCCCCCTGGATGCTGCTGCTGATTGCAGTCAACTTTTTGATTGGCCTGGGCGCCATGCCGCTGTTCGATCTGGACGAGGGCGCCTTCAGCTCCGCCACTATGGAAATGCTGCAGCGCGGTGACTACATCACCACCTATATGGGCGGCGAGCTGCGCTTTGACAAGCCGATTTTTATCTACTGGCTGCAGGCGCTGTCGGTATCGGGTTTTGGCTTGAACGAATTTGCCCTGCGCCTGCCCTCGGCGCTCTGCGCCATCGCCTGGTGCTGGGTGGTATTCCGCTTTGTGCGCACTTATCTCGACCCGAGCAGGGCGGTGGCCGCCGCGCTCATGCTGGCCATGTCGCTGGTGGTGTCGGTAATCGGCCGCGCCGCCACTGCCGATGCCCTGCTCAACCTCTGGCTGTGCCTGGCCATCTGCGACGCCTACCGCCTGCTCAACACCCCCACCCCGGGCAAATTTATCGCCAACCCGCTGGTGCTGCGCGCCTACCTCTGGGTTGGCTTGGGTGTGCTGGCCAAGGGGCCGGTGGCGATGCTGGTGCCAGTGGCGGTAGCCTGCCTTTACGCGCTGAGTACCGGCCGCTGGCAGCATCTGTTGCGCCTGTTGTTCAATCCCCTGGGCTGGGTGATCTGCCTGGGCGTATTTATGCCCTGGTATATCGCCGAGTACCGAGCCCAGGGCCAGCTGTTTATCGACGGCTTCCTGTTTAAACACAATCTGTCGCGCTTTAACTCCACCATGGAGGGCCACGGCGGTCACCTCTACTACTATCTGCCGGTGAGCCTGCTGGTGTTTATGCCGGTGTGCGGATTGTTTTTACAGCTGGTGTTTAAATTGCGCCGTTTTGTTGGCGATGACCTGGCGCGCTTCTGCTGGATCTGGTTTGGTTTTGTTTTGGTCTTCTTTAGTTTCTCCAACACCCAGCTGCCGCACTATCTGCTCTATGGCGCCACCCCGGTGTTTATCCTGATTGCCAAATACCGCGAGCAGCTCTCTGGCCGCTGGTGGCTGATTCTGCCGCCGTTGCTGCTGCTCGGCCTGTTTGCCGCCCTGCCCGAAATCGCCCAGCGCTTAATTGCCGAGGGCAAGAAAGAGGAGGTGGCGGCCATGCTCAGCCATGGCATGGGCCACCTGGATATGACCTACCGCGCCCTGGTGCTGCTGGCGATGGCGCTGATTCTGGTCATCGGCCTGAGCCGTTTGTCAGTCACCAGCCGCCAGTTGCTGGTGACCCTGGTGTTTGGCATCACCTTTGGCAACCTGCTACTGCCCACCTACGGCAAAATCCAGCAGCTGCCGGTGCAGGAGGCGGTCGCAGTGGCCAAAAACCTGGATAAAACCATCGTTATGGATCACCACGATATGCCCAGCTTTAGCGTTTATTTGGGTCGCGTAGTGCCTATTCGCCCCCCACAAGCGGGCGAAGTGGTGTTTACTGGGGTCGATCAACGCAAGCACTTCCCTGGATCAACCGAGCTGTTTAACCAGGGTGGGGTAGTGCTGTTGCAGATGCCGCAAGCCAATCAGGAAACCAAGCAATGATGTTGATGGTGTTTATCCCGCTGCTGGCGATATTGCTGGTGAGCCTGTGCCAGGATTACTACGGTTTTAACACTCCCATTTTCCTTGCGGTAAACCATTGGAATCTCGGTCCAGACTGGCTCTGGGCCAATATCACCTTCCTCGGTGATGGCATGCCCGCATTTGTGCTGCTCGCTTTCTTCTGCCGCAAAAATGCACGTCTGCTGTGGCTGGGGCTGCTCGCCGCCATAGTCACCGGTATTGCCGCCCAGGGTTTAAAGGCGGTGTTTGATGCGGCGCGCCCAGCCGCTATCCTGGCACCCGAACAATTTACGATTATTGGCAAGGTGTTGCGCAATCACAGCTTCCCCTCGGGCCATTCGGCAACCGCCTTTGTGTTGGCCGGGCTAATCATCAAGCGCTACCTGGTTGCCCAGAGCTACCCCCTACGCCTCTGGGCCTGGGGGTTGGCGCTACTCGCTAGTCTGATCGCCTGGAGCCGGGTAAAGGTTGGCGCCCACTGGCCTGGCGATATATTGGTGGGCTCAGTGCTGGGCTGGTATTGCGCAAGCCTGGTGCTTTGGCTAGACAGGTTTTGGCCAGCGATTGGCCACAACCGCCTGAGCAGTGGCTTGCTCTATGGTTTAACTATCGCCTTGGCAGTGCGACTCTGGGGCTTTGATGGTGGCTATCACCAGGCCATCTATCTGGCTAAAGCCATTGCCGTTGGCTGCGTCACTTTTATTGCCTGGAGTATCTGGCAGCAAAAGCTGTGGCAAAAGGGCACCGCCCAATAGCGAAAAAATGCCAGCTGCTAACTAATGCCAGTCAGTTAAGCTGACTGGCATTTTTTATGGGATAAAGCTGAGGAGGTTAACGGGCTTGCACCAGGGCACGAAAATCGGCCTGTTGGCGGGTAGGGGAACGTGACTAGACATCGGCTTGGTTGTTGAATGGCTCAGGGGTAAAGTGCTGGTGGCGATCGAAGGCTTGACGGCAAAAAAACAACAAAACCCTATAAACTCGCGATCATAGGGTTTTGTTGGTTACTGCGAATTTGCTAAAGCGATTGTTCTTAACTGACTGGCTTGAGCCTGGGCTGCTTTTTAGATCAGCAGAAACTAGTTAAGGGTCTCACTGGTTTCGCCAGCAGCGGCTTGTTGCGCTGCCGCTTGTTTTTGTGCTTCTTCAACAGCCTGCACAAACACCGCATCAAAATTAATGGGTGGCAACATGAGTGGAGGGAAGCTGCCACGGTTGAGAATACCGTCGATGGTTTCGCGCGCATAGGGGAAGAGAATTTGCGGGCAGGCAGTATTGATCAGCTGCATTACCGCTGGGCCTTCGAGGCCTTGGATAGCAAACAGGCCTGCCTGTTTGATTTCTACCAGGAATACGGTGCGACCTTCCATCTGTGCGGTAACGGTAAGGAACAGTATCACTTCAAATAGGCCATCTTCCACTGGGTTGGCCTGTACGTTCAGATCCTGTTTGATTTGCGGTTGAAATGCTTTGGTGAAAGCTTCTGCACCCATCGGGGTTTCAAAGGACAGATCCTTGAGGTAGATACGCTGAATGGCAAACGCTGGGCCTGCTGCCGCTTGGGTTTCATCTTGTGGGTTATTTTGTTCTGACATAATCGACTCGTTTTGCTTGGATTTAATACCGGGGGTTTAAAAATTGGGGTAAGGGGGTTGGCCTAGCCTTGCAGCAAGCTGTCTAGCTTGCCTGCTTTATCCAGCGCCCAAAGATCGGTAAAACCGCCTACATGGGTCTCGCCAATCCAAATTTGCGGCACAGTGCGCTGACCGCTTTTTTGCATCATTTCCTGACGCAGTTGCGGTTGGGTATCTATGCGGATCTCCTCGGGCACTACGCCCTTTTCTGCCAGCAACTTTTTCGCGTTGACGCAGTAGGGGCAAACGGCGGTGGTATACATAACAACCTTGGTCATAGCAGCTCCGGGACTGAGGGGGATTATTTGTTACCTTTCACCAGTGGCAGGTTTTGCGCCTGCCACTCGGCAATACCACCGTTGAGGCGGCTCACGGTAAAACCTTCACGCCCCAGTTTGCGGCCAATACTGCCGGCGTGTTGGCCGAGCTTATCGGCCAGAATAATTTGCTTGTCTTTGTGATTAGCCAAATCGGCAGTGTCACTCAACAGCTTGTTGTAGGCGATATTGATGGCGCCGACAATATGACCAGCTTTGTACTCGGCGCTATCGCGCAGATCTACCAGCAGGGCATTGCCCTGGTTGAGGCGCTGGCTCACCTGGCTGGGGCTGAGCAGCTCACCACTTTTAACCCGCTCGCGATACATATACAAATAACCAAGTACTGCCAGGGTGGCGACCAGCAACCACTCTTGAACGATAAAAGCAAAAAAGTTTTCCACAGCGGACTTCCTGATACTCAAATTTGATTGGCTGACACTAGGACACTAAATAGGTCAGCCGAGATGACTGAACAGATGGGGGCGCTGACGCAGATTTCAATGTTGCTATCTCGCCAGCCAAAGCGCTGCCCCCTGGGTAAAGGCCGCCGAGTATACACCAAACCCCGCTTTGCACCTGTGGCGGGCGGGCATTTTGCGCGGGATTATCGCCGCCATAGCGAGATTTAGCCGGAGCTTGCGTAGAGTTGACGCGCCCAACCCGGTAGAATGCCAGCCATTACCGGCCTGCAAGAGCCGCTCAATCGCGGGAAAGCCACAAAAAACTTTTGGGAATGCTTGCCAGCGCGCACAAGGATACGCCTTCTGGATGCGCGCCCGGCCCCGCCAAACCTGGACAGCAATGGGAAGTAATTATCTTATGAGTGCCAAGAAACCTGTAGTTTTGCTTATCCTAGACGGCTTCGGCTATTCAGAAACCACCAAGTACAACGCTATCTACGCCGCTAATACCCCAGTATTTGACGAACTTTGGGCTGCACGCCCCAAAAGCTTGATTGCCACCTCAGGTATGGCCGTGGGCCTGCCCGAAGGCCAGATGGGCAACTCCGAAGTGGGCCACATGACCATTGGCGCTGGCCGCGTGATCTATCAAAACTTCACGCGCATTAACAAAGCCATCAGTGATGGCAGCTTTTTTAACAATCCCGTGTATGTCGAGGCTATCGACAGTGCCATTGAAAACGACAAGGCGGTACACATTCTCGGCCTGCTCTCCGAGGGCGGTGTTCACTCGCATCAGGATCACATCTACGCCATGATCAAAATGGCCGTAGGTCGCGGCGCCAAGCAAGTTTATTTGCACGCCTTCCTCGACGGCCGCGATACCCCGCCGCGCTCGGCCCTGGCACCACTGCAAAAAGCCGAGGCGATTTTTACCGAGCTGGGCACTGGCCGCGTGGCCTCGGTGGTGGGCCGCTACTATGCGCTGGACCGCGACAACCGCTGGGATCGGGTTAAGGCCGCTTACGATGTGATGGTGACCGGCGATGCCGAGTTTGATGCCCTGACTGCCGTTGAAGCCCTGGAAGCTGCCTACGAGCGCGGCGAAAATGACGAATTCGTTAAAGCCACTGTCATCTGCGGCGAAGAGGAAGAAGTGGCCACCATTAACGATGGCGACTCAGTGATCTTTATGAACTTCCGCCCCGACCGCGCGCGCGAAATTACCCGCGCCCTGATCGACAGCGACTTTGACGGCTTTGATCGCGGTGAGACTCACCCGACTATTGCCCACTTTGTGCAGACTACCGAGTACGCCTCCAGCATTAAAGCGCCTATCGCCTTCCCGCCCGAGAGTTTGAAGAACTCCTTTGGTGAATACCTGGCGGGCCTGGGTAAAACCCAGCTGCGCATTGCCGAGACCGAAAAATACGCCCATGTGACTTTCTTCTTTAACGGCGGTAACGAGGTTGTCTATCCCGGTGAGGACCGCATCCTGGTGCCCTCACCGCAAGTGGCTACTTACGACCTGCAACCGGAAATGAGCGCCCCCGAAGTGACCGATAAGCTGGTGGCGGCGATTGAATCGGGCAAATACGACGCGGTTATCTGCAACTACGCCAACTGCGATATGGTGGGCCACTCAGGCCTGTTCGACGCCGCGGTAAAAGCGGTGGAAGCGGTGGACGCCTCTGTGGGCAAAGTATTGGCTGCGGTGAAAAAAGTCGGCGGCGAAGCGCTGATTACTGCCGACCACGGTAACGTGGAGGAGATGTTCGACGAGGAGACTGGCCAGCCCCACACCCAGCACTCCACCCTGCCAGTGCCCTTCATTTTTGTCAGCGATCGCGCTGGCGAAATGATTCCCGGCGGCTCGCTCGCCGATGTGGCGCCCACCATGCTGGCGCTGATGGGTATTCCCCAACCAGCGGAAATGACCGGCAAAAACCTGATCAAGCTGGGTTAATCCTACCACCCCGGAGCCTGGCTCCGGGGTCTTGTCCACTCGCTATGGTTAACTTTACTGCCATGACACTGCGCCAATGTTTGACCCGGCTTTTCGTTGCCGGCCTCTGTTGCTTTTCGCTGGGCGCTTTGGCGCAAAGTAAAGATGAAATGAGCAAGTTGCAGAAGGATATAGAGGCGCTCCAGGCTGAATTAAAAGCGGTGCAGGGCGAGCGCTCCAGCCTGCAAAAGCAGGTGGAAAAATCGGAGACGCAAATCAATGATTTGCAAAAAAAAGCCGACAAGATCAAACAGGAAATGCAGCAGCAAAATCAGCAGCTGCAACAGATGAACAACAAGCGCTCGTCACTGGAGCGCCAGCAGCAAGCGCAAAAAGCGCAGTTGGCGGAACAGGTGCGCGCCAGTTACAAACTGGGCCAGACCAGTGAAATCAAGGTGCTGCTCAACCAGGAGTCGCCCGATGCGCTGGGGCGGATGATGAAATACCACAGCTACTTTATGGCCGCGCAAAACCAAAAGCTCGACAGCTATCGCGCCACCATTGCCGAAATTGATCAACTGACGCCTCAGATCCAGCAAAAAACCGCCGAGTTGGCGCAACTGCAAAGCCAGTTTGATGGCCAGCGTGAACAGCTAAAAAAGATTCATGGCCAGCGCCAGGCGGCGCTGGCCCAAGCCAACGCCAATCTTAAGGACAAGCAGCAAGAGCTAAAGCAGTTGCAGCGCGACCGCGATCGCCTGCAGGCGCTGATGAATCAGGTCACCCGCCGCGTCGCCGGCGCTGCCAAATCACCATCCTACGTTCCGCTGCCCGCTGCGGGAGCCAAATTTACCAGTCGCAAAGGGCGCCTGCCCTGGCCAACGCAAGGCACTATGACCCACCGCTTTGGCAGCCCACGTATCGCCGGGCAAATCAATTGGAGTGGTGCCTACATCAATGCCGCCCAGGGCACACCGGTGGTGGCGGTGCACTATGGTCGCGTGGTGTTTGCCGATTACTTTGGCAGCCATGGCCTGCTGGTGATTGTCGATCACGGCGAGGGCTATATGAGCCTCTACGCGCACAACCAGGTGTTGTTAAAAAAGGCCGGCGAACTGGTTAAGGCGGGTGAAACCATTGCCCGTGTGGGTAGCACTGGCGGCCAGCCGGATAACGGCCTTTACTTTGAGATTCGCTATCAGGGCAAGCCGATCAACCCGGACCTGTGGCTGGCACGTAATTAGCGGCGAGCTGTGCTGATTTTAGGTAAATGGCCACAAACAGCGGCCCTGGCCTGTCATTTTTGAACTATTTGCCTTAGTGTTGATACTTTTGTGCCAGCAACCCAAGTGTCTGGCGGTTTATGTAAGTGTTTTTTGTTGTTGGAGTTTTCATGGCGCGCGCGCTTCGCAAGTCTGCTCAGTTATTCCTGGCCTTTGGCTGCCTGTCTCTGCCAGTCTGGGCAGAGCCTGCGCCTGCAGCGGCGCCCAGCGCTAAGGCTGCGACGGCAAATAGCCAGCCAGCGCTTTTGCCGCTGGAAGATCTGCGCACCTTTACCCGCGTCTACGATCAAATCCGCAATGGTTACGTTGAGGAAATCAGCGATTCTCAGCTGTTGGAATATGCCATTCGCGGCATGATTGCCGAACTTGACCCTCACTCAGCCTATCTCGATAAAGACGCCTTTGCCGATTTACAGGCCAGCACCTCGGGCGAGTTCGGCGGTGTGGGTTTGGAAGTGAGCCTCGATGAAGGCTTCGTCAAAGTGGTTACCCCAATAGACGACAGCCCCTCGCAAAAGGCAGGTATTCAGCCCAACGATGTCGTGATCAAAATTGACGATCAGCCACTGAAGGGCATGGACTTAAATAAAGCAGTGAATTTGATGCGCGGCCCCAAGGGCAGCAAAATTAAATTAACGGTGTTGCGCGATGGTGTCGATCAGCCGCTGGATTTTGACCTGGTGCGCGATTTGATCAAGGTGCAGAGTGTGCGCACCCGAGTGCTGGATGACGACTATTTCTATATTCGCATCTCCCAGTTCCAGCTGAATACAGGCATGGAAATGCTGCAAAAAATGCGTTTGCAGCTGGAAAAAAACCCGGCGACCAAAGGCATTATCCTGGACTTGCGCAACAACCCCGGCGGTGTACTGCAAGCCTCGGTGGAAGTGGCTGATGCCTTTCTCGATGGCGGCCTGGTGGTTTATACCCAGGGGCGCTTGGAAAATGCCAATATCACCTATAACGCCGATGCCGGAGACCTGAGCAATGGCCTGCCGCTGGTGGTGCTAATTAACGACGGCTCCGCCTCCGCCTCGGAAATTGTCGCTGGCGCCCTGCAGGATCATAAGCGTGCGGTGATTATGGGCACCCGCAGCTTTGGCAAAGGGTCGGTGCAAACGGTTATCCCCATCGGCAGTGACCGCGCCATTAAACTCACCACAGCGCTCTATTACACCCCGGCCGGGCGCTCTATTCAGGCTCAAGGCATAGTGCCTGATGTCGAAGTCGAGCGCGCTAAAGTTGAGCCGCTAACGCCGGATGCCAGCACAACAGAGGCGGATTTGGCCGGCCATCTGGGCAATAGCAAAGGCGGGCGCGAGAGCGATAGCCGCGATCGCAAAAAGGCGCGCATTACCGCCGCCCAGTTGCTGCAGGATGACAATCAATTGCACGAAGCACTCAATCTGCTCAAGGGACTGCATATTTTCATTCAGGCATCGCCGCTTAAAGCCGCACAGGCTGAAGCCGAGCCTACCCCGGACATAGCACCGGATATCAGCCTGCAACCGGGTGAAACTTCCAGTGAGCCAAGTGCAGCTCAGCCATAAATGGCGAATCTGGTTTAGCGCGCTGCTGCTGCTTTTGGCGCTGCAAGGCGGCGTTTGCTTGGCCCAACCCCCGCGCTTGGCCATTATCATTGATGACCTGGGTTACAACTTTAGCCTGGGCCAGCGCAGCGCCACCCTTCCAGGCGCTTTCACTCTCTCAGTACTTCCTTTTACCCCCCATGGGGTCAAACTTGCCGAGCTGGGTCACAGTCGCGGCAAAGAGATAATGCTGCACGCGCCCATGAGCAATGAACGCAGCCTGCCCTTGGGCAAGGGCGGCTTGACTGAGCTTATGGGCCAGGCTGAATTTACCAGTGTATTGCGCGCCGACCTCGCCGATGTGCCCCATGTGCGTGGGCTCAATAACCATATGGGCAGTTTGCTTACCCAGGAAACACAACCTATGTCCTGGGTAATGGCTGAGCTTAAAACGCGCGGCCTCTACTTTGTCGATAGCCGCACCAGTGCCAAAACCCGCGCTCTGGAAATTGCCCAGCGCGAGGGAGTGCCCAGCCGTAAGCGCGATGTGTTTCTCGATGACGAGCGAGATGAAGCCAAAATCCGCAGCCAGCTGTTGCTGGCAATGCGCAAAGCCAAAACCCAGGGCTCGGCGATAGCTATTGGCCACCCCTATCACGCGACCCTGGCGGTGCTGCAGCAAATTGGCCCGCTGTTGGCCGAGTCTGGTGTGCAATTGGTCTCGGTGTCGGCGCTTATGCCAGCAAAAGCGCCAATTCCGAAAGTAAAATGCCCAGCGCCGCCAGAATATTTATGGCCCAGAATTTGGTATCCAGTAGATCCCTTTGCTCTGCCTGAGGCTGTCGCAAATTTGGCGGTTAAATCTACCAATCTGCCTTTTAGTTATTAAAGCTACCTTATTCCAGACCAACTAATTCTAGTAGCACCGGAAAAGATTTGGTTATAATTCGTTCATATAACTAGTAAAGGCTGCCACAAAAGGAGCTATTGTCATTCACATGAGGAGCATCTAATGACAAACCAACGCAGATATGGTGAGAAAGGTGGTATCCCCGAGCGCAAGGCTCGCTACCTGCAAAAGGATGGCTATTGGTACTACTGCACCCGCGAGGGCGTGGATATTGGCCCATTTGACAGTGTCGATGACGCAGCAGTTGGGGTGAGTGAATTTATCGATTTTATCAGTGCTTCCGAGCCACAGGTGTCGGAAATGCTCAAGCAGTACCGCGCAGCCTAGAGGCTGTAGTGATAACCAAAAAGGGCGCTCAATGAGCGCCCTTTTTGGTTTGTGTGTTTTCCAGCCGGCCCGGTTAAAGGCGAACTTCAATCCCCTGCTGGCGCATAAACTCTTTCGCCTGGGGGATGGTGTATTCGCGAAAGTGGAAAATGCTCGCCGCCAACACCGCATCGGCGCGGCCCTGGGTGATGCCATCGCACAGGTGTTGCAGGTTGCCGACACCGCCGGAGGCTATAACCGGCACGGGCACGGCATCGCTGATGGCGCGGGTTACACCCAGGTCGTAGCCTTTTTTGGTGCCATCGCCATCCATGCTGGTGAGCAGTATTTCGCCAGCGCCGTATTCCGCCATTTTGATCGCCCACTCCACCGCGTTGATGCCGGTTGGCTTGCGCCCGCCGTGGGTAAATATCTCCCAGCGCGGTTCCTCACCTGCCAGGCTCACTTTTTTTGCGTCAATCGCCACGACTATGCACTGGGCGCCAAAGCGGTCGGAGGCGGCTTTAACAAAGTCGGGATTAAACACCGCCGCTGAGTTGATGCCCACTTTGTCGGCACCAGCGTTAAGCATGGTGCGTATGTCGTCCACGGTGCGAATGCCGCCGCCCACGGTGAGCGGAATAAACACTTCGGCGGCAATTTTTTCTACCGTGTGCACAGTGGTTTCACGCCCCTGGTGGGTGGCGGTAATGTCGAGGAAGGTGATCTCGTCGGCGCCCTCGAGGTTGTAGCGCTTGGCGATTTCCACCGGGTCGCCGGCGTCGCGGATATCTACGAAGTTGACGCCTTTAACCACGCGGCCATTGTCCACGTCGAGGCAGGGAATAATGCGTTTAGCAAGTGCCATAGATCAGGTCCAGCTTAGTTTGCGTCGCAGTAGGCCTGGGCTTCGGCCATGGTCAGGGTACCTTCGTAAATAGCGCGACCGGTAATGGCGCCGCAGATACCCTGGTGGGCTTCGGCTTTAAGCGCGCGTATATCGTCCATATTGGTGATGCCGCCGGAGGCGATTACTGGGATGCTGGAAGCCTGGGCCATGGCCACAGTAGCTTGCACATTCACCCCCTGCATCATGCCGTCGCGGGCAATGTCGGTGTCGACGATGCTGCTCACGCCGTCCTGCTCAAAGCGCTTGGCCAGGTCGGTGGCCAGTACATTGGACACTTCGGCCCAGCCATCGGTGGCCACCAGGCCGTCTTTGGCGTCCAGGCCAACAATAATATGGCCGGGGAAAAGTTTGCACATCTCGGTCACAAAGGCCGGCTCTTTGACCGCTTTGGTGCCGATAATCACATACTCTACGCCCGCCTGCAGGTAGTGCTCGATGGTGGCCGCGCTGCGAATACCGCCGCCGATCTGGATGGGCAGTGTGGGGTAGGCTTGAGCGATAGCGGTAACTACGCCGCCATTGATGGGCTTGCCCTCAAAGGCGCCGTTTAAATCCACCAGGTGCAGGCGGCGACAGCCTTGATCGACCCACTGCTTGGCCATGGCCACCGGGTCGTCAGAGAATACGGTGGAGTCGTCCATCAGGCCCTGGCGCAGGCGCACACACTGGCCGTCTTTCAAATCGATTGCGGGAATAATCAGCATCAAACTTTCTCTTTAAGGGTGTTTCAGGCTCTTCAGAGGGGTGCCAGGCCTAGGCCTGGCCGTTCCAATTCACAAAATTCTTTAACAGTTGCAGGCCGGCGGTGTGGCTTTTTTCCGGGTGGAACTGGG
>JBNLGJ010000023.1:0-16864 GCA_050305995.1 Cellvibrio sp.
GAAATGGTTATGCCAGGTGACAACATTCAGATGACTGTTACCCTGATTCACCCCATCGCGATGGAAGAAGGTCTGCGCTTCGCTATCCGTGAAGGTGGTCGTACTGTAGGCGCTGGCGTTGTAGCCAAGATCCTTAAGTAAGTAGTTAATGCCGGCACGTACTGCGTGCCGGTTTGCAAGTTTAGGCCAGTAGTTCAGTTGGTAGAGCGTCGGTCTCCAAAACCGAATGTCGGGGGTTCGAGTCCCTCCTGGCCTGCCAAGTTAGAAAATCAATTAAGGTAAGCGGCGACAATGACAGCAAATACCGACGAGAAGGTTTATCGCCTCGATGCTCTGAAGTGGATTTTGGTGATCGCATTGGTTGCAGCTGGTGTGGTTGGCAATTCACATTTCTCTGCCGAATCTGTTTTTTTTCGTGCGCTGGCTTTATTGGTTGTAGCAGCGGTTGCGCTCTTCATTGCTATTAATACAGCAAAGGGCGCTTCTATTGCCGATATTGTTCGTGGTGCTTTTGTAGAGCTGCGTAAAGTTGTATGGCCGAGTCGTCAAGAAACCAACCAGACTACATTAATCGTAGTGGCGGTTGTTATTTTTACCTCCATTGTTTTGTGGGGTCTTGATTCCTTGTTTGGCTTTATTGCCTCAAGATTGATTGGGTAGGTGCTGGTTATGGCTAAGCGTTGGTACGTTGTGCATGCCTACTCCGGCTATGAAAAAAAGGTAGCTGCGTCGCTACGAGATCGCGTTACTCTTCATGGAATGGAAGAGAGCTTTGGTGAGATTTTAGTTCCCACTGAAGAGGTTGTGGAAATGCGTGGCGGACAAAAGCGAAAAAGTGAGCGTAAGTTTTTCCCGGGCTATGTCCTCGTGCAGATGGAGCTTAACGACGATACTTGGCACTTGGTTAAAGATACTCCCAGGGTGATGGGATTTATTGGCGGTAAGGCAGACCAGCCTGCGCCAATTACTGAAAAAGAAGCTGAGGCAATTCTTCGTCGCGTAGACGACTCAATGGAGAAGCCAAAGCCAAAAACCATCTTTGAACCAGGTGAAATGGTTCGTGTTATCGATGGCCCCTTCAATGACTTTAACGGTGTTGTTGAAGAGGTCAACTACGACAAAAGCAGATTGCGTGTTGCGGTGCTTATCTTTGGTCGTTCAACTCCAGTTGAATTGGAGTTTGGCCAGGTAGAAAAGGCCTGATTAAAGTTTTTAACACGCCCCTCTCTGTGTATGCAGAGAGGGGTTTTCGCGTCTTTGGCCAAATTGGGTCAAAGGGGGAGCCGAAGAAGAGTTAGTTTGCCTAAATTGACTCGGAGGCGTTAACACCCAAAAGGGGAGTAACATCATGGCAAAGAAAGTCACAGCTTACATCAAGCTGCAAGTTGCAGCTGGTAAAGCCAATCCAAGTCCACCAGTTGGTCCAGCTCTGGGTCAGCACGGTGTGAACATCATGGAATTCTGTAAAGCGTTCAACGCCCAGACTCAAGGTATGGAAGTTGGTGCGCCTGTTCCCGTTATTATTAGCGTGTACAGCGACCGCTCTTTCACCTTTGTAATGAAGACCCCACCAGCGTCCTTCTTGCTGAAAAAAGCTGCTGGCATTACCAGCGGTAGCGGTCGTCCCAATACCAACAAAGTTGGCAAGGTAAATCGCGCTCAGTTGGAAGCTATTGCAACTACCAAAATGGCAGACCTGACTGCTGCCGATATGGATGCTGCTGTACGCACTATCGCGGGCTCTGCTCGTTCAATGGGTCTGGAAGTAGAGGGCGTATAAGATGGCTAAACTCACCAAGCGTCAACGTGCAATTAACGAAAAAATCGATAGCACCAAGTCTTATGCTATCGAAGAAGCAGTTGCTCTGTTGAAAGAAATCTCCAGCGTTAAATTTGCTGAGACTGTAGACGTATCCATCAACCTGGGTATCGATCCACGTAAATCTGACCAATCTGTTCGCGGTGCTACCACTCTGCCGCACGGCAACGGTAAATCTGTTCGCGTAGCTGTGTTCACCCAGGGTGCTAACGCTGAAGCCGCTAAAGCTGCCGGTGCTGAGTACGTAGGTATGGACGAGCTGGCTGCTGAAATCAAGGGCGGCAAAATGGATTTCGACGTAGTTATCGCCAGCCCCGACGCCATGCGCGTAGTTGGTCAGTTGGGTCAGGTGCTGGGTCCTCGCGGCCTTATGCCTAACCCCAAAACTGGCACAGTAACGCCAGACGTAGTTACCGCTGTTAACAACGCCAAAGCTGGTCAAGTGCGCTACCGCGCCGAGAAAGGCGGTATTGTTCACGGCGGTATCGGCAAGTTGTCTTTCGAAGTTGTTGCTCTGAAAGAAAACTTGGAAGCACTGATTTCTGATCTGAAAAAAGCCAAGCCAGCGTCTTCCAAAGGTATTTACCTGAAGAAAGTTACCCTGAGCACCACTATGGGTCCAGGCTTGGTTATTGATCAATCGTCTCTGGCTGTCTAAGTCGAGACTACAAAGAACTTTGGGGTTCGCTCTGGCAGATTTTCCAGCGCGGGCCGTCAAAGACCGTAGATGCCTCAGGGCTTAATGAACTTGTTTCGTCTACGCAGATGGTGAGACCCGATTGCGCGACACGTTGCGCAAATGACATCACCGAATGAGTGACTCCGTTTTTGCGGAGTTTGAAGTTAATGACAGGTGCAAGCCTGTCCGAGCAGGAGAAATCCCGTGGCATTAGGACTCGAAGGCAAAAAAGCGATTGTCGCAGAAGTCCAGGAAGCTGCTCAGAGCGCTCTTTCCGCTGTTATCGCCGACTCTCGCGGCGTAACTGTGGGCAAAATGACTGCTCTGCGTAAGCAGGCCCGTGAAGCTGGCGTCTGGGTAAAGGTCGTCCGTAACACTCTGGCCCGCCGCGCTGTGCAAGGCACTGCCTACGAATGTCTCGTTGACAAATTCGTAGGTCCAACTTTGATTGCATTCTCTAAAGAACATCCAGGTGCGGGCGCCCGTATCCTTCAGGATTTCGCCAAAGAGAATGATAAATTCGAAGTTAAAGCTGCCGCATTTGAAGGTGAGTTGGTAAACGTAGCTATGCTGGCAAGCCTGCCAACATACGACGAAGCCATTTCTCGCCTGATGAGCGTGATGAAAGAAGCAGCCGCTGGCAAACTGGTTCGCACTATTGCGGCCGTTCGCGACCAAAAAGAACAGCAAGCTGCTTAATCATTCGATTACAGCTTTCTAAAGACTTAAACGGGCCAAACTGGCTCCATTAAATGTAGGATTGAGACATGTCTCTGACTAAAGAAGATATCATCAATGCCATCGCAGAAATGTCTGTTAAAGACGTTGTTGAGCTGATCACTGCAATGGAAGAAAAATTCGGTGTAACTGCTGCTGTTGGCGTTGCTGTTGCTGCTGGTCCAGCTGCTGCTGCCGCTGAAGAGCAAACCGAATTCACCGTAATGTTGTCCTCTGTTGGCGACAAGAAAGTGAACGTAATTAAAGCGGTTCGCGAACTGACCGGTCTGGGCCTGAAAGAAGCCAAAGATCTGGTTGAAAGCGCGCCAAAAGCAGTTAAAGAAGGCGTTTCTAAAGCTGACGCCGAAGCTGCTAAAGCCAAGCTGGAAGAAGCTGGCGCTCTCGTAGAAGTTAAATAATTCTACCTAGTGTCAGGAGTTCCGGCTGCTGCTTGAACGCCAGGCTGGTGAGCTAATGCTCGCCAGCCTTTTTCCGTTTTCAGATAAACGGAGTTCATGCAGAGTTGGATGACAAGGATAGGGTTTGTTTGTGACAGCTGATGTTTTTAGTTTGCGCACAAACCGAGTTTTTGCAAGAGCGAGATTACAAAGCAAGTTTTTATTTAGAAGCGCATAGGCGCTTTCATGGCTGCGGTCAGGCCCGATCCGCGAACAAGCTGGGGAATACAGATGGCTTACTCATACACTGAGAAAAAACGTATCCGCAAGAATTTTGGCAAATTGCCACATGTAATGGATGTACCTTACCTCTTGGCGATTCAGCTGGACTCCTACAGAAAATTTACCCAGGCAGATTCCGCCCCTAACAAACGCGACGACGTAGGTCTGCACGCGGCTTTCCGTTCAGTATTCCCAATTGTTAGCTATTCCGGCAACGCAGCGCTCGAATACGTGAGCTACAACCTGGGCAAAGCGGCATTTGATGTTAATGAATGTATCCTGCGCGGCGTTACCTACGCTGTGCCCCTGCGCGTTAAAGTGCGCTTGATTATTTATGATCGTGAGTCGTCCAACAAAGCGATCAAAGACATTAAAGAACAAGAAGTCTACATGGGTGAGATTCCGCTCATGACGGACAATGGTACCTTCGTAATTAACGGTACCGAGCGCGTTATTGTATCTCAGCTGCACCGTTCACCTGGCGTGTTCTTCGATCACGACAAGGGTAAGACTCACTCGTCTGGTAAGCTGTTGTTCTCTGCGCGTATTATTCCTTACCGTGGCTCTTGGTTGGACTTTGAGTTTGATCCCAAAGATCTGCTTTACGTTCGTATTGACCGTCGTCGCAAGCTGCCTGCAACTATTCTGTTGCGCGCGCTGGGTTTCGCCTCGCAAGAAATGCTCGGCATGTTCTTCGAGACCAGCCGTTTTGTCGTCAATAAAAATGGTCAGTTCAGCTACGAGGTGGTGCCGTCGCGCCTGCGTGGCGACGTGGCTACTTTTGATATCAAAGACGATAAGGGCAATGTCATTGTCGAAGAGGGCCGCCGGATTACCGCGCGTCATATTCGCCAGTTGGAAAAAGCCGAAGTTAACCAAATGGAAGTGCCCTCTGAGTACTTGCTGGGGCGCTCTTTGGCGAAAAATATTATCGATGCTCGCACTGGCGAAGTATTGTTTGAGTGCAACACCGAAATTACCAACGATGTACTGGGCAAGCTGGTTGCTGCGGGCGCCGAAGAAGTTGAAACGCTGTACACCAACGAACTGGATTGCGGTCCGTTTATTTCCGAGACTCTGCGTGTTGACCCAACCCGCACCCAGCTGGAAGCCTTGGTAGAAATCTATCGCATGATGCGTCCAGGCGAGCCACCAACCAAAGAATCCGCCGAGACGCTGTTCCAGAACCTGTTCTTCTCGCAAGAGCGCTACGACCTGTCTGCCGTTGGTCGCATGAAGTTCAACCGTCGCCTTGGTCGCGAAGCCGAGACTGGCGAAGGTACTCTGTCCAACGAAGATATCGTTGATGTAATGAAAACCCTGATCGACATTCGCAACGGCAAAGGCGTTGTGGACGATATCGATCACCTGGGTAACCGCCGTGTTCGCTCTGTGGGTGAGATGGCCGAAAACCAATTCCGTGTGGGGCTGGTGCGTGTTGAGCGTGCGGTGAAAGAGCGTCTGTCTATGGCAGAGAGCGAAGGCTTGATGCCGCAGGATTTGATCAACGCCAAACCGGTTGCCGCAGCGGTTAAAGAATTTTTTGGTTCTTCCCAGCTGTCGCAGTTTATGGACCAAAACAACCCGCTTTCAGAAATCACCCACAAGCGCCGCGTCTCCGCGCTTGGCCCAGGTGGTCTGACTCGCGAACGTGCAGGCTTTGAAGTGCGCGACGTACACCCGACTCACTATGGTCGCGTATGTCCTATTGAAACGCCTGAAGGTCCAAACATTGGTCTGATTAACTCTCTGGCTACCTATGCTCGCACCAATAACTACGGCTTCCTCGAAAGCCCTTATCGCAAAGTTATTAACGGCAAGGTGACTGACCAGATCGATTTCCTGTCAGCCATTAACGAAGCGGAAAATGTTATTGCACAGGCGTCTGCAAGCCTGGACGAAGAGGGCAATCTGACCGAAGACCTGGTGTCTGTGCGTCACCTCAACGAATTTACCTTGAAGCCTGCCAGCGAAGTCCAGTACATGGACGTGTCGGCGCGTCAGGTTGTATCGGTTGCGGCCTCGCTGATTCCCTTCCTCGAGCACGATGACGCCAACCGTGCACTCATGGGTTCAAACATGCAGCGCCAAGCTGTACCCACCCTGCGCTCGCAAAAGCCGCTGGTAGGTACGGGTATGGAGCGCAACGTGGCCTCCGACTCTGGTGTGTGTGTTGTCGCCAAGCGCGGCGGGATAATCGACTCGGTAGATGCCGGCCGTATCGTCGTAAAAGTTCACAGCAATGAAGTGGAAGCCGGTGACGCAGGTGTGGATATCTACAACCTGATCAAGTACACCCGCTCCAACCAAAACACCTGTATTAACCAGCGCCCCATCGTGAGCATTGGTGACTCTGTATCGCGCGGCGACATTCTCGCTGACGGTCCGTCGGTCGATATGGGTGAGCTGGCCCTGGGTCAAAATATGCGTATCGCATTTATGCCCTGGAATGGTTACAACTTTGAAGACTCGATCCTGGTGTCCGAGCGCGTAGTGCAGGAAGATCGCTTCACCACGATTCACATCCAGGAGCTGACTTGTATCGCGCGCGATACCAAGCTGGGCAGCGAAGAGATCACCGCAGATATCCCCAACGTGGGTGAAAGCGCGCTGAGCAAGCTCGACGAGTCGGGTATTGTTTATATAGGTGCGGAAGTTGTTGGTGGCGATATTCTGGTGGGCAAGGTTACGCCTAAAGGCGAAACCCAACTGACTCCAGAAGAAAAACTGCTGCGCGCTATCTTCGGTGAAAAAGCCTCTGACGTTAAAGATACCTCGCTGCGTGTGCCTTCAAGCACCAAGGGCACTGTTATCGACGTACAGGTATTCACGCGCGACGGTCTGGAAAAAGATCAGCGCAGCCTGGAGATTGAAAAAGCCCAACTCGACGAAGTGCGCAAGGATCTGAACGAAGAGTTCCGTATTGTTGAGACCGCGACCTTTGAGCGCCTGCGCTCAGCCTTGGTCGGCCAGGTGGTTACCTCCGGTAAGGGTGTTAAGAAGGGCGAAGCGGTTACCGATGAACTGCTCGATGGCCTGGAAAAAGATCAGTGGTTCAAACTGCGCATGCAGGAAGAAGCCCTCAACGAGCAGATTGATCGCGCCGAAGAGCAGTTGGCTGAGCGCCGTAAGATTCTCGATGAGCGCTTTGAAGATAAGAAACGCAAACTGTCTACTGGCGATGACCTGGCTCCAGGCGTACTCAAAATTGTTAAGGTTTACTTGGCAATCAAGCGCCGTATCCAGCCAGGTGACAAGATGGCCGGTCGTCACGGTAACAAGGGTGTTATCTCGGTCATCATGCCGGTTGAGGATATGCCTTACGACGAGAACGGTGAGACGGTCGATATAGTGCTCAACCCACTGGGTGTACCTTCACGTATGAACGTGGGTCAGGTACTGGAAATGCACCTGGGTATGGCGGCTAAAGGCCTGGGTGTGAAGATCGACAAGATGCTCAAAGAACAGCGTGCCATTGCTGAACTGCGCAGCTTCTTGGAAGAGATCTATAACACCACTGGCGATGTAGCGGCTAAAGAAGATCTGGCAAGCTTTACTGATAAAGAGATTATCCACCTGGCTAATAACCTGGTAGGTGGTGTGCCTATGGCGACTCCAGTATTTGACGGTGCCAAGGAGCACGAGATCAAGGCACTGCTGCGTCTGGCTGGCTTGTCCGATACCGGTCAAACCACGCTGTTCGACGGCCGTACCGGTGACCAGTTCACGCGTCCAGTAACTGTGGGTTACATGTACATGCTGAAACTGAACCACTTGGTTGACGACAAAATGCACGCCCGTTCTACCGGTTCTTACAGCCTGGTTACGCAACAGCCTCTGGGTGGTAAAGCACAATTCGGTGGTCAGCGTTTCGGTGAGATGGAAGTGTGGGCACTGGAAGCATACGGTGCGGCTTACACTCTGCAAGAAATGCTTACTGTTAAGTCGGATGACGTTGCTGGTCGTACCAAGATGTACAAAAACATCGTGGATGGCGATCACCGTATGGAGCCCGGCATGCCGGAGTCCTTCAACGTACTGGTTAAGGAAATCCGCTCTCTGGGTATCAACATCGAGCTGGAACAGGACGACTAAGTCCTGCTCCACTTGCGCGGCCAGCAATGCTGGCCTGCGCCGATTCCCAGAACCAGTAACACTATCTGCCTCGAAGTTTAATGAAAGCTCCTTCGGAGCCTACAGGAGAAAGCGCCTTGAAAGACTTACTGAATTTGCTCAAGTCCCAGGGACAAGTCGAAGAGTTCGACTCAATTCGTATCAGCTTGGCATCACCGGAAATGATTCGCTCCTGGTCCTTTGGCGAAGTAAAAAAGCCGGAGACCATCAACTATCGTACCTTCAAGCCCGAGCGTGAAGGTCTGTTCTGCGCCAAGATCTTTGGCCCAGTAAAAGATTACGAGTGCTTGTGCGGCAAGTACAAGCGCATGAAGCACCGCGGCATCATCTGTGAAAAGTGCGGCGTGGAAGTGACTTTGGCCAAAGTGCGCCGCGAGCGAATGGGCCACATCGAACTGGCTAGCCCAGTGGCGCACATTTGGTTCCTCAAATCACTGCCGTCCCGTATTGGTCTGTTGCTCGACATGACCCTGCGCGATATCGAGCGTGTACTCTATTTTGAAAGCTATGTGGTTACCGAGCCGGGTATGACTACCCTGGAGCGCGGCCAACTGCTGACTGACGAGCAGTACTTCGAGGCGATGGAAGAGTTCGGCGATGAATTCGAAGCCCAAATGGGCGCCGAGGCCATTCAAACGCTGATGCGCGCTATCGACCTGGAGAGTGAAATCCAGCGTCTGCGTGAAGAAATTCCCAACACCAGCAGTGAAACCAAAATCAAAAAGTACTCCAAGCGCTTGAAGCTGCTGGAGGCTTTCTTCTTCTCCGGCAACAAGCCCGAGTGGATGGTAATGGAAGTGCTGCCGGTGCTGCCGCCCGATCTGCGTCCTCTGGTGCCGCTGGATGGCGGTCGCTTTGCGACTTCCGACCTCAACGATTTGTATCGTCGCGTGATCAACCGTAACAACCGTCTGAAGCGTCTGCTGGACTTGAATGCGCCCGACATTATCGTGCGCAACGAAAAGCGTATGCTGCAAGAAGCGGTAGATGCGCTCCTGGACAATGGTCGTCGCGGCCGTGCCATCACCGGCTCCAACAAGCGTCCGCTTAAATCTTTGGCCGATATGATCAAAGGTAAGCAGGGTCGTTTCCGTCAGAACCTGCTGGGTAAGCGCGTGGACTACTCAGGTCGTTCGGTGATCGTGGTGGGCCCAACCCTGCGTCTGCACCAGTGCGGTCTGCCCAAGAAAATGGCGCTGGAACTGTTCAAGCCGTTTATTTTTAGCAAGCTGGAATTGCGCGGCCTGGCCACCACCATTAAAGCTGCCAAGAAAATGGTGGAGCGCGAAGAAGCTGTGGTGTGGGACATCCTCGACGAAGTTATTCGCGAGCACCCGGTACTGCTCAACCGCGCACCAACCCTTCACCGTCTCGGTATCCAGGCGTTTGAGCCAGTGCTGATTGAAGGTAAAGCGATTCAGTTGCACCCACTGGTGTGTTCCGCCTATAACGCCGACTTCGACGGCGACCAGATGGCTGTTCACGTGCCGCTGACCATTGAAGCTCAGCTGGAAGCCCGCGCACTGATGATGTCCACCAACAACATCCTGTCGCCAGCGTCTGGTGAGCCTATTATCGTTCCCTCTCAGGACGTGGTACTCGGTTTGTATTGGATGTCCCGTGAGCGCATTAACGCCAAAGGCGAAGGCATGGTGTTTGCCGATACTAAAGAAGTATCGCGCGCTTACTACTCCAAGCAGGTTGATCTGCAGGCGCGTATCAAAGTGCGCTTGAATGAAACCCTGATCGGCGCTGAAGGCGAAAGAACTACCGAAACCAAACTGGTGGAAACCACGGTGGGCCGTGTGCTCCTGTGGGAAATCGTTCCTGCCGGTATTCCGTTGGAAATGATCAACCGTCCCATGGTTAAAAAGGCCATTTCCGGGGTGATCAACTACTGTTACCGCGTCGTGGGCCTGAAAGCCACCGTTATTTTTGCCGACCGCCTGATGTACATGGGCTATGACTTCTCCACCAAGTCAGGCTCTTCTATCGGCGTAAACGACTTCACTATTCCCGCAGCCAAAGCAGAGATCATTGCGCGCGCTGATGCGGAAGTGAAAGAAATTGAAACCCAGTACGCCTCAGGTCTGGTTACCCAGGGTGAGAAGTACAACAAGGTTATCGATATTTGGTCGCGTGCTAACGACCTGGTTGCTAAATCGATGATGGAAGGTATCTCCAAAGAGACCGTCATCAACCGCGATGGCCAGGAAGAGCTGCAGTCGTCCTTTAACTCGGTTTATATGTACGCCGATTCCGGTGCGCGTGGCTCGCCAGCCCAGATTCGTCAGTTGGCCGGTATGCGCGGCTTGATGGCGCGTCCCGATGGCTCGATCATTGAGACGCCCATTAAGGCGAACTTCCGTGAAGGCCTGAACGTACTCCAGTACTTTATTTCTACCCACGGTGCGCGTAAGGGCTTGGCGGATACCGCCTTGAAAACTGCGAACTCCGGTTACCTGACTCGCCGTCTGGTGGACGTTGCCCAAGACCTGGTAGTTACCCTGCAAGACTGCGGTACCGACTCAGGCCTGACCATGTCGCCGGTAATCGAAGGTGGCGATGTTATCGAATCTCTGGGTGATCGCATCCTGGGCCGTATTATCGCCCGCGATGTTACCCGTCCCGGTACCGATGAAATCCTGGTTCCCGCTGGCACCATGATTGACGAAGCCTGGGTAGAGCGCGTTGAAGCCATGGGTATCGACGAGGTTCTGGTGCGTTCACCCATTACCTGTGAATCGCGCAACGGCATTTGCTCCATGTGTTACGGTCGCGATCTGGCTCGTGGTCACCGCGTTAACCCAGGTGAAGCTGTGGGTGTTATCGCCGCCCAGTCAATCGGTGAGCCAGGTACCCAGCTGACCATGCGTACCTTCCACATCGGTGGTGCGGCTTCGCGGGCTTCTGCAGCTGACAGCGTTCAGGTTAAGCAGGAAGGTACCGTGCGCCTGTTGAACGTGAAGGTGGTAACCAACCCCGCGGGCAACCTGGTTGCTGTGTCCCGCTCCGGCGAATTGGCGGTGGCCGATGCCAGCGGTCGCGAGCGCGAGCGCTACAAGATTCCTTACGGTGCGGTTATCAGTGTTAAAGATGGTGAAGCGGTTAAAGGCGGCCAAATTGTCGCCAAGTGGGATCCGCACACCCACCCCATCGTTTCCGAAGTGGCAGGTATCGCCTCCTTCTCCGGTATGGAAGATGGCCTTTCTATCCGCCGTCAAACCGACGAGCTGACCGGCCTGAGTTCCATCGAGATTCTCGATCCGGCTGAGCGTCCATCGGCGGGTAAAGACCTGCGTCCAGCCATTACCCTGGTAGATGTCAAGGGTAAAGAGCTGTTCCTGGCCAATACCAATGTGCCGGCGCACTATATGCTGCCAGCTAAGGCGATTTTGAGCCTGAGTAACGGCGGCCCGATCAATGTGGGTGACATCATTGCGCGTATTCCGCAAGAGGGTTCAAAAACCCGCGATATCACCGGTGGTCTGCCGCGCGTTGCCGACCTTTTCGAAGCGCGTCGTCCGAAAGAGCCGTCTATTCTGGCGGAAATCTCCGGTACTGTTAGCTTTGGTAAAGAGACCAAGGGCAAGCGCCGTCTGATCATCACTCCAACCGATGGCCAGGTGCTGCCAGATGGTTCCACCCATTACGAAGTACTTATCCCCAAACACCGTCAGCTGACCGTGTTCGAGGGTGAAATGGTGTCCAAGGGTGAGGTGGTGTCTGACGGTCCATCCAATCCGCACGATATCTTGCGTCTGCAAGGTGTGGAAATGCTGTCGCGCTACATCACTAACGAGATCCAGGATGTTTACCGTCTGCAGGGCGTAAAGATCAACGATAAGCACATTGAAACCATCGTTCGTCAAATGCTGCGCAAAGTCGAGATCACCACTATGGGTGATTCCAGCTTCGTTAAAGGTGAGCAGGTTGAGTTGACTTCGGTGCTGGAAGAAAACGAAAAACTGCGCGCCGAAGGCAAGGTGCCTGCCCAGTATGAGCGTCTGCTGTTGGGTATTACCAAGGCGTCTCTGGCAACCGAGTCGTTCATCTCTGCGGCCTCGTTCCAAGAGACCACTCGCGTGCTGACCGAAGCGGCCGTTACCGGCAAGAAAGACAATCTGCGCGGTCTCAAAGAGAACGTGGTGGTAGGTCGTCTGATTCCTGCGGGTACGGGTTTGGCTTACCACAAAGAGCGCAAGCGTCGCCGCGAAGAAGCCCATACCGAACAGTTGGGTGTGAGCGCTGAAGATGTTGAAGCGGCGCTGACTGAGGCGCTCAAGCAAAGCGCAAGCTAAGCAAAGCGCTTCTGGGCTCCTTCGTGGAGCCAAGATTGGGGCGATTTGAAAACAAGGCTGGCGTCGCCAGCCTTGTTTTTTTACCAGGAGTTCAGCGTTAACTGGTCAATTGGTCGCCTTGACGCTGGTGGGTGGCATCTATACAATGCGCCACCCGCTTTTTAAGTGGGAGGTCTGGCGGTGGGACACCTCGCCGACTTTCTTTAAACAAGCCTTCATTGTGAAGGCGTAATATCTATGGAGTTTGTTTTCATGCCGACGATCAACCAGTTGGTTCGTAAGCCAAGAAAACGTATCGTAGACAAGAGTGACGTTCCTGCTCTGCAAGGTAACCCACAGCGTCGTGGTGTTTGCACCCGCGTTTATACGACTACACCGAAAAAACCAAACTCAGCACTGCGTAAAGTGTGCCGTGTTCGTTTGACCAATGGTTTTGAAGTGACCTCGTATATCGGTGGTGAAGGCCACAACCTGCAAGAGCACAGCGTGGTATTGATCCGCGGCGGTCGTGTTAAAGACCTCCCTGGTGTGCGTTACCACACTGTACGCGGTTCACTGGATACTTCCGGTGTTGCCAAGCGTAAGCAGAGTCGTTCTAAGTACGGTGCCAAGCGTCCCAAGTAATCGTCGGTAGTGGCACATCTCGTGCCCACCGGTGAAGCTGACGCAAGTTTTCGGCCCAGAACCGAGTAAGGCCAAGCAGGTTATCTGTCTTGGAAATTTCCTGAAGAGAGGCTATTGATATGCCAAGAAGAAGAGTTGTCGCCAAACGCGAAGCGCTGCCGGATCCCAAGTTCGGTGACGTTACCCTGGCGAAGTTCATGAACCACGTAATGATCAGTGGCAAAAAATCCACTGCAGAGCGTATCGTTTACGGTGCTCTGGATGTGGTTAAAGCTAAATTGAATCGCGATCCTTTGGAGATTTTCTCTGAAGCTCTCGAAAACATCGCTCCGCTGGTGGAAGTTAAATCCCGCCGTGTGGGTGGTGCAACCTACCAAGTGCCCGTTGAAGTTCGCGCTTCACGTCGCGCTGCTCTGGCAATGCGCTGGTTGGTGGAGTACTCCCGCAAGCGCGGTGAGAAGTCCATGCCTCAGCGTCTGGCTGGCGAGCTGATGGATGCTGCTCAAGGTAAGGGTGCTGCGGTTAAAAAACGTGAAGACGTTCACCGCATGGCCGAAGCGAACAAGGCGTTCTCGCACTTCCGCTTCTAATTGCCTGTGTAAGGTTGAAAAGGCAGCTTCTGCTGCCTTTTGCCTTTTTCAAAGCTTGGTTCTTTGGGGAATACAGTTGTGGCCCGTAAAACTCCTATAGCACGCTACCGAAATATTGGTATCTGTGCTCATGTCGATGCCGGTAAAACTACTACTACCGAGCGCGTCCTGTTTTATACCGGTCTGTCACACAAGATTGGTGAGGTGCACGATGGCGCCGCTACCACCGACTGGATGGTGCAGGAGCAGGAGCGTGGCATCACTATTACCTCTGCTGCTATTACCACTTTTTGGAAGGGTATGGGCGGTCAATTCGAAGAGCATCGCATCAACGTAATTGATACCCCTGGGCACGTAGATTTTACTATCGAGGTGGAGCGCTCACTGCGTGTTCTCGATGGTGCTGTTGTTGTTCTTTGTGGTTCTTCCGGCGTTCAGCCGCAAACCGAAACAGTATGGCGTCAAGCTAACAAATACGAAGTTCCTCGCTTAGTGTTTGTGAACAAGATGGATCGTACTGGTGCCAACTACTTGCGTGTAGTTGAGCAGCTAAAATCCCGTTTGGGTGCTAATCCTGTCCCTCTGCAAATGACCATCGGCGCCGAAGATGAGTTCAAGGGCGTTGTGGATCTGCTTAAGATGCAGGCGATCATTTGGAGTGAGGCCGACCAGGGTACAACTTTTACTTATGAGGCTATTCCAGAGGATCTGCTGGCTCAGTGCGAAAAGATGCGCGAGCAGTTGATCGAGGCCGCCGCTGAGTCCAGTGACGAGCTGATGGAAAAATATTTGGGTGGTGACGAGCTCACCGAAGCCGAAATAAAGGCCGGAATTCGCGCGCGCACTCTGTCGGGTGAAATTATTCCGGTTATTGGTGGCTCCGCCTTTAAAAATAAGGGCGTGCAGGCCATGTTGGATGCGGTGGTTGAGTATCTCCCATCCCCTGCTGAGGTTAAGGCAATCGAGGGTGTGCTTGCTGATGGTGAGACTGTCGCTGAGCGCCACGCTAACGACGAGGATCCTTTCGCAGCCTTGGCTTTTAAAATTGCAACAGACCCTTTTGTGGGAAGCCTGACATTTATTCGAGTTTATTCGGGCAAGCTGGAGTCGGGCAATGCCGTATATAACTCGGTAAAGGAAAAGCGCGAGCGTATAGGTCGTATGGTGCAAATGCACGCTAACGAGCGCTCTGAAATTAAAGAAGTTCTGGCGGGTGATATTGCTGCCGTCATTGGTCTTAAGGATGTCACCACCGGCGATACCCTTTGCGATCAGGATCATGTGATTGTTCTTGAGCGTATGGAGTTCCCTGAGCCGGTAATTCACGTTGCTGTCGAGCCCAGAACCAAGGCTGACCAGGAAAAAATGGGTGTGGCTCTGAGCAAGTTGGCGCAAGAGGATCCTTCTTTTCGCGTTAGAACCGATGAAGAAACTGGCCAGACCATTATTGGCGGTATGGGTGAGTTGCACCTGGATATTATTGTCGATCGTATGCGTCGCGAATTTGGTGTGGAAGCCAATATAGGTAAGCCCCAGGTGGCCTACCGTGAGGCAATCCGCAATCGCTGCGAGATCGAAGGTAAGTTTGTTCGTCAGTCCGGTGGCCGCGGTCAATACGGTCACTGCTGGATTCGTTTTGAGCCAGGTGTTGATGAAAATGCTGAAGGCTTGGAGTTTGTAAATGAAATAGTGGGCGGTGTAGTGCCCAAAGAATTTGTTCCGGCTATCCAAAAGGGTATTGCTGAGCAGATGCAAAACGGTGTGTTGGCGGGTTATCCTTTGTTGGGTCTAAAGGCCACCGTGTTCGATGGTTCTTACCACGATGTTGACTCGTCAGAAATGGCGTTTAAAATCGCGGCGTCCATGGCGACTAAAAAGCTGGCGCAGCAAGGTGGAGCTGTATTGCTTGAGCCGATTATGAAGGTTGAAGTGGTTACTCCCGAGGAGAATATGGGTGATGTGGTGGGTGATTTAAACCGTCGCCGCGGCATGATCCTGGGCATGGATGAAAGTATCAGTGGTAAGGTCATTAACGCCGAGGTACCTCTGGCGGAAATGTTCGGTTACGCTACCAGCCTGCGCTCTGCAACCCAAGGTCGCGCTACCTACACAATGGAATTCTTGAAGTATTCCGAGGCCCCGCGCAATGTCGCCGAACAGGTGATGTCAAAGGGCCACATCAAGAACGATTACGAATAGTTTTATTTTCATCTTTAGAGGAATTGAAAAGTGGCTAAAGAAAAATTTGAACGTAACAAACCTCACGTCAACGTGGGCACCATCGGTCACGTTGACCACGGTAAAACCACCCTGACAGCCGCGCTGACCCGGGTCTGCGCGGAAGTCTGGGGCGGCGAGGCGGTCGCATTTGACGGTATCGACAATGCCCCGGAAGAGCGCGAGCGCAGTATCACCATTGCGACGTCCCATGTGGAGTATGATTCACCGACCCGCCACTACGCGCACGTGGACTGTCCGGGGCACGCCGACTATGTGAAAAACATGATCACCGGTGCGGCGCAAATGGACGGGGCGATTCTGGTGTGTTCGGCCGCCGACGGTCCCATGCCACAGACTCGCGAGCACATTCTGCTGTCGCGTCAGGTAGGGGTTCCCTATATTGTCGTGTTTTTGAATAAAGCCGACATGGTAGACGACGAAGAGCTGCTGGAGCTGGTGGAAATGGAAGTGCGCGAGCTGCTGGATCAGTACGAATTCCCCTGCGACGACACGCCGATCATTATCGGTTCGGCGCTGATGGCGCTGAACGGTGAAGATGACAAGGAAATGGGTACCACGGCGGTGAAAAAACTGGTTGAGACGCTGGATGCCTATATTCCGCAGCCGGAGCGGGCCATTGATCAGCCGTTTTTGATGCCAATTGAGGATGTATTTTCGATTTCTGGTCGCGGTACGGTGGTCACAGGCCGGGTAGAGCGCGGCGTGGTGAAAGTGGGCGACGAAATCGAAATTGTAGGTATTAAAGACACCACCAAAACCACCTGTACAGGTGTGGAGATGTTCCGCAAACTGCTGGACGAAGGTCGTGCCGGTGAGAACGTGGGCGTATTGTTGCGCGGTACCAAGCGCGACGAAGTGGAGCGAGGTCAGGTATTGGCGGTGCCGGGATCGATCACGCCGCACACCAAGTTTGAGGCGGAAGTCTACGTGTTGTCGAAAGATGAAGGTGGTCGTCACACGCCGTTTTTCAAGGGTTACCGGCCCCAGTTTTACTTCCGTACAACGGATGTGACCGGTGCCTGTGAGCTGCCGGAAGGCACAGAGATGGTGATGCCGGGAGACAATGTGCAGATGACAGT
>JBNLGJ010000024.1:0-29799 GCA_050305995.1 Cellvibrio sp.
TCATATCTGCTCATGCTTTTTACTCCTAATCATTTGCTGGTAACAAACGATTGAGTATCTAGCATGGGCACTTTTCAGGCATAGCCTCGATTAGGCGATCACCACCTCCATAGGAGGTGGTTTTGAGTTGACAATAAAAAAAGCCCTGGAAATCCAGGGCTTTTTTACTCTCATTTAATCATTAACAAGTTTATGGCAGGCATCAAAGGCTTTCAAAAGCATCTGTCTGCAAGCAATCGTAGCGACGCTTATCATACTCAACAACTCTATCCACATCATGGGGCTGGATAATATTTTTCGCCGCAGCATCCTGCGCCTGAGCCTCAATGCTATCGCCCTGCAACTTACCAACAGATTTAGCTTTAATAAAGTTATGCCATACAGAGCCAAGCGATATCAGTAACTGATAAGTGGACTCCACTCTGCCCATAGAATCTGCGGGGTCTTGGCTCACATGCAGGTATTGCCCCAGCATTTGCCGCACAGGGTTTTCCTCCATAATCAAATCGCCTAATTCGCGGGTTAAATTGTCGTTAGGCTTTTGCACCAGATTGCCATAGGGCATAGCGACAAACTTAATTAGCTTGGCGAGGAAAGTCACGGGGAAGTTGTTAGTAAAATCCTTTAATGCCTCTTGCGCGGTGTAAAGTGCGCGTGCCAGTGCATATTCCGCGTGGGCGTCTTCGGCGCGAGTACGTGGGTGCGCCGAGTGAAATTTTAAAATCGCCGAGGCGATAAACAACTGGCTGTGTATATCACCCAGGCGAGCCGAAAGCAGCTCGCGACGCTTTAGGTTGCCGCCTAATACCCCCAGAGCAATATCCGACATGCTCGCCAGGGTCGCACTGAGCAGGTTGATTTTTTGATACCAGGGTTTGCTGAAACTATCGGCGTTGGCTGGCACAGCGCTAAAGCGGCCGCAGAGAAATCCAAACAATTTGGTGCGCATCAGGTTGCTAAATATATGCCCCAGGTGCGCGGTAAATAGCTGGTCGAATTTTTTCAGCCCTGCGGCCTGGTCGTCCATCTGCATTGCCTGCATTTCTTCAAACAAGTAGGGATGACAGCGCATGGCGCCCTGGCCAAAAATCATCAGCGAGCGAGTGAGAATATTGGCACCCTCTACAGTAATAGCCACAGGCACAGAGTGATAAGAAGCCACCAGGAAGTTGCGCGGCCCTTTTTGAATGGCGCGACCACCCACTACATCCATGGAGTGCTCAACGGATTTGCGCATGAGTTCGGTGGCGTGATATTTGGCCATAGCCGTCATTACCGAAGGCGCGCCCGTCTCCAGGCCCTTGGTGACAAACTGGCGCATGGCCTCCAGGGTATAACCACTGGCAGCTATATCGGCAGTCGCTTCCTGTACACCTTCGAACTTGCCAACCTCCATATTGAACTGACGACGAATGCGCGCATAGGCGCCCACCAATCGGTAATTCATCTCGCAACTGGCGGTGGAGAGTGCTGGCAGTGAGACGCCGCGACCGGCACCCAGGCATTCAATCAGCATACGCCAACCTTTACCGGCCATAGGCGCGCCGCCAATTATCCAATCGATAGGGATAAAAACATCCTTACCAAAGATGGGGCCATTCATAAATGGTGAGCCTGGGTTGTGGCGCAAGCCAATATCAACCCCAGGATGTTTAGCGGGGATAAGGGCGCAGGTAATGCCATAGTCGGATTTGTTTTTATCGCCGAGCAGGCCTTCGGGGTCGTAGAGTTTGAAAGCCAAGCCCACAACCGTGGCCACTGGCGCCAGGGTAATCCAACGCTTGTTAAAAGTGAGTTTGAGGCCGAGCACCTCCTGGCCCTCATGCATGCCTTTGCAGACGATGCCGGTATCCGGGATAGAGCCAGCATCTGAGCCAGCTTCTGGACCAGTTAAGCCAAAACAGGGGATCTCGGTACCCTTGGCCAGGCCGGGCAACCAGCGCTGGCGCTGCTCTTCGGTGCCGTATTTAACCAGCAGTTCGCCTGGGCCGAGGGAGTTGGGCACCATGGCTGTTACTGCCGCAGTGCCGGATTTGCTGGCAATTTTGCTCATTACGCGGCTTTGGGCATAGGGGCTAAAATCGCGGCCACCGTATTCCTTGGGGATAATCAGGCCAAAAAAGTTTTTGTCTTTTAAAAATTGCCAAGCTTCAGGGGAGAGATCCTTGCGACTATTCTGAATATCCCACTCATCGAGCAATTCGCATAACTGCTCCACTTCGTTATCTAAAAATGACTGCTCTTCGGCGGTGAGCTGAGGCAAGCTGATTTCGGCAAATTCATTCCAATCGGGGCGACCGCTAAACAGCTCTTTTTCCCACCAGGTGGTGCCAGCTTCCAGAGCTTCGCGCTCGGTGATACTCATCGCCGGCATGCTGCGTTTAAGCATTTTGAACACCGAACGGGTGAGTATGGCGCGTCTAATAGGCCCGACATTTAGTACCAGAAGTATGGCCACGAGAGGTACGACGAACCAGGGTGATAGCATAGCCGGCGTAATTGCGCCAAGGACCAGCCAGGCTACTATGACAATTGACGAAGCGGCAGCCAGCGCCAGTTCGCGATATATGAGTATGGCTACCAGTACCAACATCACCAGCAGTGAAAGCAACAGCATATTCTTATCCTCTGAGTTTATTGCACAGCAACGGCCTTAGGGGTCCGCAAGCTGCTGATTTCCGGTCTTATATCCCATCTAACCTTAGCCTAAGTAACGCCCTCTTTCCGACAAAATACAGGTTTGCTTAAGTGTCTCCAAGTGGGCAACGCAGTATAGTCAGCAATTCCAAGCCTGCGTTAGCGCTAACTCAAATCCTGACGAGGCTTCACAGTTTGGACTAGCGAAAAGCCCTATTGCTCACACTTGGTCGCCAATAATTGCTGCTCCAACGCGGCTTCTGGCAGGGGCGCAGTATCAATAAACTCTATACGGCTATCACTCAAATCAGCAACGCCCAAGGGGAGAGGGTTGACACTGAGCACGCCCTGCTCGGCATTAAAGCTATATACACCTTGGTCTGTGTGCATCACCGCTTTGGTGCGCACCACAGGCACGCCCATCAGCCAGCCAAACAGCTGGTTAAAATCAAATTTTATCTCTGGCCTAATCAGCCAACCGCAGGCGAAGTGGCCATCACCAGTGCTGGCGCGGCGCACAAAATCCTCACCCTCAGGCAGTTGCACCTGAGGGTTATAACCCTGGCTGGGTGGACGCAGGCGGTTGTCACTGCCTGCGGCTGATTGCGCGATTTTCGCCGTTGCCTGACGGGGGAAATCCAACCAGGCCAACTCCAACGCGCCCTGGGTAACCCAGGGAGTTAGCTGTTTAGAGGGGGTGAAGCCGCTTACCAACTCGGCAAACTTGTTACGCGCTTCATCACCACACAGATCAGCCTTGTTGGCCACCAATACATCGGCAACTGCCAATTGGCTTTGGAAGGTGTCATTGCTGGTGTAGCGTTCATCGCTCAGCTTGCGCGGGTCCACCAGGGTGATAGTGGCGCGCAGGTCGAGCACATCCTGGTAATACTCGCCAGTCAGGGTGTTGATGATTTCCGCAGGATGACCCAGGCCGGTGGGCTCCACCAGCAGGCGGTCAGGTTTAGTGCGCTGGATCAGCATATTCAGCGCCATCTTCATCGGCAAGCCAGCGACACAGCAAATACAGCCGCCGGGCACTTCGCGTACCGCGACGCCAGGCGCCTGAAGCATAGCGCCATCAATACCAATTTCACCAAACTCATTGACCAAAACCGACCAGTTTTCACCCTCGGGTTTGTGTTTTAGCAGATGGCTGATAGCGGTGGTTTTACCTACGCCGAGAAAGCCGGTGATGATATTGGTGGGGATAGGGGAGCGAGGCTGGGGCATGAGTTAGGGCGTTTAATCCTGAACATTAAAAGCACATCTTACTAACCTTAGCCCCTAGCGGAAAGCTAAACCCAGGCGAAGAAAAGTAGCCCTGACTATTTAGCTGCAGGGTGATAGCCGCCAGATTAAAGCAAAACAGGATAGCGTACACATAATTTATTCTTGTGATAGCAGCGGCTTAAGCCCAGAACTAGTTTTCAGGTTGCTCGAAATGAATCGGATTAGCGGTTTTGCCATGGTACAACCTAAGCTCAAATTTTTTGGCGGGAGAAAAGAAATTGCAATGATGACATCGGACAGGGCGCACTCTTGAAGTCTGAGAATGCCACATTCACTTGCGCTGCCTGGCTCAGATGTGAGCCAATGCAAGCAAGAATAGGCAAATCAATCTATTCATTCTTAACCCTTTTATAAAATCCGACAATTATTCCGCCCCGAGTTTTTGGCTTGGTAAAGTGCTTGATCAGCTCGTTCAAAAACCTGCTCCAGGGTATCGCCGCTGCGAATTTCACTTACCCCCACAGAGACACTGATACTGATGGGCTGGTCTTTATAATTGAAAGAGGCTTTGGCAATCGCATCGCGAATTTTATCCATCAGCTGGAGCGCCGTTTGACCATTGGTTTCTGGCAGCAGCGCGACAAATTCCTCGCCGCCATAGCGGCAGAAAAAGTCCACTTCACGCAAGCGTTTGGCAATAGATCGGCCAATAACTTTAATGACTCGGTCGCCGGTTTGATGGCCAAAGCTATCGTTAATTTTTTTGAAGTGATCTATGTCGATCACCGCCAGGCTCAATACTCCACCATAGCGCTTCCAGCGTGAGATCTCCTCTTGGGAGCGCAGCTTGTAGGCTTCGCGATTCGGCAGTTCAGTCAGGGGGTCGTGCAGCGCGCGGTGACGCTGTTGCTCGAGATTTATTCGGCTTTTTTCCGCTTCATCTTCCATAACCTTGAGCTTTTCGCCCAGGTTACTAAGTTGCTGCGCTAATTGCAGTTGTTGCTGCTCTGACTGCTGGTATTTATCCAGTGCCAGGCGAATATTGCCGAGCTGAGATTTGACTTGGCTTTTTAGTTGCGCCAAATCCGTCGCATCAACTGAGCTTTGTTCGAGCTGAGTCATTTCGCGGATCATATCTTCCTGCAGTTGTTGCGAGGCGCTCTGCTGTGCAGAGCTGGTTGCCACTGCACCACTGAGCAGGTTGTAAATTTCTGCCAGCTCACGGTTTACGTTATCCAAGTAGCCGGCAAAAGCTTTGTTACCTGCCACTTGCGCATCATTTACCAGCTGCCTCACTCGCTCTACTATGGCTAATAGTTCTGTCTGTGCCTGCTGATCCAGTTGCGCAGGCCGCAATAGCTCCGCCAGACGCTGGCGCTCCAAGGCTATGTCATCTTTAACTTGGAGGTTAGCTTCCAACTGGGAAAAAAAGCCGTCCAGCGTTTGGGCGAGATCCTTAATCCAAACCTCGGCGTCAACATCTGGCTCAGCAATAGTTTCGGGCGTGGTAATTTCCGCTGATTGATTTGACGGGGATTTGTTTTTGCCGCCGAGGATTTTTTTCAATACGCTGGTTTTGGGTGACTGTATTTCAGCCATCGCTGCGACTTGCAACTCGGCAAATTGCTGGATCAACGCAGGATACAAATGCGGTTTGTTGATCCGCAACGGCAATTGGCCCAGATAATCCTGCAGGGATTTAGTCAAGCTGCGCGATAAACCTAGTTGTTGTAAACCATCTAGAGCCTGGGCCAGTGCCGCCGACATCTCCTGGGCGTCAACCTGGCGGCACTGAGCTATCTCTTGGCAGGCATTATCCAGACGCAACAGTACAGGCTCCAATTGCCTACCGCCGCGCAGCTGTTCGCGCAATTGCCCCAGAAGCTGATCCAAAGCCTCACTCTGGCCCTCTGCCGACAGACTTACACGCACCAGCGCTCGACGCAATTGCTCTGTCTTTGCGCCATACTCCCGCTCCATCTGTTCCTGGGCATCCAAGGCGTCAAGGTATTTTTCTCGCCAGTTTTGTTTATCGTCTGAAACAGAGGTCATAGTAAAAAAGCTCAAGCAAATTGGTTTAAAGCCCCCAAATTATAGCTTCCAGGTTTAATCACGTATAAAAAAACCCGCCGGGCCGGAGCCGGGCGGGTTTTTTGGCAACTAAGGTTAAGGCTTGGGAGCCAGGCTGCTGCCAGCGCGTTCAGCGCGAACCTTATCTACCAGGAATTGCGCCACTTTAAGCATTTCCTCCTGACCGCCCTCCAGACGCGAACTTATGTGGTAGCGGCCATCGACGATCAGCTCTGGCGTGCCGGTAATTTTGTAACCCTTAGCGCGAGCTTCAGCCTGTTTGATCATACTGTCCACGCCAAAAGAGTTGTAGGTGCTCAGGGTTTTCTCCTTGGGTACACCAAACTTAGCAAACAGCTCTGCCCAGTCTTCAGGCTTTTGCAGTTGGTTTTTTTCTAGCTGGAAAGCGTTAAACACCGCCTGGTGCGTCTTATCTTTGATATGCAGGGCAACCGAGGTGTAGTAGCCGCGAATCAATGGCACCATAAAAGGTGCCCAATTGGCATGGGTTTGGTTCAAATAGACATCATCTTTTTGCTTGGCCATCCAGGCGTGGAGCATAGGTTCAAAGTGGAAACAGTGAGGGCAGTGGTAAGAGAAAACCTCAGCCACCTCGATTTTACTCGGGTCGGCCGGGCGCACCTGCTGCTCTAACACTGTGTAATGCTGGCCCTCCAGGTATTCAGTGGCAACATTTGAACTGCTGTCATCGGCGCAGGCGACCAGGGACATCATCAAACCCATCAGGGCGACCAAAACTCTCATAGCATTTCCTCTCTATAGGCCAATTGCAATTTGGTGTTGGCTCTTAGTCAGATGAGCCACTGCTGAGTTCAATATAGGAGCGAATTTTCGAACCTTAACTGAACAGCTGTAAAGTGGTGGCAAAAACTGCGCATAAAAAAGGCGACCTGGGTCGCCTTTTTAGCTTGCCGCCTTTGCTTAGTGCAAACCAGCAATATAGTTAGCCAGCGCTTTGATTTCAGCATCGCTCATTTTTTCGGTTACTGAGCGCATGGTCATCTGGTCACCGTCGTTGGTGCGATCGCCAGCGCGGAAGGCGAGCAGTTGTTTCTCAATGTACTCAGGGTGCTGGCCACCCAAACGAGGGAAGCCAGCAGGAGCATTGCCCTGGCCATTAGGGTTGTGGCAGCCAGTACAAGCGGGAATACTAGCGGAAGGATTGCCTGCGCGGTAGGTGCGGCGGCCAAGTTCCAGTGCATCGGTTTTAATGCCTGAGTTCAACTGCACTTCTTCTTTTTTAGAGCCGGACAACTGAGTGTTTTGGCTGGCGAAATAGGCAGCTATATCCGCTATATCCTGATCGTTCAGGCTGGCGAGAATACCGGTCATCTGCAGCACTGTGCGGCCAGTTTTAGCTTTTTTGACTGGGTCAGTTTCTTTGTCCCAATCCTGGATATCGTGAATTTGTTTCATCAGGTACTTTTCACCCTGACCTGCCAGTTTGGGGAAAGTGGCAACCATGCTGTTGCCATCAGCACCATGACAAGCACCGCATACGGCCGCTTTAGCTGCGCCTGCAGTGGCATCCCCATTAGCCAGTGCGCCCTGTGCAATCACTGCTAACCCGACTGAAAATAATGCGTTGCTTAGGATATTTTTCATTGGCTAATCCGGTTTTAGGATAAATCTATAGTTGAAAGCGCCTTCCCCATCAGGCCCCTAAGGATTCCCCTGGGGGTAACTGGGCCCCGGTATAATACCTGTATACGCGTAAAGTTCGCGTAAGGACCAGGCAACCAGCTACAATTCTGCCCCCAGGTGCACACTCGGCCCCGTCAGGCGGGCGGCATTATATACCAACGCGCTAATAACACACTATTTTGAAGGGTTTTTATGTCCACTGATATTAACTTTGGCAAGGCGCAGTTTTTAACCAGCGCCCCCAGTATCCGCCAGTGTCCGCCGGAGGAAGGGGTAGAGGTGGCCTTTGCCGGGCGCTCCAACGCGGGCAAGTCCAGTGCCATTAACGCCCTGACCAATAACCATCGCCTGGCGCGCACCAGCAAAACCCCTGGGCGCACCCAGTTGATTAACTACTTTGCCCTAAATGACAAACAGCGCCTGGTGGACTTACCCGGCTATGGCTATGCCAAGGTATCGCGCGAACTCAAGGAACAGTGGCAGCGCGACCTGTCGGAGTACCTGCAAAAGCGCGTGAGCCTGCGCGGCCTGGTGCTGCTAATGGATATTCGCCACCCGTTGCAGGAATTTGATACCACTATGCTGCGCTGGGCGAGAAGATCGCAAATGCCAGTTCATCTACTGCTGACCAAGGCAGATAAGCTCAGCCGCAATCAGATTAAGAGCACTGAATTTAAGGTAATTAAGGATTTGAAAGAACTGGGGCTGTCCGAATCGGTCACCATGCAATCCTTTTCTGCCCACAACAATACTGGGCTGGAAGAGTTAAAAGCCAAGTTAAACGCCTGGCTTTCGCTGGAACCAGAACAGCCCGCAAGCGAAGTATTGCAAGTGCCCTAAAACCTAAGCCACTACGTATTTTTGCTGACCCCAAAAATAAAAAAACCGATGGTTGCAAGCAACCATCGGAAACGACTGACACCCTTGGGGTGGTGCCAGATGGGCTAAGGAGAAAGCTCATAAAGCTGTCTCTATGACGACTGAGCTAACCCAAAGTTCGAAGCAATTGTCTTCAGGCGCGCAACTCCCACACTTCTTGCACAATTGTAAACTTGGCCTTGCGCTGCCCCTTAGTAAACTCTGAGCGAAAAAAAACCCCGACAAAGTCGGGGTTGCTTAGCATTCGCGCTAGCTGGCCTAAAAGCCATTAGGGGAGGAGTTAGCTCATGATCGTAAAACACACACAACTCTATGACTCACCCCTTCCAACTTTAGTTCCAAAAAATGTTTTAAAAATTTGCACATTTTTTTGTTATTTTAAAATACTTCTTTAAATTCATTAAGTTAAGTTGCAATAATCATTTTGTTTGGCGCAAAAAATAGCACAAAAGCCAAATCAAACTTGACTAGTGAGCTTCATCCCAGGAGCTGCCAACACCAGCCTCCACTAACAGTGGCACCTTAAGTTGCGCGGCAGCTGACATTTGCTCAACCAATCCTATACGCACCTCCTCCAGGCAGGAATCTGCCACTTCGAGTACTAATTCGTCGTGTACCTGCATAATAATTCTGGCATCCAGCTTCTTTTCACTCAGCCATCTATCTACGCTAATCATTGCCGTTTTGATGATATCCGCCGCCGTGCCCTGCATAGGCGCGTTAATAGCCGTGCGCTCTGCTGCCTGCTGCAGGTTTTTGTTTTTGGCGTTTATTTCCGGCAAATAAAGGCGGCGGCCAAACAGGGTTTCCACGAAGCCCTGCTCGTGAGCCAGGCTGCGAATATTGTTCATATAGCGCTGCACACCTGGGTAGCGCGCAAAGTAGCGGTCGATATACTCCTGCGCCTGATTGCGCCCCAGGTGTAGTTGCTTAGCCAAACCAAAGGCAGACATGCCGTAAATCAAACCAAAGTTAATTGCCTTGGCGCTGCGGCGCATCTCTGGTGTTACCCCCTCCAGGGCCACACCAAACACCTCCGCAGCAGTTGCCCGGTGCACATCCAAGCCCTGGGCAAAGGCGTTAAGTAAACCCGCATCCTCTGAAAGATGCGCCATAATGCGTAGCTCAATTTGCGAATAGTCTGCTGCAACCAATTTGTAGCCGGCGGGCGCGACAAACGCCTGGCGAATGCGCCGCCCCTCTTCGGTTTTGATGGGAATATTTTGCAGGTTAGGGTCTTGCGACGATAACCGCCCGGTAGCAGCAACAGCCTGGTGATAACTGGTGTGAATACGCCCCGTGGCCTTGTTAATTTCCAGTGGCAATTTGTCGGTGTAAGTAGATTTAAGTTTGGCCAGGCCGCGGTACTCCATAATCACCTTGGGCAAAGGATAGTCAAGCGCCAATTCCTGCAGCACTTCTTCGGCCGTTGACGGCGTACCTGTGGGCGTTTTTTTTATAACGGGCAATTTTTGCTCTTCAAACAAAATTGCACCCAGCTGTTTGGGCGAGCTCAAATTAAATTCTTTACCGGCGATCTCGTAAGCCTGACGCTCCAGCTGCACCATGCGCTCGCCCAATTCCAAACTCTGCTGACCGAGCAGTTTGGCATCCACCAATGCGCCATTGCGCTCGATGCGCGAGAGCACCGGCAGCAGCGGCATTTCAATTTCTTCGAAAACTTTTTTAAGCGATGGTGTTTGCTGTAGTTGCGGCCAAAAGTATTGATGTAGACGCAGGGTTATGTCGGCATCCTCTGCGGCGTAATGGCCTGCCTCTTCAATTTTAATTTGGTTGAAGGTGAGCTGTTTTACGCCTTTGCCAGCAATCTCCTCAAAGGAGACAGTTTTATAGTCGAGATAATTTTTTGCCAGGTCATCCATATTGTGGCGGCTACCGATGGAGTTCCACACATAGGATTCGAGCATGGTATCAAAGCCAATACCGCGCAAATCGACACCGTAATTGAGCAGCACGCTGCGATCGTATTTTAAATTTTGGCCAATTTTTATTTTGCTGGCATCTTCGAGTAGTGGCTTTAACTGCGCCAACACCCAGTCGAGCGGTAGTTGCTCGGGCGCGCCCATATAATCGTGGCCACAGGGGATATAAGCGGCTTGGCCTGCTTCGATCGCGAAACTCAAGCCAACAATTTTTGCCTCCATCGCATCTAGGCTTGTGGTTTCGCTGTCAAAGGCAAAGGCCTCAACTTGCTGCAGTCGCGCCAGCCAACTGGCAAATAATTCCCGATCAAAAATAATATCGTAGCTGGCTTCTATAGCTGCCGGTGGCGCGATCTTAGTGTCAACTTGTGTCGAGGGCTCAGCGGAATTATTTGCCGCATCCTGCGCTGATTTTTCCAAATCGCTCACCCAGGATTTAAATTCCAGATCTTCAAACAATTCAATCAAGCGCCGCTTATCCGGTGCAGCCATGTGAATGCTGTCTGGCGCTACCGCCAACTCAACATCGGTTTTAATAGTCGCCAGCTTATAGGAGAGATAGGCCATGTCGCGGTGTTCGAGCAATTTTTCCGGCATGGTTTTAGCGCCGCGAAAACTGAGGCTGCGCACTTTTTCTAAGTCAGTGTAGATAGCATCCAAACCACCCATTCCCTGAATTAAACCCTGAGCCGTTTTTTCACCCACACCAGGCACACCGGGAATATTGTCGACCTTGTCGCCCATAAGCGCGAGGTAATCAATCATTAACTCTGGGCCGAAACCGTATTTGGCATTTACACCGGGAATATCCAACACGGTTTCGGTCATGGTATTGACCAAGGTTACATGCTCGTTCACTAGTTGCGCCATGTCTTTATCGCCAGTGGAAATCACCACCGGATGCTGCAACTCAGTAGCCTGGCGCGCCAAGGTGCCTATAACGTCATCCGCCTCTACCCCTTCCACCACCAACAGCGGAAAGCCCATAGCTTCAACTATGTCGAAAATTGGCTGTACCTGGGGGCGCAGATCATCGGGCATAGGCGGGCGATTGGCCTTGTAGTCAGCAAACATTTCATCGCGAAACGTCTTTCCCTTTGCATCAAACACTACGGCTATCTGGCTCTTGGGGAAATCCTTGAGCAGGCGTCTAAGCATATTGATCACGCCTTTGACCGCGCCCGTGGGCTGCCCCTTGGAATTAGTTAAAGGTGGCAGAGCATGGTAGGCACGATAGAGATAGGAGGAGCCATCGACAAGCACCAGAGGCGCTTGGGGGGTGGAAGTCTGGTTCATAGCAAGAGTCTAGTAACTGAGGCAGGAAAGGCCAAAGCATACACCAAAGCACCCCCAGCCAGCCCCTTTCATCCAGGAAGCATCCACCCGTTATAACTAAATCCGGAACAGTGTTACCTGTTTTAAAAAGTGTTACCGCGCGCCAAACTCCAGACGATTTCGAGCTTATATAGCTAAATAACGGTATTTATTCACATTTTTTGATTATTAAGACGAAAATATTGTAACCAGAGGCTAGCCTTTGAAAATATTTCTGTTACGATGAGTAACATAAAGTGACAATTGAGCGTTACCCGGGAATCAAACGTTACTTTATAAACAAAGACTTAAACATTACGAGAAAAGTTACCCACAAGGTAACTGGACTTAACACCATCGAAGGAACATACGATGAAAAAGATTACCCTGGTACTGACCGCATTATTTGTAGCTAATATTGCTTTCGCTGATGAAGCGACTCAAAGCGACAATCTAACCCTGGCGGCTGCCGACCTGAATAAGGCCAACAGCTGGGTAGAAACCAAAGAAGACGCCGAATTGCGCCTGAACGAACAACTGGCTGAAAAAGCCGACTCACTTAGCGCCAAAATCAATGCCAAGTTGGAAAAACAACTTGAAGAGAAACTGGCTGCTGAGCTGAACAACTAATTACCCCCTGATCCTGTCGGTGTTTCGCTGATGCCGACAGGTTCTTTTTTAATCATTTTTTGTTGATTTTTGTAGTTTTTATTTCTTTTTCTCCTCGTGTTAATTGCCTCAAGCAGTACCTTATAACTTTTTGTTTGGTGCTCTTGGGGCTCTTTTTTGTGAAACGCCACAAAATCTAAATAAATTTTTATCTTGCGCCTAAATTCACAGACGATCAGAAACCGGCCATCTAGACTCCAGTTTAATCAGGGAAATTACAGAGGAAAACGGACAGCAAAGCACGACTAGCATCTTGGCCGTTCACTTATTGGAGCTTATATGGATACGTTAATTTTTTCGCAAACCAGCATCTTCCGCATGCAGCAACTCGCTAGCAGCATCTATCACAAAACAGGGGTTCGTCATCGTATGGCATCCCCCGAAGGAATGCTGGAACTACTCCGCTCCGCTGGCAACGCAGTAGATAGCGATATATGCGCCTGTTACGACGCCTTTGTGCAATCGCTCAATCAGCGCCAGCTAGATATGCTCGCCAAGCGCAAAGTAAAACTGCGCCAACCGAGCGGTATCTCACTGATCTCCCCTATTCGCCAGGCGGGTTAATCCCCTGGGTTCAGGCAGGCTGAAAAGGCCTGCCCCATATTGGCGAGCAGCTGACCATAGCTGGTCACGCTAGCATTGCCAATAGGATCCAGCTGCCCCTGACGCAATTGAAGTTCGCGCGCCAGGGCATCCAGTGAATCCTGCTGCTGATAGGGTTCAGAAAAAAGACACTCCCCTCCTTGAGTTTTAAGCTGCTGTCGCAGCTCAGCCATATGGCGTGCGCCTGGGCGTCGCTCTGGTGAGAAGGTTATATAAGCCAACTGGCGCAAACCATAGTGCGCCACAAAATGGCTATAGCCTTCATGATAAACGGCGAAACCTCGCCCCGCGATGGGCGCCAACTCTAATTTCAATTGCTGATCAAGATTCTTCAACGCTTGCGCAAAAATTTGCGCACGCTGTATAAAAATTTCGCTTTTTTCTGGTGCCAGTTGCGCCAAGTGCTTAGCCAGCGCAAAAGCCAATACACTGGCATTTTCGGGGTTTAACCAAAGATGCGGATCGCGAGCGTGATGATGCCCTGTATGCTCTGTTTCAGGCTCAGCATCGCCTCGCTCTTCTGCAGGGAAGCTTAATCCCGGCAAGTCATAGGCGGTAAGTACATGCCCCGAAGCCAAGTTTGCTAGCGGCTTAGCTAAAAAGCTCTCCAACTCCGGCCCCACCCAGAGCACCAAATCAGCATCGTGCAGGCGGCGGTGGTCGGACATTTTTAGCGGATAATCATGGGGCGATGCCGTGATAGGCAGGAGAGTCTCCACCCTTACATCTTCCCCCGCCACCTCCTGCGCAATAAGCGCCAAAGGCTTAATACTGGTGATAAGCCTTAACGGCTCTGCACTAGCACCATTGGCGCCCAAAGTACCAGCCAACACCAGTGAAAGGAAAATCATAGTGCGAAGAGAAAACGCCATAAAAGGTAATTCCAGCAGAAAAATGTTAGGTTATATAGTAACATTTTGTGCGATATCAAATGAGCTTACTCGCCCACGTATTAAATTATGCCCTCGCCATTACCCACAGCCTGCAGCAAGCACGATCACGGCCACTGCATTAGCGATGCCCTGGAGCAAGCGCGACAGATTTGCACCAACCGCGGCGTACGCCTCACCGATCTACGCGCTCAGGTGCTGGAGTTTGTTTGGCAGAGCCATAAGCCCCTAGGCGCCTATGCGCTACTGGAAATGCTAGCCGCCACTTCTACCCGCCGGGTAGCACCGCCCACGATTTACCGCGCGCTGGAGTTTTTGCTGGAGCAGGGGCTTATCCATCGCATTAATGCGCTCAATGCCTTTATTGGCTGCCCTAGCCCGCGCCTGCGCCATCAAAACCACTTTCTCATCTGCCGTCACTGCGGTATCACCACAGAGCTGGTTAATAGCCAATTGAGCGAACAAATCAACCAATGCGCTCAAGGCGCGGGTTTCAGTGTCGACAGCCAATCTCTTGAAGTCATGGGCAGCTGTTCCAGCTGTAGATCCTCCGCTGACGCTCAGCCCAAAGCGAACCCCTAACTATGAAACAACCTCAAATTCTTATTCAGGCCAAAGGGCTGAGCTTCAGCCGGCGCGAGCGGAACATCCTCAATCAGGTGGATATCACTCTGGAGGCGGGTAAGGTTGTCACCCTGATTGGCCCCAATGGCGCCGGTAAAACCAGCTTGGTGCGCTGCCTGCTGGGGCTGATGCAAGCCGATACGGGTGAAATTGCCCGCACAGAAAACTTGCGCATAGGTTATATGCCGCAAAAACTGCACTTGGATGCGAGTTTGCCTTTGAGTGTGCGCCGATTCCTCGCTTTAGGCGGAAAGCCGCGCCTGGCGCTGGACGAGATACTCGCGCTTACCGGCACTACCAAGTTGATTGATATGCCCATGCAATCTCTCTCTGGCGGCGAAACCCAGCGAGTTTTATTGGCCCGTGCGCTCTTGCGCGACCCCCAGTTATTGGTGCTAGACGAACCCGTACAAGGAGTCGATGTATCCGGGCAGGTGGCGCTTTATAATTTGATTAATGAAATCCGCGATAGACGTGGCTGCGGCGTGTTGTTGGTATCCCACGACCTGCATCTGGTGATGGCCAGATCGGACACAGTGGTTTGCCTCAACCAGCATGTCTGCTGCCACGGCCATCCGGAGCAGGTCACCAATGATCCAGCTTATATCGCTCTGTTTGGCAAATTGGCAGCAGGTCGCCAGCAGCCTTCAATTGCTATTTATACCCATCACCACGATCACCAGCACGACGCCCATGGCAATGTAATTCACCGCCATGGCCCCCATTGCAATCACTCTTCTGCAGACCCAGACCATGCCTGACTTTTTGCTTTTTGCCCTACTCGCCGGTTTAGCTGTAGCCTGTGTCGCTGGCCCCCTGGGTTGTTTTGCCGTCTGGCGGCGCATGGCTTATTTTGGTGACACCCTGGCTCACTCGGCGTTGCTAGGCATCACCCTGGGTTTGCTGCTGCAAATCAACCTCAACCTCGCTGTGGCTCTGGGCTGCCTGTTGCTGGCCTTAGTGCTAGTGGCATTGCAACACAACCGTTTTTTAGCCACAGATACCCTCCTGGGAATTCTCTCCCACTCCACCCTCGCCCTGGGCTTGGTCTGCGTCAGTCTGTTCAGCGATAGCCGCATAGATCTTATGGCTTATTTGTTTGGCGATATCCTCGCCGTGACCGGACATGAAGTCGTCGGCGTATGGCTGGTCAGTATCCTGGTGTTGGCGGTTCTCGCCTGGCTGTGGCAGCCACTGCTGGCGATGAGCGTACATGAAGATCTGGCGCGCATAGAAGGCATACCAGTTACAGCAGTACGCACCAGCCTGATGTTACTTATGGCGCTGGTCATAGCCATTGCCATGAAAGTAGTAGGTGTTCTACTAATAACGGCGCTGTTAATTATTCCTGCCGCCGCCAGCCGCCGCCTGACCCACAGCCCTGAGACAATGGCGCTGGTAGCCAGCTTGCTCGGTGCCCTGGCGGTGATACTTGGCTTGAGCGCTTCCTACTATTGGGACAGCCCTGCCGGCCCCTCCATAGTATTGGCCGCGACCCTGTTGTTCGGGCTTAGCCTAATCCGCCAGCAGCAGGAGTAGCCTCGCTTTTGTAAGCCATATCGCACAAATACTGAAGGTATTTGTCACTGGCGCACTTGTTGCGAATCAGCGATACTGTGCACCAGTTCACAAAACACCCTTTGTGAGCAGTTTACCAACAGACAGCAAGGATTTTGCCCATGACCATCCTCAATATTGGCGATCAGGCTTACAGCAGTAACGATATAGCCGCCAAGGTTCACAGTGATATTCAGTTTTTAGAAACGCGAATTGCGCTGCTCGAACGCCAGTTCAACCCCAATCCAGTGGTACTGCGAACCTACAAGGATATGCTTGAGGGTCGCCGCAACCTACTTGACTGGCTGGCACAAGAACAAAGACCCGCTGCCAATCAATAAACCTCGTTCCGATAGCCGCTGAGGTTGTCACCCAATCTTCATAGAATTGTTGCTGTTTCGTCATAGATGCGCGCAAAAATTGCGCAAACCAGCCACGGAACAGCACTATGAATCCAAACTCTCAAGCTTCAGTGACTGCTGCCCCTCTGCTCAACCCAGCGTTGGCGGGCGAACGTCAAGCCGTGCAAAGCGCCCGCCCAACCGGCCATCTCATTCGCGCTAAAACTCTCTGGCTATCGGACATTCATCTTGGCTATCGCGACTGCAAAGTCGACTATCTGCTGCAATTCCTCGATCAACTGCATTGTGAAACCCTTTATCTGGTGGGCGACATTATTGATCTCTGGTCGATGAAGCGCCGTTTCTACTGGCCAGCCAAACACTATCAAGTAATGCTCAAATTTTATGAGTTAGCAGCCAAGGGCACTCGCGTTATTTATGTTCCAGGCAACCACGACGAGCCTATGCGTCGTTTCCATGGCGAGCTCTTTGGTCCCATCGAAATTATTGAAGAATGCGAGCATGTCACCCCCGATGGTAAGCGTTTGCTGGTGATGCACGGCGATGCCATGGATGCCTATATCAATCACTCTTGGTTGACCAGAATAATCGGCGATCACGGCTATGAACTGCTGTTGTTTATTAACCGCTGGTCTAACCGACTGCGCAAATGGATGGGTCGCCCCTATTTCTCGCTTGCAGGTCTAATTAAAAGCAATATCAAAGGCGCCAAACAGGCAATTGAAACCTATGAGCGCGAAGCCCTGGCAGAGGCCAAACGCCGTGGATTCGACGGTGTAGTTTGCGGTCATATCCACTACCCGGCGCTGCGCGAGGAGTCGGGCTTGCGCTATGCCAACTGCGGCGACTGGATCGAGAACTGCACCGCCCTGGTGGAAGACCACCAGGGCACCATGCGCCTGTTGCATTTTAGCGACAAGGTGAAGTGGCAGCTGATGAGCGGTGAGCGCCAACTCGGCTAACAATGACAAGAAATAGCTTTGCAAGGGGACTGGGAAGTAATTAGGAAACTAATGCACTGGGATGGGCAATCGCAAGGAAATGCGCTGGAGTTGTACATCCAAGGATGGGGCAGTTCAGGGAATGGATACAATAACTATAACCAATCACAATAACGGGTAAGCCAAATCAAAAACCGGCAGCTTAGCGCCGCCGGTTTTTTGTTTTTTTACTTAGATTTCTCGTCCAGAAAAAACGCCACTTTTATTTAATCCTTGCTTTCCAGCCCGGTGAACCATTCGCGTACCAGTGGCGGCAGAGGCACCGAGCGGCCATTGTCGGCACTTACCCAAACCACCTTGGAATAACCCTCTGCAGCAGGTACATCGGGCTGAGAGGCGGTGTAGAGTTTGTAAGTCACCATAAAACTGGAGCGCCCTGGGTCAGATACATAGAGATCTAGGCGAATGATTTCTGGGTGAAATAGCGGGCGCATAAAAGTGCAACCGATGGTGACCACTACCGGATGACTATCGCTTTTAGTCGGTATGCCTTTAGCCAGCATCCACTGGAAACGCGCCTCTTCAAAATAGCGGAAATACAGGGTGTTATTGACGTGACCAAAGGCGTCCATATCCCCCCAGCGCACGGGCATTTCACAGCTAAATACAGGTTTTACCATCTCATTCATTGCGGACTCCGGCACAAATTTAGCCTCGGGTTTTAGCGTGAAACCTAACGTGAAGTGCGCCCAGGTTACCGTAGTTGATAGTCAAATCAGTATTGAGCGGCAGCTCCAGCACCCCGGCATAAGAGCCAGTAATGACTGCCTGACCAGCTTCAATGCCCTGACCACGGACGCGTAAAAACTCCACTAGCCAATACATAGGGGACATAGGTTTTTCATTGGGATGGCGCCCGGCATGCTCCTGCAAAAGTTCCCCGTTAACACTCACTTGCAGGGGGATCTCGGTTGCTTCCGCCGCTTTTTTAAGGTCCACCTCTGGGCCAATAAACAGGCCCTGATTTACCAGACCATCAGCCAATATCTCCACAAACTCACACTGGCTAGGATCGGCAAATCGCCCCTGGATTAGCTCTAATGCGAGATGGCAACGCACTACCGCAGCATCTACCTCCGCCGGGGTATAGGGCTCAGCGCGGGAGGGCATATCAACACCAAAATAAAAAGCTAGTTCCGGCTCAATACGCGCTTTATTTCCCTTGGGCCAAAGGCTAACGGGAGCTACCGAATCTATTGTTCGAGTATAGATAGGCGCCAAAATCACTCTGTCCTGGGGCGGTAGAGAAGCCTTCCAAGCACCTATAGAATCCTCCTTGCGCTCGCACCATAGGCGGCTAACCTCGTCCTGGATTTGCAGTGAATCGCAGAGGTTAAGTGGGCGGCATTCTGCCGGCAGGCGTCCGCCCAATTCACCAGTTATACGTCTGTTTACCAGAATGTCGGCCGCCTGGGCTGCGAGGGATGGGTTCATAGCAAATCCTCAAAATTAATAATTATGTGATTAGCAGATATCCAAGGAGCACAAAAAAATAAACCCCGCTATTACGGGGTTTGTAGGTTTTTGACAGCTTAATGCGCTGGAGGTGTCAGTTCGTTGGCTATGTGTTTTAAATCCTCGCTGGATTCCAAAATATTGGACACAGTGGTTTCGGCCTTTTCCGGATCCAGATGCAGATCGTCAAACACTTGCTGGGGAATCGCCAATTTGGGGCCGCGACCTATGCCGTGTTGGCGCAGCAAACGCTGAGCAACAAACACTAATTTGGCATAAATAGCATTTTCACCCTGGTATTGCGGGTTGTTCTGATGACGCAAACCTATAATTACTTCCTCTGGCATAGACCAGAGCGACATAAGCGTACTGGCCAACTGCTCGCGAGTTATCCCCAGCACATGGCGTTCAATAGCCTGGTGGCTGACGTGGGGATTGGCATCTGCCAGTAGGCAAAAGGCATGGAAATGCGGTGGAAATACCTCCGCCAGAATCATATAGCCAAAGTTGTGAAGCAGCCCGCAGAGGTAGGCCATACCAAAACTCGGGCGGTGATCGCGGGGAATGGCAGTAACCAGGCCCTCTATGGTTGCCGCCATATAGACAGACTGCTGCCAGTAGGGCAACACACCATGGGGCCCCTCTTTGGGAATACTTAAGCTTTTACCCAGTGACAATCCCAGCGCCAGGTTCAGCACCATATCAAAGCCCAGCACCCGCACTATGGCGTCGTGGATGGATTTAATTTTTCCCGGTGCTGAGTAATAGGGCGAAGCAGCCCAGCTAACTACTTGTGCGGCAAGGCTAGGATCTGTCTCAACTATTTGCGCCAAATCGCTGATATCGGCGTTTGGGTTTACCCGTAATTTGATAATGCGCTGGGCAGTTTCGGATAACGGGGGTAGTTCTAGAGTTTCCTCGAGGCGCTGCTTGATGCGCAGCTGGGTAAAATTACGCACAGCACCCAGGATTTGCTCGGTATCGCTGGTGCTGGTGTCGTCCTGCTCTAGAGGGTTGAGCGGCACAGAAATTTCGCAGACTTGCGCGTCTTCGAGAATTTTTTTGAATTCATCGCCGTTAAAACGCAGCAATTGGTTTTCATCACCTGAGTCCGCCCAAAGCTCATTGCGCTCAACCAAACTCTTATCAACCAGGGTAAGCAGACCAGCAACTTTTGGCAGCGCAGGGATGGAGTGTACATTGTGTGACAAACAGAATTTGTGAACGTCCTGTGGGCTGGCGGCATGCAGTTCCCGCCCCAGATGGCGGTTAACAGCTTTGAGATCCAACAGGGTATCGGCGGCGTGAATAACCTGAACACGGCCAGTGGCGTCTTGCAGGATAACGGATTTAGCTGCTCTCATAGTGCGCAAGTGCTGGTCATGCCATATAGCTCGTTCGTTTTCGTCCGTGGGTAAATCAGACACCTGATATTGGGCATTCTGCTTACTCAGAAGTGATTGAACACTACTAGGTACTGGCACGGCCTACTCCTTCTTGGGTCTCTGGGTTAAATATCATCACGCTGATGGTTGCTGAGTGTAACAGACGAACCTAATGGGCTTATAGCACAAGATCGCTGGAGACCAAGAACCTCTAACACCCACTCTACTAGCTTAGATGATATTCCATACAACGCTGGCCCGAGGTACAGCAAACTGTGAAGAAATCTGCCTAATTTTTACTCGCCCTTTATTAAACCTGTAGGTAGCGCTGATTTTGCCCCAGCCAGCGATTGACGATTTGGTTGGATAAATCAGGATATTCGCTCACCAGCAAGAGCGCAGCCTCTTTTACTTGGGGCAGCAAATGCGCATCGCGCTGTAAATCGGCGATGCGAAACTGCATGTCGCCTGTTTGACGCGTGCCCAGTACTTCGCCCGGCCCGCGCAGCAGCAAATCCTGTTCGGCGATATAAAAGCCATCACTGCTCTCGCGCATGACCCGCAAGCGGTCGCGACTAGTATTGGACAGAGGCGCCCCGTATAAAAGTACGCAGTGGCTGGCGGCAGAGCCGCGCCCGACCCGGCCACGCAGCTGATGTAGTTGCGCTAACCCCAGGCGCTCGGGGTTTTCAATAATCATCAAGCTGGCATTGGGAACATCTACTCCCACTTCGATCACTGTGGTTGCCACCAGCAGATCCAGCTCGCCAGCCTTAAAGGCAGCCATAACCGACTCCTTTTCTACAGCCTTGAGGCGCCCGTGAATCAAGCCTATGTGCAAGTGGGGCAAAGCCATTACCAGAGCTTCGGCAGTAGCCTGGGCAGCCTGGGCTTCGAGCGCCTCCGACTCCTCGATAAGCGTGCACACCCAATAGGCCTGTCGCCCCTGTTCGCAAGCAAGACGTACCCGCTCTATCACTTCCAGCCTGCGCTGGTCGGAAATCACCACAGTGGTAATGGGCGTTCGTCCCGGTGGCAACTCATCAATAACCGAGCAATCGAGATCGGCATAGGCGCTCATCGCCAAAGTGCGGGGAATAGGCGTGGCGGTCATAATCAATTGATGGGGGCGGAGCACGCCCTGATGTTCACCACCATTCATCCCTTTATCGGAAAGAGAGAGCCGTTGATGCACACCAAACCTGTGCTGCTCATCAATGACAATCAGGCCCAGATCGGCAAAGTGTACCGACTCCTGGAAAAGCGCATGGGTACCCACCACGAGGTTGGCCTGGCCACTGGCGATGGCCTCCAACTGGGCGCGCCGCTCAGCGGCTTTGAGCTTGCCGGTGAGCCAGCCAAGTTTAACCCCCAGCGGCTCCAGCCATTTGCTCAGGTTGATTCTGTGCTGTTCAGCCAGAATTTCGGTGGGCGCCATAATTGCCGCCTGTTTCCCACTGGCCACAGCAGCCAGCGCCGCCAGCGCCGCCACGACTGTCTTGCCCGAGCCTACATCGCCCTGCACCAGGCGCAGCATTGGCAGCGGCTTGGCCAGATCCTGGTAGATCTCGCCCAACACTCGCTCCTGGGCGCGAGTCAGTTGAAAGCCCAAGCCTTTGCGAAAACCAGACTCCAGCGCCGGGGTAAGTTTCAACCGCGGCGCCCCCTCCGCCTGAGTCGCCTGGCGCAACAGCAGTAAACTCAGGTGATGAGCCAAAAGCTCTTCAAATGCCAAACGCTGTTGAAAAGGGTGTTCGCCCTCCAGTAGCTGGTGCAGATTGGCGCCCACTGGCGGCTGGTGCAGATAGCGCAGGGCGTCCGCCAGCGAACACTGCTTGAGTCGCTGACGAATCGGTTCAGGTAAAAGTTCACGCAGAGGATGAGTCGCTAGCCAGTTGAGCGCTTGGGCCGCCAGGCTGCGCAGGCGCGGCTGAGTCAAACCTTCAGTAGCCGGGTAAATTGGGGTTAGCGTCTGCTCCAGCGGCAGGGGTGCCGCCTGATCGAGCAAGTCATATTCCGGGTGGTACATTTCCAACCCAGAGGCGCCGCGCCGAGTCTCGCCAAAGACCCTCAGGCGAGTACCCTGGGTAAGGCGATTTTTTTGCGCGCTATTAAAGTGGTAGAAGCGCAAGGTAATACTGCCAGTGCCATCCTGTATACGGCAGACCAGGCTGCGACGCTTGCCATAGACCACATCCGCCAGACGAACCTCGCCCTCGATAACTGCGTTGACCTGCGGCTGGAGGCCGCCGATGGGGGTAATTTTGGTGCGATCAAGATAGCGCAGCGGTAAATGCAGGAGTAAATCCTGCAGGCTAAACAGGCCGATTTTAGTCAATTTTGCAGCCAAACTGGCGCCAACGCCCTTAAGGGCGCTGACCGGAATCTGATCCAGAGTTTGTGCAGATTGACCTGAGGTCATTGTTTGGAAAGTTACTCAGCGCGCGCCATTTGGATAGCTTTGCGCAACGCATCTATCGCCTTGTGGCGAGGGAAGCTGGCGCGCCAGGCCAGTGCCACAGTGCGGCTGGGCGATGGTGCAGCAAAGGGTCGAGTCACCAATACGTCTGAGTTATAAAGGGAACTCTCTGCGGCACTCAGGGGTAAAATGGTCAAGCCCAAGCCTGAGGCAACCATATGGCGCAAGGTTTCCAGTGAACTGCCCTCAGCGGCGGTGCGAACATTGTGGGTGCCGTGGTCATCAGCGTGATGCTGCAAATTCGGGCAAGTAGTGAGCACCTGGTCGCGGAAGCAGTGGCCTTCACCCAGCAGCAGCAGTTGCTGGCCGTCCAGGTCTGTGGGCAGTAACTCCGCTTTGGCAGCCAGCGGGTGATCCTGTGGCATAAGCACGACAAAAGGCTCTTCGTAGAGGTTCTGCGTCACCACATCTGGCTCGACAAACGGCAGCGCAATAATGATCACATCCAGTTCGCCGTTGCGCAGCTTTTTGCGCAGGCTATGGGTGTAGCCCTCCTCCACATACAGCGGCATTTTATTCGCCAATTTTTGCAAATGGGGAATAAATTGCGGCAGCAGATAGGGGCCTATGGTAAAAATGGCGCCTACCGATAGGGGGCTGGACAACTGGTCTTTGCCGGCATCAGCCATATCTTTAATGGCCGCAGTTTGCTCCAACACCAAATTGGCCTGAGCGACAATTTGCTCACCCAAGGGGGTAGGCTGAACACGGGATTTGGTACGCTCAAACAGGGCCACACCCAGCTCGTCTTCCAGCTTTTTTACCGCAATGCTCAGGGTCGGTTGGCTTACGTAACAGCGCTCGGCCGCACGACCAAAGTGTTGCTCCTGAGCCAAAGTGACTATGTAGCGCAGTTCAGTAAGTGTCATTGCAGCTCTCCCTCGGCTGATCACTGCCGGTTAATCCGCTCATTTTGAATAGTCTAAAACTATCAGATTAAAAGCATTTATCAAATGACATTTACAAAAAAATCGCCCGCTCAAGAGCTAGAAAAACTATTAATCCTCGGCTGCGGCGACCTGGGCGAGCGCCTCGCCGGTGCACTCGCCACCAAACCCTACAAGATTACCGGTGTGCGGCGACGGCCTATGCCTGCTGCGAGCAACCTCAGCTACCGCGCGTTAGATCTACACCAAACAGAGCAGCTGCGCCAACTGTTGGCGGAGGGCTGGGACACATTGGTAATTAGCCTTAGCCCCGATGAGCGCAGCGACCAAGGCTATAAACGCACCTATGTAGATACCGCCAAAGCCCTGATGGATGCATTACAAACCCAAGCTTATAAACCGCGCCTGCTGCTATTCGTATCCAGCACCAGCGTTTACAGCCAAGAAGATGGCAGCTGGGTGAATGAGGACTCCCTGGCTGAGCCAAAGGGTTTTAACGGTAAGCGGCTACTGGAAGCGGAGGAAATTATCGCCAGCAGCGACCTTAACCATGTGATTGTGCGCTTTAGCGGAATTTACGGGCCGGGACGAGAGCGACTGATCAATCAGGTAAAAAGCGGCTCGGCCCCCCTGGGCAACCAGTTCACCAACCGCATTCATGCGCAGGATTGCGCCCGTGTCCTTGCACATTTAATTGAGCGTCAAAGATCTTCCCCGCTGCAAAAGCTCTACCTGGCGAGTGACTCCTACCCATGTACTCAAGGCGAGATCGCGGCCTGGCTGGGCACCGCCCTCGGCTTGAAAACCCAACCAAGCGGCAATATGGGCCAGCCTAGCGGCAAGCGCATTCACAATCAGCGCCTGTTACACTCTGGCTTCCAACTCAGCTATGCCGACTTCCGCCTCGGCTATGCAGAGCTGCTTGAGCAGCCAAGCAACCAGGATCAGACACAAGCCTAAAAATTGGCAACATAATATTTTCGGTCATTGGCCATGGGGTTATGCTTCAAGGCCAATTTTTATACAAGTAACGATCTGATCAATCCATAGGCCGCGAATTCAGCGCCAAGGTTGGCCCTAGGGTGGGTACGCAGATGGGTTTGTTTATTGCCAGCGACAGCCCGGATAGCCAGGCCTATGTCGATGTGGACTATTGGAAAGTCAGTCCGCTTAGCCAATAGCGATATGTAAGACGGCGCATCAATAAAAAAACCGGCCAAAAAAAACCCGGCCAAGCCGGGTTTTTTTAACAGACGCTACGCTTAGTCGCGAGTTTCTGCTTTGGTGACTTTGGTTGATACCTGAGCCACTACACGACGGTTTTGCTCGCGGCCAGCCGCAGTCGCGTTGTCAGCGATAGGTTGGGCTTCACCATAACCAATAGCAGTTACACGATCAGCGCTGATACCGTAATTGGCTACCAGATCCGCTTTAACAGCATCGGCACGGCTCTGCGACAGTTTTTGGTTGTAGGCATCAGCGCCCTGACTGTCGGTGTGACCTTCTACAGTAACCACAGTGTCGGCGTACTGATTCATAAAATCAGCCAGCTTTTTCACTTCGTCTTCAAAGTCAGGCTTGATGACTGACTTAGCGGAATCAAAAGTAATGTTCAGTTTGATTGCTACTGTTTCAGTCAGCTTGAGTGAGCAGCCCACAGCATCCACTTTATGGGTTTTGGGGGTATCTGCGCACTGATCTTTGGAATCAACAACGCCGTCGCCGTCAGTGTCCATTTCCGGCTTGGCCATCGGCGCTACTGCCACTGGTTCTGCTTTAACGGGGGCTGCACTTTTGCCAAACAGATAGGTCAGGCCGAGGTTAACAGCCAGGTCGGTGTAGTCGTTATCCAGGCTGCGGAAAGCGCGCAGGTCAGTACGGAACTGCCAGTTACCACCCAGGTCGTGTTTAATACCGGCGCCCAGGTTAACCAGAGTTTCGCGCGCGGAATCTTTAACACCGCCAATGTTCCACTCGCGCTTCAGATCGCCCACACCCATGGCCAGGTAGGGCTTCCATTGGCTGTCGGTGATGACGTTGTAGATACCATCTATACGGTATTGAGTGCCATCCATATCAATGGCGCCAGTGCTGGTTTCTGTGTCGTAACGGCTCCACACAGCTTCCAGTGTCCAGTTGTCGTTGATAGGGAAACCTACTGCTGCACCCCAGGTATTGGAATCTTCCAGTGGATCTTCAAAGAAAATGCGACCGCCCATGACGGTAACTTCAGCTGAGTGATCCTGAGCGTAGACGCTGCCGGAAACAGCAGCGACAATAAATGCAGAAAGGGTTATTAATTTTGTTTTGCTGGCCATTTCGTTCTCCGTTGAAATTAGCTTGGTCCTTGGTCTATCTGTTGCCACTGGCCAACTGCTCCCGCGCTCCAGACATAGAAAGACCTGTGTGTGTTATAGGTTAATGTCTTAAACTCCATTTCATCTCTAATTTTGCGCGCTCACCTTAACAAATTACTCAACCCTTTCAAATAACAGATCCCAAACTCCGTGCCCCAAACGTTCACCGCGTTTTTCAAACTTGGTAATCGGCCGGTAATCCGGGCGCGGCGAATATTCACCCGCAGGTTGCGTATTATTAAAGCCAGGCGCAACACTCATCACGTCCATCATATGTTCCGCGTAGTTCTGCCAATCCGTTGCCATGTGGAACACGCCGCCCAATTTTAATTTCGGGCGAATTTTTTGTACAAACTCCGGCTGCAAAATACGGCGTTTGTGATGCTTTTTTTTGTGCCAGGGATCGGGAAAATACAACTGCAGACGATCCAGGCTAGCATCGGGAATACAATCCTCAAGCACATCCATTGCGTCGGCCATATATACCCGCAGATTACTTAATTCTTGCTGAACTGCGAGATTAATTAAGCGCCCCACGCCCGGCGGATGCACTTCTATACCGATAAAGTTTTTATCCGGTTCGGCCCTGGCCATTTGCAACAGCGAGTCGCCCATACCAAAACCAATCTCCAGCACCACGGGTGCCTCGCGTTCAAAAATCTGGCGCGGGTCGATCAAGCCTTTAAATAAACTCAGGCCAACTTTGGGCCAGCAAAGATCAAAAGCACGCTTTTGGCCTTCGGTAATGCGCCCGGCGCGAATTACAAAACTGCGAATGGATTTAGGTTTGAATTCCGGCTTGATCAAAAAGCCCTGCTCCGCGTCTTCAAGCGCGGGCAATTCAGGGGTATCAGTCATAAGAATCGTCAAATGTGCGGATTATCGGGAAGCTGGGGTGTCAGGGCGCCAGTGTCCCACAATCAGACTGACCCAGCCGAGCATAAAACACAGGCCACCCAGCGGGGTTATGGGGCCCAGCCAGCGGGGCGCCCCCAGTGCCAGGGCGTAAAGGCTGCCGCTGAATAAAACGGCGCCCAGTATAAAGCCAAGCCCCGCCAGTTTTAAGCCTTTTTGCGCGGGAACCCGAGCGCTATATACCCCCACCGCCAATAGCGCCAGCGCGTGGTACATCTGGTATTGCGCGGCAATTTGTACTGTGTGCAGCGCTTCACCCGCGAGTATCTGCTTGAGCCCATGGGCGGCAAAGGCGCCAATCATTACCGATAAAAGGCCGCTAATGGCGGCGATAAGTATAAAGATTCGTGACATTTGATCTGATCGCATTAAATTAATGGGCAATAAAAAAGCCGCGACAAGCGCGGCTTTTAGCGAAGCTGAAAAAGCTATCAGGCTTCCAGCATCATGGCTTTAACTTTGTTCATGGCATTTTTTTCCAACTGGCGAATGCGCTCAGCAGAGACACCATATTCAGCCGCCAGATCGTGCAAGGTAGCCTTGTCGTCGTTCAACCAGCGGCGCTGCAGGATGACACGGCTGCGATCGTCGAGCTTTTCGAGCGCCATTTCCAAACCGTTAACGCTGGTCTCCTCCCAGTTGGCTTCTTCCAAACGGGCCGCCGGGTCGTAGCGGTTGTCTTCCAGGTAGTGAGCCGGAGCGACATAACCATCATCGTCATCGTTTTCACCTGCATCAAAACCGGCATCGTAGGAGGACAGGCGGCCCTCCATCTCACGCACCTGCTTAACATCAACCCCTAAATCCTGAGCGACAGCATTGGCTTCGTCGTTACTCAACCAGGCCAAGCGTTTTTTAGCGCCGCGCAGGTTGAAGAACAGCTTGCGCTGGGCTTTGGTAGTGGCGATTTTAACGATGCGCCAGTTGCGCAGGATAAATTCGTGGATTTCAGCTTTGATCCAGTGCACCGCAAAGGACACCAGGCGTACGCCTTTATCCGGATCAAAGCGTTTTACCGCTTTCATCAGGCCGACGTTACCTTCCTGAATCAGGTCGCCCAGAGGCAAACCGTAACCATTGTAAGAGCGGGCAATGTGCACCACAAAGCGCAAATGGGCCATAACCAGCTTGCGCGCGGCGTCGAGGTTGCCGTTTTGGTGTAGATCGCGCGCCAGCTCCTGCTCCTGCTCAACCGAGAGGATGGCAAAGCTGCTGACCGCTTGAACATAGGCATTCAGGTTTGCACCTGGCGCTAAAACGCCGATGGGCTGCAGACTTGTGCTTGTGCTCATTATGTACCTCCAAATTACTAGTGCTCAGGAGTGTAGCACCTGCAAATTAGTTCGGCTAGGCCTGAAAAAGTTCAATATTCATGGCATTTGTCATGAATTTGATTCAATCAAAATGCCATTTATATACGCCGCCGAGTCAGCCTCAGATCAACGCGGCTTAATCAGGTAAAGATGACGCGCCACAGCCACCCAAGCACCCAACAAACCCGCCATCCCTGCCATCAAAATTAGCTGCAAGCTCTCTATTAAGCCTAGGCTTTGCAGGCGAAACTGGCTTTGATAGAGATCAGCAAACTGGGCAACGGGGCCAGATAACCACCAAAAACCAATGGCCAGCAGCAGTGTAGCGATTATGCCGCCACCTACACCAAACCAGAGCCCGGTATATAAGAAGGGGCGACGCACATAGGCATCAGTGGCGCCCACCAGTTTCACCACCAGGATTTCCTCGCGGCGTGCATCTATGGCACTGCGGATGCTATTGCCAATCACCAGCAACACACCCAGCAACAGCAGGCTGGCGAGCGCGGTGACAAAGCGGTCGGCAATGCTGATGAACTGCTGCAAGCGCTTAACCCAGAGCAGATCCAACTGGACTTCGGCCACTTCCGGCACTCCGCCCAGCTGCTGTTGTAGTGCGGCTAACTGTTCCGGGGTCTGTTCCATTTTGGGTTTGATCAGCAATACACCCGGCAGGGGGTTTTCATCCAGTTGCGCCACCAGGTCGCCCAGACCTGAGTTGCGCTTGAATTCATCCAGCGCCTGCCCTGGGGCTATGTAATCCACCCGTGCCACTTGCGGCAGCTGGCTCCAGCGCAAGCGCAGCGCCTGGGCGCTAGAGTCACTGGTATCTTTTTTCAAGTAGACCGAGATCTGGCTGGAGTCCTGCCAGGAGTAGCCCAACTGCTGGAGATTATTGAATACCACATAGAGCGCCGCCGGCAGCGCCAGGGCTATGGCGATCACCAGCCAGGTCATGAAGCTTTGCACCGGCGAGGCCAGCATTCGCTCCAGGCTTTCAATGGCCGAGGTACTGTGATGGGCAAACCAGGCGTTAAGGCGATCGCCAAGGGATGTCTGGCTCTGCACGGCTTGCGCACGCTGAGGGGCGCGTGGCTCAGCGCGCACCGGTTCGCGGCTGCCCTGGCTGCGCGCCAACTGGCGCTGGCGGCGCTCCGACTGGCTGAGGGGGCGTGCACCTGTAGGCCCTTGGCGCTCGGGTGGGCCGGGGCGGCGCTTCACCAGAGGGCTCCATCGTGCACCAGCTTGCCCTGCACCAGGCCGAGCACGCGTTTGTTCATGCGTTTAAGTAGCTCGATATCGTGGGTGGCGATCATCACCGTAGTGCCCACCTCGTTAAATTGGCGAAAGAGATTCATGATTTCGTTGGACAGTTCCGGGTCCAGGTTGCCGGTGGGTTCATCCGCAAGAATAAGCTCGGGGTTGTTGGAAACCGCCCGGGCGATGGAAACCCTCTGCTGTTCGCCGCGAGAGAGCTCTGCTGCCGGAGTATGGTATTTGTCGGCCAGGCCAAGACGGTGCAACAGTTTTTTGGTCCGCATCCGGATTATCGAGGAACGGG
>JBNLGJ010000025.1:0-3302 GCA_050305995.1 Cellvibrio sp.
AGCCAGACCGCCCCGGCTGCAACAAATACAGAAAGGTTGGAGACGATATCGTTGCGGGAACACTCCCACACCGAACTCATATTCACGTCTTCATGGCGATGTCGCCAGAGCAGAAAGAGGCAGAGTGAATTTGCCGCAAGACCGATGAGACTGAAAGTGCCCATCACCTCGAACAACGGCACGCCCGGCACGATCAGCTTGTAGACAATCTGTGCAGCCACGGCGAGCGCGGCCAGAAAGATGAGCCCACCCTTGAACAGCGCGACCTTTGCCTTGGCCGCAGCACCGCGAGAAACCGCGTACAGACTCAGGCCATAGGTCAGGGCATCGCCAAGGTTATCCAGGCTGTCTGCCAACAACGCAGCAGAATTGCCATACAACGCCGCCAGCACGATAACCACAAACATCACCGCGTTAATGGCGAGCACGGCACGCAGCGTTCCCCGCTGCCTTTCGCGGAGGGCATCTATCGAACAGTTGTTATCGCAGCAACTACCCACTTAAAACCTCATAAATTCAATAGTTTGGCAAAATCCCAAACGGCTCTTTGCCCAGAGATTGTAGAGTAAAGCCACTTTATTTGTCACTTGCTCCGATAGCGGAGCAATTCTGCTGTGGAATACTGGTAGGCTTGCCTGAACAGCCATAGATGCACGGACCAATTGGAGATAATTCATGGATGTATTTTCATTCCCACCAGAGGAAATACTGGTCTTCCGCCGTAAACTCAACGAAACCTTCACTATTTCACTTGGCGAAGAGATTGACCCACAGACGCCGATAGGCGAGGTGCTGTTCGAACCGATACAGATTGGTGTGCTGAGATTGACCGATAAGCGAGTCAAGCTATGTGTGCATGCCCATGAGGCATTGGAGATCAGCCTTGATGGTTTTGTTGATGATGCGTTAGTTGAATACTACAAAAAAGAGACTGTATGATGTAACGATGAAGCTCACTGGCGGCAATGTAGCGCAATGATAAACTGTCTACCAAAGTGGTGCTAGATCACGACAGTTTGCGGAGTCCAGTGCAGCTGTTTGTTATGCACTTTCTTCACCCGGCCCAGGCCAAAAATGGGGATTCCAAGCTACTTCCCATAAATGCCCATCAAGGTCAGAAAAGTAACCCGAGTAACCGCCCCAAAATACGTCTTGCCCTGGCTTTACCAATTTGGCACCTGAAGTTACAGCTTGATCCAAAACTTCATTTACTTCTGTTTTGCTTGACACTACATGAGCCAAAGTAATCCCTCTAAATCCCTCACCTTTTGAATCAACAGTTGCATCCTCCGCAAGAGATTCCCACTGATATAGTGCCAACCATGATCCGTTTAAAGAAAAAAACACGGATCCACCTTCAAAAGGCATTCGAGGGAAGCCGAGGCCCTTTTCATAGAAATCTGCTGACTTTTCTAAGTTTGAAACACCAAGGGTGATTAGATTTATATATGGTTTCAATTTATGCTCCTTAGTGCATAACGCATACATAAGGGGCGCGACGTCAGGAGCGTCCCAGAGAACGACAGTGAGCGACTTAATGTATTTGTTATGCACAATATAAAGCCATTTTACTAATCTCTTAAGTATCCCGTATTCCAGCGCTCAACAACATTGTAACCCTCACAACTACCTGTTCCACTTGCATAGATCTTTTTCCCACTCATTTTTGCAGATAAAGCCATACTTAATATGGCCTTCCCGCCATCAGTATTTGCATCAAATGCTAATTGTTTTGGATGTGAAGATGCACAAGTAGCAGGTGTCCCGGTCAGTGCCGAGGAGAAATGCACATACCCCATTCCCGATTGATCTACTCGAACTTGGTAAACAGTAAGGTTGTCAGCAACACCTTCCGCATAGCTTGCTTGGATGTAAAGTGTAAAAAGAATAAATAGAGATTTATAAATCATCTTCATATATTGCTCCTTTGCATAACGCCAAGCTTTGGGGCGGACCACGCAGTGGGCCGTCCCAGCAGCCGAAGGCTGCGACAACAGCGCCTTGTTATGCGTATTGTTAGAGGCCACTTGTTTTAACCCCAGTAAATTCATCCCAGCCGCGACAAAACTCTTTTGATTTTGGCCCCAAATAAGGAACAAAACCATTTGGATCTATTGGGCCTGGAATACGATTTAATATATTTTCTAGGAAGCAAGTACATGCGGCATTTGCCGGATCGCCGCCTTCGGCCACGACTGACTCTATAAATGAAAATAGCTGCTCCCCATTTGAGAGAGTACCGGCTTCAAGCCTTTCTACTACCAAAGTGCTGAAATCGCTGAATACGCCATGAACTGTTGAGTCTTCGCCGAAATTGAAAGCAGCATCTTCCGAGGACCAGTAGTCGGGAAACTCCGGAATAAAGACCTTCAATTTTTCTACATACTCTGATACTTGATTCATGTGCTTTTACGCATAACGATTTGGGTAAGGGGCGCGCAGCGAAGCGGAGCGTCCCAGTGAGCGGTAGCGAACGATCTTGACCCACTGGTTAGCGCCATACCTAGCTAACCATTAAAAACACTAACGTTAAAAAAAAAGATAAACATGACGAACCAGCAATAACAGCACGCCACTTTGTAAGTACAATTAAATACCCAGATAACCACGTAGCTAATAGCAAGCTTCCCATCATAAGACTTACCAGAACACTTGACATCAACGCCCGATGTTCAATCATTTGCTTTAATTCGTCTGGGTTTTCGCTAAATACATCGCCAAAAATGTAAGGCAACGCCAAATAGGCAAACACCCAAATTGATAATGACAGCCCAACATTAAAGTTTGCTAGCCAATTTAGGTTTCTTGTGATGCTCATCAACTGACTCTTTCGCGCTAACACCCGTTAACAGGAAAAAATTCCTGTTAACGCACCCAAAAAGACACACCAATCCACCGAAATTTCTTGTGTATTCAGTAGGTTATCTAAATGCGGATGTGTTAATGAAATGCGCAAAGGAGGAATTACTTCCTTGTTAATGCTGATTTAGGGATTAACATATACCCCTTTTTTATCCAAATCAATCACTTACAAAGGAGTAACCTAATGGGGTAAGCCAAAGCTTCTAACTCAGGTTCGCTATGAACTCAGGCGTCGCAATTACAGTAATTCGACAGAACGCATCTACACCTACTGGCTCAGGCAATACATCTATTTTCATCAACTCAAGCACCCAGCCACCCTTTCAGGCAGTGATGTAGTGCGCTTTCTCAACCACCTGACCGTCAACAAGCGCGTATCGGCAAGTTCTCAATCACAGGCACTCAACGCCCTGGTCTTCCTTTATAAACAGATTCTCCAA
>JBNLGJ010000026.1:0-45078 GCA_050305995.1 Cellvibrio sp.
CGGTTGCGGCTTAATCCTTTCCAGGCAATGCGGAGCACCTGCTTAATGTGCATGGTCCCGCTCCTTGGGTCGATCCGCTGCCTCACGGCGGTCATCGGCGATGATGTGTCCGTCCTTAAATTCGATCACCCGGCTGGCGAAGGCGGCGATATCCTCTTCGTGGGTTACCATCACAATTGTCCGGCCGCGGCGGTGCAGGTCGGTGAGCAAGCGCATGATGTCCTCCCCGGAGCGGCTGTCCAGGTTGCCGGTGGGCTCATCCGCCAGCAGCAGTTTTGGCTTGGCCACCACGGCGCGGGCGATACCCACCCGCTGCTGCTCACCGCCGGAGAGGACTACCGGGTTAACCCGCTCTTTCTCCAGCAAATCGACTTTATCCAAGGCGGCGCGCACGCGCTTGCCTATCTCCTGGTGCGGATAGCCTGCCACCTGCAGCGGCAGGGCGACATTGTCGAACACACTGCGGTCAAACAGCAGCTGGTGGTTTTGAAACACCACCCCCAGGTTGCGGCGAAAAAACGGGATCTGGCTATTGGACATCTGGCTCAGGTTGTGGCCATCCACATACACCTGGCCGTTGGAGGGGTGCTCCATCAGGGTGATCATTTTCATCAGGGTGCTTTTGCCCGCCCCCGAGTGGCCGGTGAGAAACAGCATCTCCCCCGCCTCCACCTCAAAATCGACCCGCGCCAGGGCCTCATAGCCTGTGTCATAGCGCTTGCTCACGGATTCAAAGCGGATCACAGCTGGCCCCTGTTATTCGGGTTGGTTGAACAGCGCGCGGATAAAGGGTTCGGCGGAGAAGGGTTGCAGGTCGTCTATGCCTTCACCCACACCGATAAAGCGCACCGGCAGGCCGAATTTTTTACTCAGGGCGAAAATCACCCCGCCCTTGGCGGTGCCGTCGAGCTTGGTCAGGGCGACGCCGGTGACCCCGGCCGCTTCGCTAAATTGCTGTGCCTGGTTGATGGCGTTCTGGCCGGTGCCAGCATCCAGTACCAGCAGCACCTCGTGGGGGGCACTCACATCCAGCTTGGCCATAACGCGTTTGACCTTGGCCAGCTCGTCCATTAAATGGCTTTTGTTGTGCAGGCGACCGGCGGTATCGGCAATGACCACATCTATACCGCGCGCCTGGGCGGCACTCAGGGCGTCATAGATTACCGAGGCGGAATCCGCGCCTGTGTGCTGGGCAACCACGGGGACATTGTTGCGTTCACCCCAGACCTGCAGCTGCTCTACGGCAGCGGCACGGAAGGTATCGCCCGCCGCCAGCATGACTTTTTTACCCTGGTTTTGCAGGCGTTTAGCCAACTTGCCAATAGTGGTGGTCTTGCCCACGCCGTTAACACCCACCACCAGAATCACAAAGGGCTTTTTATCGGCGGGAATTTCCAGTGGCTGCTCAATCGGCAGCAGCAGGTCGGTGAGCTGCTGGCGCAGCGCCTGGTAGAGGGCATCGGCATCGGCCAGTTGTTTGCGCGCAACTCGCGTCGTGAGGTTATCGATTATTTCGGTGGTGGCCTCCATACCCACGTCGGCCACCAGCAGCTGGGTTTCCAGCTCCTCGAACAGCTCGTCGTCGATGGTTTTGCGACCCAGGAAGAGATTGCCCAGCCCCTCGGCAAAGTGACTGGAAGTGCGGCTTAAACCCTGCTTGATGCGCGCAAAAAAGCCGAGCTTGGCCGGTGCTGGTTCAACAGCTGGCGAACTTTCGGGCAAAGCTTCCAGGGCTGCTTCAGGTGCTTCGCTAACAGCGGCAACAGGAGCTTCCTGGGGAGCAACTTCCGGGGTTTGCGGCTGGTTTTGTTCAGCCGATTTGGATTTTTTAAACAGATCGAACAGCGACATGATGATGGTCTTGGATAATGCGTTTGAAGAGATTAGGGCTGGGCTCTGAAGACCCTTGCAGCCTGAAAATTACGCTTGCCGGAGCAAAGGCGCTATCCTATCACTTTTTATCCACCGCTATGGATTCAATTCTGCACCGCCTTCTTCGATCCACAATGGATGTTTGAGACTAAATGTTGACTAAATCTCCTCGCAAATCGCCCCAGGCCAATGCCCGTTCTGGTGGCTCAAATCAATTGCGTATCATCGGCGGCCAGTGGCGCGGGCGCAAACTCAGCTTTCCCGACGTCAACGGCCTGCGCCCCACCGGCGACCGCATCCGCGAAACCCTGTTTAACTGGCTGCAGCAGGATGTACCCGGCGCCCGGGTGCTGGATTTGTTTGCCGGCTCCGGCGCCCTGGGCCTGGAAACCCTGTCGCGCGGCGCCGAATTTTGCCTTCTATTGGAAAAAGATACCCAGGCAGCGCGTTTTCTAGCAGCCAACTTGGAACTGCTAAAGGCCACTCAAGGCAAGCTGCTGCAGGTGGATAGCCTCAGTTGGCTCAAGGCCGGGCGCCCGGTGGATATGCCCAGTTTCGATCTGGTGTTTATCGACCCGCCCTTTAGTCTCAACCTCTGGAGCGAGATCATCGACGCCCTGGAAGGCGGCAATTGGCTGAGTGAAGGCGCGGCTATTTATTTGGAATCACCCAGAGATAAGCCGCTCGCGCTACCCAGCCACTGGCGCCTACACAGGGACAAGCAGGCGGGGCAGGTCAGCTACCGCTTGTGTTATCGCGAACTTGCGTTGGGTGGTGAGCCTGAGACCGATTAAGCGGCCTCAGGTAAGAGAGGGACAAACTTGCTGTAGCGACCACTGCGGTCAAATGATGCCACCTGGAGTACATAGTCTCCCTCCAGATGGCGGAACTGATAGTAGTTTTTCCAGGGGTCGTTGATGCTCACATAGGTGTAGTGGGGCTCATCGGCGCGCCTGTAGCGCAATTCATAGCCGCCCAGCTCGGTAATATCCAAGTAGCTGCCATCCTCGCGGTAGCGCGGCACATCCCATTTAAACATCACCCGCCCACTCAAATGCACTGTGGGGTCCAATTGCTGTTGAGCGCTGGTGCTATAGCTGCTGGCGTAGTTGCTCTGATCAAACTGGTGATTATTGGCATAGGCGCCGCCAGCCCAGGTCATAAGCGGCGCGCAGAGGGACATCACCAGGGTCATTTTGCGCAGGTAGAGCTGCCAGTTAAGGCCGCGCTTAAGCTGCTGGCGATTGATATAGCCTTTGTCGATTAACACTTCGCCCAGGGAGGTAGCGTCCATCGCCTTTCTGTCATTGGGGTCCAGTTGTTGACGGCGACGACGCTGCTCCGCTATGGCCTCACGCAATTGCCCAAGGTCGATCAGACCCTTTTCGAGCAATATGTCCCCAAGGCGAGTGGCCTGGATAGATTCCACCATAGCGTACCTCCCTCCGATGGACAGGCTGCGTCAATTCCTGGTGGTTTGGGACGGGGCCTTATGCACCCTGCCTCAGCGGCGGTTTCCGGCTTGTTGGCCTGGACCACACTCAATGCCTTGGCAACAGCGACAAGGCCGCCCGTCAGTCTCCACCCTCAGACTGCCGCAGCTGCCCCTAAATTAGTTAACTCAGGTTCCGCAGGCGACGCCTTTCAAACCTGCGCTCTGTCGATTTTAAAACACTGAAAGCACCCTGAGTGATCAATTTATAGACTATTTGGTGCTTTGCAGTTTGCTGGTCAGTTCCCGGCGAATTTTGTACTATGCCCGCCCCGCCCTTGGGCAGACTCTAGGCCCCGCTGGCGCCAAAATGAGATAACCACTATGCGTACAGTGCTCTATCCCGGTACTTTTGACCCAATTACCAATGGCCATATCGATCTGGTCGAACGCGCCTGTCGCCTGTTTGACAGTGTGATAGTGGCAGTGGCCGCCAGTACCCGCAAAAACCCGCTGTTTACGCTGGAGGAACGGGTGGAGCTTGCGCGCGAAACCCTGGACCATTTGCCCAATGTGAGCGTGGTGGGTTTCGATATTCTGCTGGTGGATTTTGTGAAGCAGCAAAACGCCCAGGCGGTGCTGCGCGGCCTGCGCGCTGTGTCGGATTTTGAATACGAGTTCCAACTGGCCAATATGAACCGCGCTCTGGCCCCTAACATGGAGAGCCTGTTCCTCACCCCGGCGGAGCATCTCTCCTTTATCTCCTCCTCCATAGTGCGCGAAATCGCCATGCTCGGTGGCGATGTGAGCAAGTTTGTCGCCCCACCAGTAGAGGCTGCGCTGCAGAAAAAATTTGGCCGCTAGCGCTGGCAAACTACGCAGTAGACGGTGGTGCGGTCCGCCATGCGGACTTCTTTGAGGGGCTTTTTACAGTTGACACAGGGCTCGCCACCGCGACCATAGACCAGTAGCTGCTGCTGAAAATAGCCGGGTTTGCCATCGCCACCGACAAAATCGCGCAGTGTCGTTCCGCCCTTGGTAATGGAGCGCTGCAGCACAAACTTGATATGTTCAACCAATTCCTCGCAGTTTTTGCGCGTGAGCGCACCCGCTTTGCGAATGGGTTTAATGCCCGCCATAAACAGCGACTCGTTGGCATAGATATTACCCACCCCCACCACGATTTTACTGTCCATGATGAACTGCTTGACCGCCTGGGTGCGCTTGCGGCTGCGCTGGTATAAATACGCGGGCGTAAAGTCATCGGTTAACGGCTCTGGCCCCAGGTCGCGCAGCAGCGCGTGCTGGCTGATATCCCCTGGCTCCCACAACAGGCAGCCAAAGCGGCGCGGGTCGCAGTAGCGCAGCACCCGCTCGCCAAAGGCAATATCAAAATGGTCGTGAAACAATGCCGGTTCATCGGCACTAACAATGCGCAAGCTGCCAGACATGCCCAGGTGGATTAGTGCTGTGCCGCGCTCAAACTCAAGCAATAGGTATTTGCCGCGGCGCTCGAGCCGCACCAACTTCTGCCCCAGCAGCGGTAAATCCGCCGGGATTGGCCAGCGCAAGCGCGGCTGGCGAATTACTAATTGGGTGACACAGCGACCTTGAATGTGCGGCGCTATACCGCGCAGGGTGGTTTCGACTTCGGGTAGTTCGGGCATAAACAAACACTTGCTGACAGGCAATTCAATGGGTTTATCTAAGGGTAGCGAAAGGTTCAACCGCTAGGCTGAAAATCCCTAAGCCGTAGCTGCATTAATACGCATCATCAGGTTGAGCTGATTCCCGATCAGTTGGAACTCTTCAAACTGGCGCTGACTGAAGTTTCCCTCATGAGCATCGGCATAGAGAATGGCTACCAAGCGCTTATTGAGGAATAGCGGTGCCAGCATAATATCGCCACTGGCACCAAATACCCTCAGCGCGCCAGTCTCCTTACTCAGCAATCTGGGCTGATACCAAAGGGGCTGCTGATTGCGCAGAAAGTCGTGTAACAGCTCGCCTTTATGCAAATTATCCAGCTTGATCGGCGGCAACTGCAACCACAAATGGGTGCCGCGCCCAGCGGTATAGCGCAGATCCAGGCTTTTGCTGGTGTAATCCACGACTGCAATTACCACCCTTGGCAAACCCGACCCCTCGTATAGGGCATTGATGGATACCTGAGTAATTTTGCTGATATCTTCGCCCATCAGCATCAATTGATGGATTTCATTAAGCTGATGCTGGAAGTAATAGTCCGGGCGAGCATGAGCCTGGGCCTCCTCTTGCTCAAGTTGATGGGGGTCAGGCAGGGCACTGATAAGCACTTCAACACCATAGCTTTTGGCCACCACCGCCGCCTCATCAGCCATGAGCAGCACCTGTTTACGCGCGTCCTCAGGCGCAATCTGACAGAGGCGCGCTGCCTGTTCGCAAAGCTTTTGCACCTCTGGGTCTTTAATGCCGCGATGAATATGCTTGCTCAGCTCGTTGCCCAAATTGACGGCGCGCGCTGCTTCACTGCTCTGGCTGCGATTATCGCAGGCCTCAATCAGCAGATCGCCTAGATTCCACTCTTTAACCAGCTGCCGGGTGAGGTGATTGACATCCACCCCCAAATAATCCTGTGCTATCTGGCGCTCCTGTTCTGGCAGCTGATTGCGCGCCAAAATAAACTTTTCTACCTGCTCGCGGCCACTGGCAATCAGCGCCAGCTCGCCCAAGTTGCGCAACAGCGCCGCGATAAATACCTGCTCTTTACTGTCGCTGGAGAGTTTGGGCACCATCGCCTTGGCTTGTACTGCGGCATGGAAGGAGCGTGCCAAACACTGGATCATCATTTCCTTAGGTTTACCGCGCAGAAAACTTTCTATCAGCGCTGTCGCCAGAGTGATATATCTTAAATTTTCAAAGCCCAACTGAACTATGGCGCGAGAGACAGTTTTGATCGGGCTAAAACTGGGGTTGTAATGCACTGAATTGGCGATTTTTAATACTTTGGAGGTGAGATCTGCGTCGCGCAGAATAATGTGAGTTAAATCTTCAGCGCGGGTTCGCTCATTTTCACTCAGCTCGCAGATTTCCTTGACCACGGCATCTAAAGTTGGCAATTCCTGTTCGCCCAAGGACTTCATCCAGGCATCGAGCCCACGCAGTTCACCCATAACATCGACCTATCTGTATTATTCGATCTTAGTGCCCAAAAGCTAACGGGGCATTACTGAAACAGCCACTCACCCAAGTGTGAGCTGGTTCATCATTCAAGACTAGAATAGCCAATCAAACTTATTAGACGAATTAAGGATAAAGAATGCTGATTGCCAGCTGGATCGCCATTGCCTACTGCCTTGGACTCCTCGCTCGCCCACTGGGCCTGCCGCCGCTGGTAGGTTACCTGGCCGCTGGCTTTTTGCTGCACTCAGCCGAGAGCGAGCTAGCACTGGGGGACGGCGGAGAATTTGCCCTGGAGCAGCTGTCGCACCTTGGGGTATTGCTACTGATGTTTACCATTGGCCTCAAACTGCGACCCTCCTCGGTGCTGCGCCCGGAAATCCTCGGCGGTGGCCTGCTGCATTTTGTGCTCTCCGCCGGGCTCTTCAGCCTGGGGCTCTACATATATCTCGATTTGCCCCTTGTTAAAGCGCTGCTGCTGGGCGCGGCCTTGACCTTTTCCAGCACGGTATTAGCTGCAAAAATCCTCGAGGGTAAGCGCGAGCTGCGTGCCTTTCACGGACGTGTGGCGATTGGTGTGCTTATCCTTCAGGATGTCATCGCCCTGGTGCTTATGGCACTCGCCGGCGATCACAACCCCTCACCCTGGGCGCTGTTACTACTGGGCCTGCCATTGCTGCGCCAACCACTCAACAAGCTGCTAGATATCAGCGGCCACGATGAGCTACTGATCTTGCTCGGCTTGCTGTTAGCTATAGTTCTGGGAGGATATGGCTTCGAACTGCTGGGCTTGAGCGCCGAACTTGGCGCCTTGCTAATGGGCATGCTCCTCGCTCGCCACAGACGCGCCGTAGAACTGTCGCAATCACTGTGGAGTATTAAAGAGGTATTTCTGGTCGGCTTCTTCCTGCAGATAGGTAGCAATGGCCTGCCCGACTGGGCAGCCCTTACCTTTGCACTGGCGATGGCCCTGTTGCTGCCACTTAAAACCCTGCTCTACTTTTTACTGCTGGTGGCCTTCAAGTTACGCGCTCGCTCTGCCTTTCTCGCCAGTTTGAGCCTTAGCAATTACAGTGAGTTTGCGCTAATTATGGCCAGCGTACTCATGCCCGAGTGGCTGGTACCTCTGGCTATCAGCCTGGCGCTGTCGTTTGTTATCTCTGCGCCACTCAACCGCGTTGCCCACCCCATCTACGAGCGTTTGGCCAGGCGGCTTTTACCGCTGGAGCGCGATATTCGCCATCCCGATGAACAGCCTGTCTCCCTCGGCGATGCCAAGGTACTGGTGCTAGGTATGGGCCGCACCGGCTCGGCGGCCTATGAGCATTTGCGCCATTACGATATAGCGGTTATCGCACTGGACTCGGACCCGGCCAAGGTGGAAAAGTACCGCGAGGCGGGTATTAATATCGCCTTTGCCGATGCCGAGGATCAGCTGTTTTGGCAGGAGCTGGATTTGCACCAGCTGGATGCGGTGATACTTGCCATGAGCGATGTGGAGTCCAAGGTGATAGCGGCGCGCCAACTGCGCCAGCAGGGATTCAAAGGGCTGGTGCTGTCCCACAGTTTGTACGATGACGAGGCGCGCCTGATTAACGCCGCCGGCGCCAACAAAACCTACCAAACCATGAACCAAGCAGGGGTGGGGCTGGCCGAGCACTTACTGGAGGCGCGCCGCGGGATAGTCGAGCCCTATGAGCTGCAGCAGCAACGCGAGTAGGTCTTTGACCAAAATCCAGGCATAAAAAAACCCGGCAAGAGCCGGGTTTTTTTATAGAAGAATCAAGTAACTACTTGATTTTGCCTTCTTTGTAGACCACGTGCTTGCGCACAACTGGATCGTACTTTTTGATTTCCATCTTTTCTGGCATGGTGCGCTTGTTCTTGTCGGTGGTGTAGAAGTGACCAGTACCAGCAGAAGAGTTCAGACGAATTTTTTCGCGCATGACGATAGCTCCTAATTACACTTTTTCGCCGCGAGCACGAATATCAGCCAACACAGCGTCGATACCGCGCTTGTCGATGATACGCATACCTTTTGGAGTCAGACGCAGAGAAACAAAACGCTTCTCAGCTTCAACCCAAAAACGGTGAGATTGCAGGTTTGGCAAAAAACGACGCTTGGTGTGGTTTTTTGCGTGGGAAACATTGTGACCGGTAATAGGACGCTTACCAGTTACTTGACATACCTTGGACATTTGATTGCCTCATTAAAAAATCAGCGCACCGAGCCAGATGGTGGCAACGCCGGGTCAGAATCTAAAACAGACTAACTCCAGCTCAGTGCAGTGTTGAATTTGCATTCGTAACAGCGGCGCAGTCTAGATAGCAGCCTTCTTAATTAGCGGCCGGATAAGCAAGCTCGGGGCGAAAAATTTCCCTTGGAAATATACCCCCGGACACCCTGGCTCGGGAGCCTGAAACTACCCTGCCGCAAAGAGCCGCGTTTTATACCAAAACAGCCCTTCAATAGCAACGACAAGCTGCTTTTTTAGCCAAAAAAAACCGCTTTTCGCCCGCTTGGGGCACAAGCTCAGTATTTTGGCTCAAGTTCAAACACCCGTCGTTGGCCCTGATGCAATTCATCCATTCCATGCTGGAAAGCAGGAACACTCAGCATTAACTGATCGAAACTGCCATCGGCTTGGGCAATTTTCAAACCTCGCTCAAGACGATCTGCCAACGCCTTATTGTGCTTATTGATAAAAAAGTAAAAAGGCGCCGGGTAGTGCAGCATCAACCGCTGCTCTATCGCCAGGCCGCGCCCCGGGTGTGCAGCCAGATCATCCCAGGCCTCAAACAGGCCGCGCGGAAAGGCCTCGAAGCGCTTTGCCGCAAGCATATTGAAGAGGGATTTGTAATAGATAGAGGTAACTGTCATAAAGCCATTGTTGGACAGCAACCTTGCATCCGGCCAGTGGCCGCCTATGCCCATACGCATCTGCTGCAAATCGGCTAATTTTTCCACGGTGTCAAATCGGCTTTGATCCTGCGCGCGTATCATTAACACCCGGTAATCACTCAGCTGACCCAGTAGCGATACCGGCACAAAGCCCAGGTCGCGCTCGCGCTGACTGCTGGTACTGGTCCAGGCCAGATCTATGCCTTCATTATTTTCGATAAGGCTGAGAATACGCGCCGATGACAGTTGACGCGGATAGTAGTCCACCTGAAAAGGGCCATCAGTAGCCTCGGTTTTAGTCAGGGCAAGTTTGAGCAGCGGATAAAAATAGTGGGTGTCAGCCATAGTGGCGACGTCGCGGGTGGGTACTACCAGGCGCAATGTTTCGGCCAAGCCCCAGCTGGGAAGCAGCAAAACCGCCGTTAGCAATAGGCCAAAACCCAGGCGCAAAATGCGCAAAAAAGACAGCTTGAAAATCATGATGGCAAATTCAGTTGTTATTATAGGCACCTGAGCGAATCCAATTCTTGTGCTGGGCATCACATCCAAGCTGCCAACTTTATACCAATTTTTACACTGGCATCAAATCCATCCACGCTCGGCAAAGGACACTGGCTCCCCTTCGCCCACCACCAGATGATCCAACACCCGCACATCGACCAACGCCAGCGCATCCTGCAACCTCTGGGTGATGCGCCTATCAGCCTGGCTCGGCTCAGCTACACCCGAGGGATGATTATGGGCCAGAATAACTGCCGCCGCGTTGCGTGCCAGGGCCTGCTTGACCACTTCGCGCGGATAGACACTAGCGCCATCTATAGTGCCCTGAAACAATTCTTCATAGGCGATTAGACGATTTTGATTGTCGAGGAACAGCAGCGCAAAAACCTCTCGCTGGCGGTGGCGCAGCTGTGCACGCAGATAGTCGCGCACCAACTGCGGGCTGCTGAGCAAGTCGCCTGCCTGCATACTAGCCGAAAGGTGGCGCCTGGCCATTTCCAGCACCGCCTGCAGCTGTGCGTATTTAGCGGCGCCCAAACCCAGCCCGGCACAAAACTCCTGCTGGCTGGCTTCCAGTAAGGGGCGCAGACCGCCGTATTGGCTTAGTAGCTCGCGAGCGAGGTCGACAGCGGATTTACCCGCGACACCAATGCGCAAAAAAATCGCCAGAAGTTCAGCGTCGGACAGGGCCGCCGGCCCCAGAGTAAGTAGTTTTTCCCGCGGGCGCTCAGGCGCCGGCCACTGAGCAATAGACATAGCAACTCCCTGCTTAAATGTGAGTGGTGAAAATCGCCGGATTTAGCCAATCTAGCCAGCTGGCTGCTTGGGAAACCCAGGCCAAGGATGGTATCTTATGCGGCTTGCGTCAAGCCTTGGGCGGTTAGTGGTTAATTACCTCAAAAGCTATTCGGCGGCAGCCTCAACAGGTTTAAGCACCAATCGCCGAACAAGATGACTAGCCCCTAACCCAGCTATGGCGCCAACTTTTCCTAAGGGCAAAACTTAATCTTTATGGCGACGCTTTCACTGCACAACAAACAGATTCTACTTGGCGTTAGTGGCGGCATAGCTGCCTATAAAAGCGCCGATTTAATCCGTCGTCTGCAGGATGCCGGCGCCCGCGTGCAGGTGGTAATGACCCCCGCCGCTCAGGAGTTTATTACCCCGTTGACCCTGCAGGCGCTGTCGGGCAACCCGGTGCACACCCAGCTATTGGATCCTGAGGCAGAAGCTGGAATGGGTCATATCCAGCTGGCGCGCTGGGCCGATATTATTCTGGTGGCACCTGCCAGCGCCGATTTTATCGCGCGCCTGGCACAGGGCTTGGGCAATGATCTGCTCAGCACCCTGTGTCTGGCCACCGCTGCACCTATTGCGCTGGCGCCGGCCATGAACCAAGGCATGTATCTCAATGCCAGCACCCAGGACAACCTGACACTACTCCGCAAACGCGGGATAAAACTTTTTGGCCCCGCCCAGGGCAGCCAAGCTTGTGGCGATGTCGGACCCGGGCGCATGCTGGAGCCACTGGAGCTAGTAGAGGCTACCGCCGGGCTGTTCCAGACTGGCCTTTTGGCGGGCAAACGCGTGGTGATTACCGCCGGCCCCACCCGCGAAGCCATAGATCCAGTGCGCTATATCAGCAACCACAGCTCGGGCAAAATGGGCTATGCCCTGGCCGCCGCCGCCGCCGAGGCAGGCGCGCAAACGCTGTTAATTAGCGGCCCCACCCAACTGCCCTGCCCGGCGCGGGTAACCCGAGTTGATGTGGTTACCGCTGCGCAAATGCACACTGCCAGCCTAGAGGCTGCCGAGCAATGCGATTTGTTTATTGGCGCCGCCGCCGTTGCCGACTATCGCCCCGCTCAACTGGCCGAGCACAAACTTAAAAAAGGCGAAAGCGACACCCTAACCCTGGAACTGATAAAAAACCCCGATATTGTCGCCAGTGTCGCCGCCTTGAAAAATCGCCCCTATACCGTAGGCTTTGCCGCTGAAAGCCAACACCTGTTGGAGTATGCGCGCGCTAAACTGGAGCGCAAAAACCTGGATTTGGTTATCGCCAATAACATTGCCGGTGAAGGCATAGGCTTTAATAGCGATGAAAATGCCGTATCCCTGGTCGATCGCCAGGGTAGCCGAGCGATCGACCAAATGAGCAAAAGCCAGCTGGCACAGGAATTGATCCGCGAGCTGGCGGCTCGTTTAAGTGATCAAGGAAAATTGAATCCAATCAATAAGATAGGGTAAAAGCGTGGCAAAACAGGATCATCCCTCCGCACAAACTGAAGGCCCCGCCCTGACCCGCGCAGAAATTCGCGCCAGGGAGGATGCAAGCAAACGGCAAGCCCTCAAACGCAAACTGCTGCTCACCAGTTGCACCGTCGCCCTGGCAATAGCCGCCATAGTCAGCTTTGTACTTTACAGCCCTATGGTGACGCAAAAAAGTGTGACTAACCTGCAAAATCTGGCTGAACAGGAAGCGCAAAACCGCGCCAGCTTACTCGAAGATTACTGGCGCACCCAGGCACATACGCTAGATCGCTTGGCGGGCAATAAGGATATTATCGATAGCCTCACTCCCGGCAATCCAGCCAATGGTGAGGACCAGCGGAAGCAATTGGCGCGCACTTTGGTACGCGCTATCCCCGCCGCCCTCAGTCTGCGTATTTTCCCTGTGGGCAGCGCGCAACTGGATCGCGACGCACAATTTCCTATTCGCTATGCCGAACTAGACCTGCTTAATCGCGCCGAGGCACTTAAACCGGTACTGCCCGAAGTAGTTTCAATAAACGGCCACTGGTGGGTCAATTGGGCGAGAGCAATTAAACCCGATGCCAGTCAAGAAGCCCTGGGCAGCCTACTCCTGGTGGTAGATGCCAGCGAACTGTTTGCCCTGTTTACCAGTGCCGATAAGTCTCTGGGCCAATACCAGTTGCTGCAAGTGTTCAGCGGCAGCCCCGCGCAATCGCTCACCCAGCTCGGCAATGATGGCATAGGCGACAGCCATGAGCGCGAGGTTACCGGCAGCCATCTGCAGGTAAAGTTCACCCCATCGGAGCGGCTGATTAATTTGGCGGCTGAATCACCAGCGCTTTGGATTAATCTCAGCGCGCTAATTCTCGCAGCATTACTGGCAATTGCGTGGCTGGTGCATCTGCAACTGTTTAAGCGCATAGCCAAGCAAACCGTTAAACCGGGGCCTATGCTCGGCGATCTGGTGCCCAACCCGAGCACCGTCAAGTCCGACGAGAATGTCGCTAATCCCTTGTTCCAAAACCAGGACATCCTCGATATCGCCATGATCGACGAGGACGAAAACGTCCTCGGCCTGAGCGAGGCAGGCAATCGCCGCAGTAGCGGCAGCTCCGCTGCACGGCTCAGTGAAGAGGACGTCCCGCGCGAGATTTTCCGCTCCTACGATATTCGCGGCCTGGCCGACAGCCAGATTACCTCCTCCGTAGCCATGCTTATTGGCCAAGCCATCGGCAGTGAAGCACTGGATCAGGGCGAGCAATCCATAGTGGTTGGCCGCGATGGTCGCACCCACAGCGAAAGCCTGTGCAATGCCCTGATCAAAGGCATACTCCAGTCCGGCTGTAATGTGATCAACCTTGGCCTTATACCCACCCCGTTGATGTACTTCGCCAGCTTCCACTTTGACGACACCAGCAGCGGCGTCATGGTGACGGCAAGTCACAATCCCAAGGAGTACAACGGCTTTAAGGTGGTAATCAACAATAACGCCCTGGCCGATGAGGCGGTGCTGGAACTGCGCTCGCGCATTCTCGGCCAGCGCTTGCACCAGGGCGCCGGGGTGGAAACCAGCCGCGAGATTATCCCCGATTACATCGATCGCATTTTTTCCGACGTGGCCCTGGCCGGCAACGTCACGCTGGTAATCGATGCAGGTAACGCTGTACCTGGCTTGGTGGCGCCCAGATTATTTGAAGAGCTGGGCTGCGATGTAATACCGCTTTATTGCGAGTTGGATGGCAACTTCCCCAACCACGCACCAGACCCATCGGAGGAGAAAAATCTCGCCGCACTTATTGCCAAGGTAAAAGAGACCAAAGCCGACATGGGCGTGGCCTTTGATGGCGATGGTGACCGCCTGGTAGTGGTCACCCCCAAAGGCGATATTATTTGGCCAGATCGCATGCTGATGCTGTTTGCACGCGATGTGCTCTCGCGCCACCCGGGTGCCGATGTAGTCTTCGATGTGAAGTGTTCGCGCCAACTCAATCAGGTGATCAGCGGCTACGGCGGTCGTCCCATTATGTGGAAAACTGGCCACTCGCCAATGAAAGCCAAAATGGTTGAGACAGGCGCACTTATCGGCGGCGAATACTCCGGCCATATATTTATCAAGGATCGCTGGTACGGCTTTGACGACGGCCTTTACGCTATGGCGCGCTTGCTCGAAATCATTACGCTGCGCGACCAGCCCATCGATGAGATTTTTGCCAGCTTCCCACCCATGCTGATCACGCCGGAGATTAAAGTGGCAGTAGCCGAGGCAGAGAAGTTTGGGATTATCGAAAAACTCGCCGCCCTGGCCAATTTCCAAGGCGGATCTATCACCAGTATCGATGGCCTGCGCGTGGACTTCCCCAAAGGTTGGGGGCTGGTGCGCGCATCTAACACATCACCTGCGCTCACCCTTAGGTTTGAGGCGGAAAACGAAGAGTCACTACGCAAAATTCAACAACTATTTAAACGCGAACTGCTTAAAGTCAACGGCAAACTTTCGCTTAATTTTTAACTGTCCCTATTTTAACAGCACAACTACAGGATTCTCCTATGTCACTCAGTCGCGAATCAGCGATGAATATCGCCAATGTTCTCACCGAGGCCCTACCCTATATCCAGCGCTTCACCGGTAAAACTGTCGTAGTTAAATTTGGCGGCAATGCTATGGAAGGCGAAGCGCTGCAAAACAGTTTTGCGCGCGACATAGTGCTGATGAAACTGGTGGGCATGAATCCAGTAGTCGTGCACGGCGGCGGTCCGCAAATCGGCAGCCTGCTGGAAAAGCTCAGTATCAAATCAGAATTTATCAACGGCATGCGCGTGACCGATAGCGCCACCATGGATGTGGTGGAAATGGTGCTGGGCGGCACAGTAAATAAGCAGATCGTCAGCCTGATCAACCGCAACGGCGGCCAGGCCATCGGCCTCACCGGTAAAGACGGCCAGCTGATCAAAGCGAAAAAACTCACCGTCACCCACAAAACGCCCGAAATGACCGCGCCGGAAATTCTCGACATTGGCCATGTGGGCGAAGTAGCTAGTGTGAACACCTCGGTAATCGACATGCTGATCAACAGCGACTTTATTCCGGTGATCGCCCCCATCGGCGTGGGCGAAGATGGCGCCTCCTACAATATCAACGCCGACTTGGTCGCCGGTAAAGTCGCCGAGTTTTTGAAGGCCGAAAAGCTGATGCTGCTCACTAATGTGTCCGGCCTGCTCGACAAGCAGGGCAAGGTGCTCACCGGTCTGTCCACGCAACAGGTAGATAGCCTGATTGCCGACGGCACTATCTACGGCGGCATGCTGCCCAAAATCGCCTGCGCCCTGGATGCGGTAAAAGGCGGTGTCACCAGTGCTCACATCATTGACGGCCGCGTCGACCATGCCGTGCTGCTGGAAATATTTACCGATGCCGGTGTAGGTACACTTATCACCAATAAAACGCGCGCCTGATCCACCACGCACCCTAGGCACAAAATAACAATCAGGGCGCCCCGGCGCCCCTTACCGGGGACTCATAGGACATGACCAAGACACTCGCCAAGACACCAAGGCGCCAGCAGATTCTCCAGTGCCTGGCGCAAATGCTTGAAGCCAGCCCTGGTGAGCGGATTACTACCGCCGCCCTCGCGCGTGAAGTTGGTGTTTCTGAAGCAGCGCTTTATCGTCACTTCCCCAGCAAATCAAAAATGTTTGAAGGCTTGATCGAGTTTATTGAGGGAACTATCTTCTCGCGCATTACCGTGATTTTGGCCGAGGAAAAATCCACCCTTAAGCGCTGCGAAACTATTCTCGGCCTGTTACTCACCTTTGCCGAACGCAATCCTGGCCTCAGCCGCCTGCTCACTGGCGACGCCCTCACTGGCGAAACCGAGCGCTTGCGCCTGCGCATCGCCCAATTTTTCGAAAGAGTGGAAACCCAGATACGGCAGATATTGCGCGAAGCGGAATTACGCGAAGGGATTCAAGCACAGCTACCCGTCATGGCGGCAGCCAACTTGATGATGGCACTGGTGGATGGCCGAATTGTGGAGTTTGTACGCTCTGGTTTTAGGCGCTTGCCGACAGAGCACTGGCAGGAGCAGTGGCAGTTAATCGCCCAGGGGCTGCTGCAAAGCCAACCCCTAACTACCGCCTAGACCCAATTATGGGGCGGGCTTGGTAATTTCAATAAAGCGCTGGCGATCTGCATCAAATTTATCAGACACCTGCTGGTATTCATGTTGTCGCTGTTTAATCTGCTCCTGAATATTAACTTGTTCCTGCTCCAAGGTGGCAATGTTAGCCAGTATTTCCGGGGTTAAGGTGCGACCGCCACGCTCCATAGCCGCTGCCCTGGACTGAGCATCCTGCAACTTGCTACGCAAGCTAGTTAGATTGATCTCAAGAATATCCAAATTGCCCTTGATGCTTTTCAGATTACGCTGTTTAGCCGCGTCTATATCATTAGCATTGCTATAGTTGCGACGCAATTCGAGGTCCGCCTTGGCCCGCTCCTCGCGAGCTATGCGCAAAATACGCGCTCTTTCCGCCTCGTCGCCAGAGAGCGCAGGCGGCACCACTTTTAGCACCTTGCCCCCCAATGACATAATTTCATAACCGTCACTGACATATTCAGGGGGAATAGCACTGTCCAGTACAGTCACGCCTTTATCATTTTTATAGCGATAGATCACCTTGCTCTGCTCGCTAACTGGTGCGGCAGCAGCCAGCAGCGGGCAAATCAGTGACAGCGAAATCAAGGCAATTGCTATCTTCATAAAAATATATGCACCCGGTTAAAGTTCTACACCATAGGTTTGACGATAGGCTTTAATCTTAGCCACCATTTCTTCCTGACCCACCTGATTTTCCAAGTAATCAATTATATGGTTAAGATTGATGATACTGATTACCGGAATACCAAAAGTCTGCTCTACCTCTTGAATTGCCGATAGCTCGCCCTTGCCCTTCTCCTGGCGATTGAGGCCAATTAGCACTGCGGCGGGCTTAGCGCCAGCGGATTCAATGATCGCCATAACTTCTCGCACCGCCGTACCTGCGGTAATTACATCGTCGACAATCAGAACTTTCCCCTGCAGAGGCGCTCCAACCAGAGTGCCGCCCTCCCCATGATCCTTTGCCTCTTTGCGGTTATAGCAATAGGGCAAATCGCGCTGGTATCCATCGGCCAAAGCAATAGCGGTGGTTGCCGCCAGGGGAATTCCTTTGTAAGCAGGCCCAAAAACTATATCAAAGTCTACCCCCGAGGCGTTGATGGCTGCCGCATAATAGCGACCCAATTCCGCCAGCGCCGAGCCAGTTTGAAACTTGCCCGCATTAAAAAAATAGGGGCTGGTACGGCCCGACTTGAGCACATACTCACCAAAGCATAGCGCCTGGTGTCTGATGGCAAGCTGAATAAAGTCGTATTGATACTTTTCCATGCAAAGTTCCTACAAATGAACTAAGTTTGTCGATAAAGAATAACTAAAACGAGGTTTGGACCAGAATCCGAACCCGCATTTGGCCTGAATCCCCTTGCCGAATGATAGGATGTGAAAATTCGTAACATTTAACACAAAATTCCCGGCCGAAACGGTAACACAATCACACAAAGCTCGGGTATGATACACAGTCCATAATCAAGGGGCTAACATGAGAGTTATCAGTCTTAGCGTCGATGGTATTTTTCAGGCGGCGCAGCGCGGCCTGTATACATGGCTCGCCAATCAAGACGCGGATTTTATCTGCTTGCAAGATCTTCGTGCACTCGAGCGCGAGTTGGAAAAACCCGAGTTCGAACTTAAGGGTTATCACGCCTATTTTTTCGATTCCGGCACCAAACATTATAACGGTGTAGCCATCTATACACGCCTGCAACCTAAAGCGCTTATTTACGGCTTGGGCTTTGCTTCAGGTGTGGATATGGAAGGCCGCTACCTGCAAGTAGATTTTGAGCAACTTAGCATTGGCTCGCTGCTCGCCCCCAGTGCGACCTCAGAAATGGAGTCACAAGAAGTCAAAATTAAATTCTTTGACGACTTCCAGGCGCATTTGGACAAAATTACCCGCAAGCGCCGCGAATATATCTTTTGTGGCAACTGGCAAATGGCCCACACCCCCAAAGACGTTAGCAATTCCAGTAAAAACCAACACAACTCGGGCTTTTTACCTCACGAACGTCAATGGCTGAGCCAATTATTTAACCAAATTGGTTATGTAGATGCCTTCCGCAAGGTCAATAAAGACTCGGACGAATACTCCTGGTGGCCAAGCGGCAGTAAAGATGAGGGTGACGGTTGGCGCACCGACTTCCAGGTGGTGTCTAACAGCCTGGGCCACAAGGTGGAATACGCCACCATCTACAAAACCCAGCAGTTCTCCAGCCATCTGCCAGTGATCATTGATTATGATATAGAGCTGGATTAAGCGCGCATCGCTAAACAGTTACCATAAAAAAACCCGCAAACTCGCGGGCTTTTTTATTCGCAAATGAACTCTTGCAACACCGAATTCAAATAGCGCCTACCCAATTCTGTAGGGCGTAGCCTGCCCAGTAGAGTCTCCACCAAACCTTTTTGCTCCAAGCATTTCCAACTGGGCTCAATAACACTAAAGTCCAAACCGGTTCGCTCGCCCCACAACTGCTGGAGCACACCGTCATTAAGTCGAAGCGCATTCATCATAAATTCCAGCGGCAGGGATTCTTCACTTAATAAATCACTGCCACCACCAAAGACATTCTGGTGGCCATTTAAGTTGGTGGATATTTTTTGTGAACTGGCGGCATCCAGATAGTGCTTGGGCAGACGGGTTTTCCACACGCGTAGAATTTGCTCCCGAGCGGGGAAGGTGATTTTGCCGTGGGCGCCAGCACCTATACCCAGGTAATCGCCAAACTGCCAGTAGTTAAGGTTGTGGCGCGCGCGCTTTTTGGCGCGCGCATAAGCCGAGATTTCATACTGCTCATAGCCATTGGCAGCGAGCTGCTCGACACCGGCATCCTGAATATCGGCGAGCACCTCATCCTCCGGCAGCAGGGGCGGCGCCGAATAAAATGCGGTGTTCTGCTCTATGGTGAGTTGATACCAGGATAAATGCTCTGGCCCCAGGTCAATCGCCTGCTGCAAATCGGCTTTGGCGTCCGCCAAACTCTGCTGCGGCAGGCCGTGCATCAAGTCCAGGTTGAGATTGTCAAAGCCCGCCTGGCGCGCCACACCCACCGCGCGCAGCGCCTCTTCGCGGCCGTGCACACGACCGAGCAGTTTTAATTGCTGATCGTTAAAGCTCTGGATACCAATGGACAGGCGATTAACGCCGGCGGCGCGAAAGCCGGAAAATTTGTCCTGCTCAACGGTGCCGGGGTTGGCTTCCAGGGTAATTTCTATATCGGATTCAAAACCGACAATAGCTTCAGCATCTACAAGAATTTGGCCTATGGCCTTGGCCGAGAGCATGCTCGGTGTGCCGCCGCCAAAAAATATGCTGGTGAGTTTGCGCCCCTGGGCGAGGACTAAATCCTGCTGTAAATCAAAGCACAACGCTTTGACGTATTCCGCTTCGGGAATATCGTTATTAGCCTGATGGGAATTAAAATCGCAGTAGGGACATTTGCGAATGCACCAGGGCACATGAATATAAAGCGCCAGCGGCGGCAGCTGCAGCGCCATTAATTGGCGCTCGCGGTCTTAGATGTGGCGGCAAGTTTTTGCAGCAGCTCCTGCATGGCCGCGCCCCTGTGGCTGATACGATTTTTTTCCGCTTTGCTCAATTCGGCGGACGCGCAATTATGGGTGGGCACCCAAAACAATGGATCATAGCCAAAACCGCCCTCGCCGCGCGGCGCCTCTAAAATTACACCCTCCCAAATACCGTGACAGAGAATCGGCGTAGGGTCCTCGGCGTGACGCATAAATGCCAGCACCGCGTGGTAGCGCGCGCTGCGCTGCGCCTGGGGTACACCGGCCAACTCCTGCAACAGTTTGGCATTGTTGTCGGCATCCTTGGCGCCAGCGCCGGCATAGCGCGCCGAGTAAATTCCGGGGCGGCCGTTGAGCGCATCCACTTCAATACCAGAGTCGTCGGCAATCGCCGGCAATCCGGTTTTGGCACAGGCGAAGCGCGCTTTTAAAATCGCGTTTTCAACAAAGGTCAGGCCAGTCTCTTCGGCGTTTTCGCTAAAAAAATCTGACTGGGGCAGCACCTCAAAACCGCAGCCGCTAAGCAGCTGCTGGAATTCACGCAATTTGCCGGCGTTGCCGCTGGCGAGAACTATTTTTTTCATAAGGTTGGTTTTTAAAATTTACTTGTAGAGCGTGCGATTAAAGCTGACTTTCATCGGGCGCGCATTTTTATCAGCGCTAACCTCGATATCAAAGTAGAGCAGCTCTTCGCTGTTAAACACAAAGGGAGCGAGATAGTAGGTCGCATCGCCTTCTTTAATTTCGATAAATTTGAGCTGCTGCTGGCGCTGCATCAAATCGCGGGTTTTACCGCTGATCTGCGCCGGCAGGCCCAAACTGGTTGCGCCGTTTTCGGTTTTGGTGAGGCTGATATTCACCAGGGCGCGATCCTTGCCGCGCACCAGTTTATAGGCCTGAGCCACCTGCGACGGAATATCGGTGGAGTTAAAGACGTTGTAGTGGACCGTATAGGCACCAAAAGTCTGGCTGGTGCTGATCTCTTTGGTTTGGTCGACTTGCGCCTGGGCGCCGCTGATAACGACAAAAGCAAATAAAAAACCGAGCAGGCTTTTCATGATGAGTTCCTCTTGAGCTGGATGAATTACAGGGAGCCTTTCGCTCCCTTGCTGTTATTTACGCAGGTGGTAAATCGCCGTTTCACCAAAGAGGTTGGGCAGTGCATCTTTAAACGCGTGGCTGGATTGCTCGTTAACCACCTGGCGATTGATCACCTTGATCTGCCGCTCGCGGCAGAGGACTTCGAAATCCTTAAAGGTACAAAAGTGAATATTGGGCGTGTCGTACCACTCGTAGGGCAGCAGGTCGGACACCGGCATACGGCCGCGGGTGGCCAAATACAGGCGCGCTTTCCAGTGGCCGAAGTTGGGGAAGGTGACTATGCACTCTTTGCCCACGCGCAGCATTTCGTCCAATACCTTGTGGGGGAAATGCAGCGTTTGCAGCGCCTGGGTCATGATGACGGTATCAAAACTTTTATCGGCAAAATTGCCCAGGCCACGGTCGAGGTTTTGCTCGATCACATTCAGCCCTTTATCGATACAAGTATTGATCTGCGCCGGGTCAATTTCCAGGCCGTAGCCCTGCACTTGTTTGTTGTCGATCAGGAATTTAAGCAGGGTGCCATCGCCGCAGCCCAGGTCGAGCACCCGGCTGTGGCTTGTTATCCAGTGCTGGATTTCATTGAGGTCAATACGCATCAGACTTGTACCCCCGCGAGATAGCGGCCGAACACCTGCTGGTAGCGTTCATCCGGCAGTAAAAAGGCATCGTGGCCAAAGTTGGATTCGATCTCGGCATAGGTAACGGCTTTGTTGGCGCCGACCAGGGCGTCAACAATTTCGCGCGAACGCTGCGGTGAGAAGCGCCAGTCGGTGCTGAAGGATACCACCAGGAATTTGGCCTGGGCGCGGCGGAACGCGGCCACCGGGTCGTCGCCGTACTCGCGCGCCAGGTCAAAGTAGTCCAGCGCCTTGGTAATGCGCATATAGGAGTTGGCGTCGAAGCTGTTGGCAAAGCTGTCGCCCTGGTAGCGCAGATAGCTTTCAATCTGGAATTCCACCGGCTCGGCCCTGCCCAGCTCGAAGCTGCCGGAGCGCAGTTCGCGGCCAAATTTTTCGCCCATGGCGGAATCGGATAAATAGGTGATATGGCCAATCATGCGCGCCACCGCCAGGCCGTTTTTGGGCAGGGTGTTGTGCGCCAGATAGTCACCATCCATAAAATTGGGGTCGCTGGTAATCGCCTTGCGCGCCGCTTCGTTAAAGGCAATGTTCTGCGCGGTCAGTTTCATCGCCGAGGCAATCACCACCGCGTGGCGCAGCCGTTCGGGGTACTCCAGCGCCCAGCGCATCACCTGCATACCGCCCAGGCTGCCGCCGATAATCGCCGCCCAGCAGTCTATCCCCAGGCGATCGGCCAGGCGCACCTGGGTATTCACCCAATCGCGCACGCGGATCATGGGGAAGTCGGCCCCCCAGGCTTTGCCGGTGTCCGGGTTGATGGAGCGCGGGCCAGTGGAGCCGTGGCAGCCGCCGATATTATTCAGCGCCACTACAAAAAACTTGTTGGTGTCTATGGGTTTGCCCGGGCCTATATAGGCGTCCCACCAGCCGGGGCGCTTATCGTCCATGCTGTGATAGCCAGCGGCGTGGTGATGACCGGAGAGCGCGTGACAAATCAATATGGCGTTGCTTTTGGCCGCGTTCAATTCGCCATAGGTTTCCACCATCAGCTCGTAGCGGGACAGGGTCTGGCCGCTGGCAAGCAGCAGCGGCTGATCAAATTCAAATTTTTGCGGGACTACTAAACCCACTGAATCAGCGGGTATTTGCTCTGGCATAACAGCCTCATGAGATGTATCTACCAAGGACCCTTGATGAGAGCCAGGTGTATTGTTAGCGATGAGTTTTACCTTAGCTCAGGCCTGTGGCTTGATGTTAGGCGCGGGCAGGAGCAAAACAAAAGCCGCGGGTGTGCGGCGATGCGCAAGTCTAAGGTTGGGCGCAGGCGGCTGCAAGTTATCTATGCTGCAGCGCCTGAGGTTAGGCGAGAAGAAATTTAGTTGTGGCGCAGGCTCTGGCGCTTTTTCTCTATGGAAACTACCCGCTGCGCGGCCGCCACCGCCGGTTCGTATTTTAGCTCAGGGTTGAGCGGGTCCTGCAGCAGTTGGGCATATAGCGGTTCAAGTGCCCGCAGCGCTAGCTGCTGTTGCTGCAAGCCAGCCTGCAGGCCATCCAGCTGTGCCTTGTAATCGTCGCGCTCTGTCTGCAGCTGGGTGAGTCGCAGCATATGGTGCTCGAGCAATTGCTTTTGATACTGGTTGTTGTGAAACAGCGGCGTTAAAGCCTCGGCAATCCAATGGCTGATGTGCTGGTTGAGGTCGGTGAAGACATTGCGCACTTCCTGTACCAGGGTATTGATAAAGCGTGTAATCAGTGCGCCCTTGTGGGTGAACACACTGCTCAGCGATTTGCGGAAGCCATCGGCGCGCTTGTGCAGCTGGTTGAGCTGGCGGCGCTGTTTTTGGATTTTCAACAGGTGGGTCATCAAAAGGTCATCGGCCTGGGCGCCGTTTTCCGGGCGCTCAAATATTGAAGCGACTACCCGGTTGGCGCGCTCTATTTCGCGCTCCAGATGCTGGATATTGCTGTCGACCTTATCAAAGAAGGTACCTATGGCGCGCGCCAGGCCCAGGGTAGTCCAGCTCTGAGCCAACTGCTCATTAGCCTCCTGGATTTGTCGCTCCAGCAGCTTGAGGCTGACCGGTGCCAGCAGCTGCGACTCCTGGGATTGCAACAAGCGCTGGCTGGTGCGCAGCGACAACGCCTGCTTGTGGTGTTGGTGGTGAGTTTTGCGGATGGTTTCGCGCAGCTCCTGCAGCTTGGCCGCTACCTGTACTGGCGCCACTGAACGTAGAGTCATCAACTCACTGTCGGCCTGCTGGATGGATTTTTTTAGGCCCATATGGGCGCGCAGAATCATGTCATAGCTATCGCCAACCAAGCGATGGCCGATAATCTGCTGCTGATGACGCAATACACACTCAGCAAGCATTTTTTCCAGTTGCGGGAAGTTGGAGCGTGCCAGTTGTGCGCCATTGCGCCCCACTTTGCCAAGCAGCCCCTGCTTGGCCGAGATGGCAAGCACATGCTCCGGTGACATTTCTAATTGATGGGCAGTAAGTTTGCGCAAGCGCAGGATACTTTCATCGATTTCCGCCTGGCTGCTCAGGTCATCCCAGAGACTATCTACCTTATTGAGCAGGGTGATCACGGCAGTACAATTTTCATCGCGCAGCAGTTTGATATGCTCCTGCCAAATTGCCATATCGCTGGCGGTAACACCGGCGTCGGCAGAGAGCAAAAACAGAATGGCTTGGGCATCGGGCAGGGTTTTCAGGGTTAACTCAGGTTCATTGCCCAGGGCGTTAAGGCCGGGAGTATCAACAATACGCAAACCCTGACGCAACAGCGGGTGATCCAGGCTAATAAGCGCATGGCGCCAGGCGGGTACAGACACCAGCCCCTGTTCATCGCGTTCACCCAGCTCTTTGACATCGAAACCCAGTTTGATCGCCTCGGCCAGGCTCACCTGTTTGCTAGTAGACACCTGATTGATGACGGCGCGGGTCTGCTCGGCATCGCTGGGATCAAAATGAATGGTTACCCAGTTTTGCGGGATGCGTTTAAAACTTTGCAGGCTGGTATTAGTGCGACGGGTCTCTATCGGCAACAGGCGCACGCAGTTTGTGGCCTGGTGGCTGTCCCAATAGATTTCGGTGGGGCACATAGTGGTGCGCCCAGGCTGGGAGGGCAGCAAACGGCGACCACCGTTGGTATAAAGCAGCGCGTTGATCAGCTCAGTTTTACCGCGTGAAAACTCACCGACACAGGCGATGGTAAAAGTTTCACTGGCGAGCAGTTTGCGCGCCCGCTCCAGGGTGGTGGTCATGGCCTCTGGCAGCGCGCCCTGGGTTTTGGCCCATCGCTCAAACTGCTGCAGCCGCTCGTCCAACTGGCGGCGCCACTGGTGATAGTGATTCATTTGCCGATGGAGAGATTTCACGTCCATAGCTTTAGCCCGTTTTATTGCCCGTTATTATGGATTTGTCGCTTTTTATGTCATAACTCTAGGAAATAAAAGCACCTAGGTTAAATAATCGTTGATTTGAATCCATTAAAGCGGAAAAGCTCACAACTGACTAGATGTTGAGCAATAAACGGTTAACTTGAGCGCACTAACGGCACCTGCTGTCACCAAAATCCCCAGTAAAAACCCCCTCAACAGAGGGGGTATTGGCGGAGAGCAAGGCCATTAACTACTGATTAAATTGCTGCCAAGGCGTATCCACCGCACCCACCGACTGACCAATAGTGAAAAAGTAGCTCCCCAGGGCGCCCTGGGGAAGGTCGGTAAGGGTGTAGCTATTGCTGTTGTCGGCATTGTGGGTCATGCGCACATTCATCTGGCCACCACCGTTTACTGTGTAGTGAATATCCGCCCAGGGCGCGTTATTGGCATAGAAGGTCAGGCTATTGCCACTGATGCTGTAGCCGTTGCTGGAAGCCACCGAACTGGACGACGATGAACTGCTTGCCACACTGCTGGAACTGGAAGAGCTGCTACCCACAGAACTGCTGAAAGACGATGAACTGGCTGGCTGACACTCAGCGCCGTCACCACACGCCCAAGTCACATCATCAACCGCCATCTGGAAGGCTCCTGCAGGCAGGGCAGTGTCGACACTGGCGATACTAAACAAGGAGGACATGGATTGCAGGGCGATGAGTGGGCCGCGCATATCAGTGACCGGGATAGTCACCTGGCCCCAATCACCATTGCGCACCAAACCGTATTTGGTCTCGTTAGCGGGAAAGGTGATCCAATTCTGATTGGTGTAGGTATCCATCACCCCCACTTTAAAGGTGACGTTGGCTGGGATCTTGATACGGAAGCTAACTTGACCATCGACAAAGCGGCTCATATCTCGCGCCTCACGACCGACAATACCACCGCCAAACCATTCGTTGGCCGACTTGTAGCTCCAAGCGATCACATTGCTGCCCTCAAAGGCAGGCAGAGTCCCCTCCACTACCGAATTGGTGTTCCAAATCCACAGGTCACTGCTCACAGCCAACTGCTCTTTGTTGCTGGTCGGGGTGTTGTCGGTGAAGACACCGAAGGTGCCGGTTTCGGGTTTTACCTGGCTGCCCAGCTTGACTTCACCCAAACCGTCCAATTGATAGACGCGTACATAGTCGATGTACATTTTGCCTGGCAGAGGTGCTATCACCTGACCAGCGCTGGCCGCATCGGTAAAGTTGCCACCCACAGCCAGGTTAAACAGTAGATAGAAAGGTGCCTGGAACTCGCTCGATTCTTCGGTAATAGGGATCGGGCTTTGGTAGATGTCATGCTCGACGCCATTGTCGACCACTGTGTAGCGGATTTGTGAATCGGTCCAATACATACGGTATTTAACAAAGCGATTCACCAGCGGGCTAGACGCGACATAGGCATTGGCAGTCTGCCAGGCGGTCGACGCGGCGCAGCTGGGGTTGCCCTCTACGCAGGCGGCGCTGGAGTAGAAAATCGCGTTGGAAGCGACATAACTATTGATATCAGCCCCGGCAAAACCCGCGGCAGCGCGCGCGGTGGCGGCGTGGCCCATTTCCATAATGTCCAGCTCGCCCTTGGCGGGCCAGGTGGCCAGGCTGGTGCCCAGCATCCAGGCAGCAGGCCAAAGGCCGGTGCCCACCTGCGGGGTGCTCATACGGATTTCGATCATGCCATATTTGATTTGCACCTTGCCGTCGCTGGTGATTTTACCTGAAGTGAATTCATGGCCGTTGAAGGTTTCGCGCTTGGCGGTAATCGCCAGGGCCATCGTACCCGGCTCAAAGGGCACCTGCTCGATGCTCAGGTTGTTGGGGCTGTAGTATTCCAGCTCCTGGTTGCCCCAGCCACACAGGCCAATTTCACAGCCATCGCCGTTAACCGAGTTCCAGGTATTGGCATCCAGGCTGTTAAAGTTTTCTTCCCACAGCAAATTGCCGATGGAGGGGTTAAGTACATCTGCCTGGGCCTGACTCGCGGCCAACATCATTCCGGAGGCCAAGCTGAAAGCGCTTACAAAGGTGAAAAAGGAGATAGAGCGGGACTTGCTGTTTTGCTTTGTCATGGTGAATACCTTTTATCTTTATTCTGAAAACTACCCTGTGTTAATAACGCCACAAATAAAGGGCGCTTAATCCTTAATCAAGAATGACACGGGGCAATCGACAGATTCGTCCCAATACGTGGGCGAAAAAAAGGTGGGTCGGTTCAAAAAGGACCCCAAAAGGTGGGAATGGGTAAAAGTTTGAACTGGCGCAAAACCAGTTTATGACGAGGGCGACATTGCGTAGCGGCGTTTGATTTCCACCACGTCCACCTGATAACTGGCATACCAATCTGCCCTTCCCTTGGCTTGGGCCTGCTGATGTGCCAAATCCTGCTTCCAGCGCCCTATATGCTCAAGGCTAGGCCAATAGGAAATTGCTACTTCCTGATCGCCTTCGCAGCAGCTGACAAACTCCAAGCAGCCAAACTCGGTTAAGGCACGCTCGCGCAACTGACGCGCCGTTACCAAATACTGCTCATCCAATTTTTTGATTGTGGCACGGAAAATAACGCCGTATTGGGGGGACTCTAGTGCCATATGTAAATCACCTTACCGAGAATTTGCTCACGCTTTATCAACCCCCAAACTCGACTATCGGCAGAGTTATCACGGTTGTCACCGAAAACTACATAGCAATCTTTTGGCACAGTTACTCGATAATTGCGCAATGCGCTTTGCTCGTTAATGTATTGAACCTGATAGCTATGGCCATTGAGGGTCTCTTGAGCACTCAATCCATCGGGCGTAAATTCAGTCTCCACTGGGCGACCGTTTAAAACTAACTGTTTATTGGCAAATTCCAGAAGATCACCAGGGCCGGCAACTAGGCGCTTTACATAGGTTACCCCCGTCTCTGCGCGGTAAAAGGTAATCATTGCACCGATTTCCGGTTTGGGTGTCTGCTCATCAAGCATAGATAAGACTGGCTTGCCGAAAATCGAGTAAACACCATTGCGCCATTTGGAAGTGATTATGTAGTCACCAACCTGGATTGTTGGCGCCATTGAGGCAGCAGGTATGGAAAAAAAATCAAAAATAAAAATCCGCGGCAAAAGCACTATCGATATAAATCCGCCCCAAATCGCCAGAGCGCCATACCAGCGGCTATACCACTTTACCAAAGGTCTATCTGCCGCTTTGGCAAGACGATAGGCGTGAATGCAAATAACCAGACTCAGCGTCAAATTGAGAACAGCGAGAGCCTGGTACTCTTTAAAACCTTCTACTAACAGAGCAACCGCGAGGCTCGCCAGCAGGTACACCCAAAATAAGCGCCACCTGGCTAGATAGATAAAAGCAATAGCCCCAGCAAAGAAACCTAAAAAAGCGGCGAACCATTTATTGGGCATTTTTTACGTCCTGTATGTTGTTATTGCTCAACCGCCAAAGTCTCCGGCAGCTGTTTAGGCTGGCGAATCAAAATGCTTTTTTCGCGCCCCAACTCACCGCGCACTATAGTGATATTACCCTTGGGTACTTTAAACAGTTTGCTGAACCACTTGATGATATGGTCGTTGGCTTTGCCATCAACCGGCGGGGCGGTGATGCGGATTTTCAGCCGCTCGCCGTGGAGACCGACAATTTCATTATTGGCAGCCTTGGGTTGGAACTGGCAGTGGAGCAGTAAATCCTGCCCCTGCCAACTGTAGTGACTGGCCACAGTTTAAAAAATGGAAAACCAATAGCCCACGACGACATCAGGGATCAACCCCAGGGCTACGGCCATACGCACAATCAGCTTGTCTACAATTTGCAGGCCAAGCAGGATAAAAATGGGCGATATATCCAACACGCCACCAATGGGCGGAATCAGCCGACGCAGGGGGGCGGCCAGGGGCTTAATTATCTGATTGGCCAGGGTGATTATTGGGTTGCTGCTAAAGGGCGCAATAAAGCTGGCGATGATCATAATCACCATACTCCAAAAAAACACCTTGGAAATTATGGAGAGCGCGCCCAGTATGCCCCAGCAAATTACCAATATAGGTTGAGTAATCACGCCGGGAGCACCCACAATCAGCGCCAGCAAAAATGTGCCTAACATCTGACAGATGATGATCAAAACGACTGAGGCCACATCTATACCCCAAAAACCAGGAATTACCCGGCGCATAGGCCTAAGTATAGGCATAGTGATCTTCACCAGGCCCTGGCTAATAGGGTTGTAAAAGTCGGCTTTGACCAGTTGCAACATAAAACGCAGTATCAGTACCAGCATCCACAGGGACAAGCAGGTATAGGCAATCATGTGCAGAATTTCAGCGAGCATCGAGACTCTCCAACAGGGCTAAAAAAGCCAGAAAATAAATAAACCAATAAAAACTTAGCTGCCAAGCAGCTCTGATAACTCTTCAGCGCGGTGCGCACAGGCGGCCATAGCGCGCTGATAAATACCGCGAATATCATCGCGCTCAAAACTCAAAATCGCCTGCTCGGTGGTGCCCTTGGGCGAAGTCACCCGGCGGCGCAATTCAGCCACATCCAGCTCACTCACTTTAGCCAGGCTGGCGGCGCCCAGTGCCGTTTGCAGTGTCAGCTGGGTGGCCACTTCACGGCTTAGGCCCTGGCTTACGCCCGCCTCTATCATGGCTTCCATCATCAAAAAAAAGTAAGCGGGGCCGGAACCGGATACAGCGGTCACGGCATTGATTAGCGATTCTTCGGCAACCCACTCCACCAGGCCCACGGCAGCCAGTATCTGCTGCGCCTGCTGACGCTGCGCCTCGCTCACTTGTTTATTGGCAAACAAACCAGATGCACCCAAGCGCAATTGCGACGGCGTGTTGGGCATGCAGCGTACCAGCGCCTGATCCTCACCCAACCATTGGCCGAGGCTCTGGGTGGTAATACCCGCTGCCAGCGAAATTAACAGCGGCTTATGGCCCAGGCTGGATTTGAGGGCCAGGCTCACTTCTTTCAAGAGCTGCGGCTTAACCGCCAGTACCACTACATCAGCTTCGGCAGCTGTAAGGCTATTGTCGATGCTTACGTTTATGCCGAACTCCTCGGCCACCTTGCTCAGGGTTTCCATACGCGGGCCACTGGCGCTGATGGATTGTGGGCTGATACCCTCAGCGATCAAGCCGCCGATAATGGCCTTGGCCATATTGCCTGCGCCAATAAAGGCAATTTTGGGTGAACTCATAAATCTCTCTCGTATACTGCACATCAAATTGCAGATGTGGTTAGGTCGATAACTTAGGAATTAGGAATACTGGCGAGCGCCAAAAATATCCGTTCCCACCCGAACAAAAGTGGCACCCTCGGCGACCGCCGCTTCCAGGTCGCCGGACATGCCCATCGACAGCGTATCCAATTCCAGCCCCTGCTGGTTTAGCTGCTCTAGCGCATGGCGCAAGTGGGCAAAGGCGGCGCGCTGGATAACTGAGTTATCACTGGCCTCGGGTATTGCCATAAGCCCGCGTAATTGGATATTGGGCAGGGCGGCAACCGCCTTGGCTAGGGCTGGCAAGTCGGCCAAGCTTACCCCGGATTTGCTCGGCTCATGGTCGATGTTTACCTGCAGGCATATTTGCAGTGGCGGCAATCCAGTTGGACGCTGATCGCTTAAACGCCGGGCGATTTTCAGCCTATCCACCGAGTGTACCCAGGCGAAATGCTCGGCGATGGCGCGTGTTTTGTTGGATTGAATGGGGCCGATAAAGTGCCATTCGATAGCTAATTCAGCCAGTTGTTGCTGCTTTTCCAGCGCCTCCTGCAAATAATTTTCGCCAAAGCGGCGCTGGCCCCAGGCGTAAGCCTCCGCCAGGGCGGCTGCGGGCTGGGTTTTGCTAACCGCGATTAACTGCACACTTTGGGGATTTCGCGCCACGGCTAGGGCGACTTGGTGAATTCGCGCGGTGACTTTCGCGAGCTGGTCGTCTATCTTGTGCATATTCTAGGTTGGCTTGTGTTTATTCCGCGTTGGCGTTTTCCCGCATTTGCGAGCCAATCCGGCGGGAACTGGCTATACATAAAAACTGATTAAATCTAATTCGCACCCACAAAGTCGTACTCAATAAGGTAGCTCTAATGGATATCACCGAACTCCTGGCCTTTAGCGCCAAGCAAGGCGCATCAGACTTACACCTTTCGGCGGGCCTGCCGCCCATGATTCGCGTCGACGGCGATGTGCGCCGTATCAACTTGCCGCCCATGGAGCACAAGCAGGTGCACGGCTTGATTTACGACATTATGAACGACAAGCAGCGCAAGGACTACGAGGAATTCCTAGAAACCGACTTCTCTTTCGAAGTACCGGGCGTAGCCCGCTTCCGGGTTAACGCCTTTAACCAAAACCGCGGCGCTGGCGCTGTGTTCCGTACCATTCCCTCCAAGGTACTCACTATGGAGGAGCTGGGCATGGGCAACGTGTTCCGCGATATCTGCGCGGTGCCGCGCGGCCTGGTGCTGGTTACCGGCCCCACCGGCTCGGGTAAATCCACTACCTTGGCAGCCATGATCGACTACATCAATGACAACAAGTACGAGCACGTACTCACCATTGAAGACCCTATCGAATTCGTGCATGAATCAAAAAAATGCCTGGTCAACCAGCGCGAAGTGCATCGCGATACCCACGGCTTTAACGAAGCCCTGCGCTCCGCACTGCGGGAAGACCCGGATATCATTCTGGTAGGTGAGATGCGTGACCTGGAAACCATTCGCCTGGCGCTGACCGCGGCGGAAACTGGCCACTTGGTGTTCGGCACCTTGCACACCACCTCAGCGGCTAAAACCATCGACCGTATCGTCGACGTATTTCCCGCCAACGAAAAATCCATGGTGCGCTCTATGCTGTCAGAATCACTACAGGCGGTAATTTCGCAAACACTGATGAAGAAAAATGGCGGCGGCCGTGTGGCAGCTCACGAAATCATGCGCGGCACCGCCGCTATCCGCAACCTGATCCGCGAGGACAAGGTGGCGCAAATGTACTCCGCCATTCAGACAGGTGCCTCACTCGGCATGCAGACAATGGATCAGTGCCTGGCCGATTTGGTATCGCGCCGTATTATCAACCGCGAAGCGGCCAAGTCCAAAGCCAAGTTCCCCGAAAACTTTTAATTTTTAGCCAGGTAGATTGCTATGGATTTTGATCGTTTGTTATCGCTGATGGTGGAAAAGGGCGCGTCGGATTTATTTATCACCGCTGGCGTTCCTCCCTCAATCAAACTGCACGGCAAAATAGTGCCAGTCACCGCCACACCGCTCGCGCCGGAAAAAGCCCGCGAGCTGGTGCTGAGCGTGATGAACGAAAAACAGCGCGCGGAATTTTTGGAGAGCAGAGAGCTCAACTTTGCCGTGAGCGCACGCGGAATCGGCCGCTTTCGTGCCAGCGCCTTTTACCAGCGCAACCTGGCGGGCATGGTACTGCGTCGTATTGAAACCAAGATTCCGCAAATTGATGATTTGGGCCTGCCAGAAATTATCAAAGAGTTGGCGATGACCAAGCGCGGGCTGATTATTTTTGTGGGCGCGACAGGTACCGGTAAATCAACGTCGCTTGCCTCCATGATTGGCCACCGCAATCAAAACTCCAAAGGCCATATTATCTCCATTGAAGACCCGATTGAATTTATCCATCAGCACCAGGGTTGTATTATTACCCAGCGGGAAGTGGGTATAGATACAGAATCCTTTGATGTCGCGCTCAAAAACACCTTGCGTCAGGCGCCCGATGTAATCTTGATTGGCGAGGTGCGCTCGCGCGAAACCATGGATCACGCTATCGCCTTTGCTGAAACTGGCCACCTGTGTTTGTGTACCCTGCACGCCAACAACGCCAACCAGGCGCTGGATCGCATCATTCACTTCTTTCCTGCCGATCGCCACCGTCAGCTATGGATGGATTTGTCGCTTAACTTAAAGGCCATTGTGGCTCAGCAGTTAATTCCAACACCCGATGGCAATGGTCGCCGTGCCTGTTTGGAGATTATGATCAACACCCCGCTGATGCAGGATTTAATCCGCAAAGGTGAAGTGTCAGAGTTAAAAGAGTTGATTAAAAAATCCACCGAGCTGGGCATGCAGACTTTCGACCAGGCGCTCTACGCGCTCTACAATGCTGGCGATATCACCTACGAAGACGCACTGCTCCACGCCGACTCACCCAACGACCTGCGCCTGATGATTAAACTCGCCTCAGAAACAGATGCGGGCTATTTGTCACACGCGGCAGACAGCCTGTCGATTCAAGGTGATGATGCCCAAAATCGCGGCAAAATGTTTTAAGTAATTTGTTGCAGAATAATTAAAGCGCCAGGATTATTGCTGGCGCTCAAACCAAGCCTCAAGAATTATTCGCGCAGCAATGGAATCAACCGGATTGTTTTTATAGTCGCGCGAACCACCGGCACTGATGACTTCGCCTTTAGCTTCAAAGCTGCTCAGTCGCTCATCTACCAGTTCTACTTTTACGCCAAAGCGACCGTGAAGGCGGTTGGCAAATTTTCGCGCGCGGGTGCTAAGTTCACTCTCGCTGCCATCCATATTGAGTGGTAAACCAACCAACACCAGGTGCGGTTTCCAGTCACGCAATAGAGATTCAATTTGACTCCAATCGGGTATGCCATCTTTGGCTTTTAAAGGAGCTAAAGAATTTGCCGTGCCGGTTAGGCTCTGGCCGCTGGCGACACCAATATTCTTGGTGCCATAGTCAAAGGCAAGTAAACATTGCGACATAGGTGAGGTTTAGGCGTGACCGGCAGTGCCGGAGATAAGATTGACATCTACGCCCAGTGAGCGCGCAGCACTTGCCCAGCGCTGCTCAAACGGGGTTTCGAAAATAATGTCTTTATCGGCGGGGACAGTTAGCCAGGAATTGGCGGCAATTTCAGCTTCCAGTTGCCCTTCACCCCAACCAGCATAGCCCAGGGCGATAAGGTATTTTTGCGGCCCATTACCGGCGGCCAAGGCGCTGATAATATCGCGCGAGGCGGTGAGGCTGATTTCTGCAGAAACCTCTAGGGTAGATTGCCACTGGGTGCCAGTCGGGTGGAGCACAAAACCTCGCTCCTGCTGAACTGGACCACCGGACATAATGATCTGCTCGCCCAGCTGAGCGATATCCTCAAGCCCCATCTGTTCAAATACTTCGTTCAACTGCATGGTTGTAGCGCTGTTGATAACCAGCCCCATAGCGCCCTTGTCACTGTGCTCGCAGATATAAGTCACTGTGTGGGCAAAGGAGGAGTCATTAAGCCCAGGCATGGCAATCAAAAAGTGATCGCGCAGGCTACCGGGTGTCAACTCATCATAGTTAGTTGAAAATGGCATTTGTTCGTTCATGAATTCAGTATGAGGGCATGGGCGGTTAAAACAAGCCAAAGTGCAAAATATCTTCGCAAGCCATAGATGAGTAGATCAATTGCTTGAGGTGGTGATTGAGCTGGATTTGCCGTTGATCTGGAACGACCAAGTGCGAATAATCTGCAATCTGTCCACCTGACTGCGAATCTCCGGCGGAAACGCAGCAAACGGCGAAGCCATACGCACTATCTGACGAGCCGCGTCATCGAGCAAACGCTGACCCGAAGACTGCAAAATGGTCATCTCATAGATGGTGCCGTCCGGATTAAGCACCACTGACATGCGCAAATTGCCAGTAATGCGGCGATTCAGTGCCTCGCGCGGGTAATTTCGCGTGCCCATCTGCTCTATCTTGCCCGCCCAATCGTTAAGGTATTTCGCATCAAACGACGCTTTGGTCGATACCGAGGTTAGCGTCCTCACCCGCGGGCGACGAGCATACTCCTGACGCTGCTTGTCCAGCTTGGCCTGGAGACTGGCAATTTCTGCCGAAATCAGTGGCTGATCCTCAATCAAACCCTCAATCTTCTGCCGCGCCTCGCGCTCATCGGGGTTGAGTTTAACTTGGGCGCGATGGGTATTTTGCCCAGTGCTGGTTAACAGCTGTCGCTCCTGGTTCTGCTGCCGGGTCGCGGCCTGTTGTTGCGGCACAGGATTGACCTCGCGAACCTGAGTATCGGCAAACTCCGCCTGGCGCTCACTGGTGAGCTGACGCGCTTTGTCGAGAGTACCGCTCGCCTCTTGATTGTGCTGGGCAAGAAAATCAGCGTCATCAGGCGCGCGCAGGGCTTTGTGGGTAGCCAGGGTTATTTCAATAGTTTGTGAACCACTGGTCTTATCGGGCAATTTGAAATTCAGCTTAAACACCAGCAAAGCATGGAAAACTAATGCCAAAAACAGCGTAAAGCTCAGCCGATCGCCTGGATCTACCTGAGGTTTCAGCGCCACCTGCTCAATCTGATCTGCGCTTGTCGCCTGATTCATCAGGCGCCTCTCGCCGATAGCTTGCGCTCTATAGCAACCATCAACCGCGCACCTATGCCCGTGTCATAAAACTTGTCGATTTCCCGCGCGCAAGTCGGGCTAGTAACATTAATTTCGGTGAGATAGTCGCCGATCACATCCAGACCTACAAACATCAAACCCTTAGCCTTTAGGCTGGGAGCCACCTGGGACACTATCCAGAGATCTCGCTCAGTCAGCGGCTGCGCAACACCGCGACCACCGGCAGCGAGATTGCCACGAGTTTCACCCTGTGCCGGAATTCGCGCCAGGCAATAGGGCACGGGTTCACCGTCCACCACCAGAATTCGCTTATCGCCCTGAATGATTTCTGGAATGTATCTTTGTGCCATGGTCAGCTGTTGCCCAAAGTTGGTCAGCGTCTCCAAAATAACCCCCACATTGGGGTCGTCCTGACGGCAGCGGAAAATGCGGCTGCCGCCCATACCGTCCAGTGGCTTAAAAATCACGTCGCCCTGCTGGGCGTGAAACTCTCTCAAGCGCACCATATCGCGACTAACTAACAATGGCGGGCAACATTGAGGAAATTGCGCAGCGAAGAGCTTCTCATTGCAATCGCGCAGACTGCGGGGGTCATTGACAACTAAAGCGCCCTGCTGCTGTGCAGCCTCGAGAATATAGGTGCTGTAGATATACTCGTTGTCGAAAGGTGGGTCTTTACGCATAAGAATGACGTCTAAATCACCCAGTAGCCTATCTTCCTGTGGCCCCAACTCAAACCAGCTTTCAGCGTTATCGGCCACAAACAGCGGCCTGGTTCTGGCCCGTGCCTCACCTTGTAACATATAGAGGTCAGCCTGCTCCATATACAGCAGGTTCCAACCTCGTTCCTGGGCTGCCAACAGCAGGGCCAGGGAAGTGTCTTTGTAAAATGTGATGCCGGCGATGGGATCCATCACTATGCCAAGGGAAATCGCCATGGGAAGAATCTCGATTGGATATATCAACAGCGGAATGTTTGGCGGACAAAGTTAAGACTTGATAAAGATTAAAGCAAGGGCATCCGACACAGATTAATCGGCTCTAAAAAATTAAAAAGTTGAATGGATTACTCATATATTCAACTAGTTATGGCGAAACCCTAAAATCTGTGTTAAAAGTTGGCTTTGCACTGTCGCCGGGGTTTCCGGGCGTCTTTACTTTAACCCTCAAAATTTATCCAAAGTAGACGTCACGGCAGCGCTAATTTCTGGCAAAGATGGCATAACAAAAGGCAAGGTCAGAGTATGGAAGTAACCTACGATAGCCTCAAAGTGATGGTAATTGACGACAGTAAAACCATCCGTCGAACGGCTGAAACACTCCTCAAAAAGGCAGGCTGCACAGTCATCACTGCCACCGATGGTTTTGATGCCCTGGCAAAGATTGCCGATACTCGCCCGGATATCATTTTTGTAGATATTATGATGCCGCGCCTGGATGGCTATCAAACCTGCGCACTCATCAAAAATAACAGTGAGTTCAAAAGCACCCCGGTGATCATGCTGTCCAGTAAAGATGGTCTGTTTGATAAAGCCAAGGGCCGCATAGTCGGGTCAGATCAGTACCTCACTAAGCCTTTCAGCAAAAGTGAATTACTCGGCGCTATTGAGGCCCATGTAAAGCACTTAAAAGCGTCCTGATTAAATCACTCTGGCACTTCGCTAAATTAGATCAAACGAATATCGGGAATCTTCCAAGGGATTGTTAGCAAAAGATAGCTGCCGCGACCGCGGATTTTTTTGTTTTCGGAGCATTTATGGCCAAAGTACTAATAATTGACGATTCACCAACCGAAACTTATAAATTGACTAGCATGCTGGAAAAAAATGGCCATGTCGTTATCACCGCCGATAATGGTGAAGATGGCATTACCCTCGCCAAAAAAGAACTACCCGATGTTGTTCTTATGGATGTTGTTATGCCCGGTCTAAACGGGTTTCAGGCCACCCGTCAATTAACGAAAACGCCCGAAACCGCGCATATTCCAGTAATTATCGTAACTACCAAAGATCAACAAACCGACCGTGTTTGGGGTATGCGTCAAGGCGCGCGCGCCTATCTGGCAAAACCCATCACTCAGGAAGTGCTCATGTCCGCCATGGCGGAGGTGCTGGGCTAAAGATCCACCACCCCTAACGAGCCGACTAAAACAACAAAAGCCAAACCGGTTGGCAGGGTATTGCCCAATTGGTAAAGGCCCAAAGTAACCGAGATACGGATAGAAGCATGTCAGAACCACAGGCTGCCTTTTCGGCACTACTCGACCTGGCCCAGCGCTCCCGTGCGGCCGCACGCGGCCTCCCCGCGCAGGCCGATATTCGCCCGCAGTGGAGCGGCATTGGCTTCTCCCTTATGGGCAGTCTGTTTGTTGCGCCCATAGGTGAAGTCTCGGAAATGCTGGAAGTACCTAGTTTTACCCACCTTCCAGGTGTTCAGCCCTGGGTAAAAGGCGTGGCTAACGTTCGCGGCCGCCTGTTGCCGATTTTTGACCTCGCCGCTTTTTTTGGCGATCGCCTGATCGGCTCGCGCAAACAAAGGCGGGTGCTAATTCTGGAGACAGAAACACTGTATTCCGGCCTTATGGTGGACCAGGTGTTTGGTATGCAACACTTTCCCATGGATGAATATTCGGAACAGGCAGGAGCCATTCCACAGAGTATTTTGCCTTTTGTTAACGGCAGCTATCCCCAGGGAAATCAACACTGGTCGCTGTTCCGACCGGCGCTGCTGGCTGAGGATGCACGCTTTACCAATGCGGCGAAATCCTGAGTTTTGGAGTGATTTATCCTGATACTTGGTATCAGTTACGCGGAAAGAAAAAATAAAACCGAAAGTTGGTTAGGAGTGCTTAGATGAAAACAAATTCCAAAATTGCGTCCTTCCGGGCCAGCCCCCAGATGGTAGGCGCCGTGGTGCTGCTGTTTATTTCAGTCGTGGCCATGGTGTTCTTTTACCTAATGGTGCAGCGCGGTGCGGCCAACGACCAAAACTATATTCAGCAGGTTGCCGACTTGCGCGCGCAGGCGTATCGACTTACGTCCTTGTCGCGAGATGCCACCTCCGGTGATGAGAAGGCGTTCGATGAGTTGAACGGGGTAGTTGCCTCCATGGACAAATCCTGGGATAGCCTGCACAACTCCGACGACAATACTCGCGCGCAATTGGCCAGCGAATTCGCCAACTACGAAGGCATCTGGAATCGGGTAAAAACCAATGCTCAGGCTATCGCAACTAACAAAGACCTGATCGTTAGCCTCAATAATGTTGGTAAAACGCTAAACGAAAACCTGCCCAGCCTGCAGACCCAGCACAACAACATTGTCGATAGCTTGCTGGAATCCAATGCTCCAGCAGAGCAAGCAATTCAGGCGCAAATTCTCTCCTGGTACGCAGAGCGTATCGGTCGAAATGTGGATAAAATGCTGCGCGGCGATGCCGACGCCAGTGAAGCCGCCGACCAGTTCAACCGCGACGCCAACTTCTATTCACGCGTACTAGCGGCAATGAAAAATGGCGATGCCATGCTGCACATTTCCAAGATTACCGACCCCAACGCCCGCGCCAGCTTGGATCAGATCACCCAGCTGTTTGGCGACGTAAACACCTCAATCCAACAGATGTTTGAAGGTTCCACCACCCTGTTCCGCGCTCGTCAGGCCTCTGACGCACTGCTGACTGATACACCGCAGTTACTGCAATCCATGGCCACCATTCAGGAGAAAATCTCCAACTTGGCCAGTTCGCGTTTCCCTAACAACATTCACATTTTGATTGCCGCCGCGCTTGCGTTGATCGCTCTGTTTTATATCGGTTTTACCCAATACCGCTCAGCAACGTCGCGCGCTGCCGAAACCGCCGAAACCAACGAGCGTAACCAAACCGCAATTTTGCGCCTGCTGGACGAACTGGCCGACCTTGCGGACGGTGACCTGACGACTACCGCCACCGTAACCGAGGACTTCACCGGTGCGATCGCGGACTCTATCAACTTCACCATCGACCAACTGCGTATTCTGGTAGCGCGAATCAACGAAACCGCGGTAAACGTATCTGCCGCTGCGCAAGAGACCCAGCAAACTGCACTGCACCTGGCCGAAGCTTCCGAGCATCAGGCGCAAGAAATCGCCGGCGCATCTGCCGCAGTAAACGAAATGGCGGTGACCATTGACCAGGTATCTGCCAACGCCGCCGAATCGGCAGCGGTAGCGGAGCGCGCGGTATCTATCGCTGGCAATGGCGCCAAAGTGGTACAAAACACTATCCACGGCATGGATACCATCCGTGAGCAGATTCAGGACACATCCAAACGTATTAAACGTCTCGGTGAATCGTCACAAGAGATCGGTGACATCGTAAGCTTGATTAACGACATTGCCGACCAGACCAACATCCTCGCACTTAACGCTGCGATCCAGGCATCTATGGCCGGTGACGCGGGCCGCGGCTTCGCGGTGGTAGCGGACGAAGTACAGCGCCTTGCGGAACGTTCTGCAGCAGCAACCAAGCAGATTGAGGCGCTGGTTAAAACGATTCAGAACGATACCAACGAAGCGGTAATCTCGATGGAACAAACCACCTCTGAAGTGGTGCGCGGAGCTCGCCTGGCGCAGGACGCGGGTGTGGCCCTGGAAGAAATTGAAAACGTATCTACCTCGCTCGCGGAATTGATCCAGAACATTTCTAACGCCGCGCGCCAACAGGCTTCGTCAGCTGGCCACATCTCAAACACGATGAATGTTATTCAGGAGATTACCACCCAGACTTCTGCCGGTACCTCCGCTACCGCGCAGTCGATTGGTAACCTGGCGGCCATGGCCCTCGATTTGCGTGAATCGGTTGCCGGCTTCAAACTGCCGGAAGAAGATATGTCTGACGCGCGCATCCAGGCCGCTCAACAGGCCATGGCCAAGGCGCCTTCGATGGACTTTGATGCCAGTGAAGATGCCGAGGAGATCATCGATCTGGATGACGAGCTTCTACCCGAAGAAGACATCTACACTGAGTCGTCCAGAGCCTGATAAAAGGGGCTCCATATGGAGCCCCGGTTTTGTAGCAGGTGACAGCAATAGCTATGGCTTGGTCGTTACGCTCCCTTACCGCTCTCAATGAAACCCAGTTTGCTCAGTGGGGCAAACTGCTTGAGGAGCGTACAGGCATTCAACTGATGTTCCAGCAGAAAGCTTGGCTGGAATCACAGATGTCTACGCGCATGCGCGAACTGGGTATTGAGGACTACGATAGCTATTACGCGTTTGTCAGCGGAGCTAGCGACCAAACTCAACTGAACAGCAAGTTGGAGTGGGCTCGCCTAATTGATCGCATAGCGGTAAAAGAGACCAGTTTTTTCCGCCATCGCGAATCTTTTGAATACCTGCGCCAATACCTGCAAAAAAAAATTAATAACCAATCCCTGAAAGATAGTTTTGATGTCTGGAGCTTGGGTTGTGCCACAGGTGAAGAGCCCTATTCACTAGCCATGGTTATCAACGACTGCTTTGAGTTAGCAGCACTTGACCCTTACTACGGCATAACCGCCATGGATATCAGCAGCTCGGCGCTCAAGGCAGGGCGCAAAGCCAGATACAGCAGTCGCCGCATAGCACAGGTGACACCTGAGGAATCCAAGCGTTATTTACAGCAGTGCGCTGATGGCAGTTTTGAGGTTATCGGCAAATTGCGCGATAGGGTCTGCTTTACCCAGGCCAATATTGTCCAGGCGAGGCAGTTGCCGCAGGTTCAAGTTGATGTGATTTTTTGTCAGAACCTACTGGTTTATTTTCGTCGCTGGCTGCGCCGCGATGTATTAAATACTCTGGTGAATAGATTAAAACCCGGAGGCCTACTGATTGTGGGCCTCGGTGAAACAGTGGATTGGGAAAACCCAAAAATGCAGCGCACTAATGATGTTCAGGTGCAGGCATATATTTGCGTCAAGCAAGAATAATGATGAGGAACGCGCCCAATGGCAGATAATCGCAATTTTGCCGCACTGGACTGGTTGATCCACGAGATTGGTGAAACGCTCAGAGAAGCGCGCCAATCACTTGAAGCATTTGTTGAAAACCCCAACGATTCCGCTCGTTTACGTTTTTGCCTAACCCATATCCATCAGGTTCACGGCAGCTTGCAGATGGTCGAGTTTTACGGCGCGGCCATGCTCGCCAGCGAAATGGAGCAGCTCACTCAGGCGATGATCAGTAGCCGGGTCGCCAATGCCGGTGAAGCCCAGGAAGTGCTGATGCGCGCTATCCTGCAATTCCCTCTCTATCTCGACCAGGTAAAAGCCAGCCGCAAAGATAATCCACTCATTGTTCTACCTCTGCTCAATGACCTGCGCGCTGTGCGCGGCGAAAGCCTGCTCACCGATACCAAACTGTTTGTTCCCAACTTAACGCCCGCTAAAAAAGTGAGCGGTGCGCGCTTGCCAGTCACTCAGGACAATGTCCAATTTCAGGCGATGATGCTCAAGCTGCGCCAAATGTATCAATACGCCGCCTCAGGTTTTATTCGCGATGTGAATCCGGAAGAAAACCTGAACTATCTGCACAAAGCCTTTTCCCGCCTGCAAAAACTAACCCAGGGCACGGCTCGTTTTGCACTCTGGGATATTAGCCTGGCACTGGTTGAAGCCCTGGAGATAGATGCGCTGGAAGTAAGCGTTGCAGTTAAAAATCTGCTTCGCCAGCTGGATAAGGAAATTAAAATCCTCGCTGTTCACGGTATTAAAGCGCTAAACAGTTTCACCAACGACGAGCTCATCAAAAACCTGCTCTACTATGTCGCCCGCGCCGGCAAGCACGCCCCCGGCTTTAGCGCCAACTCTCAGCTGCAACATATTTACGATACCTATCATCTTGAGCAAGCATTGCTTGAAGGTAAAGAGGCAGGAGAAGACGCTAATAATATTCTGGTAGCTCCAGACTCAGACGCCATGCGCTCTGTAGTCGAAGCACTTAAAGAAGAGCTTAGCCTCATTAAAGAAGCCTTAGACGTTTGCCTTGCTGGCGGTGACTCGCAGCACGCACTTTCCAATGCACTGCCAATCGTCAAACGCGTGGCCGACACCCTTGCCGTACTGGGATTGGGTGACCTGCGCAAAAAAATCCTTGAGCAGGGTGCCGCTCTGGAACTGGTTGCCAACGAGCATCGTCAGTTGGACGCCGATCAATTAATGGCGATAGCGGCGCAAATTCTGGTGATAGAAAATTCACTGGATAACCTCAGCCTTAATCCTGGCCAATCAGCACAAGATTTAGGGGTAGATACAGATGTAACTTTGAGCCGTGCCAAAGAATCTGTATTGCGCGAATCTCGCAGCGGCCTGGAGCACGCAAAAGATGCCATCATTGAATACATAGCCTCTCAATGGAACCGCGATCACTTATCCGGCGTTCCCGTCATTTTGCGCGAAATTCGCGGCGGCCTGGATATGATTCCCCTGCCCCGTCCTGCGCGTATTCTCGGTGCCTGTGCGCGCTACATTGAAGAGCAGCTGCTACAAACCGAAGCCACACCGCAATGGGCCAATCTGGATACCCTGGCCGATGCCATTACCAGTGTTGAGTACTATTTGGAGCGCCTGGGCAATGGCGCACCTAAAGAGGAAAATGACCTGCTCTTACTGGTTGCCGAGGAGAGCGTTGCAACACTTGGCTATGCTGTTGGCAAGACAGCAAAACCGGCTGTCGCCCCGTCTCAAACCAGCGCCAACCTTGAAACAGATCTGCAATTACCGCAACTTCAAACAGAAGAGGTTGAGCTTGCCGAAGGCGAGTCGGAAGCTCAATTAAGTGCCGCTTACCAACAAGCACTTAATCAGGAGCCATCCGATCAAACGTCTGCCGCCGAATCCGAGCTCCAAGGTCTTCCTCCTCTTGTTGATGTTGAAGAGGAGCTACTGCCCAGCACTAATTTGGCTACTCCAGATGAATCTAGCTCAGATGCCAACCTTGAGGCACAAATCAGCTCTGCCTATGCCAATGCGTTCGCCACTCAATCTGCCGATGATCAAATAGCTGCGCCGGTTGAACCAGAGGTAGAGGAAGAAATCAACGAGGAGGAAACGCTGATTGCGACCTCCAACGCACCAGTGATACACCGCGACGACGAAGACATAGATAATGAAATTATCGAGATCTTTATCGAAGAGGCTGGCGAAGTCACTGAAACAATCAATGAATTTTTCCCGCGCTGGGAACAAGACTTTGCCGATGCTGAAGCGCTGACCGAATTCCGCCGCGCCTTCCACACCCTAAAGGGCAGCGGCCGTATGGTTGGTGCCAATGAAATTGGCGAGCTTGCCTGGTCTATCGAAAATATGCTTAATCGCATCATCGACAAGACCATAGAGCCACAGCAAGTACACGTAGAGCTGATCAATCGGGTGCGCGCACTTTTGCCCACAATGATTGAGGCTTTTAAACATAATAAAGTCAATCCCCATGCGGAGCAGGTAGAAACCTATCGCCTGCAAGCGCACGAGTTAGCTCAAGGCAATATCCCCGTCGAGCTTTTAGCATCTGCCGATGCGGCAGCCAGTACAGGCGCACCTGTCACCACCACTTTAATCGAAGAGATTGAGCTAGAGGTGCCGGCGGAACCAGAGGAAGAAATTACCCTGGAACTACCCAGCGACTCAGGCTACGACCTCGACGAGCCGCTATTACTGGAAGAAGAAAGCCAAGAGACGCCCCAACTCACTCGCGAAGAAACCGATCTTGTTGCACCGACGGCTAATCATTTCACACTGACGCTTGAAGACGAAGAGGATCTGGATGATCCAGATGCCCAGTTGTGGGATATTTTTGGCACCGAAGCCCTGCTCCATCTACGCACAGTCAACGAATTTATTGCAAAGATGGAAGCCGAGGCACCTATTTATGAACCGCCCAGTGAAGCCATGCAGCGCGCTCTACATACGCTCAAAGGCAGCGCTCATATGGCGGAGATCACCCAGGTCGCTGAACTGGCAACGCCGCTGGAGCGATTTGTAAAGGAGCTGCGCTCCTATCACGTCAATATCAACGACGATATTTTGCAGCTGCTGCGCGATGCAGTTAGCTATACGCAGATCGCACTGGATCAAATTAAATCCGGCGAAGATATCGACATACCGCGCCTGCAGCAATTTATTGCGCGGGTCAACGAGTTGCGCGAAATCCACGTTGCACCACTGGTGCGTCAGCAGGAAGCCGATGAACACGGCAACCGTTCAGTTGACCCAGAATTACTCGCCATCTTTATGGCTGAGGAAATGCACCTGCTGCTAGATGCCGACCAGATAATCCACCAATGGCAACTACAGCCAGAAGATACCAGCCAGCTGGCCGCCATTCACGATGAACTGCGTAAACTCACCTTGGCGGCAGCGCATGCCTACCTTCCGGCTATGGCCGAGCTGGGTGAAAAAATCCAAAGTGTTTACGAAGCGATTTTTGCCCATCAGCTGCCCTGCGGCCCTGAGCTATGTGACACCCTGGTAAGCGCTCACTCTTCGCTGCTGGATATGGTCGATGCAGTAGCTGCCGGGCAGAACCTGTACAAAATTCCAGAGCCCATAAACACTGCGCTGGATGAGTTGTTGAGCAACGAGGTGGTTACTCTCGCCAGCCTATCCAACGATGCCTATGTAGTTGAAGACATTGCCCTAGAGGCACCGCCGACGCTCGAAGCCGAAGCCGAAGCCGAAGCCGAAGCCGAAGCCGAAGCCGAAGCCGAAGCCGAAGCCGAAGCCGAAGCCGAAGCCGAAGCCGAAGCCGAAGCCGAAGCCGAAGCCGAAGCCGAAGCCGAAGCC
>JBNLGJ010000027.1:0-46043 GCA_050305995.1 Cellvibrio sp.
TATTTGATCGGCGCCCTGGAAAATCTGGCGCAGATGCGTAAATCTGCTTGATTTTCCAGGGCTAGCGCCAGCCTTCAGCTGACGGCGGCACATCCCTGTGCCGCACTATTAATCCGACAATATTCATCGCCGGATTAATAACAGGCCAAACTCACGCATAGCAGGTATAAAGTTGTCGTTATCATGCCCAGCACGAGACAGTTTACACAGCGTAAAGCGTTGTAAATGGCTTAACGCTGCCCAGGTGTTTAGGTGCGGCGGGGCAACTCCCATGGTGATGGCCTGTTTAATGACCCGCTCCGGGACTGCGTCTGTAGAAAACCACTCTGCATCAATTTCAGGCTTAATAGTAACCGCAACTTCCTTTGTTTTCTCGGCAATCAATGTTCTCTCGGCAATCAATTGCGTTAGAAAACCGCTATAAAAATTAGCTTGATCAATAGTTGTGCAAGGCAACTCTACTAATTTATGACGCTCTTCAAGTTGAAAATGGCTCCATTGTTTTAGCGATATTTTTATGCCTAGATGATCCAATTTAAAGCGCACTATCATGGGAATACAGTGGAGATTTTTGGCGAAGTCCGTTTCAAATTTAAAAGCATTTTTTCATTCATAAGATGTTATCGCTGAAAAGTTTAATCCGTTACAGCAAGCGTCATGCCATGCATTAGGTTTTTGCTTTCATTAAAAATATGTAGCGATTTGTCGTGTTTAAGACACAGCTTTGAGTGGCTTGAATTGTGTGAAGTCTGACAATTCAAGCCTCAGCGCTCTAACCTTAGGCGTATAACCCGCAGGATTATGCTCACCATCGCTAAAAATTTCGCTGGCGTGGGATTTGCAGGCTCCTAGGCATGATTCCATCGCCAGGTACAATCTGAGGACTCGATGCAAAACTCAACACCAACATTCACTATAACACCAGATTTAGATTGGTCGGATTACGAAAATGTCGGGATGGGCGATGCCTATGCGGATATTCCCGCGTGCGGAGGCGATTATGCTAAGGCAATTGCGGCGTGTATTGGCAGCATGCAATGTATGCGACCGATTGATAAAGGGGTGATGTGCCCAAGCTTTCGCGTATCAGGTGATGGCAATTTAAGCCCCGGCGGCAGAGTGCGCTTGCTCAAGGCTGCACTCAAAGGTGAGTTGGGCGCAGAGCCTTTTAATAATGAGGTTTTGGCGCGGGCGATGGATTTATGTGTGAGCTGCAAAGGCTGTAAACGCGAATGTGATAGCAGTGTGGATATGGCCAAAATCCGCGCTGAGTACCTTGCGCAGCGCATGAAATTGAGCGCGCCCTCCCTCCGTGATCGCACCTTTGCTGCGCTGCCACAATTGTTGCGCGTTGGTTATTTACTTCGGCTGGCCATAAGCTTGCGCAATAGGCTGCCGTTGTTGGCGCAATTGGGTGAAATGGGGTTTGGTATTTCCGCTAAGCGCAAGCTGCCCCTACCCCAATCCAATCGCTTTAAAAGCCTTATGCGCAAATTGCAAAATAATTCTGGATTGCAGCAGGGCGACACCAATACATCCAAGGCTGCGCAGTTGGTGTTATTTGTTGATACTTTTTCTCAACACTTTCAACCTGAGATTGTTGAGAAAACTCACCTGGTATTAAATAAGCTGGGTTTTGAGGTAATTATCGCTCAGGCTTCAGATAAACCACCCTTGTGTTGTGGGCGAACTTATTTTTCCGGTGGATTTTTAACGCAGGCACGACAACAAGCGCAGCGCACCTTGGCTGCCTTATTGCCACACATTTCACAGGGATTGCCCATTGTTGGCCTTGAGCCTTCGTGTATTTTAATGTTTCGCGATGAGTATAAAAGTTTGGGGTTAGGAGAGGGGGCAAATCTGCTGAGCCAAAATAGTTTTTTACTGGAAGAGTTTCTGGCGCGCGAAATATCGGCGGAGCGCATTACTCCGGCATTCAAACCTTATCAGTTTTCGCAACCGCTCATAGTGCATGGGCACTGCCATGAAAAATCGGTAGGCGCAATGCGGCCCCTGCGCAAACTATTAAAGGCCATCCCCAATATTGAATTTGAAGTGCTTGATAATTCCTGCTGTGGTGGCGCAGGGAGCTTTGCCTATGAGGCTGAGCACACCCATGAATCTGAACAGATGGCACAGCTGGCGCTGGCCGCAATAATCAACACCAGCTCACCCGTATTGACCAATGGGTTTTCGTGCAAATCGCAAATACATAGCGTGACGGATAAGATCCAGCCGTTGCACCTGGCAGAGTTCCTCTATTTACACCTGGACTGATCGACTATGGACAACATAAGCTTCATTAATAAAATTGATAGTCAATTACGGGTTATGAGCGAATTGCATGAAGGCTGTATTGATGGCCAATATCGTTTGCAGCTCACGCTGTTTTATCACAACGAAAACATAGGGAAATTAGAATTCCTGCTCACCGAATATAGCAAACATGCGGCGATGATGGTTGCTAAAAATATCAAAGATAATGAATTTATAATGAGAGAAATTGATGAATATTTATGTGGAGACGTTGAATAGCTAAGCGTAGCTGTCATCCAGGTAACCGCTGAAAAATTATCTGCGTCACAATTGCGCCGTTAAGAACAGCCTCACAAAAGGAGGGGGGGTTAGAGCAGCGCTCTATGGTAAATTTCGGCGATATCAAAGTGTACCGCTAACATATCTACAAGAGATTTTAATGTGATATTTTCATAGGCGCCAATCATATTTCCTTCATTAAATAGATCTGGGTATTCAAGGTGTACTCCATAGCGATTTGGCGCTTGTCCCAGAGTGAAAATATATGCGCGAGAATCAGCCTGACTGCTATGCCGTAAAAAAATGCTACACGCATTAAGGCCTTTGCAGTCCTCTATGATAAATTCCATAGAACCAAGATGAATCTGCAGGTGCAGCAGTAGATGCTTTATGCTCTGGTCTTTCTCCAGCGCCCATACATTCACGGTTATACCTCTAAGTGGAATCTCAAAGGCCGGCCTTTTTCCAGCTGTCAAAGCCACCCTCAAGGCTATACACCTGCTTGAACCCGAAACCACAAAACAATTCTGCCAAATGCTCACTTGAGTGGCCGTGGTAGCAATAAATGACTAAGGTACGATTTTTGTCTGACTTTTTAAGCAGCGATTCAACTAAACCATCGTGTGAGTGAAGCGCATTTTCAATATGCTCAGCTTGGTAGTCCTGTAGTTTTCGACAATCGAGCAAGAGCGAATTGTGAGTTTGCAAAAGAGCGGGGAGGTCTGCCGCCTTCACGCGTTGAAATTTACTCATACTGTCTCCAGGCAATAATCTGTAAGTTTTGCGCTGAGGTGTTGTTTGGGCGCTCTGGGGTATTGCTTGCCCAGGCTAGTCGTCATCATCATCCTCATCCAGCTGACGAATGATTGGGCGATAAATTTCAATGCGATCACCCTGCTGTAATTTTGCATCGAGTTTGGTAAATTTTCCAAAAATACCAATTTTCATTTTGGCCAGATTTATCTCTGGAAACTGTAATAGCACACCAGATTTTTCAATCGCACTGGCAACAGTGGCGTCCTCTTCTACATTAATATCAGCCCAGTAGGGGACTATATCCGCGGTGTAGGCTATGCTAATTTTCATGGCGATATCCTTTTGTGAGTGGCTCTTGTAAATAGCTCTTGTAAATGACCCTTGTGAATTATTCCTGAATTGTGACAAGGGTTGAATTGCTTGAGTATTTTCGTTGGCTTAGGCGTTTGTCGATAATACGTTTTAAGGCAATTAAAAAGCCCAGCGTCATAAATGCCCCAGGCGGCAAGATGGCTAATAAAATACCGGAGAAATTTGGAATTACCACTGTTTCCAGCCACGCGAAATGTGTACCCAGCAAGAGCGAGGCGTGAGCAAATAAAGTACCGCTACCCAGTACTTCGCGCACCGCACCCACTGCCACAAGAATTGCGGTAAAACCTAGGCCCATGGCCAGCGCATCAGCAATCGACGGCAGCACCGGATGCTTAATCGCAAAGCTTTCAGCGCGACCAAAGATGGCGCAATTGGTAACAATCAGCGCGATAAATAAGCCCAATACTTTATAGAGCGAGTGCATCCAGGCGTTGATCGACATATCGACGATGGTGACCACAGTGGCAATTAATACAATCATGACAGGGATTCGCACTTGCGGTGTAATAACGCCGCGAATCAGTGAGATCATGGCATTGGTGAGCACTAATACTGCGATGGTGGCAATCCCCATGCCGAGGCCGTTAGTGGCGCTGGTGGTTACTGCCATCAAGGGGCAGAGCGCGAGCACTTGGCCTAGGGCAACATTGTTACCCCACAAACCATCGCGAAAAATTTGGGGGTAGCTTGGATGGCTCATGGCTTTTTCTCCGTGTTGATTTCGGCATGTTGTTGCAGGTCTTGCTGGTGTAACCATTGCTGATAAAACAGCATGCCTTGATGGACGCCTTTAACCACTGCACGCGGGGTTATAGTGGCACCCGCGAATTGATCAAATTCACCGCCATCTTTTTTTACTGCCCAATTTTTTTCAAGCGTGTTAAGCAGCGATTTACCATTAAAGTAGGTAATCCAAGGGCTTTTTGTCAGCTCAATTTTATCCCCCAGGCCTGGTGTTTCTTTGTGGCTGACAATGCGCACGCCGATGATTTCTCCATTGGCATCTACGCCCATAATAAATTGAATTTTTCCACCCCAACCCTGAACAAAAAGTTGCAGAACTGCTCCATTCAATTGGTTATTTTTTTTTGTGGGCATTATCGATACTGGGTCGGAAAAAAAATCGGTATGGGTAAGTGTCTGGTTTTCTGTCACGGGATTATTGTCGTAGAGTTTGGCGGGCATTACATCTTCCATCATCGCCAATTTGTCCTGCGTTAATTTCTCCTCTATGAGGTTGCTGGTTTTGGCATTGCCCAGTATCAGCAACATGCTCACTAAAAAACACACCCCACCCAATAGCGCTGCTTGGTAGGCCAGGTGGGTGCGATAGCTCGGTTGTTTTGCGCTGGTCATGATTAAAAGTTCTCGCAAATCGGTGGCGTATTAAATGGGGCGGCCGCGTAAATCACGACCGTAGGCGCGCGGTTTGGTGATGAGGTCGATAAGGGGGCTAAGGGCGTTCATAAACAATACGGCGAAGGCTACAGATTCAGGAAATCCACTCCAGGTGCGGATGGTAAATATCATCAGGCCGCAGCCCACGCCAAAGATAAGTTTGCCGGCGTTGGTGGTGGGTGATGTGACGTAATCCGTTGCGATAAAAAAGGCGCCGAGGGCGATGCCACCAGAGCTTAAGTGAAATAAGGGGTTGGCATAGCGACTGGGGTCGGCCCAATAAAATAACCACGAAATGGCTGCAGTACTGGCCAGCAAACCGAGCGGAATGTGCCAGCTGATAATCCGCTGATACAACAGCCATAGCCCGCCCAATAGCACCAGAAGTTCGGAGGTTTCACCGAGGCTGCCACGGGTTTGGCCGATAAATGCCTGGCTTAGCGAGAACTGACTATGGAGCATCTCGGTAATCGAGAGTGAGCTTGTGTAGTTCGCTTTGGCTTGGCCCAAGATGGTTGCGCCTGTGGCGCCATCGGGAATGTCTTGCCAGCCAAAGGTAATTGCCAGGCTGTCCCAAAAGCCGGGCGCCAGCAAGCTACCCATGGGGGTTACATTGGCCCAGGTGGACATTTGTACAGGAAATGAAATCAGCAGTGCGACGCGCGCCAGCATGGCGGGGTTAAATAAATTTTGCCCAAGCCCGCCATAAACCTGTTTGCCAATGGCGATAGCAAAAGCGGCGCCACCTACGCCAATCCACCAGGGCGCCCAGGGCGGTAAGCTTAATGCGAGTAGCCAGCCAGTTAGCAGTGCGGAAGAATCCTGCAGGCGACTGAATGGTTTGCCTTGGGCCCAGAGGCAGAGCGCCTCTGTGAGCAAGGCGCCAGCGCAGGTTAGCAGCCAGAGCAGCAGCGCAGGCCAGCCAAAGAGGTAGACTCCATAGGCGGTAGCGGGCACTAATGCCATGCACACCTGCAGCATAATGCGATCAATACTAGCGCGGTCATGGGCGTGGGGTGATGCCCCGGTACTTTGATAAACAGGCATACTCACGATTCAGTTCTCTCCAGCTCTTGCGCAGTTTTGGCTTGCTCGGAAGCCTCTCCTGCTGCGCCGCGTTTGGCGCGTTTTTGGTTTTTGGCCGCCTCTTTGGCGGCGGCTTCACGCTCCAGGCGCTCAACTCGCTCATGGGTGAGGCGCTGGGTTAAGTCGATTTTTCGCTGGTTATTGCTGCGCTCGTAAAGCTGCCCCTTCGCATATTCAAAATATTGCACCAGGGGAATGTGTGACGGGCAGACATAAGCGCAGGAACCACAGAGTATGCAGTCGCGCAGGCCGTACTCTTGCGCTTCATCGAGGTTGTCTGCGTGCGAATGCTTGGCCATCTCCAGTGGAACCAAGCCCATAGGGCAGGCGCTAACGCAACGGCTACAGCGAATGCAGGGTGAGGGCAATTCGGCATTGACTTCGCGCTGGGTTAACGCCAGCACACCAGAGCAGCCTTTGATAAGGGGCGCATTCAGTGACGGCAGAACTTGGCCCATCATGGGGCCACCCATCAACAGGCGTGTAGGATTTTGGGTGAGGCCGCCACAGGCTTGCACAATATGGCTAATAGGGGTGCCAATCAGCGCTTCCACATTTTGCGGTTTGGCCACGCAGTCGCCCGCGATGGTGAGCACACGTGAAATTAGTGGGCGCCCGTAACGCAACGCTTGCTGTATGGCGTAAACCGTGGCGACGTTATGTACCAGCACACCAATGTCATTACTGCGGCAACCCGCCGGCACCTCTTGACCAGTTACCGCTTGAATCAGTTGTTTGGTCGAGCCCATAGGGTAGCGCGACGGCACCACCACAATTTCAATTGAGCCGTGCGCTGCAGCCGCTTTGCGCATGGCGGCTATGGCTTCGGGTTTGTTGTCTTCTATACCGATCACAATGCGATAGGCTTCGATGATGTAGCGAATCAGGAGTGCGCCATCGACAATTTCCTCGGCGCGTTCGCGCATAAGGCGATCATCCGTTGTTAGGTAAGGCTCGCACTCGCTGCCATTTACTAACAGCATTTTGATTTCGAAGCGACGCCCTTGGCGCAATTTCACCGCTGCTGGGAAAATTGCACCACCCATGCCGACAATGCCGGCCTCTTCGACTTTGGAGGCTAAATCTTCTGGCGACAAACTGAGCGGGTCCGGCAGGTCTGAGACCTCCATCCAGCGGTCTTCGCCGTCACATTCCAGCACAATGGCTTTGGTTGGCAAACCCGACGGGTGAGGTGCGGTGATATCCTCAATTGCCACTACAGTTCCAGAGGTTGGCGCGTGTAAATTGGCCGACAAGTTAGTGCTTGATAGACCAATGCGCTGACCTTTCAATACGTGATCACCCACCTTAACCAAGGGGCGAGACTCTGTGCCAGCATGTTGCCCCAGCGGTAAATACAGACGCTCTGGCAAGGGTAATTGCGTCAGAATTGGGTATTGCGCCGAAAGCTCTTTACGACCGTCGGGGTGGATGCCGCCAGTCATTACTTTCTTTAAGGTAAACATAAGGTAGACGCCTCAGAGACAGCGGCTTGAGCGGTCAACACAAGAGGTTTTGGCCAGTGCCAGGTGGAAAGGGTGACCGGTTCCGGTTGCATATCAATACAGTCTTCAGGGCATTGATCTTTGCATTTGGCACAGCCGATACAGGCGCGATCCATCACCACATGCAGCTGTTTGTTGGCGCCAATAATGGCACTGGTAGGGCATACCTTCATGCAGCGGGTACAGCCCACACAGCGGCTTTTTTCAATCACCGCAACGAGTGGAACACTGGCTTCTCCCAGGGTGTTAATGTCGATACCCAGACACTTGGCGAGCGCTTCTATAACTGCCTTGCCGCCGGGGGGGCAGCAGGTAATGGGCGCTTTGCCGTCTGCAATAGCGCGCGCAGCTGGGCCGCAGCCGGGATAACCACACTGGCCACACTGGCTGCCTGCCAATAATTCCTCCACCTCTTTAGCCAAGGGGTTTTCTTCCGTAACGGCAAAAATTTTGGCAGCAAGGCCGAGTAGCAGCCCTAAGGCCAGCCCTAAAACGGTTAAAACGATGGTTGCTGTAAACATAACGCCTCCTAAATCATGCCGCTAAAGCCCATAAAAATCAGGGATAACAAGCCTGCCGTAATCAATCCGATGGGCGCGCCAGAAAAAGTCTCGGGCACCTGGGCAATAGCAAGCCGCTCGCGCATCCCGGCAAAAATCACCAGTACCAGTGAAAACCCAACCGATGAGCCAAACGCATAAATCAGGCTTTGGATAAGACTGTGATGCAAACTTTCATTGAGTAGGGGCACGGCCAGTACGGCACAGTTGGTCGCAATAAGGGGCAGGTAAATTCCCAGTGATTTATGCAGCAGCGGGCTGGCTTTGCGCATCACCGCCTCGGTGAATTGAACCACGGCGGCCACCAACAAAATGAAGGACAAAATCCGCAAAAATTCGATGTGTAGGGGCTTAAGCAGGAGATTGTCTATAAGCCAGGTACAGAGCGTCGAGAAGGTAATAACAAAGGTGGTTGCTATGCTCATGCCCAACGCGGAATTGAGATTTTTGGAAACGCCCATGATCGGACAGAGCCCCAAAAATTTAACCAGTACCATGTTATTAACCAAGGCGGTGCTGATGAACAACAGCAAATAATCCACGGGGTTATCCTCACGAAAAATGTCAGTTGGGCAGCTTGTCGAGCGCCACCTTTATTGGCGTTTTTGCAGGAACTATGCCACAGGCCATGATCTTGTTTTTTGGAGGAGCAGGGGTGATTTTGTAGCGACTTCCCAAGCGGTTGTGCTGTTTTGTGGCAATTCTTTGTAGGTTTTATGACACACAGGTTTTCTTCGTAACAACGCACTTGTGAGTTTTGTAGGAAACCCTACAAGGATAGGTGCGCGTCCCCACGCAATTACGCGCTTGTAGCCTTGCGGCACATATTTTGCTCTCTAACTTACGTGACCTGCCTTAGGGGCTTTTACTTCCAGATAGTGTACGAGGAGAGAGTATGCGCAAAATCGGGCGATCATCGAGGGGCGCCCTTGGCGTTAAAGCCGCCTCCCAAAACTCCCTGGGCGGGCATATGCCTGAGCAGGAAATGTTATCGGAAGAAGTATTTTTTCAGGCGGTAGAGAACTGCCCTGTGGCCATATCCATTACGGATCTGAAGGCCAATATTCTTTACGCTAATCACATGTTTACCCAGGTAACGGGCTACGCGGAAGAAGAGGTGATTGGGAAGAATGAGTCAATTTTGTCTAACCACACCACACCACGCCTTGCCTATCAGACACTCTGGGGGCGTTTAGCGCAGCAGCGTGCTTGGTCGGGCATGTTATTAAATCGACGTAAAGATGGTTCGCTGTACCTTGCCGAGTTAACCGTTGCGCCGGTGATTAATGACAATAACCAAACGGTATATTATTTGGGGATGCATCGCGACTGTACCGAGGTGCATCAACTAGAGCAGCGAGTACTCAATCAAAAATTAATGATTGAGGCCGTCGTAAATTCTGCACCGGAAGCCATGGTTGTTCTAAACGAGCAGGGCAAGCTGGTGCTCTCCAACCCGAGTTATCTCAATTTAGTGGCGCAGTTAGCACCAGGGGAAACGCAAGAAGTTGCGTTAACCATAATAGGAAAGCGGCTGGATGGGCACCTTGAGCAGTTACTGGAACAGCGCAAAGGGTTTGATAGCAAAGAAATCTCTATTGATCTTGGTGGACATTTCCCGCGCTATTTCTCCTGTTTTGGTACCAGCATTGATGTTCAAGGTGAAACCGCAGACGGCTTTTTCGAACAGACAGTTATTCATTACACGCTCTTGGTATTTAACGATATTACCGACGTGCGCAGGCGCCAACGCGATACCCATCTCAATGCATTAAAGGCATTAATGGCGGAGCAAGATCTGGTTCAAGGCATGCGAGAAACCCTCAACGGCGCCATTCACCAGCTGCAGGGGCCAGTTAACTTGATCGCCGCTGCGGTCAATATATTGCAGCGCCGCGCGGTTGCTAACCGCGATGACTTTTTATTAGATGCACTGGAGGAGGCCATGGAGGCCGGGCAACATGCATTGGAAAATCTTAATGCTGCGCTGCCACCGCCACTGCAGGAGACCAAGCAGCCGGTAAATATAAATCAGTTGGTACGCGATGCCATTGCACTTTCTACTGCTCAGCTACTGGCCCAGGGCATTACGATTGAGTGGCAGCCATCCATACACCTACCCGTTGTGATCGGCCGTGAACAGCGATTGCGCAGCATGTTTAAACAATTGCTCGACAATGCAATTGAGGCGATGAGCGACCGCAAGGTAACGCGACGCGAGCTGGTGATTGTAACTCGCAGCGAAAAAGACGCGGTTATTTGTGACATTACTGACAGTGGTCCGGGCATTCCGGCAGAGTTGCTGGTGAAAGTATTTGAGCCCTTTTACAGTACTAAACCGCCGCGCCATGGCTGCCGCGGTATGGGCTTGCCCATGGTGCAGGAAATTGTGACCGATCACGCAGGCACTGTACATATAGATTCAACTTTTCATGAAGGCTGTCGTGTGGTTGTACATTTACCGGTATCGTCAATTGGATAAACCCGTGAGGATGGTGAATGAGCTTTTCAAGTTTCACTAAGCAGAGCACGCAGGTAACCAGCCGCGGCGAACTCATTGAACGGCAGTTTACTGCCCTCTGTCGAATCGCGCATATTTTGGGTGGAGAGAAAAGTATTGAAGATACACTCACCCGTATTTTGGCGGTACTGCACCATGACTGTCGTTTGCTGCATGGGCTGGTCACACTGGCAGATCCGCTTCATTCAGTGCTGCACATAGGTGCCATTTACAGCGATGAGGAGGATATACCCAAGACCACCGCATTGGTGCGCTATCGTGCTGGCGAGGGTGTTCTTGGGCGGATTTTGCAGCATAACCAGCCAATTGTGTTGGGGCGCATTTCCTCTGAGCCCAGATTCCTGGACAAGCTCGCGCTTTACGATATGGAGCTTCCCTTTATCGCCGTTCCGATAAAAGATGCGGATGGCTCTGCCATTGGTGTTTTGGCGGCGCAACCGGATGTGCCCGCCGACGACTATTTGCCCGACCGCACGGCTTTTATGGAGGCTGTTGCCAACTTGTTATCGCAGACAGTTCGGCTTTTGGTAAATGTTGAAAAAGGCCGCAGTCTTACCAGCGAGCGCGATGAGCTGCGCCGTGAAGTGCGCGTCAAATACGGTTTTGAAAATATGGTGGTCGGCCATTCCGAGGGTATGCGCCAAGTCTTCGATCAGGTTCGCCGAGTGGCAAAATGGGACAGCACGGTTTTAATATTGGGAGAGTCTGGCACGGGTAAAGAGCTCATTGCCAATGCCATTCACTACAATTCACCGCGTGCGCACAACCAGTTTGTGCGGCTTAACTGCGCCTCACTGCCAGAAACCTTGCTGGAGTCCGAATTGTTTGGCCACGAAAAGGGTGCCTTTACCAACGCCGTTAAACAGCGCAAGGGGCGCTTTGAACAAGCCGATGGGGGGACCTTGTTTTTGGATGAAATCGGGGAAATCTCTCCACTGTTTCAGGCCAAATTGTTGCGCGTACTACAGGAAGGTGAATTAGAGCGTGTAGGGGGCGGGCAAACGATTAAAGTCGATGTAAGGATTGTAACAGCCACCAATCGCAACCTTGAAACCGAAGTAGAAAAAGGACGCTTTCGTGAAGACCTCTATTACCGCCTGAATGTGATGGCAATCCGCCTGCCCCCATTGCGCGAGCGACTCGTTGATATTCCAGAACTCGCGCAGTTCTTGTTGGGAAAAATTTCAAAGCAACAGGGGCGAGAGCTGCGCCTGACAGACAACTCTCTGCGTCTGCTAATGCAACACGATTGGCCCGGAAATGTGCGCGAGCTGGAGAACTCACTGGAACGGGCGGCGGTCATGTCTGAAGGGGGCGTTATTGATTCCGATGTTATCTCGCTTGCCGGTAGTTTTCCGTCCGTGAATCACCATCAGGCAGTTGCGAATAATACCTTGCCAAGTGTGGATTTATTTAATCCTGATTTGGATGAGCGCGAGCGTTTGATTGTCGCTTTGGAGCAAGCTGGCTGGGTACAGGCAAAAGCTGCACGTTTACTGAATATGACACCGCGCCAAATTGCCTATCGTATTCAAATTATGAAAATCAATGTCCGTAAAATGTAATAACTTATGTCGCGTATATTACAAAGCTTCCTGTCGTTGTTGTTTTAACCCCCACAAAACCTCCTGCCAACAAATTTAAAATTCATTTAAAACAATGGCTTATTAATTGGGCATGGCCATTGCAATAACCTCTCTGCAGCCGTAACTGTACACGCGATAGGTGCGACAGCCTTCGCCCACCTTCGAACATCCGACCATTGAATAATGGCGTGAATAGGAGTTCTTGCAATGCAACTGACAGTGCTTGGACAAGAGAGTGCCGCCCCTGAGGCGAGCAGTTGTGCATCAGGTTCCTGTGGTAGTAGCAATGACCAAATGTCATTTCTGCCCGATGCCATCCGTGAAAAAGTACAAAACCACCCCTGTTATTCCGAAGAAGCTCACCATTATTTTGCGCGTATGCACGTGGCTGTGGCGCCGGCATGCAACATTCAATGTCATTACTGCAATCGCAAATATGACTGTTCAAACGAGTCGCGCCCGGGCGTTGTCTCTGAGGTGCTAACGCCAGAGCAAGCGGTTAAAAAAACCAAAGCAGTCGCGGCTGCTATTCCGCAAATGACAGTGTTGGGTATTGCCGGCCCAGGCGATCCGCTCGCCAACCCGCAGCGCACATTTGATACCTTCCGTATGCTCAGTGAGCAGGCACCTGATATTAAACTTTGTGTTTCTACTAACGGCCTATCGCTACCGGAATCGGTAGAAGAGTTAGCCAAACACAATATCGACCATGTAACTATCACCATCAACTGTGTTGACCCCGAAGTAGGGGCCAAGATCTACCCATGGATCTACTGGAACAACAAGCGTATCCATGGTGTAAAAGCGGCCAAAATTTTAATTGAACAACAGCAGAAAGGTTTGGAGATGCTGGTGGCGCGGGGCATTTTGGTAAAAGTCAATTCAGTGCTTATCCCTGGTGTTAACGACGAGCATTTGAAAGAGGTTAGCCGAATAGTGAAACAAAAAGGCGCCTTCCTACACAATGTGATGCCGCTGATTGCTGAACCTGAGCACGGCACCTTTTTCGGCATCATGGGCCAGCGCGGCCCAGAGCCAGAAGAGCTGCAAGAGCTACAAGATGCCTGCTCCGGTGATATGAACATGATGCGCCATTGTCGCCAATGCCGCGCCGATGCAGTGGGCCTGCTTGGTGAAGATCGCGGCGATGAATTCACGATGGATAAAATCGAAGCCATGGACGTGGACTACCAAGCAGCCATGGAAAAACGCGCGGTTATTCACGCTGGAATTTTGGAAGAGCTCAACGAAAAACAGGCCAAGCGCGAGCGCTTGGCGGCGGTGAGTATGCCCGCAGCGCAGGATCAGATCGACAAGCACACGCGCCCGGTATTGATGGCAGTAGCAACCAGCGGCGGCGGCTTAATCAACCAGCACTTCGGTCATGCCACAGAGTTCTTAGTGTACGAGGCCTCACCCAGCGGCGTGCGTTTTATCGGTCATCGCAAAGTGGACCAATACTGTGTGGGTAACGACAGCTGCGGCGAAAAAGAAAGTGCATTAAGTGGCAGTATTCGCGCCCTAAAAGGCTGTGAGGCTGTGCTCTGTTCCAAAGTTGGCTATGAACCTTGGTCACTCTTGGAAGAGGCGGGTGTTATGCCCAATGGCGAACATGCCATGGAGCCCATCGAAGAGGCCGTTATGGCGGTTTATAAGGAAATGATTGCGGCAGGGAAGTTGGCCGAGGGCGCCAGGTTACACAGCAGCTCAGCCAGTAACTTTTAACTGATGGCAGCTTGTGCAATGCACAAGCTGCTGGCTTAACCCATTGTGGATGGAGGTTTTCATGGCGCTCAAAATAGTTGAATCCTGTGTGAATTGTTGGGCATGTTACGACGTGTGTCCTAGTAACGCCATCTACGAAAGCAGCCCACATTTCAAAATTAACCCCAAGAAATGTACGGAGTGTGAAGACGATTACGCCGTGCCTCAGTGTGCCAGTATTTGCCCCATTGAAGAGGCCATATTGAATGCTGATGGTTTAGCAATGAATCCACCGGGTTCGCTTACCGGTATACCGCCGGAAAAAATGGCGGAAGCCATGCAAGAAATTCAATCGCGCTAATGAGTGGACGTTAATGCTATGACCAGCACAGTGGCACCAACGTTAATTTTTTATGAAAAGCCGGGTTGCAGTAGCAATCAACGTCAAAAACTATTGTTGCGCGAGGCGGGCTTTTTAGTCGATGAACGCAATTTATTGACCACTCCCTGGACCGCAACCTGGCTCAAATCCTTTTTTGCGCAGTTGCCAATTGAGGATTGGTTTAATAAAAACGCGCCCAGCATAAAAGCGGGAACTGTTAACCCTGCGTGTTTAACGGAGGCGCAGGCACTTGCCGCCATGCTTGAAGAGCCACTGCTAATTCGTCGCCCGCTGTTGGAGTATCAAACCATTCGTCGTGCAGGTTTTGATTTGCCCAATTTTTTGGCGGATCTAAATATGCTGAACAGGCTGCCTCCTAATATACCCGCGTCGATTGATGCGTGCTCGCGCAATCACACGCACGGCCAGTGCAGGTCAGCGCTGGTCGCATCTCAGGAGCCACAACAATGAATGCAGTGATAGGGGTCGCTTGTCCAGCGCTAGGCAATCAAGCGGCGAATATCTCCTATCAAGCTGAAAATTGTTCAGATCCCACTAAAAAATGGTTTATCTCTATTCTTTCCAGTCAGCGCCAGGGACGAGGTTGCTTACCGTATTTATTGGGGCTTAATTCGTTAGATTTCGTACTAATGGTACAGCACTACTTTTCGCACGATCACGATATGTTTGTACTGGCCTATGCCCGGAATCAGTCTGCATTGCAGCGCGGCAGGCTGCGCCAACAGCTGCTCGATATTCGCAGTGACGAATGGTATGAATTGCGCAATTTGTTGCGCCAGCATCGCTGTGGGAACCAGGCATATGAATTACAACTTGCCGATATTGTTGCGGCTGGCTGTTTGGGTGGAGATCATTTGTGGCGTGATTTAGGCCTAGACTCGCGCACTGAATTAAGTGAATTAATGCGCCATAACTTCCCTGAATTGGCAGCGCTCAACAACAGGGATATGAAGTGGAAAAAGTTCTTTTATAAACAACTCTGCGAACAGCAGGGGGGCTATGTGTGTCGCTCACCAAGCTGCGATCAATGCGTAGCTTATGACGATTGTTTTGGTGCGGAAGAGTAATTAAATAGTTGGGTTAAGGTTAGGTGACGTTTTTGCAGCCTAATAGGAGGCTATATGAGTCAGTGGCAAGTGATTTCCGTAGAAGAAGCTGAGCGCATGATTTTAGAAACACACGTGTTGGTATTGGATATGCGTGACTTTCGCTCCTATCAAGCAAGTCACTATCCAAAAGCGCTGCATTTGAGTGATGCCAATTTGCGGCCGCTGTTAAAGCATACGGCAAAGCATGTGCCTATAGTGATTTATTGCTATCACGGCCACTCCAGTCAGGATATGGCCAAACTCTTTTCTGATTTTGGTTTTAGTAATTGCTACAGCCTTGATGGCGGCTATGAAAAATGGTTTCAGGTTATAAATTTACCCAAAAAGAAGCTGAGTGCATCCTTGATGTTGTGGATGCAAGAGCATGGTTTTGATAGTGCGAACCTGGATGGGCGCGGCCGGAATAATGAAACTGCATTGATGTGTGCAGCACGCGAATGCGCAACGGCAGAGTGCGCAGAGTTGTTGCAGGCAGGGGCCTCGGTTAACGCCAAAAACAAAGATGGTAACAATGCCTTTTGGATGGCCTGTGTTAGTGGGTCTGAAGAGATTATTAACCTCTTGATGAATCACGGCATTAATATCGACAATCAAAACGACAACGGAGCGACGGCGCTCATGTATGCCGCTTCAGCCGGTAAAACCCAATTGGTAAAAACCTTAGTCTACTCAGGTGCAGATACCAATTTATCCACTTTGGATGGTTTTACAGCGCTCGCAGTTGCAGCGAACTTTGAAATTCTTAAGTTTTTACGCACGATCACCGCGCCATTGATCAAATCAAACAGTCATCTAGAACGGCTACGGGTTTAAAGAGAAGTTAGTGGTTTGGCCCAGCCAGTCGTTTAACACAGCGAATAGTTTACAGATTCCCAGTATGTAAAATCATTTAACCAGGAGATTTTCATGAACACATCACCAACGGTAGAGCTTATTAAAAAGCAACTCGCTGAAAATCCCGTTATTTTATATATGAAGGGAACCGCGGAGCATCCGGAGTGTGGCTACTCAGGGGCTGCGGTTGCAGCATTAAAAAATGCCGGCATTGTATTTAGTTATGTCAATGTTTTGCAGGCGCCACTAATTCGTGAACGCTTACCGTCAATATCACAGTGGCCTACATTTCCACAGCTATTTATTAACGGTGAGTTAATTGGTGGCAGCGATATTGTGTGTGCGGCGGTTGCCGATGGATCACTGCAAGCGCTGCTGCAAAAAAACGTTAACGCTTAATGCATACACTACAGTTTGTTAGGTGAGGTCAATATGGAGCCAGCAGAGGTGATCAATATTATTAAGCAGGCAGTGCCCGATGCCCAAGTGCAGGTGGAAGGTGCCGATTGCAATTTTAAAGTGGTGGTCGTGAGCCATAGCTTTAACGGCCTTTGGGAGGTTAAACGGCAGCTCAATATTTTGGCTTTATTCAGCGATTTATTGCGCACTGGTGTGTTGCATGCATTAACCGTTAAAACCTATACCCCGGCGGAGTGGTCAGTGCAGCAGCAGGCTCAGCTTACGCAATTAGCACTATAGTTTTCAGTTTAAATCATAGAGGTTTCGTATGAACGAAAAGCTAAATTTAAGCCGTGAAGTCGCCTTGCGCATCGCGCTTGCCGCACGCATTTTGCCAGACGTCGGTGTTGGGCAATTGTTGGAAATATTGCATCGTCGCATTAGCGGCGAATTAACCGAAGATTCACTCAAAGGCATTACCGTCACTGATTTAAAAACCGGCTTTGCGAGTGCTGATGGTGAAGAGGACGGCGAAGATATTAGTGCTGGCTTGCCCGCAATTAAGGAGGCGGTACGTATTTTATGGGGCGAAAATGATCTGGAAAGCTTGCCAAAACCCGAGGTGTTAACTGAGCCAATGCCAGGTTCTATCCGGGTAGCCATTGCCTCTAATAGCGGTGAGTCACTCAATGGCCATTTTGGTTCCTGCATTCGCTTTTTAGTCTATCAAGTGAGCAGCACAGCCCACAAATTAGTGGCGATACAATCAGCAATAGAGGCTGATCTATCAGAAGATCGCAATGCCTTTCGCGTCGATCTGATTAAAGACTGTCAAGTGCTTTATGTGGTTTCTATTGGCGGTCCAGCGGCGGCCAAAGTCGTTCGCGCAGGCATTTATCCCATGAAAGTTGCTGATGGCGGTGATGCGGCCGATGTCATTAATAAATTGCAACAGGTTATGCAGAACTCACCTCCGCCTTGGTTGGCAAAAATATTGGGAGTAAATGCTGAAGATCGCGTGCGCTTTGAACGCACCGAGTCGGTTGGTTAGCTTTCAGCTAAGGATGCTTTGAAAAGCGTAGGCGAGGTACCAAACGCAAGGCAAAAACAGGTGACTCGACGCGCTGCGCAACTCAAAGGCAGACGATTCTGGGGACGGCGGGTTTAACCTGTTTTGAGCGCCGCGAATGCAATGCAGGTAATTTTTCAGAAGTTCTTTAGACGTTCTTTAGAAGTTCCTTGGCGGTTCCTAAGGTCATTTTCAGAGATCCTCTAGTTTGATGCCCTCAATCTAGCCTAAAGTATGGCGGCTATTTTGAGGGCTTTTTTTGCATTACATTATTAACCCGGCGATCAAATATATCGTCCTGACATATTTGATCGGCGCCCTGGAAAATCCGGCGCAGATGCGTAAATCTGCTTGATTTTCCAGGGCTAACGCTAGCCTTCAGCTGACGGCGGCACATCCCTGTGCCGCACTATTAATCCGACAATATTCATCGCCGGATTAATAAACCGTTTCTAATGCCGATTTTGAAGTGGTTCTAGTGAAAAGCTCGTCCCACTCGACCTCAATGATTTGCAAATTCTTTTTATCACAAAAACGCCGCTCTTTGTCTGTAGGGTTTGGGATAAGTACCCAGCCAGCAGGCTCACCTGCACCCTGGATAATATCGCTTAACACCATCCGCTCGGTATCGCGCAGCATGCGCATACCTAAGAAAAGATATTGCTTTTTCAGGCGATAGCGCTTTAAAAAGTCAGGGATGGCAAAACCACCCATTAGCTCGGTAATGTAGTCAACATAATCGGCATCAGACGCAATGTAGTTGGCCTCTGGCAGCGGTGTGCCCATAGGCTTGAACAGAATGGGCAAACTCTGATCCACATCTTCAGGTTTAACGCTCGTGTATTGCTGATTCTCGTAGTGAAATAATTTGAATCGATAGTGGGTTCCGCCCAGCCGTGCCGTGCCAACAATTAAGGTGTGGGGGCGATCCGCATAGAGTTGTTGTAGTTGCGTATCGCGATTGATGTCAATGATATAAGGTGATTGCAATGTGGACAGCCATTGATGCAGCCGCGATTGTGTCCACTGGCGCTCAGCATATGTTTTTGTTAGAAACCTCTCAACAAATTTCCGTCCTTTTTTCTGCTCGACATTCATTGCCGCGCGAGCGAACTCATACATCAAGCGCGGCGCCATGGGTTTACCATCATTCATGGCTAAAATAAGGCTGTCGCTATCGGCAGGAATGGGCGCTTTAGTCGTCACCTCTACAACGTCGCGCAACGCCCCAGGGCCAAGATAGGGAACCACAGTGCCCTGTTTAATACCTTCAATCAGTTGGTTAACTGGATTTAAGTCCTGCATAGTGTTTCCTCATTGCCTTTATCAAAAATGTGGATTAATTCAGCCTGCATATTCCCTTGTGGCGCCGCAAAAATCACGCCATAGATAAGTGGTTGATTTGTAGAAAAATAATTCCCATCAGATCAAAAAATGTTTGAATCCACGATTGCTTTGCAACAATTTTGGCGTGTTTAAGACAATTTTTTAGGGAAACCATAAGCGCTTACTTAAGGGCAAAAAATTGTTTGTATTGTTCTAAATAGTTTGTTGCTAACCCGACAGAAATATTCCATTTGTCAGTTACATTACCCCCAAAAACATGTGCGAATCACTAAAAATATCCTTATAAAACAATGAATTAAACTTAATTTCATAATTTGGCGCAGAGCTTGCACCTATAGGTTTGTGTATGGGCAGCTAGAGATCATTGATCCTTGCCTTGCATCTGAACCTTTTCAATAAGCAACTTACTTGCTTCGAAAACTTAGGAGAAATGAAATGGCTATGCGTCAATGTGCAATATATGGCAAAGGGGGCATCGGCAAATCTACCACCACTCAAAACTTGGTTGCGGCACTTGCTGAATCCGGTAAGAAAGTAATGATTGTTGGTTGTGACCCGAAAGCTGACTCAACTCGTTTAATTCTTCACGAAAAAGCACAGAACACCATTATGGAAATGGCGGCTGAAGCGGGTACCGTGGAAGATCTCGAGTTAGAAGATGTAATGAAAGTTGGCTACGGCGATATTCGCTGTGTTGAATCGGGTGGCCCAGAGCCAGGCGTTGGATGTGCGGGTCGCGGTGTAATTACAGCGATCAACTTTCTGGAAGAAGAAGGCGCCTATGAAGGCAATTTAGATTTTGTGTTTTACGATGTATTGGGCGATGTGGTATGCGGTGGATTTGCAATGCCTATCCGCGAAAACAAAGCACAAGAAATTTACATTGTTTGCTCTGGCGAAATGATGGCGATGTACGCAGCAAACAACATTTCAAAAGGCATTGTGAAATACGCAAACTCCGGTAGCGTGCGTCTTGCTGGTTTGATCTGCAACAGCAGAAATACTGACCGTGAAGATGAGCTTATTATGGCTCTGGCTGAACAGCTCGGGACCCAAATGATACATTTCATTCCTCGCGACAATGTTGTACAGCGCGCGGAAATCCGTCGCATGACTGTGATCGAATACGATCCCAATGCCAAACAAGCCGATGAGTATCGGGCTCTGGCCAGCAAGATTGTTAACAATACCAAGTTCGTCATTCCCACTCCCATCACCATGGATCAGTTGGAAAAGCTTCTGATGGATTTCGGCATTATGGATGAAGAAGATACAAGCATTGTGGGTAAAACGGCAGCTGAAGAGGTTGTCGCCTAAACCACACTGGTAAGTTGCTAGAAAAAGTTCGGGGCAGGGCAGATTAGCCTTGCCGGATTTGCGCACTACATAGATTAATCCTTGTGTAAGATTTTCTGCGTAGTGCGTAAACCGTTGCCCGCAAATTTATGCAATCAGAGGAGACAGACCCATGTCTGGCATGTCACGTGAAGAGGTAGAATCCCTCATTCAGGAAGTTCTTGAAGTTTATCCTGAAAAAGCCAAAAAAGATCGCGCCAAGCATTTGGCACCAAACGATCCCGCATTGGATCAAGCGAAAAAATGTATCACCTCCAACAAAAAATCCTTGCCGGGCGTGATGACTATTCGCGGCTGTGCCTACGCTGGCTCTAAAGGTGTGGTGTGGGGCCCCATAAAAGATATGATTCATATCTCCCACGGTCCAGTGGGTTGCGGCCAGTATTCACGCGCCGGCCGTCGCAATTATTACATTGGCACCACCGGTGTAAATGCGTTTGTCACCATGAATTTCACATCTGATTTCCAGGAAAAGGATATTGTATTTGGTGGTGATAAAAAACTCGCCAAAATCATTGATGAAATTGAAACACTATTCCCGCTTAACAAAGGTGTTTCAATTCAATCAGAATGCCCCATCGGTTTGATTGGCGACGACATTGAAGCCGTTGCCAAGAAGAAACAAGCTGAGCATGGAAAGGTGGTTGTGCCAGTTCGCTGTGAAGGTTTTCGCGGCGTATCGCAATCTTTGGGCCACCATATTGCTAACGACGCTGTACGCGATTGGGTGATTGGCAACCGGGATGACGACAATAGTTTTGTAACAACTCCTTACGACATCGCCATTATTGGTGACTACAACATCGGCGGTGATGCCTGGTCGTCACGTATTCTGTTTGAAGAAATGGGCTTGCGTGTTGTGGCACAGTGGTCTGGGGATGGCACCATATCCGAGATGGAGCTGACGCCAAAAGTAAAATTGAATCTAGTGCATTGCTACCGTTCTATGAACTATATCTCTCGCCATATGGAAGAGAAGTACAAAATACCATGGATGGAGTACAACTTCTTCGGCCCAACCAAAACCATTGAATCATTGCGCAAAATTGCCGCGCATTTTGATGAGACTATCCAAGCAAAATGCGAAGAAGTTATCGCCAAATACAAACCTGAGTGGGACGCCGTTATCGCCAAATACCGCCCACGTTTGCAAGGCAAACGCGTCATGTTGTACATCGGCGGCCTGCGCCCTCGCCATGTGATAGGTGCCTATGAAGATTTAGGCATGGATGTTATTGGTACGGGTTATGAGTTTGGCCACAACGATGACTACGATCGCACCTTGAAAGAAATGGGTGATTCCACCTTGTTGTATGATGATGTGACTGGTTATGAATTTGAGGAGTTTGTTAAAAAACTCAAACCGGATTTGATTGGTTCAGGTATTAAAGAGAAATATATCTTCCAGAAAATGGGCGTACCATTTCGACAAATGCACTCCTGGGATTATTCCGGCCCCTACCACGGCTTTGATGGCTTTGCAATTTTCGCCCGTGATATGGATATGACATTGAATAATCCTTGCTGGAAAAAACTCCAGGCGCCATGGAAACAAACTGCTGCTGAGCAAACCGCAGTAGCGGCAAGTGCTTAATCGCCGTGAGTAATGAACCGAGTCGGCAATGGCGCAGCGCCATTGCGTGACCCTCAAACCAAACTACCCGTCAGTCCACAGATTAGTGGCGCGGGAGGAGGAATACCATGAGTCAGAATGTTGATAACATCAAGCCGAGTTATCCTTTATTTCGTGAGGATGACTACAAAGCGTCATTAGCAAACAAGCGTCAAGAGTTTGAAGAGTGTCATCCGCAAGCTAAAATCGATGAAACCTTTTTGTGGACCACCACCGCTGAATACCAAGAGCTTAACTTTCAGCGGGAGGCGCTTACCATTAACCCCGCTAAAGCCTGTCAGCCATTGGGCGCGGTATTGTGTTCATTAGGGTTTGAAAAAACCATGCCTTATGTTCACGGTTCACAGGGTTGTGTGGCTTATTTCCGCACCTATTTTAATCGTCACTTCAAAGAGCCAATTGCCTGTGTATCCGACTCCATGACGGAAGATGCGGCGGTATTTGGTGGCCAGCAAAATATGAAGGACGGTTTGGAAAACTGTAAAGCCACTTACAAACCCGACATGATTGCGGTATCCACCACCTGTATGGCGGAAGTTATTGGCGACGACTTAAATGCGTTTATCAATAACACCAAAAAAGACAACTTTATTCCCGATGATTTCCCTGTTCCGTTTGCCCATACCCCCAGTTTTGTGGGTAGCCACGTAACCGGTTGGGACAATATGTTTGAGGGGATTATCAAATATTTCACCATCAATGCTATGGAAGATAAAGTGGTTGGCAGCAACCATAAAATCAACATAGTACCTGGCTTTGAAACCTACCTTGGAAACTTCCGCGTTATCAAGCGTATGTTAAAAGAGATGAATATTGGCTTCACCTTGTTGTCAGATCCTGAAGAGGTTTTGGATACCCCCGCTGATGGTGAGTTCCGTATGTATGCGGGAGGCACCACACAAGCAGAAATAAAAGATGCACCTAATGCATTGAACACTATTCTGCTGCAACCTTGGCAGCTAGAAAAAACCAAAAAATTTGTTGAGCTTAACTGGAAGCATGAAACACCTAAGTTAAATATTCCAATGGGCCTGGATTGGACTGACGAATTTTTAATGAAAGTGAGTGAAATTTCTGGCCAGCCAATTCCCGATAGCATTGCCAAAGAGCGCGGCCGTTTAGTCGATATGATGACTGACTCGCACACATGGTTGCACGGCAAGCGTTACGCCTTGTGGGGTGACCCGGATTTTGTGATGGGTATGGTGAAGTTCCTGTTGGAATTAGGCTGTGAACCTACGCATATCCTCTGCAATAACGGCAACAAACGCTGGAAAAAAGCCGTAGAAGCCATGTTGGCGGAATCTCCCTACGGTTCAAATTCTACCGTGCACATCGGCAAAGATTTGTGGCATTTGCGCTCATTAGTCTTTACCGACAAACCGGATTCTATGATCGGCAACTCCTACGGTAAATTTATCCAACGCGATACCTTGCATAAAGGCAAAGAATTTGAAGTGCCTTTAATTCGCATCGGCTTCCCTATCTTTGATCGTCACCATTTACATCGCCAAACCACCTTGGGTTATGAGGGTGCAATGCAAATTCTTACCACCCTGGTGAATACAGAGTTAGATCGGTTGGATGATGCAACCCGCGGCATGCAAACCACTGACTACAACTATGATTTGATTCGCTAGTGTGAATTGAGTTAATGATTGGTTTTGATTGGAGCCTGATTGCGTGAACTCGCACGGCGGTGGCAAGCATTACAGCTATGGCCACCGTCGTTTTTTGCTTCTTGTTGTTTAAGCTATTTTGCTTGTATTCCTTTTGTCGAGGTGAAGTTATGCCAAATGTAATGATTCGCAAAAACCCAGCGGGTCAATTGACCCTCTACATCGCCAAACAAGATTTAGAAGAAAATGTTGTTTCTATTGAATTTGACACGGCGGATCGCTGGGGTGGTAATTTTACCTTAACCGATGGCTCAATTTATTCGATTGAACCCTTATCGACGCGGCCAGAACTCCCGATTACGCTAAGGGCGAAGCGCGTCGCGGAGGCTTAACATGTCTCACTCACAAGTGACTGACGAAGTCGCTTTGCGCATAGGCTTGGCTGTACGTGTGCTTCCTAGTATGCAGGTTAGTTTGTTTGTGGATATGTTAATTGCTGTGCTGGGCCACCCCCTCACCCTTGAGCGACTTTCACGATTGCGCCTGGGGCGTTTAAAGCATGCCGCTCATGGCTTGCTGGATGCAACCTCTGAGGAGGATTTGCGCCAAGTATTATCGCTGCTAAAAGGTCGAGGTATTCACATTGCGCAGGATCCGACGCCTTGCCTGAGCCCTTATCGCGAAGGTGATATGCCCAATTCAATTCGTGTTGCCTGCACGTCAGATTTTGGCGAAAAACTCAATAGTCATTTTGGCCTGTGTAGCCGTTTTTTAATTTATCAGGTGGCGGCCAACGAATCGCGCTTAATTGAAGTGCGCAAGGTTCCAGCTTTTGCCGTTGAGGATGATAAAAACACCAAGCGCGCCGAACTGATTAGCGATTGCCATCTGCTCTACACCACCTCCATCGGCGGGCCAGCGGCGGCTAAAGTCGTGCGCGCCGGCGTACACCCAATTAAGGTTGAACACGAAATAGCTGCGCCAGAGTTAATTAGCCAACTGCAAAAGGTGCTGCAGTTACCACCCCCCTGGCTGGCCAAGGTCATGGGCGAAGCCCCGGTGCAGCGGATTCGATTTGCGCTTTCCAGTAATAGCTAAAGGGTGTTTGTCATGGTTGAACAACAAGGTTTAAACAAAACGCAGATTGATACCATTATCGCCTTTGTGGAACAGCAGGGGCTTAGCGATGCCACGGTTCAGCAATTGCGAGAAAACTACGGGGAATGCCATTTCACCTATTGCATGGATGACGATGTGCATTTCCCCAAAGCCTTTATTGAGCGCGCCCGATTTAATGTTTATTTGGTTGATTCACGCCAGCATTGCGCAACGCTCTCCACAGATTTTGAAACGGCATCGGGCGTTGTATTGGCTGAAATATTGGCATAGCGAAACGGGTACACCAGGCGAGGCAATCATGACTAACGAAACAGATATCCAGGATCTCACGCCCATTGCCGATTGCCGCAGCTGTCGCTACCGCAGCTCGCTACTACTCTCTGGCCGATGTGTTCCGGGTGATACCTGTGTGCTTGTGAATAGCGGCCGCCAAATTGATCGCTTTTTTCGCAGTAATCCCGCCTTGGCAGCTCAATATATCAAGGATCTCTTTTGGGAGCGGCGCGCAGTGGCCGCGCGATATGTGGAGGTCGAGATCTTACCGGGCTTAATCGGTGACCCCGACGAAGCCGTGCGCCGCGCGGTAGCCAACCGCTTGCCGCGCGAACGACTAATTGCGCTTATTGACGACCCGGATCGGGAAGTGCGCATTACCGTTGCCGATCGGCTGCCGCTTGAGCAGTTGGAACGCATGGCCACTGACGAGGATTATCTGGTGCGCGCCTATGTGGTTCAGCGCGTATCTGTTGGCCGCTTGTTTCGTTTTATTCGAGATCAGGATCGGCAGGTACGCAAGTTAGTTGCGCAGCGGCTACCGGAGGAAAGTTTGGGGCTTATGGCAAATGATCTTGAGCCGGAAGTCCGGCGTATTGTCGCGTCTCGCTTGGACGGTGATGCGGTGGTGAGCCTCTTGACCGACAGTGATTGGACGGTACGCCTGGCAGCGGTACTGAATGCGCCTTTAGCCGCATTGAAAAATATGGCCGAGGATTCTGATCCCGAAGTGCGGCAGGCAGTTGCTGAGCGTTTGCGCTAACTTTGTTTGAAAAGATTCTGCGTGAAAAGATTCTGTTCGCATCATTCATTCCAGCAGCGCCACTGACTTCACCTGAACCCAGACTTGCTGGTTGGGCGCTATATCCAATGCGGCGGCGGCGCGTTTGGTTAAACGGGCGATAAGCATCGCCGCCCCCACTTGCACGCGCACCAGGACCAAGCCGGGGTGAGCGTCATCACCTACAGCGTCCACACGTCCAGGAAGCAGATTTTGAATACTGGTTTCGCTTGGGTATTCGCGCGCTAAACTCACATCCCTGGCGAGCACCTGCACGCGTACTTGACTGCCGAGTGGTAGGCCGGGGTTACGCGACCATAGGCTGCCGCCGTCAAAATCTATGCGCGCCAAGTGCCAATCCATATCGATAAACCCAACCCTTGCGTGTAACACTGCACCGCTGTCCTCGACGATCTGAATGGGCAAATCCAACCGCGTTAGCACCTCTGTCAATGGGCCTTGCGCCAGCGCGCGCCCCTGTTCCATAACAACCACATAATCGGCGAGCCGAGCCACTTCGTCGGGTGCGTGGGTAACGTAGATAAGGGGGATGTCCAGCTCTGCCACTAAGCGCTCCAAATAAGGCAGAACTTCCCGCTTGCGCGCCGGGTCGAGCGCTGCCAGGGGTTCGTCCATAAGCAACAAGCGCGGGCTAACGGCCAATGCCCGCGCAATGGCAACGCGCTGGCGTTCGCCCCCGGAAAGTAAATCCGGCTTGCGCTCAAGTAGGTGGCCAATGCCCAGCAGCTCAATGGCCTGATCGAGGCTCACCCGCGATGGACCTGCAATACGCTCCAGGCCATAGCGCAAGTTGCCCATCACGCTTCGATGTGCAAATAGGCTAGCTTCCTGAAATACATAGCCGATGGGGCGTTGGTGGGTTGGCATTCGGCGCCCACAATCCTGCCAGACCTCTCCGTCGATACTGAGCCGCCCCTGTGACACAGGCTCCAAGCCTGCAATGCAGCGCAAGAGCGTGGTCTTGCCTGAGCCGGAATGGCCAAACAAGGCGGTCACACCCCGGCTGGGTAAGTTGAGATCCACGTCGAGGGAAAAACCTGGCCAGCTGAGTTTGAATTCCGCTGCAATACTACCCATGTTATGCACCCTTTTTCGGCGCGGAGCGCCAGGCATACAAGGCCAGCAACACAAGGAAAGCGAAGATCAGCATCACCGCTGCGAGCCGGTGCGCTTGTGCATATTCCAGCGCCTCTACGTGATCGTAGATTTGTACCGAGGCTACCCGCGTAACACCGGGCATGTTGCCGCCAATCATTAGTACCACGCCGAATTCACCCACCGTGTGAGCAAAAGTCAGCATCGAAGCCGTCAGGAAACCGGTGCGCGCGAGGGGCACAGCCACGGTGAAAAAGGCATCGAGCGGCGAGGCTCGCAGTGTGGCAGCAACCTCCAGCGGGCGCTCGCCAATAGCTTCAAACGCGGCTTGAAGTGGTTGCACCATAAACGGCAGGGAGTAGAACACCGAGGCCAGTACTAATCCGCCAAAAGTAAAGGGCAGCAAGCCTATGCCCAATGCTTGTGTGAGTTGCCCGACAGGCCCCTTGGGACCCATCGCCAGGAGCAGGTAAAAGCCCAATACTGAGGGCGGCAGAATCAGGGGTAGGGCAACCAGAGCGCCAATCGGCCCTTTCCACCAGCCCTTGCAGCGCGCCAACCACCAGGCAATAGGGGTTCCCACTAACAACAAAATCAGGGTCACTATGCCCGCCAGGCGCACAGTTAACCAAATGGCCTCTAGGTCGCTATCAGTCAGCATTTGTGTCCTTATTCGCCGTTAGCGTCGGCAGAACGAACCCGTATTGGGTCATTAGCCCGCGCGCGAGCTGGCTGTTTATATAGTCTGCAAAACGCTTGGCTAGTGGGTTGCCAGCTGCTTTCTTAGTGATCACAAAACCCTGTTCAAGGGGGCTGTGGAGTTGGTTGGGAATCAGCCAGTAGCCGCCTTTGTTAGCCAACTGGGGGTTGACGGCCAGGGAGAGCGCAATGATGCCGACCTGACAGCTTCCGGTTGCCACAAATTGGGCGGTCTGCGCGATATTTTCACCATAGACAAACTTGGGCTGGAGCTTTTCCCACAGGCCAGCTGCGCGCAAAGCCTCTTCTGCACGCTTGCCATAAGGCGCATGCTTTGGGTTGGCAAGCGCAATGCAGGTGATGTCAGGGGCAATCAGGCTGGCCAAGGTCAACTTGGTGGCGTCTTGGGTCGCACTCCAAAGCACTATGCGCCCGACGGCGTAAGGCTTCACATCGCTGCTTGCCAAGCCTGCTTTGAGCAGCGCTTGGGGAAAGCTGATATCAGCTGAAAAGAAAATGTCGAAAGGGGCGCCCTGTTGAATTTGGGTATTAAACGTCCCCGATGAGCCATAGCTTACTAACACCTTGTCACCCGGATTGGCCTGGTTGAATTGGCTGATGATGTCATCCATGGCGAACTTCAGATCAGACGCGGCCGCAATATTAATCTGCGCGGCCTTAGCGCCATTGCTCAACAAGCTAATGCCCATGATAGCGGTGATGTAGAGGCCACATACGAAAGACCATCTTGTCAGTTTGTGCATATCAAACGCCTTATTTGGTTAATGGGGTCGCGGCTTTGGTAAATGGACTAGTGGCGACAGTTCGTTTAGTTAATAGCTTTGCAACAACCATACCTAGCTAACACGCCTTAAAAAATCTTTATATTTCAGCAGCTTAGTAATTTATTGCGGCGCAGATTCCGGATCGCCCACAGATTTTGTCGTTAAGGCTACAAATAAATGGGGGTTGGTGAGTGTCCTTGTCGCAGACGCTGCAAATTGCGCGGCTTGTTGTGTTTGCTACATCCACTTATTACACAAAAACCCATATATATCAATAGGTTAGATAATGGCCTGGCGATTGCAGCGAGTAACTAGCGAGTAGCCAGTGCCTAACTGCTGCGGCCGAAAATGATTACCGACCCTATTGTTGAATTGCCCTTGCGAGGCCAGCCCGATGAAACCCAAAGATATTGCTGAGCTGTTGGATGAACCGGCATGTAGTCACAACAAAAAGGAAAAGTCTGGCTGCGCCAAACCCAAACCGGGCGCCACCGATGGCGGCTGCGCCTTTGACGGTGCGCAAATTGCGCTCCTGCCCATCGCCGATGTGGCGCATGTAGTTCACGGCCCCATTGCCTGCGCCGGTAGCTCGTGGGACAACCGCGGCACGCGCTCAAGCGGCGCTGATTTGTATCGCATCGGCATGACCACCGATTTAACCGAACAGGACGTGATTATGGGGCGCAGTGAAAAGCGCCTATTCCACGCCATCAAACAGGCGATTGAAGACTACCAACCCCCCGCAGTTTTTGTGTACAACACCTGCGTACCTGCATTGATTGGTGACGATGTTGACGCCATTTGCCGCGAAGCAGAAGCGCGTTGGCAGGTGCCGGTTATACCGGTGGATGCGGCCGGTTTTTACGGCACCAAAAATCTGGGCAACCGCATTGCGGGTGAATCCATGGTGCGCTACGTGATAGGCACCCGCGAGCCAGACCCGCTACCCGCTGGTAGCGAGCGCCCCGGTATTACCGTGCACGATGTGAATTTAGTGGGGGAATACAACATTGCCGGGGAGTTTTGGCATGTGCTGCCACTGCTCGACGAGCTGGGTTTGCGCGTGCTCTGCACCCTCTCCGGGGATGCGCGGTTTCGCGAAGTGCAAACCATGCACCGCGCCGAGGTGAATATGATGGTGTGCTCCAAAGCCATGCTCAATGTTGCACGCAAGCTGCAAGACAGCTTTGGCACGCCCTGGTTTGAAGGCAGCTTTTACGGCATTACCGACACCTCGCAAGCGCTGCGTGACTTTGCGCGCACCATTGGCGATGCCGATTTAATCGCGCGCACGGAAGCCTTAATTACGCGCGAAGAAACCCGCATTCGCACAGCCCTTGAACCTTGGCGCGAGCGCCTGCAAGGCAAGCGCGTGCTGCTCTACACCGGTGGGGTGAAATCCTGGTCGGTGATATCGGCACTGCAAGATTTAGGTATGAAAGTGGTCGCCACAGGCACCAAAAAGTCCACCGAAGAAGACAAAGCGCGCATTCGTGAGCTCATGGGTGACGACGTCAAAATGCTCGACGAAGGCAACCCGCGGCTATTGCTCAAAACGGTGGAAGAGTACCAAGCCGACATTTTAATTGCCGGTGGCCGCAACATGTACACCGCGTTAAAAGCGCGCATCCCATTTTTGGATATTAACCAGGAGCGCGAGTTTGGCTACGCCGGTTACAACGGCATGTTAGAGCTGGTGCGCCAGCTAACCCTTACCCTGGAAAGCCCGGTTTGGGAAGCGGTGCGCCGCCCTGTGCCCTGGGCCTCCAGCCGGACTGGCGCGCTCTTAACTGCCGGGGGGGCAGTGCTATGACTGAGATCATCAAGCGCAAAAAGGCGCTCTCGGTAAGCCCACTTAAAACCAGTCAAACCGCAGGCGGCGCCTTGGCATTTTTGGGCGTAGCCCGAGCAGTGCCCCTAATGCACGGCTCGCAAGGGTGTACGGCATTTGCAAAGGTTTTTTTTGTCCGTCATTTTCGCGAGCCAGTGCCACTGCAAACCACCGCCATGGATCAAGTGAGTTCTGTCATGGGGGCGGATGACAATGTAATAGAAGCCCTGCGGGTGATCTGTGAAAAAAATAACCCGGCACTGATTGGCCTGGTCACTACCGGCCTTGCAGAAACCCAAGGTGCAGATATTCAGCGCGCACTGGGCGAGTTTCGCAAGGCCTATCCCGAATACGGCAATACCGCTGTGGTAGCAGTGAATACACCGGATTTTACCGGCGGTTTTGAAAGTGGTTTTGCGGTAGCGGTGAAAGGCATAGTGGAAACCCTTATCCCTGCAGACAGAACCCGCGTGGGGCTGCGCCAGCGCCAAGTTAACGTGCTCTGCGGCGCCAATTTGACGCCCACAGATATTGAATACTTAAGCGATAGCATTGAGAGCTTTGGCCTGCGCGCGCTGTTAATTCCCGACTTATCCAACTCGCTGGATGGCCATCTCGATGATGGTAATTTCAACCCACTCACCACCGGCGGCGTTTCAGTGGCGGATATCGCGACGGCGGGTGAAAGCATTGCCACCTTGGCGGTGGGTGAAAGCCTGCATCATGCTGCCGACATATTAGCCGAACGCAGCGGCGTACCCGCTTATCACTTTGGCCATTTGCTGGGGTTGGACGCCGTTGATAGCTGGTTTAGCACCTTGGCAGAGATTAGTGGCAACCCTGTGCCCGAGCGTTGGCTGCGCCATCGCAAGCAACTACAAGACGCCATGCTTGACACCCACTTTATGCTCGGCCAGGCACGCATTGCCATCGCCGCCGACCCCGACATGCTGGTGGGCTTTGCCCGGCTGCTGCATACCATGGGCGCAGAGGTGGTTGCCGCGGTAGTGCCAGACCGAGGCCAGGCGTTGGAAAACTGTGCGCTGACCTCTGTGCAAATTGGTGACCTGGAAGATCTTGAACAGCTTGCCCAAGAGCACCGTGCACAGCTGCTCATTGCCAACAGCCACGCGGTAGAAAGCGCCCAGCGTTTAGCGATTCCGCTGCTGCGTGCCGGTTTCCCGCAATACGACCTGGTGGGCGGTTTTCAGCGCCTGTGGTTTGGCTATCGCGGTAGCACTCAAGCACTGTTTGATATGGCCAACCTGGTGATGGCACATCATCAGGAAACCAAACCTTACTACTCGGTGTATGCACAAAAAATGGATACACCTCAGGCCATACATTCAAAACACTGACAAACACCATATTGACTATTACTGAGAGGAGACGCGTCATGACAGGGTTAACGCGCAAGTTGCAGGTGGTTGACGATGGCGATGACAGCAAATTACTCAAAGTCGCTTTCGCCAGTTCAGATCGCCACAGCGTAGATCAGCATTTTGGCTCATCGCAATCCTTTGTCATTTATGGGGTAAACCTCGAGCAGGCGCGGCTGCTGAATGTCAGCGAGTTTGGCGCGCTCGCGCAGGATGGCAACGAGGACAAACTGGCCACCAAATTAGCTTTGCTTGAAGGCTGTATTGCCGTTTATTGCTGCGCCTGCGGCGCATCGGCGTTGCGCCAATTGTTATCCATTGGTGTGCAACCGGTAAAAGTCCAGGAGGGCGCCGCTATCCCCGAACTGCTGGAGGCTTTACAGCAAGAGATGCGTGAAGGCCCTTCAAGCTGGCTGGCCAAAGCGCTTCAGCGCACTAAGGTCACCAGCGACAACCGTTTCGACTCAATGGAAGTGGAAGGCTGGGGCGATTAGCCCGCAGCAGCTTGGATAGAAGATTATTTAGCTATTAATCCGGCGATGAATATTGTCGGATTAATAGTGCGGCACAGGGATGTGCCGCCGTCAGCTGCAGGCTGGCGCTAGCCCTGGAAAATCAAGCAGATTTACGCATCTGCGCCGGATTTTCCAGGGCGCCGATCAAATATGTCAGGGCGATATATTTGATCGCCGGGTTAATAATACTACTCACACTGGACATAACTATGACTACTGATGTTTTAAATGAAAGCACCCCCTTGCTCGCACACCCCTTTGTTAAACAAGTGGTGACCCAATTGCGCGCCACGGATAGCTATGGCACCTACGACACCTGGAGCGATTGTCGCGTACTCGATCCACTTATTCTCACCAAAGAGCGCCGCCGCGAGATCCCGGTTATTGGTGACCCAGACGATATTACCATCGCTCGGGTTAAAGCTTTTTATAACGCCATCTCCTGCCGTATAGAGGCCGAATCCGGGCTTATGGCGGTTCCTATGATCAATCTCACCCACGAAGGTTTTGGGCGCGCAATTATCACCGTGGGTAAGTTGATTGTGGTGGACAAAATTCTGCGGGATATTCACAGATTTGGTTTTGATTCGCTCGATAAATTGATTGAAGAAGTAGACAAACTCACGAGTAAAGCGCTTACAGTAATCACTGAGCACCGTGCCGTTGCGGAGTTGTAAATTTATGAACGATGAAGAATTGAAATCACTGAAAAAAGAGGTGAGCACTAAAAAGCGTATAGCAACCGAATGGGCTTCGCAGATCCACGATTTGGTTGAAGACCGCCTGTTTAAGGATTACACCCACTTGGTCGAGTTGGCGCAACAGACAGCGGTAGCCTGCGAGCAATGGGCCGCCGCAAAAGCCAAACTTGATGGCGCAGAGTCAGTGTGATTTGTTTGCCACAAATAGCGCGAGCTGTTGCAAAAAAAAGGTTGATTGAAAGAAAGGTTTTTTGAAAGAAAGGTTTTTTGAAAGAAAGGCTGCTTGAAAAAAGATTGCTTGCAAAAAAATTACTCGAAAGAACCTCAGTAGAGAATGAGAGGAGTCGCCAGATGGCAGACAATGTAATTATCGGGCGCACCCGCGGTGGCGCGGAGTGGATTCCCCAATATTTAACAGAACTTAATGCAAAAACCTGCATTGGCTGTGGGCGCTGCTACAAGGTTTGCCCGCGCGATGTGTTTGAGCTGGTGGAGCGCTCCGATGTTGTCGAAGATGATGATTTCTACGATGACGACGATGAAATGATGGTAATGAACATCAAATCCCCGCTGGATTGCATTGGTTGCGAATCCTGTTCGCGGGTATGCCCAAAAAACTGTCACACACATCAAGCATTAGCGGGGTAGCCCTATGCCACGGCCAGAAATTCATGTGTTTATTTGCTCCCAGCAACGCCCCGAAGGCCACCCACGCGGCAGCTGTGGCGAGAAGGGGGCAGGCGGTTTACTGCAGGCTTTTTCTCAAAGCATCATTAATCACAACCTGCTGAACAAAGTATCGCTCGTACCCACAGGTTGTTTAGGCCCCTGCCATCTAGGTGCCAGTGTGTTGGTTTTCCCCGGCTCCGTGCTCTATTCCAATGTATCGGTAAGTGATGTTGAAACCATCATCCAACAGCATTTAATTGGCGGCACGCCCGTGGCTGAAAAGCTGGCACCCGCGGATGTTTGGTAAGCACTATGATTCGAGGAGAATTATTGCTTGAGCAACGCCTGGCGGCGGAGCAGGAGACTATTGCGCAAGTTCAGCTGCTGATGAAAACCGAGCTGGCGCGTTATGGTTTTCATCATGTGCAAGAAATAGCGGCATCACGGTTACGCAATTTACAGCTGCGCAGGGATGACTTTGATGGTAATCAAAGTTTATATGGCGAATGGCATGACGCGCTGGGGCAGCGTTTTGGCAGCCTGCTGATTCACGGCGGCGGCCAAGTTTATGCCGAATTGGATGTACTGCAAGCTCACCCCACAAAGAGCAAATGGTTTGTGGAATCTATTACCCTTTGGGGTCGCAGTGGCGCACTCAAAAGCGATTTAAACCTGCTGCCTGCGCTGAATGATTGAAACTGATATGGACAATAATGTTTACCCTTTGCTGCGCGAGCGGGCAACCAGTAATGCCCAAGTGAGCCGCGTTTTTCTTGGCCTTAATTGGACCTTGGCGGAAACTGAAATGCAAGGCGCCACAGGCTCAGGTTTATGCTTCAGCCCTGTGGATGCCCCGCGCATATTAGCCTGGCCCGGCACCTTGGCTGGGCGACCTGCCAATGAGTTGATCGGTTGGATTGACAGCTGGGACTCCTGCCAAGCGGCGGTGGGAACGGCGGTAGTGAATGCCGTTATCAACAGCCAGTCGCGCGCTTTGACGCGTGCAGAAGCTCTGCCTGCAACAGCAAAAGCGCCTCCACACTTAGCGGTGTTTGACTATTTTGCACCGCTGGTGCGAGGTGCAAAAGTCGTGGTTATCGGCAGTTATCCTGGTTTAGATAGTTTTAAGGAGTTTGGCGATTATCGCTGCATTGAGCGTCGCCCGCGCAGCGGTGACTTACCCGATAGCGCCTCTGAATTTCTTTTACCCCAAGCAGACTGGGTATTTATAACAGCGAGTGCCATCGCCAACAAAACTCTGCCGCGCTTATTGTCGTTAAGCCGACAAGCCAAGGTGGTATTGATGGGGCCGAGTGTGCCATGGCTGGATGAATGGGCCGACTTTGGCGTGGACTATCTCGCGGGTGTAAATATGCGCGACCCAGCTCACCTGGCACAAATAGTGGCAGAAGGTGGTGGCACGCGTATTTTTAGCAGTGCCGTCCAGTATTGCGTACTGCCCACGGGGCGTTAATCAGGTTTTTCTCGCTCCCTCCCACACATCCATTCCCTCCAACCGCCTCAGGTTTTAAGTTTGTCGCATCGCGGCTTTGCGTTTGTCGCATAGCTCTTTGGCGTTTGTCGCATAGCTCCTTAGCTTTTGTCGCATCGCTCCTTGGCATTTGTCACATGGCTCCTTGGTGTTTGTCGCATTCATGACAAAGCAGGGTTCAGGTTGTATTTGCGACATCAGCTTTTGTTGGTGTGATTTTTTTAACTTATTGAATATTAACAACATAATAATAATTATCGACACTGGCATATGGCTTGCAATTTCCCCTGTGAGATAAACCAAACTGATTCCTGAACCGCAATGGAGTAACCCAGATGATTACCTTAACAGACAGTGCCATTGGTGCAGTTCGCCGTTTTATCGAGTCAGCGCAAAAGCCCATCGTGGGTTTGCGAATTAAAGTTGAAGGTGGTGGTTGTTCGGGCCTTAAGTACGGCATGAAGTTGGAAGACATGGTTGAGCAGGACGATGCCGTAGTGGATTTTCCTGGCATTAAAGTGTTGATCGACGCCGCCAGTGCGCCCTTGTTGGATAGCGTTACGGTCGATTTTATCGACGGCTTGGAAGGCACAGGTTTTAAGTTTGAAAACCCCAATGCCTCGGCCAGTTGTGGTTGCGGAAAATCTTTTAGCTGCTAATTGCTAATCACCCATTACTCACACCTCAGGAGTGCCATGCCATGTGGGATTACTCAGAAAAAGTGAAAGAACATTTTTACAACCCCAAGAATGCTGGCGCTGTTGAAGCGGCAAACGCAGTGGGGGATGTCGGCTCCATCAGCTGTGGCGATGCCTTGCGCTTATCGCTAAAAGTAGACCCGGAAACTGAAATTATTATTGATGCCGGTTTTCAAACCTTTGGTTGCGGCTCGGCCATCGCCTCCTCATCGGCCTTAACTGAAATGGTGAAAGGCAAAACCCTTGACGAAGCGCTCACCATTTCCAACCAGGATATTGCAGATTATCTCGATGGTTTGCCGCCTGAAAAAATGCACTGCTCGGTCATGGGCCGCGAAGCGCTGCAAGCAGCCATTGCCAACTATCGCGGTGAAGAGTGGAGTGATGACCACGAAGAGGGCGCGCTAGTGTGTAAGTGTTTTGCCATTGATGAAGTCATGATTAAAGACACCATTCGCGCCAACAACCTCAGTACGGTGGAAGAAGTTACCAATTACACCAAAGCGGGCGGCGGCTGCTCCTCCTGCCATGAAGGTATTGAAGGCATTTTGGCGGAAATGCTTGCCGAGCGCGGCGAAGTGTTTGCCCCCGCGGCATTTGTCGCCAAAAAAGCAGTGACTAAACCTGCTGCTAACAAACCTGCAGTAGCCAAAGCGCCAGTAGGCACCCTGACGATGGTGCAACGCATTCACAAAATTGAAGAAGTATTGGAGGCCTTGCGCCCCAACTTGCGCGCCGACCATGGCGACGTTGAACTGGTGGATGTGGATGGCAAAAGCGTGTACGTCAACCTTATTGGTGCGTGCAGCGGTTGCCAAATGGCGGCCATGACCTTGGGCGGTATTCAGCAAAAGCTGATTGAAGCCCTCGGCGAATTTATCAAAGTGATTCCCGCCAGCGAGCGCCAGGCCTTAGTACAAGTAGGAGCATAGCCATGAGCGATATCTATTTGGATAACAACGCTACCACCATGGTGGATCCGGTTGTTGTTGAGGCGATGTTGCCGTTTTTTACCGAGCAATTTGGCAACCCATCGTCCATGCATAGTTTTGGTAATAAAGTGGGTGTTGCGCTCAAAAAGGCGCGAAAAAGTGTGCAAAACCTCTTGGGTGCCGAGCACGACTCTGAAATTATTTTTACCTCTTGTGGCACTGAGTCTGATTCCACTGCAATTCTTTCCGCATTGAAAGCGCAGCCGGATCGCAAAGAAATTATTACCACGGTGGTTGAGCACCCAGCGGTGTTGAACCTGTGCGATTACCTCGCCACCGAGGGCTATACCATCCACAAATTAACGGTTGATAAACAGGGCCGCCTGGATTTGGATGCCTACGCCAAACTGCTAACCGACAAGGTTGCGATAGTGAGTGTGATGTGGGCCAACAACGAAACAGGCACCTTTTTCCCCGTGCTAAAAATGGCTGAAATGGCCGATGCCGCCGGTATTTTATTCCATACCGACGCGGTGCAAGCCGTGGGCAAAATCCCTATGAATTTGCAAGATACCGCGATTCATATGCTCTCCCTTTCTGGCCACAAATTACATGCACCCAAAGGGGTAGGGGTTTTGTACCTCAAACGCGGCGCACGCTTTAGGCCTTTATTGCGCGGTGGTCACCAGGAGCGCGGACGCCGTGCGGGCACAGAAAACAGCGCCGGTATTGTGGGCCTGGGAGTAGCGGCAGAATTGGCCATGCAGCATATGGAGTATGAAAACACCGCGGTAGCCGCCATGCGTGACCGCTTGCAGGAGGGCTTGCTCAGCGCCATTCCCTATTCGTTTGTAACCGGCGACCCGAGCAATCGTTTACCCAATACGTTGAATATCGCATTTGAATATATTGAGGGCGAGGCGATTCTACTCCTGCTCAATAAAGTCGGTATTGCGGCATCCAGTGGCTCGGCCTGTACCTCTGGCTCGCTTGAACCCTCGCATGTGATGCGGGCAATGGGCATTCCCTACACCGCTGCACACGGCACAGTGCGCTTTTCACTATCGCGCTACAACACCCCCGAAGAAATAGAGCGGGTGATTGAATCTGTACCACCGATTATTGCCCAGCTGCGCAAATTGTCGCCCTATTGGGGCGGGGACGGCCCCCTGGCGAATCCTGAGCAAGCTTTCGCGCCTGTTTATGCCTGAGCCGTAATGCCAAACCTAATTGCCATTTGTTGAGTTGAAGCTCATGAACCCAGTACCTGCCGCTGTTGTGATTGACGATACCACCTTGCGCGATGGTGAACAGAGCGCTGGGGTCTCCTTTAGTGCAGAGGAGAAGCTTGCCATCGCCCAGGGGCTTGCTGCCATAGGCGTGAGTGAACTGGAGATTGGTATTCCGGCTATGGGGCCAGAAGAGCGCGAGGTTATGGCTGCCATAGTGGCGCTGAAACTTCCGGTGCGCCTCCTCGCTTGGTGCCGCATGGGTGATGCCGATCTGCAGGCGCTTAAAGGCATTGGTGTGGATATGGTGGATTTGTCCATTCCCGTGTCCGATCAACAAATTCAACACAAGCTTAGGCGCGACCGCGCCTGGGTTGAAGCGCAAATACAACGCATGGTCGCCCGCGCGCGGAACCTGGGCTACCAGGTCTGCATCGGCTGTGAGGATGCCTCCCGTGCCGACATGGAGTTTATGTTGCGCGTCGCGGAAATCGCCGAGCGCGCCGGCGCCCAGCGGCTCAGGTTTGCCGACACAGTGGGCATTATGGAGCCCTTTGGTGTACTCGCTAAAATTCAACAGTTGCGCGCCAGTACCAGCTTGCAATTAGAGATGCATGCCCACGATGACTTTGGCCTGGCCACAGCCAACACACTCGCTGCGGTTGCCGCTGGTGCCACCCATATCAACACCACAGTAAATGGTTTGGGCGAGCGCGCGGGTAACGCGCCTTTGGAAGAGTGTGTGTTAGCGCTTAAACATTTGCATGGCATTCACACCGGGGTAGACAGCCAGGGCGTGCCCGCACTCTCCAAACTGGTAGAACAAGCTTCCGGCCGCGCCGTGGGCTGGCAAAAAAGTATTGTGGGGCAGGGGGTCTTTACCCACGAGGCCGGTATTCATGTGGACGGCCTGCTTAAAGATCCGCTCAATTATCAGGGCTTGGACCCTAGTGAACTGGGGCGTAGCCACCAAATGGTACTGGGCAAGCACTCGGGCAAACACATGCTGCGCCGCGCCTATCAGGAGGCGGGTATAGAGCTGGAGGACTGGCAAATAACGCCGTTATTGCAGCAAGTGCGCAAGCAAGTGACCCAAACGAAACGCAGCCCTGAAACATCAGAACTGGTCAATTTATACCAAACACTGAATCGATTAATGGGCAACCATCAGGGGGCGTCGGCATGAATGATTTCGCTGCAATGGCAGTGCCGCCAACACCGACTAAAGGGCTGTTGCGGCAATGGCGTGAAGATATCGCCTGCGTATTTCAGCGCGACCCCGCCGCGCGCACTGTGTTTGAAGTCTTAACCACTTACCCCGGTGTTCACGCACTCATGATGCACCGGGTGAGCCATCGCCTCTGGCGGCGCAATTGGCGCTACCTGGCGCGCTGGCTGGCCTTTGTGGGGCGGTTTGTGAGCAATGTGGATATTCACCCTGGGGCCTCTATAGGCGCACGCTTTTTTATCGATCACGGTGCTTGCGTAGTGATCGGTGAGACAGCTGTGATCGGCAACGATGTCACCTTGTATCACGGTGTCACCCTCGGCGGCACCAGTTGGAATAAAGGCAAGCGCCACCCCACCTTGGGCAACGGTGTGATGGTCGGCGCGGGGGCAAAAATTCTGGGCAATATCTGTGTGGGCGATAACAGCCGCGTGGGTGCCAATTCGGTGGTGATTGAAGATGTGCCCGCCGATTGCACAGTAGTGGGCATCCCCGGCAAAGTCGTTAAATTGCGCGAAGCCGGTTTTGCCAACGCCTATGGAATAGATCTGGATCACCATTTAATTCCCGATCCGGTTGGCAAAGCTATCGCCTGTTTGCTGAGCCGTATAGACGCGCTAGAGATGGTTGTTGAGCGCCAGACTGCCCTTAGTCGCTATCAGGCTTGCGAGCGAGATAATCAAATCTGCGAAAGCGATTGCCCCAGCGGTGCGCGCGCTCAAGAATTCAACTCAGCGGCTGAATCTAAGCAAACCCGGCGAGGTGCTCGGTAATGGATCTGCAAAATTTTGAAGCGCAATTATTATATTTCGATTTCAGTATTTCGGCGGAGGTAAACGAGTTGCTTCAGCGTGCCGGCGACGCCTATGGTGAAGGCGATGCTGAGCACTACCTGCAAAAAGCCTATGATTTAGCCCCGGAAAACCTTTCGGTACTGGTTGCCATGTATCGTTTTTACTATTACCAGCATCGCTATCAGGCGGCTTTGGATATTGCCTTCCAGGCCATGAGTGTGGTGGCGCCGCGCATTTCCTTCCCTAGCCACTGGTCGCATCTCACCTTTAATGACCTCGCCAACGGCGTAGTCAGCTCCTTTACCCTGGTGCGTTTTTACCTGCTAGCGCTAAAGGGCGCAGCCTATTTAAATTTGCGCCTCGGCAAGATTGCAGAGGGCATTTATATGCTCAATAAAGTCGTCGAATTCGATAGCAAAGATCGTTTAGGTGCACGCGCGCTGCTGCAAGCTGTTGGGCCCGCCAAAATTTCTGACAACCTAATGCAAGTAACCCATTGAGGCCACCATGGAAAATCTTAACGCCAGCGATACCGGCACATTTGCCGATGATCTTGAAGAACTCAGTTCAGCAGAAGATTTCTTAACCTACTTTCAGATTCCCTTTGAGGCGAGTGTGGTTCACATAAATCGCTTGCACATCATGCAGCGCTTTCATGATTACCTCCAGAAAAGTACAGCGGCTTTAGAGGCCAATGATGCTAACAATCAAGCCATAGCCGCGGTGTATAAACAGCTCTTGGCGCGCGCCTACCAGGATTTTGTGGAGTCGGATGCGCGCACCGAAAAGGTCTTGAAAGTTTACAAAATGCAGGGCCCTCAATCGACCTTTGTGTCAGTGGATATGTTGCTTGGTAATTAGTTGCCCAATGTTTGTTATAGGTGAAGACAATGCTGCCAGCCTTTGAATACGGCACCGAAGTACGAATTATTCGCAATGTACGCAATGACGGTACATACCCAGGTAAAGAGGTCGGTGAGTTGTTGGTGCGGCGCGGCTCTACGGGCTGCGTATATGACGTAGGCACTTATCTGCAAGATCAGCTGATTTATCGTGTTCACTTTATGGAAGTGGGGCGCACCGTGGGTTGCCGGGAAGAAGAGTTAATTCTGGCCAGCGACGAATGGATTCCCAACAGCTTTGAGTTTCGCGAAAAGGTCATCGCCAAAACTACCCTTAGCTGCGGCGGAAACATTATCGCCAAGGCAGGGCAGGTGGGTGAAATTGCCAAAGTTGTGCGCGAACCGGGGCGCATGTTTTATCACGTGCGTTTTGGGGAGCGAATTTTTGAATTACCTGAATCCATGTTGGAGGCAGGCGAAGACTTACCCGCTGTATAACAAAATGCCAAAACGAGTGATATTGAAATAAAGACGAGTGATGTTTGAATGAAAGCGAATGACGTTTGAATGAAAGCGAGTGACGTTGAATTAAAAGGTAACAGTAATAATGCCCCAGAATATTAACGCACCTGGCGACAGCCTTAATTACCGTTTATTGCGTATTGCAAGCGATCATTACGGTGTAAACCTGGCCAGTTTAAGTAATGAGCAACGCGAGCAAGCCCGGGTGATTGCCGAGCGCGAATTATTTATGGAGCAAGCGGTACTTAATAGCGCAGAAGCACGCCATGTGGTGGTTACCGATGCCGAAGTCAAAACAGCCATGTCGAGAATTCGCGCTCGCTATGAAGACGACAACGCCTTTTATCAAAGCCTGGAAGATGCCGATCTGGAGCAACATGAATTGCAGCGGGCGCTGGAAAGAGAGTTGCGGGTTGACGCCATTTTAAATTTTGTGAGCAGGGAAGTACCCGAGGTGGGCGATACCGAAATCGAGCTTTTCTACTACCTTCACCGCGAAAAATTTGAGCATCCAGAAACACGCACCGCGCGCCATATTCTCATCACCATTAACCCCGAGTTTGCGGAAAATACCGCCGCCGAAGCCTTGCGGCGCATCAACGTCATAGCGGCGCGCATTGCCCGCCAACCACGGCGTTTTAGTGAGCAGGCACTTAAACATTCAGAGTGCCCCACAGCGCTGGATGGCGGGTTTTTGGGGCAAGTACAAGCGGGCACGCTCTACCCCGAATTGGACGCTGTTTTGTTCTCTATGCAGGCGGGCAGTATCAGCAATGCCATCGAAACAGAGGTGGGTTATCACCTGTTATTGTGTGAAGCAATCCACCCTGTCCAAGTCGTGCCCCTGGAAGAGGCTATGCCTAAGTTACGCAATCAACTCACTCAGCGACAACGCGCCATTCATCAACGAAAATGGCTTAAATCGCTACTTAATCCCGCTACTTAATCACACCACTTAATCCCACTACTTAATCCTACTAGGATAGAGGCGGAGAAGACGTCATGGCAGAAGAAGTTGGAGCAGAATTAGGCACAACAAAAGTCATCCCCTGTTGTTCTTTTTGCGGGGCGCAAAAAACTGCAGAGACTCCCTTAATCGCCGGCAACGAGGGGCATATTTGCGAGCAATGTATTAAATTGGCTCATCAAGTTGTCAGCAGCTGGGGGCACAAATCTGCTGCGGCCAAACCTGAGCTGAAAACACCCGTGGCGATTAAAGCGTTTCTAGATGATTACATTATTGGTCAAGACCAAGCCAAAACCACCCTCGCGGTAGCAGTTTACAACCACTACCTCCGCTTCAGTGCGCAAACCAGCCAGCAGCCATTTGCGCACACCCATAGTGTTGCAGGGATAGAACTGGAAAAATCCAATGTGCTTCTGGCTGGGCCATCGGGCTCGGGTAAAACCTTATTAGTTAAAACCTTGGCGCGCATTATTGGTGTGCCCATTGTGGTGGGCGATGCAACCTCCTTAACCCAAGCCGGTTATGTAGGTGAAGATGTGGATAGCCTACTTAAACGTCTGCTTGATGCCGCCGAGGGTGATGTACAACAGGCGCAGTGGGGTATTGTTTATATTGATGAAATTGACAAACTGGCGCGGCGCGGCGCAGGTGGATCAGCGGTGCGCGATATATCTGGTGAAGGCGTACAGCAAGCGTTGCTCAAAATGGTTGAAGGTTCAGAGGTGCGCTTGCCAAAATCAGCTCGCAAAGAGGCGAGCACTGAAGATACCCTTATCAATACCCAAAATATTTTATTTATTGTGGGCGGCGCGTTTTCAGGCTTGACCGAATTAATCAGTGCGCGCTTGCGCCCTCCGGCCGTCAGTATTGGTTTTAATGCCACCGTCGAGAAAGCCCCCGCTATTGCTAATGATGAGTTACTCGCCGCCTTGCAGCCGGAAGATTTACATCAGTTTGGGTTAATCCCGGAGTTTGTGGGGCGTTTTCCTATCATCACTTTTCTGCAAGAGTTGGACGTTGAAAGTTTGAAGTCTATTCTGCGCGAACCACGCAATGCGCTAACCAAGCAATATCATCAATTGTTTGCCTTGCAAGGTGTAGAACTCAGTTTTAGCGAAGAAGCCATCAACCTTATCGCCCAACAAGCGGTTAAGCGAGGTACGGGCGCACGTGGCCTGCGCTCCATTATGGAAACCCTGTTGTGCAGCACTATGTTCAACCTTCCTACCACGCCGCATTTGGTAAGTTGTGAGGTTAAGACACGCAAAGAAGGGGATCTGGAACAACTCTGGGTTGAGCAAGTTTTGGCTGATGTAGAGCTGCAACCCGAAAAAATAGAAGCGGAAAGCTCAGTCGCCTTTGATACAACTGATGCTGCAGAAGCCATGCATGGATAGCCCTCTAAACGGCTAGGGGTTCGCGCAGTGAGGTCTAGCCTCACTGCGCAGTGTGTTTACATCAATAATGGAAAACAAAAACAACCCTGCGGGTGAATGTGCGCTTAAAGTGGCAATTTAAAATCTGCGGCGATTTGTTTTAACCAGGTATCCAGGCGCTGTTCTGTTAAGCCAGATTGATTGTCCAAATCCAGTGCCAAACCCACAAATTGCCCGTCGATAATCGCTTCTGAATGATCAAACTCATAACCCTCCGTTGGCCAGGCGCCCACCACTTTGGCACCGCGCTGTACCACAAAATCATATATTTCAATCATTGCATCCACAAATTCGTGGGCGTAGCTCACTTGGTCGCCCAGGCCAAAGATTGCGATAGTTTTACCCGAGAAGTCAGCATCTTCCAGTTTAGGTAAAAACTCTTCCCAACTCTCGCCATCACAATCAGCCGACATGCCGGGCAAAAGCCCTTCACCAAGGGTGGGTGTGCCTAAAATGAGGTAATCGTAACTGAGCATCTCTTCGATACTGGTACGATTTACGTTTACCGGTTTAGCGATAATCTCTTCGCTAAATTTGCCAGATATCATCTTGGCCACTTTACGTGTTTTGCCGGAGCTGGTCCCAAAAAAAACGCCAATATGAGCCATAACTTCATTCCTCTTTCGGTGCGCTATGCATGCGCGATAGTCTGCTAAGTCGCGGTAATTGTCGCTAAACGCAGTCAGTTAATTAACGACAGAATAGGTGGACAGAGGTAAACCCTGGCATATCCCCTACACTGAGGTTTGCAGAACTTATGCCAGCAAAAAAATCTCAAGGTGTTGTTATAGTCGATTGATTTTTAACAGGATTATTTTTAGCGTGAACGGCGGCGTAAAGAAATGTCGGCAAACTGACAATAATATTTTTAGCTTTATCTGCCATTGTCTTATTTGTGACAAAGTTTTCCGAAGGGTAAATAGGCATTACAGCTAGCAATCGCCGCCAAAATACGGCAGATCAACGGACATTTGAAGTCGTCGCTCAACTTGGCAGCGCTCTTGCACTTGCACTTTATGCACCCTCTTAATTTATTCTCTCTCTGCCCGAGGGTTGCCAGAAGGGAAGGGATGGAAGGGGAAGGGAAAGGGAAAGGGAAGAAAAGGAAAGCTAAAGCAAGTGCCATCCGCGTTAGATGTACTTAATAAATGCAAAACCGCCCACTTTTTTTTGCTGGAGTTGCTATGCCTAATGAACACCCACATCTCCAAAAAGGCGATGTTGTTTATGCCACTATCGCCATCGTCAATGATGGCTCTGTCCCCCAGGCCGATGAGGGCGAGTTGTTTGCCGAGCCGGGTACCCGTGGCATGTTGCTGAATATGGGATATCTAGAGCATGACCCATCCCAGGAGCTGTTTCTGGTAAGTTTTGAAACGGTGAATGGTGAGCTAGGCCCACCGGTAACCTGCCTCGCCCATGAGATTAGCAGCGCGCCGCAACTGCAGCAGCTATGACCTTAATGGCGATTGTTTTTTTGGGGTTAATAGAGTTTATAAATTCTTGTCGGAAAGTTTTATTTTTTGTCGACTTTGTGGTTAATACGACAATTATTCGAGCTGTCATCGCTGCAAAAAATACTTTGTAACCTATTGTTTTTAAAGGCTTGCGGTAAAACGTTTGTATGTGTATCTATGCCTATTTGTGTGGCCTGATTTTTGCGATTGCACAGGTGAGTCTAGCCGAAAGCGATACATATATAGCATCGCAAAGGTTTGGGCGTTACAGAACAATTTACTGCAATCGGAGCAATAATTATGTCGATCAAAGATATCAAAGCCTTCTCGGCCAAAGCCAAAGAGGACCCGGAAATTGGTGCAAAATTAAAAGCCTGTGAAAAATTGCGTGAGCTTATTGCACTGGCCACCGCCAATGGTTTTCCGGTACAAGAAGAGCTTTTCTATCCACCTAACGAACCACAATTTACCGAAGAGCAGCTCTCGGTAAAGTTGGCTAATGCACTCTTACGAGTATAGTTAATCCGAACAGCTTGACTCTAAGGATATAACCTTAATACTGCAAGAGAGCAGCCTGGGTACGCCGGTTGTGCCGGAGGTGCTCCCACAAGGGAAAGCTCCGGCAATCAACAAAAATGATGGGCTATTAATCCGGCGATGAATATTGTCGGATTAATAGTGCGGCACAGGGATGTGCCGCCGTCAGCTGAAGGCTGGCGCTAGCCCTGGAAAATCAAGCAGATTTACGCATCTGCGCCGGATTTTCCAGGGCGCCGATCAAAT
>JBNLGJ010000028.1:0-33824 GCA_050305995.1 Cellvibrio sp.
CTGCGCGCTTCGCAAATTGGCTGTCGTTCCGACGCGACATCCTTGTCGCGACGTCACTCAAACGGGCATCCCGCCCGTTTGCCACCCAATTTGCTCCAGTGCTCGGCGAGCTCATAAGGGGTGGATAACGTCAACAGCTAACATCAAAAGCAAAGCAAGCAGCGAAAGGGCGATATGTTATTTAGCGCCGCGTTTTGCGAGTTCTGCTGCTGCGTTTTCAGCAGTGAACACAGCGCCATCAACTTTAATCCACTTGGCAAAATCTTTTTTACCCTTGCGGTATTCGTCGATCACGTCGAAGGCTGGGCCGCCCAGGTGGGGGCTCATTTCCACGCTGGCGTTAAGTTCGCCGGCGACTATGGCTTTGAGGGCGTCGTCTACCGCATCCACAGAAACCACCAGAATATCTTTACCGGGTTGCAGGCCGGCTTCTTTAACGGCCTGGATAGCACCCAGGGCCATTTCGTCGTTGTGGGCGAAGATGGCGCAAACACCCTTGCCGCCGTTTTCGGCTTTAAGCATGGTTTCCATCACTTCTTTACCCTTGGCACGGGTGAATTCCGCAGTTTGGCTGCGCACAATTTTTGAATCCGGGTGCGCGGCAATCACTTCGCCAAAACCTTTCATGCGGTCGATGGCGGCGCTGGAGCCTACAGTGCCCTGCAGTTCAAGGATGTTGCACTTGCCCTCGGTTTTGGTCATCAGCCAGTTGGCGGCATCTTTGCCTTCTTCAATAAAGTCGGGGGCGATACGGGTGACGTACAGGGACTGGTCGGTGACTGACACATTGCGGTCGACAATTACCACCGGAATGCGGTTGCGCTTGGCTTCCATCAGCACTGGCTGCCAGCCGGTTTCTACCACTGGGGCAATCACAATGGCGTCTACGCGCTGGGCGATAAAGCTGCGCACGGCTTTAATTTGGTTCTCTTGTTTTTGCTGGGCATCGGAAAACTTAAGGGTGATACCGCGCTTTTCTGCTTCGGCTTTTACTGATTCGGAAAAGTTGGTGCGCCAGCCGGATTCAGAACCTACCTGGGAGAAACCGACGGTGAGGGCGTTGGCGCTCAGGCAAGCGCCGAGGGTTACAGCGACGCTGAGGGTTTTTAGTAGTGTTTTCATTATGGTTTCCTCGTGTAAGTTGTAAGTTTTATGGCTAAAAAATCATTCAAATATTTTTTGCTTTTGCTTTTGCTTTTGCTTTTGCTTTTGCTTTTGCTTTTGCTTTGCAGGCCCCCTATGAGCTCGCCGAGCACTGGAAGAAAATTGCTGTCAAACGCACAGGAAGTGCGTTTGAGTGACGTCGCGACAAGGATGTCGCGTCGGAACGACAGCAATTTTCTGAAGCGCACAGGAGAATCGAGCGATTGGGGTCGCCTTTCTTTTGCTTACTTTTCTTTGGCGACGCAAAGAAAAGTAAGGCCTGCCGCAGGCAAAAGGTTAAATTTTATTACTTCAATTCGATTGGCAATTTGAGCCAATTTAAAACAAATCATTCTTTTCTATTTCGGGTGCGCCTTCTGCGGGAGCTACTTTTCTTTGCGTGCCCAAAGAAAAGTAGCCAAAAGAAAGGGCACCCTAATCGCTCGTACTTCCTGCGCGCTTCGCAAATTGGCTGTCGTTCCGACGCGACATCCTTGTCTCGACGTCACTCAAACGGGCATCCCGCCCGTTTGCCACCCAATTTGCTCCAGTGCTCGGCGAGCTCATAAGGGGGGGTTAACGTCAACAGCGAAAATCAAAAGCGATATTTAATGCTTTTGATTTTCTTATCCCTTGTGAATTTCCCGAGCATTGCGAGTTAAAAAATTTATATGCCTTTAGATAATGGCAATATTAAACACAGCCTCCATCCACAATGCTGCAGCGCAGGCTTTCAGCCAGTTCGCGAAAGTAGTTGCTACAGGGGGGGAGTTTGAACCAGGTATTGCAGATGCCGATAATCGGTTTGCCCTGGTGCTCGGGTATGCCCAGGTTTTTCATCCGGCTGGGATACATAAAACCATTTTTGTCTTGGGTGCCAAACCACTGGCCAAACCACAGGACGGTGCGCAGCGGGGAAAAGGCTTTTATCTTATTATCATCGCTCATACCGGCTACATCTTAATCAGAGCCATAAGCTAAAAAGCTTTTTGACAGGCAAGTTATTGGTTATGTATAAATTGACTATAAGCAGGATCATATAATATAAAGATCACCGGCGGCCAACAATTTCTGTATGGCAATTGCTTGATATTAATTTGTATTATTATATCAATAAAATATCAATCCTGATTAGCATTGAGTGTACTACTGCCTGTGCTTTGTCATGGGATTCCCCTAAAATTGGCTGCGCCATGAATAAGCGCGCGCCCAATCCAGCGTCTGTCGCGGCGAAAAAGTAACAGGCTATAGCTGCGAATTATGCGTGTTTATAGAGTAAATCAATTGGTAGAAGCGGTCTTCTCTGAATAGTATTGTCATACAATATTAATATCGCTAGAGAAGGCATATTAAAGACCCTGGTATGCAAAGCCAGAGATTCCGATAAAAAATGGTGGTGTTATGACGGCTTATGCCTTAGGGCTGGATTACGGCTCAGATTCGGTTAGGGCGCTGTTGGTGGATGCACTGACAGGCAAAGAAGTAGCGAGCAATGTGGTTTATTATCCACGCTGGAAAAAAGGCCTCTACTGCCTGCCGGCGAAAGACCAGTTCCGCCAGCATCCGCTGGATTACCTGGAGAGCCTGGAGCAGGTGGTGCAGGGCCTTTGGGCGATTGCGCCTGCTGGTGCCGCAGCGCAGGTAGTGGGTATCAGCTTTGATACCACTGGCTCCACCCCGGTTGCGGTGGATGCCGAAGGCGTGGCCCTGGCGCTCAAGCCAGAGTTTGCCGAAAACCCCAATGCCATGTTTGTTCTCTGGAAAGACCACACCGCCGTTAAAGAGGCGCAGGAAATTACTGCCGCCGCCAATGCGGCCAGCACCAACTACCTGAAATACGAAGGCGGCATCTACTCCTCTGAGTGGTATTGGGCCAAGGCGCTGCATGTGCTGCGTGAAGACGCCGCTGTGGCCAAATCCACCTATATGTGGGTGGAGCACGCCGACTGGATGAGTGCGGTGCTGACCGATACCACTCATCCCAGCAAGCTGCGCATGGGCCGCTGCGCCACTGGCCACAAAGTTATGTGGCATGCCAGCTGGGGCGGTTATCCACCTAATGATTTCTTCGCCGCTATAGACCCGCTGCTCAACGGCCTGCGCGATCGTCTGCCCGCCGAGACGTTTACCTCCGACCAAAGCTGCGGCCAACTGAGTGCGCGCTGGGCCGACAAGCTCGGCCTGCCAGCGGGTATCGCCGTAGGCTTCTCCGCTTTTGACTGCCATATGGGCGCGGTTGCGGCCAATGTGAAGCCAGGCGTGCTCACCAAGATTATGGGCACCTCCACCTGCGACATCACCGTGGCCACTTACGAGGCTGTGGGCGACAAATGCATTCGCGGTATCTGCGGTCAGGTGGATGGCTCGGTAACCCCTGGCTATGTCGGTTTGGAAGCTGGCCAGTCGGCCTTTGGCGACCTCTACGCCTGGTTCCGCAATCTGATCAACTGGCCAGTGGCTAACCTGCTGGCCTCTTCAACGCTGATTGACGAAGCCACCAAGCAAAAGCTGGCACAGGAAATTGAAGATCAAACCCTGGTGGCGCTGAGCAATGCGGCCAGCCAGCTGCAAATCGGCGAAGCCGGCATCACCGCGCTCGACTGGGTTAACGGCCGCCGCACGCCCGATGCCGACCAGACAGTGGCCATGGCCCTGACCGGCTTGAAAATGGGCAGCCAGGCGCCGCAAATTTTCCGCGCGCTGGTCGAGGCCACCGCCTTTGGTGCCCGCGCGATTATCGAGCGCTTTAAGGAGGAAGGTATTGCGGTCGACTCAGTGGTCGCCATCGGCGGTATCTCTAAAAAATCCGACTTTGTAATGCAGACCTGCGCCGATGTGTGGAACTGCCCGATCGAAGTATTGGAGAGCGAGCAGAGCTGTGCCCTGGGTGCGGCGATTTTTGCGGCTGTATGCGGCGGTGTTTACGCCAATGTGGAAGCGGCGCAACAAGTTATGGCCTCCAGCGTGTGCAAAACCTATCAGCCCAATGCGCAAGCAGCGGCGGCTTATGAAGGCTTGTATCAGAAGTATTTGAAACTCGGTGCCTTCGTCAATTCACCAAAGACAAGGGAGGGAGGTGTAGCGTGAGTTACCTGGAATTAAAGCGCGAAGTCTATGAAGCCAATATGGAGCTGCAGCGCCGCAACCTGGTGGTTTACACCTGGGGCAATGTAAGCCAAATCGACCGCGCCAAAGGTGTTATTGCCATCAAGCCGAGTGGTGTTGCCTACGAGGTGATGAAGGCAGAAGATATTGTGATTGTGGATTTGGACAACAATATCGTGGAGGGCAAAATGCGCCCTTCATCCGATACCAAAACCCACACGCATTTGTATCGTCACTTTGACAGCATCGGTGGCGTGACCCACACCCACTCCACCTACGCCACAGCCTGGGCGCAAACCCAGCAGGCGATTCCCTGTTATGGCACCACCCACGCGGACTACGCCTATGGCGCTATACCCTGCACGGCGGTAATGACTGACGAACAGATAGAGCGGGATTACGAAGAAGAGACAGGGGGGCAAATCACCGACTGTTTCAAAAACCTGAACCCGAAAGAAGTACCCATGGTGATTGTCGCCGGTCACGCGCCTTTCACCTGGGGTAAAAACGGGGCAGATGCGGTTTACCACGCGGTGATTCTCGAAGAGATAGCGCGCATGGCCTATTTAACCAAAACCCTTAAGCAAGACACGCCGCCGCTTAAGCAGGGCATAGTGGACAAACACTATCTGCGCAAGCACGGCAAAAACGCCTACTACGGGCAAAAATAATTTAGACACGCGATTGTAGGTTGGGCAGCCATGCCCAACAAAACATCCCAATTTTTTGAGGAACACCAAGATGAAAATTTACGGCGACAAAGAAGTCTGGTTGGTAACCGGCTCACAACATTTGTACGGCCCCGGCGTATTAAAGCAAGTCGCCGAGAACAGCCAGGCAATGGCAGCTGCGCTGACTGAATCGCAAAACATTTCTATTAAAATCGTTGCTCAGGATACCGTTAAATCTCCCGAGGAAATCCTGGCCGTTGCGCAAGCCGCCAACAGCAACCCTAACTGCGTTGGCTTGATCCTGTGGATGCACACTTTCAGCCCCGCCAAAATGTGGATCTCCGGCCTGCGCGCGCTCAACAAGCCCTATATGCACCTGCACACGCAGTTCAACGCAGAGCTGCCCTTTGCCGACATCAACATGCACTTTATGAACCTCAACCAAAGTGCCCACGGCGACCGCGAGTTCGGCCATATCTCCACTCGTCTGCGCCAGGAGCGCAAAGTGGTTGTGGGTCACTGGTCAACCGAATCTGTGCAAAAGCAAATCGACTCCTGGTGCCGTGTGGCCATGGGTTGGAACGAGAGCCAAACCTTAAAAGTAGCGCGCTTTGGCGACAACATGCGTCAAGTGGCAGTAACCGAAGGCGACAAGGTTTCGGCACAAATCAAATTCGGTTTTGAAGTTCACGCTTACGGCCTGGGCGACCTGCAACAAGTGGTCGATGCCGTGACTGACGAGCAAGTAACCGCGCAAATCGAAATTTACAAAAAAGAATACGAGGTATCCCCAGCCATCTTCGATGACGAGCATCAATTCGCCATGCTCAAAAACGAAGCCAAACTGGAACTGGGTATGCTCAAGTTCCTCAGCGAAGGCGGTTTTGGTGCTTTCACCAACTGCTTCGAAAACCTGACCGGCCTCACCAACCTGCCAGGCCTGGCTACCCAGCGTTTGATGGCGGCTGGCTATGGCTACGGTGGCGAAGGCGACTGGAAAACTGCGGCCATGGTGCGCATCTGTAAAGTGATCTCCAAAGGCCGTGAAGGTGGTTCGTCCTTTATGGAAGACTACACCTACCACTTTGGTAGCGTTAATGCCGGTGGCGTGGATCAAGTACTGGGCGCGCACATGCTGGAAGTTTGCCCCTCTATCGCCGCGGCCAAGCCAAAACTGGAAGTGCACCTGCACACCATCGGCTGCCGCAACGACATCGCTCGTTTGCTGTTCACCGGTAAAGCAGGCCCAGCAATCAACATCTCCCTGATCGACATTGGCACTCGTTTCCGTATGGTGATCAACGAAGTGGATACCGTTAATCCACCTGCCGAACTGCCCAAGCTGCCCGTGGCCAAAGCCCTGTGGGAACCACGCCCCAGCCTGGAAGTTGCCGGTGCCGCCTGGATTCAAGCCGGTGCCGCTCACCACAGCGCCTACACCCAGGGCGTAACCGCCGACGAAATCGCCGACTTCGCCGATATCGCCGGTATCGAAACTGTTGTGATTGGCAAAGACACCACAGTGCGCAGCTTTATTACCGAACTGCGTCATAACGCGGCGTATTATCACCTGAAAGACGGTGTGTAACAGATAGCTGAAAAGCTACCTGCGTTGACGCTGCGGCGTTAAAAGCAGGTTAGAAATACTCACCTACTGCGTGTAGGCTCCGCTTTCTAACCTGCTTTTGCCTTGCAGCGTCGGCCTCGCCAACGCTTTACAACTATCTGTATTCAGATTGAGTTGGATGAGCAAGAAAGGTAATTGTTTTACAGTGTTTTCCTTGTTTTATGCTCTAATTTAGGCCTCTGTAACCAACGGGTGAGTTAACGATGTACGACCATTACGAGGCTTTGATTTTTGACATGGATGGCACCCTGGTGGATTCCGGCCAACTGCACGAGCACGCCTGGACCGCCACTTTGGCAAAGTACGGCATTCCTATAGATCGCACCTTTATGCGCTCGCTAGCCGGTGTGCCCACCAAAGGCACGATTGAAATCCTGCTGGAAAAATTCGCGGTAACTGTGGATGCCAGCCTGGATGAAATGAACGATTTTAAAGAGCAGTGGGTGCATGATCACATGCACGAATTTGTAAAACCCACAGCACTGCAGGAGATAGCCCACGCCTATCTCGGCAAAAAGCCCATGGCGGTAGGCACAGGTGCCTACACCCAGGAGGCGGAAAATATTCTCAAACTCTGCGGCCTCGACAAGTACGTCAGTCATGTCGTCGGCGCCGATCAGGTCGCCAACCCCAAACCAGCACCAGATACCTTTTTACGCTGCGCGCAACTGCTTGGCGCCAACCCCAAACACTGTGTGGTGTTTGAGGATTCCAAACTGGGCCTGCAGGCCGCCGAGAGCGCCGGCATGACAGGTGTGGATGTGCTGGATGTGCACCAGATAGTGAACGATTATTTTTTATAAGTTGTGTTTGTAACAGGTTTAAACATCCCAAGCGGAGCTTGGGCAAAAGCAAGAGTATTGTGAACGTAGGTTTTACTCTCACAAAATTTCCTCATTATAGAAAAGATTGGTTTTGGTGCGGAAGATTTGGCGCTGAGCCTCGCTATCTCCTCCATGATGTTGATCACTACTTTTCACTAAACAGATAGCCTCTTCACTAAATAGATAGCTTTGGTCTTTCGCCGAATTGATCTTTTGCATGAATCGGCATAAGGTTTTGTGTTTTGGTGGTAAAGGGCTGACGCTTGGATCTGTGCGTAGGTCGGAAAAGCCGCAGGTGCCTTCCGACATTGTCTTGGTGTCTGGTTTGGGCAAATGTCGGAAGGCGCTGCGCTTTTCCGACCTACCAAATACTCTTAAAAGGAGGTTAATCATGAAAATAATCAAACTCCTAATCGCTGCCATCTCAATCGCAATCGGTGCCTATTTTATTCCTTGGCTTTCCGCAATAGCCTATCTAAAGCCGTTACCCATCACTGTGCAGGCGCAAGTGAATGATGCGCTTAATTACCGGCTGGATGGCATTATTGTCTACGTGGATAAAAAAGGTGAGGCGCCGCAGCTTTATGCGGCGGGTTGGAAAAACCGCGAGCATAAGATTCCTGCCAATTCCCATGCGCTGTTTAAGATCGCCAGCATTAGCAAGCTGTACATAGCGGCGGCAGCAGCTAAATTAATTAATACCAAGCAATTGGATTTGGATAAAAGCCTGGCGGATTATTTGCCGGATCTGGCAGGGCGAATTGAAAACGCTAAGCAAATCACCCTGCGTATGCTGTTGCAGCATCGCAGCGGCATCCCCAATTTTATCGATAACCCCAAGTTCCCCTGGGCGAATATGCCCGCAATACCGCGCGAGGCCTTGGCGTTTGCGCTGGATATGCCTGCCGACTTTGCGCCAGATGCGCGCTATAAATATTCCAACACCAACTATTTGTTGATTGGCGAGATACTGGATAAAGCCCTGGGTTACAGCCATCATCAGTATATTAAACAGCAAATCCTCGAACCGCTTAACTTGACACACACCTATAGCTTGGCAACGGAGGTGAATCTGGCGGATATGGTCAGCGGCTACTCCATTGGCTACGACGGCGATTTAAAAATGCAAAACTATGTAACCCCCGGTGGTTCTATGGTCGCTACGGCCGAGGATGTGGGGGTGTTTTTACGCGCGCTAAATGATGGCCGCTTGCTCACGCCTGATGAGCAGAAAATTTACTCTTCTATTTATGTTTATGAACACACAGGATTGTTGCCCGGCTACTCGAGTATTGCACGCTATTTTAAAGATATAGATACAGTAGTGGTGCAGTTTGTAAATACCAGCGGCGGTAATTCCTGGATGATCTCCGAGATTGTTTATAATCGGGTGGTTAAAATATTGCATAAGGAAAAATAATCATATTTAATCCGGTGTATATGATGGCAATGGTGTTTTTATTGGTTGCTGGTATTTATAGGGTTTTTTAGAGAAACTAATCGCTGGGCTTATTTGGAGAGATAGGTTGAAAATACTCATTGCAATTTCATTATTCTTATCGTCTTTTGTGTTTGCGGATAACATTTACAATCCAAAGGAATTTACTAGCTTAATTGCGCTGGCTACTTGTGTGAAAAGGTTGCATCCAAATGAAACACAGCAACAGCTAGAGGAGCTTCTCAAAAAGAAGGCTGAATCCAAAGGAATTAATAATTATTCATTGAACATGTTGCAGGAGAGTATGAAGTATTACGCACTTAAGCCTGAATATCAGAAGGATTATGGTGTAATGATGTTAATGGAAGTGAATTCTTGCGTTCAGTCTGGAGCCACCCAGGTTCTGGAAAAAAAAGAAATAGATGGTATTCCAACCTATGAGTCCGCTCAATTAATCGAAGATAACGGACTTGAATATAGAATGGTTACCTCCGACTCACTCGAAAAAGTAGTTGGTTTCTACCAAGAAGCGCTGCAGAAATACGGCGCTAAAGAAGATAACGCTAGTAAATATAAATCAGTTTTTTCTCTGAAAATCAGAGGGTCAAATCGGTTTGTTATTATAGAGAAAGCTCCTGATGGAACGGATATTACTATTCATTAGTGCGTAGGTCGGAAAAGCCGTACGCACATTCCGACATTGTCGTGGTGTCTGGTTTGGGCAAATGTCGGAAGGCGCTGCGCTTTTCCGACCTGCTCGGCACTTCGTTTAATCCTTAATAATTCCCGCCTTTAAAAACTCTGCCTTTAAATAATCTTCACTTTCCACGCGACTAGTGCAGTCCTCTGCAGAAAAACCTTTGGCAAAAGCTATAGCGCCAATGCGCCCCTGGTCTTGGAGGGTTACTTGTGGTAACTCCTCGGCGATAGGGTCGCTATAGGCCTCTTGCGGCGAAATTATCTTCCAGCCTTTTTTGCGCAAATGCTTTATCAGGTCGCCGACAAACAGTGCAGAGCTGTCATATTCGTGCAGTAGCAGCACATGCTTGGGTGAGCGGCCCAGGGCTTTTTGCGCGAGGGCATCGTAAAACTCTACCGCCTCGTAGGTATTCTTCACATAAAACTCACTCGCTTTCTTGTAGTCGATTTTCTTTTTGTCGCTATAGGCCTGATCAATCAGGTTGCTAATGTACCAGTCGTAATTGTCTACGGTGATATAGCCATTTTTATAACCCAGCTCGGCCAGCAGGCTTTGCAGCTGGTTTATGTCATTCATGTCCTTGCCGTAATTCAAATAGGGGAAGCGGTGGAATTTAACAAAGTGGGGATACTTGCGCAGGATCAGGTGCGCCTTGTACATATCCTCCATATAGCCATTCACTCCCAGCGCGCTCGCGGCGTTATGGCTATAGCTGTGGTTGGCCAGGTGATAACCCGCTTGGCGAATAGCTTCTAACCTGGTTTCGCTGTTTGGGTTAATCATGTCGGCTTTTACAAAAAAGAATGCATCTGGCACCTTGGCCGCTTTGAGCTGGGCCAGTATGCGTTGGGTTCGCTCGGCGCCGGTCATCATGGCCGAGTCTGCGGTGGGCGCGTCATCGAAGGTGAGGGCAATTTCGCGGGCGTAGAGGTCTTGTGCCCCAAGCACCAGCCCGTAACTAAGAAGTAAAAGAGTGAAGATTTTCATTGTGGGGCCTTCTTAAAAAAATAATGACTAAAGTTTTTTAGCTAGATGCTTTTGTTCGTTTGGGACTTGGCTTATATTTTTGCCCACTTAATAACAAACAAAGAGGAATTTGTATGCAAGAGTTAACCTTAGATGATCCCCAGAGTGAAAATCAACCAGAGCTACAAGCACTGGGTTCCCAATTTTATGTGGTATCTCTAACCAAGTTTGTGTTGCTTTATATATTTACGTTTTCCGCTTATAGCGTCTATTGGCATTACAAAAATTGGCAGCAGTATAAACGAGCCACTAATGAGGATTTATGGGCGCCAGCTCGGGCATTTTTTAATATTTTCTTTACTCATGCACTGTTTCACACCGTAGATATGCAGCTAAGCGCTAATGATAAAACCTATAATTGGCGGCCGGGGCTGTGGGCTACTGTTGCCGTGGTGACTATCCTGATAGCTCGTATTGCTGGCCAATTTATTGATGACTCAGCATCTGGCGGGATGGCGATTCTGATCTTTTTGGCTGGATTAGCAATTTATGGCGTAGCACTGTTTAACGCGCAAAAGGCGATAAATCTTAGTTGCAATGACCCAGATGGCGAGAGTAATTCGACTTTAACCGGCGTAAATTACTTTTTTATGCTGCTGGGGTTTGTTTGGATATTGCTGTTAGTAGTTGGCCTCGCCTTAGATGATAAGGCCTAGTTACATCGATTCCCGTGGGGCTGTTTGGCCTGGGCGGCCCCGCCTCGCGTATTAAAAAGGCTCTGCGGCTTCCCCGGTGAGGCGTTTCCCCTGGCATTCGCTGTTCTTTTTCTTCACCCCCTGTTCTTTCTCTTTGCTTATGTCCTTGCATTAGTTTGCTTAATGATTTGAGCCCAGTTGCCATTAGCTACATCTAGTTTAGCTAAGTCGTTTTATTCATTGTAAAGCTAGGTTAATCGGCCAGCCTCTTTGGGCGTTGTACTGTAAACCATTGATGGTTTGGAATCGTACATCCTTGAGTTGTCTGGCGTGGGCTTCAGCGAGTAGTATTCACGCCTGCATATTTACATTTCATTCTGCGTGCCAAGGAGCGAGTGATGACTTTGATATTAACCCCAATGGTCGGTGGTGTTTTCGCCATACTCATGACGTTGCTCAGCCTGCAGGTTTCCTTGCGGCGAGTGGCCTTGCGCGCTGAGTTGGGCGATGCCGAGGATGAAGTGTTGCGCCGGCGCATTCGCGCCCATGGCAATTTTTGTGAGTACGCGCCTCTGGGGCTGCTGTTGCTGGGGCTGCTGGAATACAACCTGGGCGCGAATCTAGCGCTTATCCTGCTGGCGCTTATCCTGGTGGCCACCCGATTGCTTCACGCTTACGGTATTCTCTATGCACCGCGAACCAAGGCTAAATTTTTTGCCATGGTTACCCAGCACGGCTTATTTTTAATGGCGGGCTGTTGGTTGATTTATCTGGCGATAATGGCCTGCCTGCGCATTAAGGGTATGTAAAATGCCCAATGCAAAATCCCTGATATTAAAGCCCTTGATATTAAAACCCTTGATATATAGTTTCGCGCTTTTGCTGCTGCTGGCAATTTCCGGCCTGGCGCCCTATGACCGCACCACCTGGGTGTTGGAAATTTTTCCCATTCTGATTGCGCTGCCTGTTTTGGCTTTCAGCTACAAACATTATCCGCTTACCAATCTGCTTTACGCGCTGATTTTTTTGCACGCCTGCGTGCTTATGCTCGGCGGTGCCTACAGCTATGCGCGGGTGCCGCTGGGTTTTGCTTTGCAGGATTGGCTGCAGCTGGAGCGCAACCCCTATGATCGCATCGGCCATTTGTTTCAGGGTTTTGTTCCCGCTATGGTCGCGCGTGAAATTCTTATGCGTGGTGCCTATGTGCGCGGCAAAAAAATGCTCGCCTTTGTGGTGATTTGTATAGTGCTGGCCATTAGCGCCAGCTATGAGCTTATTGAGTGGGCGGCCGCGCTCGCGCTGGGGCAGGGCGCTGATGAGTTTCTCGGCACCCAAGGCGACCCCTGGGATACCCAGTCGGATATGTTTTCGGCACTTATTGGCGGCTCCCTGGCGCTATTGCTGCTCAGCCGCGGGCACAATCGCGCAATTGCACGCCTGCAACAGACGCCAAAATAACGCGACCTAAAAAATAAAAAAAATTGCGTTTTATGGGGTGCGGTTTTTAAACCGGGCTTGACTATACTTGGGCGACTTATCTCGCGCTTTGCCCCAGGCCCGGACCCGCCTTATGAACCAGCCGCAAGCCAGTGCTATAACGCCCAAGCCCTTAATATCCAGCAGCAACGGCAAAACCAAGGTCGCGGCACCCCCGGTGGCTGCGAGTGAGGTGCCGGTAGTGCGCGGCCTGGCTGCGCGCAAAGCGCTTAAACTGCGGCTGCCGGAGCTGCTCAACCTGGAGCGAATTCTGCGCCAATACCCCGAGTGGGTGAATGTTAAAATTGAGCAGCAGTTGCACTACAAGGGGCGCGAATTTCCAATTTACTCTATCAGCCTGGGCAACCCCGACCCCAGTGTGCCAGTGGTGTTGATGACCGGCGGTATGCACGGCGTTGAGCGCATTGGCAGCCAAGTGCTTATCGCCTGGTTGCAATGCCTGTTGGAGCGGCTGAGTTGGGATAAATCCACCCGCGCCCTGCTGGGGCAGTTGCACCTGGTGCTGGTGCCACTGCTCAATCCGGTGGGTATGTTCAACAACAGCCGCAGCAATGGCAATGGCGTGGATTTAAATCGCAATGCCCCCGTGGATGCCGAGTTGGACGTCTCCTGGTTGGGCGGCGGTCACCGCCTAAGCCACTGGCTGCCCTGGTATCGCGGCCGCGAGGGCGAGCCCATGGAGGCGGAAAACCTGGCCCTGGAGCGGGTTGTCAATCGCCAGGTTTTTAATCATCCCCAGGCGCTGGTGCTGGATTTGCACTCAGGCTTTGGCATGCGCGACCGCCTCTGGTTGCCCTACGCCTACCGCAAGGAGCCAATCGGCAATATCGCCAACTATGTTGCGCTTAAAATGCTCTGGGAGCGCACCTATCCCAATCACAATTACATTATCGAGCCCCAGTCCCTGCACTATTTGTCCCATGGCGATGTTTGGGATTACTTCTATCTACAAGCGAAGCGGGAAAAACGCTGCAACTTTATGCCAATTACTCTGGAGATGGGCTCCTGGGCCTGGGTAAAAAAACGCCCGCAGCAGCTGCTTAACTTTGCCGGCTTGTTTAACCCGCAATTGCACCACCGCCACTCACGGGTGCTGCGCCGTCACCTGGTGCTGTTGGATTTTATGCTGGCGGCGGCGGTTAACGGCGATGCCTGGCTGCCGGATAAAAAACAAAAAGCCCTGCTGGAGCAGGCGGCTCACAACCTTTGGTTTAAAACGCCATGAGGCTGGTAATGTTGCGCGGCCTGGCGCGCGAAGCCGGCCACTGGCTGGATCTGCCGCAGCGCCTGCAGCAGGCCCTGTTGGCGGCACAGGGCCCAGGTGCCGATCAGGTCCCAGGTGCCGATCAGGCCCAGCAGCATCAATCAGTGCAGGTAATTTGTATCGACTTCCCAGGTTGCGGCAAGTACCACCATCTGCCAGCTCTGCCCAGTATTGCCGCTATGACCGCCCACGCGCGGGCGCAGCTGGAGCAGTTGTCGGCGCCGGATGATAAGAGCCCGGTCATTGTTATAGGTATTTCCATGGGCGGCATGGTTGCCCTCGACTGGGCGGAGCGCTACCCCGCAGAGCTGCAGCAGTTAGTGCTAATTAACTCCAGCACCGGCGCCCAACCGCTCTGGTGGCGGCTGCGCCCAGCTGCCTTATTTACCACGCTAGCGGCGCTCTGCGGTACTTGGCGCTGGCGGGAGCGTTTGATGTTGGGCCTGGTGAGTAACGACCGCGCCCATTTTCACAAGCATCTGCGCCAGTGGCGGGGCATTCAGCTACAGCGCCCGGTTAGCCGCAGCAATATGCTGGCGATGCTGCTCGCGGCTGCGCGCTATCGCCCCCAGGGCCAATGCCAAGTGAGGGGGTTGATACTGGCCAGCCTGCGCGACCGCATGGTGGCAGTTGCCGCCAGTCGCCACCTGGGTGAGGCCTACCACTGGCCGGTGCATTATCACCCGGTGGCCGGCCACGATCTGTCGCTGGATGACCCCGACTGGGTGATCAGCGAATTGGCCGATTGGCTTGTCCCCTGAAATATCCTTCCTACATAAGATTGAACGCGTACTTGCCCGGAGCGGTTCACTGGGCCGCTATTGTGTAAATGAATGTGAAATTGCTATTCACAGTCGCGGCTTTGCACAAGAATGGCGGCTGCAGCTGTCGCTTGATCTGGTCACTTTGGAGCGGATGCGAGCTACAGCTGTCTGGTGTATGCGCAACTCGGCAAGCAATTGCATTTAATGGCGGCATCTCAGGCAGCCCTGCTCGGTAAAAATTCAAATTATCCCGGTGCACCTGCAAACACCAAAACCATAATTCACAACAGCGAGGAGGCGTGTTAATGCGCATTAAAAAACTTATCCAGGGGCTATTGATTGGCTGGGTGGGTGTATCCACCAGCCTTATGGCGCAAACGCGCGATATCCAACTGGATGCCACTCAGGTCAAAGGCCCCTTAAACCAATTTTTTAACATGACCATAGGCGCCGGTCGCGCCAACGAGGGCCTGCGCGCCGACTGGCAACAGCAGCTGGCGGAAATTAAAAAAGATGCCGGCTTCCGCTACATTCGCATGCACGGTTTACTCACCGATGATATGGGCGTGTACCGCGTGGATGCCCAGGGCCGCGAGCACTACAACTTCCAATACGTAGATGCGCTCTACGATTATCTGCTCAGTATCGGCATCAAACCTTTTGTTGAATTGGGCTTTATGCCGCAACAACTGGCCAGCGGCGGCAAAACCGTTTTCTGGTGGCGCGGCAATGTAACGCCACCGCACTCCTACGAAAAATGGGGCAATTTAATCCAAGCCCTGGCACAGCACTGGACCGACAGATACGGCGCCGAGGAAGTATCCAGCTGGTATTTTGAAGTTTGGAACGAACCCAACCTCGATGGTTTTTGGGCGGGCACCCAAGCGGACTATTTCAAACTCTACGATTACGCCGCGCGCGCCATTAAAAAAGTAAATCCCAACTACAAAGTGGGTGGCCCAGCCACCGCCGGTGCCGCCTGGATTCCGGAAATGATCGCCCACGCCCATAGCAACAAAGTCCCGCTGGATTTTGTCAGCACCCACAGCTATGGCGTCAACCAGGGTTTCCTTGACGAATATGGCACCACAGGTACTGCATTATCAAAAGATGAGATGGCAGTGGCCGGCGATGTGCTGCGCAACCGCGGCGAAATTGCCAAGTCCGCCATGCCCAATTTGGAACTGCACTACACCGAGTGGAGCGCCTCTTACACCCCGTCAGATCCTATCCACGACAGCTATCACGAAGCCGCCTATATTCTGCAAAAACTCAAGCAGTCAGGCGATGCAGTGCAATCCATGTCCTACTGGGTATTTACCGATATCTTTGAAGAGCCGGGTCCACGCTTTGAAGCCTTCCACGGCGGCTTTGGTTTGATGAACACCCAGGGCATTAAAAAGCCCGCCTACTTTGCCTACCAGTTTTTAAACCAGCTGGGCGATAAAGAGCTGAACAACAGCGATGCGCAATCCATAGCCGCAACCGATGGCAAAGGCAATGTGCAACTGCTGCTGTGGGATTACAGCTACACCCTGCCGGAAAAAACCAACAACCAGCAGTACTACATCAAAGACCTGCCCGCCGCCGACAAAGGTGCCGTTAATGTCCAGCTCAAGGGCTTAAAAAAGGGCAAATATAAGCTGCGCATTTCGCAAGTGGGCTACAAGCGCAACGACGCCTTTACCGCCTATATAGGCATGGGCTCGCCCGCGCAATTAACCCGCGCGCAAGTCAGCGAACTTAAAGCACAGGCCACGGGAAAACCCAGCCAGGAAAAAACTATTCGCGTTGGCAGAGATGGTGATTATTCACTGAGCTTGCCGCTGCGCGAAAACGATGTGTATTTAGTTGAGCTGGTGCGGGCAAAATAAACCAGGCGCTTTAACTTTTTAACGGAAAGCGTCGCCTGCTGTTGTGTTAAATCACAAGGCTGTTGTTGGTTGGGCTTTATTGGCAGGCCATTAAAAACTGCCAATAGGCCAACCAGCAAAGCTGGGCGCGCTTTCTTGTTATATCAAATATCGTCGGGGAATGCGCTCCCAGCCTTTGCGCATTAGCCACAGCAATCTGCTAATTACCTACCTCTATTCCACCTGCCAGGGCAAAACTGGCTGCGCCACTCAGTTTGCATGGGGGCCTCCGGGTTAAACCATAATAAGTTTATTGGATTTATCAGCCTGGGCTTGAGTGATGTTACTTCTCGCGCGCTAGCCTGAAATAGTTGCCGATAAGTGCAATAACGCGATCAAAATGGCCTTTGCCTTCCTCGAGTTTTTAACTGCTGACGTGATTTAACTATTACAAAAAAAAGGAGTGTTTTGATGTTTGATGTTAAAAAATCCATCGGTTTTTTTATTGTTATTGCCGAATTGTTTTTTGCTTCGCACAGCTTTGCTGCCGCCCCTGCCACGCCAATTATGGTCACCGGCGGCCAGGTGCTGGGCGCTGAAGGCGATGGTGTTCGCTATTGGCTGGGTATTCCCTTTGCCGCGCCTCCGGTAGGCCAACTAAGGTGGCGTGAACCCCAGGCAGTCATTCCCTGGGCGGGAATTAAAAAGGCCCAAAGCTTTGCACCCGCATGCGCGCAAAATACCACCTGGGTCGCCGATCCCAAAAGTGAAGATTGCCTTTATTTAAATATTTGGTCGCCCAAAAATGCTAACAATTTACCCGTGCTGGTGTGGATTCACGGTGGCGGGCTTTTTGGCGGCTCTGCATCTCAGCCAGTTCATTACGGCGGCGGTTTGGCAAAGCATGGTGCGGTTGTGGTAACTATCAATTATCGGCTGGGTATCTTCGGCTTTTTTTCGCATCCTGAACTGAGCAGAGAGTCGCCCCATCAGGTGTCTGGCAACCAAGGGATTCAAGATCAAATTGCGGCGCTTAACTGGGTTAAGCAAAATATTGCCGCATTTGGTGGCAACCCGGCTAATGTCACTATTCTGGGCAATTCAGCGGGGGGCGAGTCGGTAGCCATTTTGGTTGCTTCGCCCTTGGCTAAAGGCCTGTTTCATAGAGCTATTGCGCAGAGCGGTAACGATGCTATCCCCATGGTTGCGCATGAAAGCCATAATTACGCTCGACAAGCGGCCGAGTTAAAAGGTGTCAAATTTGCACAGGCATTAAATGCAAAAAGCCTGTCGGAACTGCGCGGCATGACGGTGGCGCAATTGCATTCGCAGCAATGGCTTTCCCGTACCATGATGGATGGCTATGTGTTAACGGAAGATCTCTCGTCAGTTTATCGAAACCATCGCCAAAATGATGTTCCACTTTTAGTTGGCTGGGCCGCCGATGAAGGTAAGGATCTGTCCCCGGAAATAGTGGATTCAAGTGATTTGAACAGTTCAAATTTTGCCGCGCACGCCAAAGCGTTTCTCCGGGTTGAGCCAGATGCCGCATTGTTAAAAGCTTATCCTGCCAATACTAATCAAGAGTCTGTCGCCAGTTTAGATAAGCTTATCAACGACTGGTGGGGCTGGCGCATGTGGTATTGGGCTGATTTGCAAAAGCGATATGGCAAATCACACGCATATGTTTATCTTTTTGCCCACTACCCGGCTCAACCAGCGCCTTGCAATTATGGTTGTGGTGTAGGGCACGGCGTTGAGGTTCCTTTTATCTTCGATAACCTGGCTTACGACCAGCGCCCCTGGACTGCCGATGATAAGCAGTTGGCAGCGCAGCTGGCGCAAGCCTGGGTCAACTTTGCCAAAAATGGCGCGCCTGAAGCCGAAGGCCTTCGCAAATGGAGCGCCTTTGATGGCACAAATCAGTCGATCTTTAAAATTGGCAGCAAGCGGGAAATTGAAAAGTACGGCAAATTGCCGGATTTTTCTTTGTTTGAGCAGATTGTAAAACAATAACGAGGGGAGGCTGGCGCTAGCCAAATGCGCCAGCCTCTATATTGGGCAATAACACAATCACAACTCCGCCTAAATTTAAAAGCACAAGGATCGGCCGCTGGTGAGCTTGCCAAGCGCAACGGGTTTGGGGGCGGGCTTGTGCCCGGTAGATACCTCTCAGATCAGGACTCTATATTGCCCCCTCTGGAATGGAAAACGGGATTTTGACTGCTAGACTTTGGGGACGTTTTAACCCTAAGGAGCGGTAAATGTTTCTGGAAACGTCAACACTATCTAAAGTGCTGTTGGTTGATGACCAGACGACAGTAATCCATCAGCTACATGGCATCGTCAGCGATTTGGCGGAGACCCATTTTGCGACCAATGGTATCGCTGCGCTGGAAATGGTTCAGCGGCACCGGCCAGACCTGGTGTTGCTGGATATTGAAATGCCAGGGCTGGACGGTTACGGCGTTTGCCGGGCGATTAAGGCCATGAAAGACCTTGCAAGTACGTCAATCATCTTTATTACCAGCCACCTAGATCCCATCGCAGAAATTATGGCGCTTGAGTTGGGCGGGATAGACTACCTCGCTAAACCCATAGTGCCGGAAGTTGCGCGCGCGCGCGTAAAAAATCACCTGGCGCTCGCGTTGCAACGTAAACAATTGCAACGTGCGGCGGGTGAACTGAGATTTTTGGTTTCCTCGCTGCCGGTCTTCGTTGCCTATTGGGATGAACAGCTAAATAACTTGTTTTGCAACGACTATGAAGGAACCTGGTTCGGGATAGGTGCCGCACGAATGCGCACTATTCCCATGAGGCAGGTCCTGGGCGAGGAGATTTTTCAACAGACTTACAACTCCCTTCGTCATTTAGGTGTGCGTGATATCCCCCCCTTTGATATTAGTTTTATCACCGCCAATGGCCGCTGTGTATTTGGACAGGTGGCCTTGGCCAAACGAGTGGCCGACAGTGGTGCTCAGGGATGCTTGATGGTTATTACCGACATCAGCGGACGCAAGCAAGCCGAGCGACGATTGGAAGAGGAAAAGGAGCGTATCCGTATTACCCTAAATTCAATTGGTGATGCGGTAATCGCTACCGATACTCAGGGAAAGATCACGCTGCTAAATCCCGTAGCGGAGGATCTGACAGGTTGGCGCGCATCAGATGCCATAGGCAAGCCGATTGAGACAGTGATGCAGCTGATCGATGGTGAAGCCGGGCGGCCAGTACAAAACCCGATTCGTTTGGCACTCAAGGAGGAGCGCATCGTCGGCATGGCGCTAAACACCTTTTTGGCGCGGGGCACAAATGCAAGTATTGGTGTGGAGGATTCGGCGGCCCCCATTGTGGATCAGGACGGCAACATCACAGGTGCAATCATCGTATTTCATGATGTTAGTGAAGCCCGCGCGATGGCGACCAAGATGACGCATTTGGCGCAACATGATCCACTCACCAATTTGCCCAATCGCATTCTTCTTTATGACCGCATCCAACAGGCGCTCAGCGTTAGCCGTCGCGACGCTAGCACTGTTGCTTTGTTTTTGTTGGATATTGATCACTTCAAACAAATCAATGATGTGCATGGCCATCTGGTTGGCGACGCGTTAATCCAGCAAGTTGCACAAGCCCTATCCAAAGAGGTGCGAGAATGTGACACTTTGTGTCGGCAGGGCGGGGATGAGTTCATTTTCCTATTTCCCGGTGTTGAATCCACCGCTCACATAACTCAACTGGCTGATCGCTTATTGCGTATCTTTGAGCAGCCTTGGTGTGTGGGCGAGAATACCTTTAAGCTAACCGCGAGTATTGGAATTAGCATGGCACCCGATGATGCCGGGGATATTGAAACGCTCTATCGTCATGCTGATGCCGCCATGTACGCCGCAAAAAATGCCGGGCGAAATCAATTTTATTTTTATAATGCGGAAATCGAATCAAAATTAGTGTTGCGTAGAATGTTAGAGGCACATCTGGCGAATGCATTGGTCAATAATGTATTCGAGGTGTTCTACCAGCCAAAAGTAAACGCATTGAATGGCTTTATGGTCGGAGCTGAAGCCTTGGTTCGTTGGCGCCAGCCCGATGGCAGCTTAGCTAGCCCCGCTACCTTTATTCCGCTTGCAGAAGAAACCGGCCTTATCATCCCGCTGGGTAAACTCATTCTTGCCCAGGCATTTCGTCAATCGGTTATTTGGCAAAAACAAGGCCTTAATTTGCGCGTTGCTGTGAATATCTCTGTAATGCAATTTGTGGATGAATATTTTATTGCCATGTTGGACGAACTGGTGCAAGAGACCGGCGTCAACCCCGCAACAATTGAGTTGGAGTTAACAGAGAGCTTGCTGGCAAACAACAGTGAAAAAGTACTTGGCATTTTCACTGCACTAAAAGCGCGAGGCTTCCTGCTGGCGTTGGATGATTTTGGTACTGGCTACTCCAGCCTTTCCTATCTCAAAAACTTCCCTTTTGACGTATTAAAAATTGATCAGAGTTTCGTGCGTAATATGCTGGGAAGCCAAGTCGATCAGAATATTATCCGGGTAATTGTGCAGCTGGCGCAGGGCATGAATTTGCGCCTGGTGGCAGAGGGCGTAGAAACGGCAGTGCATGCCCAGGCGCTAAAAGCCATGGGTTGCGAAATAATGCAAGGTTTTTATTACGCCCGCCCCTTGCCCATAGCTGCCATTGATCGCTTGCTTGGCCTACATATTTCACTTCCTGAGTCACCAGGATCAGAGTAATGATAAAACAAAAAAAAATATCGATTTCTAGCGCAATATTGCTGAGTATATTTTCATCGTTCATATTTGCTTTTATTGTAATGTCGGTGGTTATTAAAAATAGAACTGCAGAGTTGGATGGTATCGTCAGTAAGGAGGCCGATCTATTAATGGAAAAAATGGTAGAGCGAGTCACGCTTTACCAATATGGCTTGCGCGGGGCGCGAGCCTTTGTGCTTTCCCAGGAAACAAATGGCGGCTTAACCAGAGTGGGGTTTCAGCATTATGCTGTCACCCGGGATAATGCCAGGGAGTTTCCCGGTGCACGTGGCTTTGGCTTTATTCGCCGGGTTGCATCAAGCCAGGTCGAGGAGTTTATAGGGCGCGCTCAAGCCGATGATTTCCCCGAATTTTCCATTCGTCAATTACAGCCAAACAATGCCGAACACTATGTCATCCAATACATCGAGCCAGTTGATAATAATCGTGCAGCTGTGGGCTTGGATATTGCCTCCGAGAAGCATCGTCGAGCTGCTGCGCAGCGGGCGATAGAAACGGGCGAGGCGCAACTAACAGGCCCCATCACATTGGTGCAAGCAACGGGCAGCCCGCAACAATCCTTCTTATTCTTAATGCCAGTCTATCGCACCTGGGTTACCCCGAGTGAGCCGGCCCAGCGCTGGAAGGAAGCCATAGGCTGGAGCTATGCGCCACTGTTAATGAAAGAAATATTGGATAGTGTAAAAGTCGATGCGGACCTTTTTCGCTTGCGTTTAAGTGATACTACGGATGCATCAAATATTGAAACATTCTATTCGTTAAATGAAAGTAATGTTTTGGGAAAGATGCAGTATCGTCAGGAGGTTGTGTTTGGGCGAACCTGGTCACTAGAGCTAAGTGGAACGCAATTGCTGAGCAATAAATTGCATCCGTTTTCACCTGCTATTGTTTTTGCCATAAGCCTGATTATTGGGGCCGTGCTTTGTACTTTAGTTATTGCCATGTTCAGCTATTGGCAAACTCGTGCCAAGCTGTTCCGACAAGCCTCTCGCCTGGCTTCTTTTGTCGAAGGTTCCAGCGATGCAATTATTGGTATAGATCAAACAGGATGTATTCGTTCATGGAATAGGGGCGCAATAGAGATATTTGGTTTTAGCGCAGACGAGGTGCTTGGAAAACAACTTGTTGATTTGCCTGTGCCTGCAGGGTTGGAAACAGAAAGCTTGCGCTTAATCAGGCAAATGCGGGAAGGTATGCGAGAGACAAATTTAATCACCCATCGCAAGCAAAAAGATGGCACTGAATTTGATGCGATGATAAGTGCCGAGCCCATCTTCAACGACAAACAGCAGGTTGTAGGCGGGTCATTAACCATCCGCGATATTTCGCCGATCAAACGCGCTGAGCAAGAATTGGCATTGCTCAATGCGAAATTGGAAGAACAAGTTGAATCGCGCACACAAGAGTTATCTCGCACCTTAAAGCAAAACCAAACTCTACTTGAGCTTAAAAATTCAATCCTGACCAGCTCGCCTTTAGCTGTCATTGCAACCGATACCAAGGGGTTGATAACCCTATTTAATCCAGCCGCAGAAAAATTGCTGGGCTACCAGGCCGACGAGATGATCGGAATACAAACCCCTGCCATCTTTCATGATGCCGATGAAGTGGCTAACCGTGCAAAAGAGTTCTCACAAGAACTCGGCGAGCCCATAGCGCCAGGGTTTGATGTGTTGGTGGTTAAGTCGCGTCATAAGCTGCATAACGAGTATGAATGGACATATATTCATAAATATCAAACGCGTATTCCGGTTTTATTGTCTGTCTCGGCGCTGCGCAACTTACAGGGGGAAATCACTGGTTATCTGGGAATGGCTAGCGATATTACTCAGCAAAAGCTCATTCAACATCAGTTAACCTCGATAAAAGATCAGCTTGCCAAAGCGGTTGAAATCGCTCATTTAGGCATCTGGACTTGGAGTATCGAGGACAACTCGCTTGATTGGAATGAGAAGATGTTTGAAATCTACGATCAACCCATCTCGCTTAAAGATAATGGCCTCAACTATGATCATTGGCGTTCGCGTTTACATAAAGATGATGTGGTTGCCGCAGAAAATAATTTAAGGGACGCAGTTGAGGGGCGGAGTGTTTACGACATTATTTTTCGTGTGTCTGATTCGCTCGGCAATATTAAATTTGTCCAGGCCGGGGGGCACGTCGAGCGAGACGCTAAAGGCATTGCCCGGCGTGTAATAGGTATTAATATCGATATAACCGCTCAGCGAAATGCAGAAGAAAAACTGAGGCTCGCAAAGGAGGAGGCAGATGCAGCCAATAATGCAAAATCACAATTTTTAGCCAACATGAGCCATGAAATCCGCACGCCTATGAACGGTGTATTGGGCATGTTGGATCTGCTTAAACGTACCCCGCTTGGCCAACAGCAACAAGACTATCTCAATAAGGCAAATTCCGCTGCCAGATCGCTATTGGGAATTTTGAATGATATTTTGGATTTCTCCAAAATATCAGCAAAAAAAATGACCCTCGATCCCACCGAGTTCGACTGGGAAGATCTACTGGCAGAACTCGGCGTTATTCTTGCCGGAAACCTAAAGGGGAAACCGGTAGAGGTTGTGTTTGATCGGGATTGGCGCTTGCCTGATCTGATGATTGGCGACAGGTTGCGGATTTTGCAGGTATTAATCAATCTCGCGGGTAATGCCTTAAAGTTTACCGAAGTTGGCCAGGTTATTATTCGGTTATCGCTATTAGAAGAAAAACCGGATAGCACTGTTGTGATGCGTATCCAGGTAGAGGATTCAGGCATAGGTATGTCTGAAGAGCAACAAGCTCACCTGTTTCAAAGTTTTTCGCAAGCAGAAACATCCACCACTCGCCGATACGGCGGAACAGGCTTGGGATTAGTTATCAGCAAACGATTGCTGGAGTTAATGGGTAGCGACTTGCATCTGGAGAGTCAGCTGAATAAAGGAAGCTGTTTTTGGTTTGACCTCAGCTTGCCATTCATCACCCGTCAATTGCCCAATGCCAATCAGCCGCACCAGCTTATTGTCGAACACAAGGTATTGGTCGTTGATGATAGCCCCTTGTTGGTTGATCTTTTAGCTGAGGGGCTGACCCATAAAGGTTGGCGTGTGGTTAAAGCTCAGTCTGGCGCTGCTGCACTTAAGGCAATCGAGGATTCCGATAAATCCAACGACCCTTTTGATGTGGTACTTATGGATTGGAATATGCTCTCTATGAGTGGTTTCGAGGCATGTCAAAAAATTCGCTCTAGAAAAAGCCATAATGTATTGCCGCAAATTATTATGATCACCGCTTATGAAAGGGAGCTTATTAACGAGATGCAAGATGCTGGACAAAAGCCCTTTGACCAGCTCATCGTCAAGCCAGTTACCATCGAAAAAGTCCACCAGTTGCTGTTGGCTTCTGTAGCGGCTGAGCAACCAACCTCGTTGCCTGATGCTGGAGATTCCTCCACGCCTGCCACTCTCGCAGGTATTAAAATTCTGCTAGTTGAAGATAACGAACTCAATCAACAGGTGGCATCGGAATTATTAACACTTGCCGGAGCAATTGTCAGCGTGGCTTCCTGTGGGTTGGAGGGCGTAGAAAAAGTACTCCGGCAGACTGAATCCTTTGATCTTGTGTTAATGGATATTCAAATGCCCGATATTGACGGCCTTGAAGCGACAAGGCGCATACGTGCGCAGGGCAGCTTTTCTACTCTCCCTATTATTGCGATGACCGCCAATGCCAGTGAAAGTGATCGCCTCGCTTGCCTTGCTGCAGGCATGAATGATCATATTGGTAAGCCGTTTGATATGCATAAGCTGGTTCCTTTAATCAGGCGCTACATAGGAGCAGGGGTTGGGCATGAAGCAGCTTGCCCCTCTGCCGAGGAACAGAATGCGAAAGAGGAACAGAATGCGAAAGAGGAGCGAGTATCCAGCGCCCAGTTAATTGAACCTGTAGCGACTATTCTCGGGCGTTTTAGCAAAAATCGGGAGTTGGCGGCACGTATGCGCGATCGCTTTGGCAAGGAAATGGAAGGTTTAATGAAAAAAATGGAGGCGGCTATTCAAGCAAAAAGCCAGAATCAACTGACCTCCGTGTTCCATTCGATAAAAGGTGTGGCAGCAACACTTGGTGCTGTGCAGCTGGCCGATGTGGCCGCTGGTTTGGAGGCGCAAAGCCGTGAAGGTGTTTGGGCGGCAGAAGAGTCCATTTCATCATTAAAAAATCTGGTTGATGACAGTGTATTGGCATTAGCCCAGTTGAATTTCGATGCCGAAAACATTAGTGCTCCCATCCAATTATCGCGCGAGACACTGCGATCATTATTGGATGAGGTTGATGTGTTTTTGGCTGAGGACAATATGGGGGCAATGGCTATTGCAGAAAAGTTGGCGGCGGCTTTCAAGGCTAATGCCGATGTTAATGCTTTTTATGAGCAGGTTGAGTCATTGGACTTTTCCGCCGCTCAGAAGACACTGCAAACAGTCAAAGAGGTATTACTGAGCGGGAGCGGCGATGACAATAGATGAGGATGGGCTGGATCTGTGGCTTGCGCGAAAAAATGAAAAGCCACAATTGCTGGTGGTCGATGACCAGTCGGTAAATGTTCGTTTAATTTATGATTTATTTAAATCAGAGTTTTCTGTTTTTATGGCTACGAGTGGTGAGGCTGGTCTCCTCAAGGCCAGGCAGTTGGTGCCAGATATTATTCTGCTAGATGTTGTAATGGATGGAATGACAGGCTACGAATTGTGTCGGGAATTAAAAGCGGACCCTGCATTAAAACATATTCCAGTTATTTTTATTACTGGGCAGTTTAATGAGTTGGATGAGGTTAGAGGGTTTGAAATAGGTGCGGTGGATTTTATTCATAAACCCATTAACCCTACACTTACCAAAGTGCGAGTAAATACACATGTACAGCACAAGCTGCAGGCTGATCTATTGCGCAATATTGCGATGCTGGACGGGCTTACGGGAATAGCCAATCGGCGCCAGTTTGATGAGCAGATAACAAAAATGTGGCGCCATTGTGCGCGCGAAAAACAAGTGTTGTCCCTGGTTATTATCGATATCGATTATTTTAAGCAGTATAACGATCACTACGGGCACCTGGATGGTGACTCAGTTTTGTGTGAGGTCGCGCATCTTATAAAGTCTGTGATTGGGCGCCCGCAAGATCTTGCGGCTAGAGTAGGGGGCGAGGAGTTTGCTCTGTTGTTGCCCAATACACCGCAAGTTAATATAGGTGTAATTCTTGACCGTCTCTTTGAAAAAATTAACGCTCGCGATATTGCGCATGAAAAATCACCTTTTGGAAAGCTGTCCATTAGCGCCGGTTGTTCAAGTGTTGTTCCTAATGAGTTGGACGCTATAGAATCGCTTTATAAACAAGCCGATACCGCGCTCTATACTGCAAAACAACAGGGTAGGAATAGATACCATTTTTTTAAGGAATAATTATTTAAATCAAGCAGATTTAGGCATCTGCGCCGGATTTTCCAGGGCGCCGATCAAATATGTCAGGACGATATATTTGATCGCCGGGTTAATAGTATCTACCGGAAAACTACCCACCCAGCCCCTGGATAGTGGAGTTTATTATCGATATTCCCTTTAGGGCTATTTTCCATTCTATCCCGCCCCTCATCTATCAATACAACCGCTAAAACGGAGGCGTTGCAGCCTAGGTAATATGGTGTAATATTCTTTCAATACCAAGCTGCATATCCTATGCAGTTTCTGTCACGGGAATGGCAGCAGTAGTAAATCACCAGGGAGCGGCTTTTGGATTTTGGACACAACCCCTGGCTGCTATGGATTTATGGATATTAAGCTCCGCCTCTACCCATCCTCAATTTCCCGCATTTTCTTTTCTGCAATAGCCAGTAGTAAGTTTGAGTTCATTTTTGTTTTAATTAAAAGCGCGAATGTAGGTTGCCGGTGAGCTAGCGAGCCATAAGGATTGTGCCCAAAGCGGACTTCTATTAAGAGCGGCATAACTACAAATGTAGAAATTTCTTAGGAAGATTAATAAATAAACATAGGAGATAAGGAATGAAATTGAACGCAATTCGGCTGTCGAATTTTCAGTGTTTTGGCCCAGAGCCAACTGAGTTTGATCTCGAGAGCATTACTTACCTTATAGGGCCGAACGGATCTGGTAAAACGGCTGCATTACAAGCGTTATGCCGACTGTTTGCGTTTGATCCATCGCTACGTAGAGTTCAAAGAACCGATTTCCATGTTCCATTCGATGAGGAGGACAGTCCTGATGAAAGGCAACTTTGGATCGAGGCCGATTTTATTTTCCCTGAGTTAGCCGATGATGAAGACAATACTACGGTAGCGCCTCACTTTTCTCATATGCGCTTAGATGAATTGGACGGAATACCCCGTGTGCGATTTCGATTAAGCGCGACTATGGGATTAGATGGGGATATTGAAGAATCCTTTGTGTATGTATTAGATCTCGATGTGGATGATTCACCATTAAATACATCTCAAGTACCAAGATCTGAACGCAATCATATTCATGTGCATTACTTACCAGCCAGGCGTGATCCAGCAGACCATATTGCATATGGCTCAAACGCTCTTTTGGGGCGGTTGCTGCGAGCTGTAAATTGGGATGCTGAACGTGATGCTATTAAGGGGCTTACTGATCAAATCAGCGAGAGTTTGATTGCCAATCCGTCGGTGAACGCATTAAACGAAAGTTTAAAAACAGCATGGAACACATTACACAAAGGAAATTTTTTCGCCAATCCGAAAATCACTTTTGTCGCCTCTGAAGTTGAAGCACTGTTGCGGCACATGTCGGTTTCTTTTTCTCCTGGGCATGATGATGACCTCGTTGATTTCTCTCGACTAAGTGATGGTCAAAAATCGATGCTCTATTTATCGTTGGTCTTATCATCACAGGCAATTGGACAAGCAGTGCTTGCTGAGAGAGATGAGTCATTCGATCCAGACAAATTGCGCCCACCTGTTTTCACTCTTGTTGCAGTGGAAGAACCAGAAAATAGTCTTTCACCGCATTACCTAGGAAGGATTGTTAATGCATTGAGCGCAATGGCTGGAAGCGGCGATGCTCAAGCATTAATAGCAACCCATGCACCTTCCATGCTGCGCCGTGTTGCTCCTGAGCTTATTCGCTACCTACGTCTATCGGAGGATAGGACTTCTTGTATAGCGAAAATCAGGCTACCAGAGGAAGATGATGAAGCGCATAAATTTGTGCGTGAAGCTGTTCAAGCCTTCCCGGAAATTTATTTTTCGCGTTTAGTGGTGCTTGGTGAAGGAGACAGTGAAGAAATTGTATTGCCTCGACTCCTACAAGTTAAAGGTGCCCCCGTAGACGAATCGGCAATTTCAATTGCTCCTTTAGGAGGACGCCATGTTAATCATTTTTGGCGCCTGTTGTCCGCTTTGAAAATTCCTTATCTCACCCTGCTTGATCTTGATGTGGCACGTCATCAAGCGGGCTGGGGGCGGATTAAATATGTTAACGATCAGCTTGCGAAATTTGAGCCCACGAAGACCCTACCAAATGATTGGACGATATCAAAATGGAATGATGATATAACGCCAGTTAGAACGCACCATTTTTCCGGGAAAAAAGGAATAGATATTTTTACCGAACTTGAAAATCGAGAAGTGTATTTTTCTTTTCCATTAGATCTCGATTTCGCAATGCTTCTTGCCTACCCAACTGCTTACGGTGTTGTGATGGAAGATCCGGATGAGTCAACCATCAAAGCTGTTCTCGGGAAAAGTCATCATGACGCATCACAATACAGCGAAGATGAGCAAAAATTATTTAGTACTTATCATCAGCGCTTCAAATTAGGTAGCAAACCCGCAGCGCACATTCAAGCCCTCGCCGATCTCAGCGATGAGGACATTCTTGCTCACATGCCTGATTCACTGAGTAGATTAACCGATGCAGTCATCGCCAAACTTGCGGAGCTGCCTGAATGATTGCGGTTGAAGATTGGAAGCCGGCAGATGGCCTGATATTGGAGCCTAACGCTCTACGTGCTGCTAAAGCGCGGAAACGTTGTCTTGCATTGACAGCTGGTCCCGGTGCAGGCAAAACTGAGATGTTGGCTCAACGGGCAGACTTTCTTTTGAGAACTGGGACTTGTCGTTACCCCAAGCGAATTTTGGCAATATCTTTTAAAGTTGATGCTAGTCAAAATTTGAAAGAACGCGTGAGGCGGCGATGCGGAGAAGAGCTTTCTTCTCGTTTCGATAGTTATACATTTCATGCTTTTGCTAAACGAATTATTGATCGATTCCGACCAATACTTACTGATAAAGATGCTCTTGATGCAGGATATAAAATCGGTAGTCCCAAAATTACAACTAAACAGATTGAGTTTAGTGATTTGGTCCCTCTTGCTATTCAAATTCTTAAAAAATCTAAGTTGGCACGTAATGCAGTTCGTCAAACTTATAGCGATGTGTTTTTAGATGAATTTCAAGACTGTACAGATCAGCAATATGAGTTGGTAAAAATTGCTTTCAAGGGAACAGTGGTTCGCGTAACAGCTGTGGGTGATACCAAACAAAAAATTATGGCATGGGCTGGAGCGCTTGAAGGAATTTTTAAGATATTTGGCACTGATTTTTCAGCGTTTCCGCTCAATATGTATCGTAACTTCCGTTCAAAACCTCGGTTGCTCCGACTCCAAAATGAAATTATTCGTAAGCTTGACCCCATTTCCGTTATGCCTGATGACCAAATGGTGGGAGACGAAGGTGAAGTCTTTGCATGGCGGTTTAAAGACAGTCGTGAAGAAGCAGAGTACTTAGCAAATCTTATCACTGCATGGATTCGTGACGAGCAACTACCTCCATCAGAAATTGCAGTATTAGTATCGAAGCAATTAGAACTGTATGCAGATCATCTAATGGCCGCACTTGAAGCGCGACGTATTCCCTATCGTAATGAGCAACAGATGCAGGATATCACTACAGAACCTGTCGCACGTTTGATAGTTGATTACCTTTCTTGCATATACGGAGAGCGTCAACCTAAGTCGTGGATTCGGTTAATGAATCTACTTATACCGTTTGCTGATGAGGAACTTCAGTCAAGCTCGCGTAGAGATTTTGACCAACTTATTAAGACCCAGCGAAAAAGCACTTCATTGTTGGGAGTGATTGATAAACCTTACTCTGGCTGGTGGGAATCTGTATTAGCATTTTTGAAAAAAATCCCTCTCGAAACTCTTGTGGCACTCTCCGCAGACTATGAGTCTAAAGAGAGGCTTAGGGAATTGGTACGAGAGACCAAGGTGCGCATTGAAGAATTATTAAAAATTGAAGCTGATTTACCTAAAGCCCTTGAGCGTTTTTCAGATGATGAGGCTGTACGCATATTAACCATTCACAAGAGCAAAGGTCTTGAGTTTGATTCTGTCATTATGATGGCGATTGAGAATGAAATTTTTTTTGGCAATCAGGATGAAAATCGGTGCGCATATTTTGTAGGGGTCTCGCGAGCGAAAAGGCGACTGGTACTCACTCATGCAGATCACCGTGTTCGACCGTCCGGGAATGTGAGACGTTGGGAAGAGCGTCGCTCGCCCCAGTCAGAATATATCGGCTATGCCTTACCATTTGTAGTGGAAAAGAATTAATGTTTTTTAGAAAGACTAGTTTTATAAAACTCAAGAACATTCTGGATTGGGAAAATAGTAGTTCTTTCCTCAATTAAAAATTAGATGTGCTTCAATTTGGTGTGCGCGCTTAATCTTCAACTAATATAGCTGACAGGATTTTCGAACTGATGTCAGCTTTGTGCCGAACAGTTGAGCCCAAAGCTGAAGTTTGGCTGGTCGCATATTTCTAAATATATTGCACTACTTGTCTACCAATTTATTTCATCCCTAACCTAGCTAATTGATGGTTAGCCATATTTCGGTGATTTAAAGTAGGCGTGTTTTGCAAACATATGGCTTAGGTCATTGAATAAACTGTTATCTACCGATGGAAACATCATGACATTAGACCATTTAAAAAATGAAGGAAATTATCCAGGACCGGCGGACAAGCGTAGGCGCGGATTTGAATTCGAGAAATACCTATTTGACACCTTCGAGTCTCAGGGGATTAAAATAAAAAGGCCATTTAAGAAGCCCGGAGAGCAAATTGATGGAGGGATCTATTTTGATGGAGCATGGTACCTTTTGGAGGCTAAATGGCATGGCAAAGAGCTCCCAGTATCTGAAGTATATTCTTTCAAAGGTAAAGTTGACGGGAAGCTATCAGGAACCAGAGGTTTTTTTATTTCATGGTCAGGTTATTCAAATGAATGCGCTGATGCTTTAAGTTTAGGTAAAGAGATGAATGTCATTCTTTGTGATTCGAGGGATGTCGAATTAGCCGCTATTAGCGGTTGGGAAAACGTGTTACGAGATAAACTAATGTTTGCATCCTTGTATGGAGAGCTATATGCCTCAGAAGCTCTGCAAAAATCTGTTAAGGAACAGGAACGTAATAGCTATCATCTTGAGATTTTCGTTGAAGGAAAATTAGATGCCGATATTATTTCATCAATACTGGATGCCAAGGAGCTTAATGATAATGTTAGCTTTGTTCCGTGTTCTGGAAAAATGAGTGCCATTAGGATGGCATCAAGTTTGCCGAAGCATATAGGAACAAAAAGGGTTTTAATATTAGATTCTGATGGAAACCCCAACCTAGAAAATGAGTTGAAAAATCTTCCATTGGTTGATGAATCAATTTCAATAGAGCCAGAAATTGAAGCATTGTTTTACCCGGAATCAGATGAGCCTAGACGTGAGTTCAGGGCCAATGCAAATCAAGCAAGGCAGTCTCCAATTGATCACGCGAGAAGTCTTTTTGGGGAATTATTTAAAATTAATCCGCAGAGCTTTGTGAGCCGATTGTTGGAAATAGCAGGTAACAACTCTCTGCATTCCTAATTTTTCTGTGATTTATCTGCGCCTTAATTATATCTGGCAAAAGTTTCGTTAATGACATCGTTAAATAACAACATGGAGCCGAAGTGCTATTAAAACTCTACCTCGTACGGCGTAGGGCGCATTTGTAAGCGAAGCGCAATGCGCCGTATTTTAAATGCTCAACACTTAACCTGGTCACTAGCTGGGCTTTCTATTTAATTCTGATAATGCTGTGCTGTGTGTTCATGGGGTATCCGGTTTTGGCGTATTACGCTTCGCTTTAAATACGCCCTACGGCCTTATGTGTTTGCTGGTTAGCTTTGGGGTTTATGTGTATGCAAACTAATAGGGAATTAACGGATGATCAATGAGATAAGGCTATTGCTGGCGGTGCTGCTGTTTTGCCTTGGCGGCTATCTTGTCTGGGATTTGTTTGCAGCGGGGTTTAGCTTTGTGGTTTTAGTTTGCTCCCTCCTGTGTTTTATCCTTGCGCATTATATAAAGCCAAAGCCCAGCGACAATGGCGATTCATCGCTGGTGTGGGATCTGTTGGATTTTATTGTCGATATTCCCTTTAGAGCAATCTCCCTTTTTATCCGGGGTATTGGCAAGCCATTAAAAGGCGACATTGATGGTTTGGATTTATAGGGGCCTTAGTGCAAGACGAGCAAACTTTTAGGATTTAATAAGTGCTGAATTTTATAGATGCTAAAGCAAAACATGCCGATCTACTTCGGGACACATTAATCGCCGCCAAGGGTTATTGGGGATATTCCAACGAGCAGCTGGAGATATGGCGATCCAATTTAAGTTTTGATGCCGGGTACATAGCCCGCAATACTGTTAAGCTGGTTTTAAATGATAAAGAAGTCATTGGATTTTTTGCCTTAGTGAAAGGCAGCAGTGATGAGCTGGATCACCTTTGGCTATTGCCCAGCTTTATTGGCAAGGGCTATGGCAATCTGGTATTCGAGCAGATACTTGCCGAGTGTAAAGCCTTGGGTATAACTAGCTTTTACCTGACATCCGACCCAGATGCTGAAGGGTTTTATTTAAAGAAGGGCGCGGTGAAGGTTGGTGAAGTGTATAGCGATCCACAGAAACGAATGCTACCTAAATTGAAATACACATTGGTGGCAGCAAACTAATGCGTATTTCAGTTGATTGCCTATCGCTTTCAAATATCCAAAGGTAAAAGAGTAATAAGCATTCCGAATTTAAAAGATTGATCCTGGGTTATAAAATTAAAATGAAGAAATCAATTCCTACGATTGCGGATACTATGCAGCTGCCTGAATTCAAGTATTTAGGCGTGGACAGAATATTTACTCCAAAGACTAAAGGCGAATTTTTGGACGCTATTTCGTATTTATCACTAGCTGAATTTGTTGGGTTTGATACTGAATCAAAGCCTGTTTTTAACAAGGATGACGTGAGTGATGGCCCTCATGTGGTTCAATTTGCCACCGAAGATCGGGCATATATTTTTCAATTGTGTAATCTGGAAAGTCATAATCCTTTACTCGTTTTGCTATCAAATGAAAATTTAGTGAAAGTTGGGTTTGATT
>JBNLGJ010000029.1:0-55056 GCA_050305995.1 Cellvibrio sp.
AAATCCGATTTGCTGGTGGCGCGCCTGCTCGTCGGCGCTGGCCCCCATCAGCACGGGGCGGCCGCCCGGGTTGTATACCAAAAAGAAGGCCGATGCTGTTTGCTGGTCGTCGCCGGTCCAGACGCCTTTGCCGCGCCCGGCTTCTGAGTTGTCCACCATGCCGTTACTAAATACCGAGCCATCGCTAAACACGTAAATCATCACAGGTACGCCGCGGCGCGCGGCGTATTCCAGACAGGCACCAATGCACTTGCCGGCGCGCTCATCGCGAGTCTCACCGGTGGAGCGATCGCCGGTGTGGTAGTCAAAGCCACCCATGGTGATAGTGCCTGCGCCAGCATAGCCGTTCATCACCAGTTTCATTATCGAGGCGGTTTTACGAAACTCGCCATCGCTGTCGAATTCTGCCTGGCTGAAGATGCCGCTGGGGCCCACTATGTCCATGTCGGCAATGGGGTCTATGTCTGCCGGGTTGCCGAAGCGCGCGGCCAGGTCGGCGCTTTTTACATAGCCGCAGCGCAGCAATTCTTTGAGCTTGGCATCGCGCTCGGCGCTGTAATTGGCGCCAATACGGCCCATGCTGGGCAGTGCGTTTAGCCTGGCATCGCTGATGCGATAGACAGACTCCATGGTGCGCACGACGTCGTCCTGGGACATGAGTTTGGTCAGGTCGCCGGTATCCACCAGGCCGGTAACATCGTTGGGATTATCGACTTTGGTGGGGCGCACTTCCAGATTGATCAGGGCCGCAGGGGCCATGGAGTTGCCGCCTGAGTCGGAATTGCGCGAGCCGATCAAGTCCGCCAGTGAGCCAGCGGCACCGGCTCTGTAAATGCCGTACATGGGGTTGTGGGGGTTGTTGCCGGTATCGTTCTCCGAGCGTGCCGCTATCACCACGCCATTGGTGCTGGCTGAGGTAGTGGCGGCGACCTTGGCGGTAATGCCGCGCAGCAGGGCGCTGTCTGCGTGAAAAGCCAGGCCCAGGCTGGAATTGACGTTAGTGTCGGCGGTGGAGCTGCTGGGAGCCATATCGGCGGGTAAACCCTGTTTGCTGTAGCCGCTGGCGCTGAGGAAATCCAATTGCCCGCCTTTTTGGCCCACCAACACATTGGAGCCGGCAATGTTGGCGCCGCCCGCCAGGTCGAAGCAGATAAAGGGGATTTTACCGGCGCCCAGGGAGCGTATGCCGCAGGCGTTGCGCGCGGCAATGACGTCATCCGACAGGGTGGCTGCCAGTGCCGGGTTGGCAAACATGCCCAGCAGGGAGCCACCGACCACCGTGCCCGTGCCCAGGCGAAAGCCCTGGGCGATCAGCTCGCGGCGGGTGACCGGGCGGCTGTGGTTGTTCAGGTAGAGCGGCGCGTCCGGGTGAAGAGGTTGTTTGTTCTTGGCCATGGTCATTCGCTCCACTAATTATTGCAACAGCATTACGGCGCTGCCCATGGCAGCGGCGCAGCTCGCTTTAACACTGGTCAGAGTGCGGTTTGCGCTGCAGTCACTGCCGCAGCTGCTGACCATGCCGTCGATAAGTTGATTCAGCTCCAGGCGCAACTTGGCGGGGGCGGCCTGAGTGCTCAGGGCGCTGTCCGGGTTGCTGCCGTCCGGCTGCTCGTTGGCGATCAGTTTGCTCAGCAGCGGCTCGATAATCTGGTCGCGCTTGGTGCTGCTATTAAAGGCTGTGGCGACACCTGCGCTAAAGTCAAAACCGGGGAAGAAGCTGGCGCGCAGGCTGCTGGAATCCACCAGGGCGTTGCAGTAGGCCACGGTCAATTGGGTAATGCCCATCTGCTGTGCGGCTAAAAAACTGTCCAGATTGGTCAGAGCGGGCAGCTGTTGTTTTACCTTGGTATAGGTATCCATCACGCTGCTGCTGGTCTGCGCTACACCGGTCATTTGCGCCAGGCTGGCATTGATCTCGGCAAAGTCGCGCAGGCCCATATCGGCCTGGTCGGGCACATCGGCAGGCGCTGCTGGTGGCGTGGTAGCTGGCTCCACTCGGTTGTAACTGTGGCTGCCAATTTGGTCGAACGTCAGGAAAAAGATATCGGTATCCGGGCCTGATTTGGCTTCTACCACTGTGCCCAAAGTCGATAGGGGTTGGCGGCCGTCGACTATGGCATCTTTGCTGATACTGGTGTTGAGGTTGGCAAACACCTGGCCGCTGGGGGCCTCTACTCCGTTCACGCCTATGCGAATGCCTTTGAGTGGAATATCGCTGCTGGGCGTAGAGCCATTGAGGTTGGTGAAGAAGGGCGCGGCGAACTGGTAGCCGTATTCGTCCAGTTGCTGCACTTCAAACACTAGATAGCTGCCGGGCAGGTCGATCAGCTCTGAGACATTAAACAGCAGTAGGTATTTGGCGCCTACACCCACGTCAAAGTTGGTTTTAATGTCTGCTGCGGTCATAGCGCGTTTGTGGATAGCGACAAAGCGCACGCTGCCCTTCCAGGGGCGATTACCAGACACTTCGTTACCCACTACCAGGGCGTAGCCATTGTCCCAGTCTTTAAGTACGGCTCCTGCCTCTGGGTCGGCGTCACCGGTAAATTCACCGTTGACGTAAATACGACGGCCATTGACCGGGTCAAAGGTGACCACAACATGTTGCAGTGATGCCTGCACCCGCTCGTCGTTGTCGTTGGTAGCCAGTTCCGCTTCGCCATTGGCATCGCTTTTGTCGGTGCGATTGAGAATGGAGTAGTTGTAGTTGTACTGGCCCAAAGTGAAGTTGCGCTCGCTGGTGCTGCCGGAATAGCTGAGGATGCGCGCTGGATTGTTGTCGTTCATACCCTGGTCGACGCTGTCGGGAATTACCCAGGTCTCCAGAGTGTATTCGCCAGTGCCGCGCAACAGGTCAAACAGCTTTTTACTGCCCGCTGTGGTGGCTTGGGCGCGGCCAGAATCGGCCAGCTTAATACCCCAGGCGCTGCTCCAGGCGACATTGCCAAACAGGTTGAGGTCTGCCGCCGGGTCTACACCGCTGGTGTCCAGTGCCACTGTGCCCTTGGCTTGTTTGAATTCGTATTTGGCAATTATGTCTGTGTCTATACGCCCACCGCTGGTCAAGATAAAGGCATCGCCCAGGCTGACGGCTTTACTCACCACTAGCTCGGGGTCCACTTCTACCGGCGTCAGGCTATCGGAGAAGGCTTTGATCGCTGCCTCCATCTCATTGGAGTTGGTCTGGCAGTCGCTCCAGCAGTTGTGGAAGTCGGTACGCAGGCGCTGCACGAGGCGCGAGGCGGCAGGGTTATCCAGGCGAATTTTACTTTTGGCGGCCTCATAGGCAGCGTTGACGTTGCTGCTGGCAAAGTAGGGTTGCTGCTTGGTTACGGCGGTTTCTGAGTGGCAGCGCGAGCAGTACTCGCTCAACAGCGGATAAACTGTGGTGGCAAACCCACTGGAATCGATCGGAAAGCTTTTGCTGCTGGCAATTTCTTTGTCTTCTGGCGCTTTTAGCGTGATGTCATTGGCGCTCACTTCGTGGGGACCGGCCCACTTGCTGATCCAGCCGGCGAGAATATCGCCGCAGGCGACTGGGTCGGAGGTCCAGCAGTTGTGACCGCCGGATACTTTGATCACCATGCGCGAGCTGGCAGGGTCAGATAAGGTTACCAAGCCATTGCTGATAACTTCGTTGTAGGCAAGGTTGATATCGTCGCCGCGGGCGAAGGTTGGTGTTTGCGTGGCATGGCAGCTGCCGCAGCGGTCGGGCCGGGCGATGTTTACCCAAAGTTCGTTTTGGAATTTGGTTATATCATCTGTCGCCGCAGGTTTTTGCCCTGAGTAGACAAAATTATCGCTGCCACCTGTGTTTATTGGCGGCACATTGGTTTCTACCTTGGCACCGCTGCCAGAGCCGCAGGCACTGAGAAATACACTGGCGGCCAAGGCGCCCATCAGGCCAAGTCGGCGCAGCTGGATCAGGCGGATTGAGCGGTTTTGTAATTTCACCTTATTCACCTTTGCAATAGTCAGCTGTGTCGATAAACACTTGTTTTAGTTTGTAACCCGAGGCGGCAAAGTCCTGCACGATAGTGGCAATCTGGGTGCGGTCTGCGGCATCCGCCGGTTTGCGCAGGCAAACGTTCTGGAACACCTTTTCCACTTGGCATTGGGCAAAGGCCTGGGTGTGGGCCAATTCAGTATTCATGGTTTTGGCACCTGTACCCTTGCCGGGCAGGTTGGTGTCCCAGCCCAAATGACTGTTGATGCCCTGGCGCCAGTAGTTGATCCAATCATCATTGGTGGTGATATAGCCGTATTTGAAGGTGTTGCCGTTTTGCAGATATTTTTTCTCGACGCGGCTTTCGGTTACCGGGTCGACTGTGCCCTCGGCGTTGTAATGCAGCGCGCCCGATTCGCCGGTGGGGTCGTTGTCGACATCGTGCTCAAAATCGTAATAGGCGTAAGCCTGGACCAAGGGGTCCATGCCGCTGTGGCAGCCAATACAGTTGTTGAGAAACACCCGGCTGTCGCCACCGGGGCTGCGGCTGACATCCTGGCGGATAAAGTCGGGCACGCGGGTGATGTCGTGTACCTGCTCCAGGTCGCGGCAAAGGTGATTGATCAGTGTGAAACGGAACATGGCGCGGTTGGTGCCGTCGATAAAAAAGGCCTTGGCGGCGGCGCGGCTGGTAATCACGCCAGAGGTGGCATCTTCCGGCAAGCCATTCAGGCTGGTCTGGGGGCGCTCCTGCAGGGTGTCTTTTAAGCTTACCCCCTGCGCCTCTATGGCTTCGTAGTGAGCGTTGTCGCTGGTCGAGTAGGCGGGCAGGCCAGCGGCATTGCTGGTGTAGAGGTAATTGCTGCTGAGCAGGTCGCGAAAATCCTTATCGTCGCGCACCATACCTATGACCGTGGCGGTGTAATCATTTAGTGGCGCAAACACGGTGCGGTCGCGGTTGGTCCAGGGGGTGGCCAGGTTTTTTAGGGTGACGCTGTAAAAGGCCTCGTTGTCCATGGCAATACGCACGGCACCGGTCACATCATTGGCGTCGATTTTAGCTGCCATGGCCTGGAGCACGGCAGGGCTGGGTGGCACCCCTGCAACGCGGTTGTGGATAGTCAGCGCCTGCTCGCGCGAACCTGCCATTGAGCTGGCTGAAATCAGTGCCAGGGAGAGCAGGCCTATATGCGGCAGATACCCAAGTGCTGGCTTTAAGAGTCTGGATAGAGAGTGTCTGGTCACGATTGCTCCCAAGTATTTACGCGCAGGGCGAGGTCAAATAGTGGCTTCTACGCTGTTGTGTCTTTTGCAGTAACTGATGACGCCTGTCACTAGGTTCTGGTTAGCGCTAATGTGCTGCCTATGCAGTCTCTATGCCTAATTGTCGCTAGGTCGAGTAAAGGTGCGAGCCAAAAAGATGAAATTTAGACTCAGGTCGCTAATTATGGATTTGCCTGCTACAACCTTAGGGTTGTGCCAGGGGGCAGGCACTAAGGTGTAAAAATTAACTGCTAGTATATTCCTACGAATTTGTTACGCCTGCTATTTCATCTCGATTACAACGCCAAATTGGTCACAGATTGTCAATTTGACACCTAATGAGGCCAAATGCGAACTGGTTCCGATTCTGATTTTGGGCGCTTGACTGTAGCGATTCGAGACCTTGTGCACACCGGAAGAATCAAAATAAGTTGAATATAATGTTTTGCCACAAGTTGCTGGCCAAACCATGATTTTGGCCCAGCTTTTGAATATAGGCACCAATCAACAAACTATTTGCTCAACTTAATCTATGGCTTAACGGCTGGCGCGCATGCCGGTTAAGCTCAAGGGGCTGTCAACTAATGACAATCAAACAAGTTATTTTCTGTGCTTGGCGCGAGTCGCTCGTGACACTAGTCGCTGGCACGCTCTTGCTCAGTGGCTGCGGTGGCGGTGGTACTGGCGGCTCTAATTCTGGTCAGGAGCCAGATCCTGTGGTGGTGGATTTACCCCTCGCCTATGTGCAGCGGCCAATACCGCTCGATAAGGATGGCAATCCGGTGTACCCGGATGTTTTTAATCCGCGCGAATTTAATCCAGGTGGCGAATTGTTTATTAAAGATCGCGCCACAGTGCAGTCCAAGGCGGTAAATATTACTGCCAGCGTATTTGCCGAAGATCCAAACTTTACTCCCGATACGCCCAACTATGATGTGAAGGATGTTTCTGCATCGCTGGATGGTAAAAAACTGGTGTTCGCCATGCGCGCCCCAGAAGCCCCGGGGCTGGATGAAAGCGAGCAGCCTACTTGGAATATTTGGCTGTACGAACGGGAAAATAAAACCCTAAGGCGGGTTATTAGCTCCAATTTTGAAGCGGAAAAAGGCGATGACTTAAGCCCGCACTTTTTACCCGATGGGCGAATTTTATTTGCCTCTAATCGCCAGAAGCGCAGCCGGGAAATTCTATTGGATGAGGGCAAACCGCAATTCTCCGCCGTCAATGAGCGCGATGGCAATATAGCGGCGTTTGAACTGCATGTGATGAAAGATGATGGCACCGACATAGAGCAGATTAGCTTTAACCAAAGTCACGACTATCAGCCATCGCTGCTGGCCGACGGCCGAATTCTCTATGTGCGCTGGGATGGCTTTGGCACCAATCAATTGAGTTTTTACACTGCCAATCCCGATGGCACCAATGTACAGCGCTACTTTGGCGCCGATACCCTCAACCAGGATTTTCCTGACCAGAATGAGCCTGCGCGCCTCTTCAAACCCCAGCCGTTGCCCGATGGCCGTATTGCAGCCATCTACATGCTCAATGAAACCTCTCTTGGTGGCGATATGGTGGTGTTTGACGGCACCTCCGCCGCCGAGGGCAGCCTTACGTCGATATCGGTTAAACCCGTAGATATTACTCCGGAGGTGACTTCGCTTCACGGTCACTTTGCCTCCCTGGCGCCTTTGTTTGATGGCACCAACCGCCTCCTGGTCAGTTGGAGTCAGTGTCGCTTGCGCAATATTGAAACCCAGGTGCTGCGCCCCTGTCTGCCGACGCTGCTGGTGGATGGTGTTCCTGCCGATGGCTATGAAGAGGCACCGCCACTTTATGGCATCTGGATTTACGACATGGCCAGTCAAACCCAGTTGCCAGTAGTACTGGGTGAAGATGGCAAACTGTTTACCGAGGCAGTGGCGCTGGAGGATTTTGCCAATCCTCCTGCGTACATAGCCCCTACCACCGACCCGGACTTAGCTAAACAAAATGTTGGTATTCTCGATATTCGCAGTGTTTACGATCTGGACGGCAGTTTTAACCCTATGGCTTCTGGCGTGGCAGATTTGGCGACCATGGCCAGCCTGCCGCCCGATTTGCGCCCTGCGCGCTTTGTGCGAATTGTCAAAGCTGTGTCTGTCGCTGATGACAACACTCTTAATGACCAGGATGACAATGTTTACGGTAACTTGATTGGTCAGGTGAACGGCCTGCAGGAAATCCTCGGTTACGCGCCGGTGGAGCCAGATGGCTCCGTGCATGTAAAAGTGCCGGCAGATGTAGCTTTTACTTTCGAAGTGCTTGACGCTAACGGCAAGCAAATCAGTCGTGATCACACTAATTGGTTAACCTTGCGTCCAGGTGAAACACGCAGCTGTAATGGCTGTCATGATTCTAAAAATACCGATGCAGTTCATGGGCGGCAGGACTTAGAGCCAGCATCCGTTAATACCGGTGCTGCAGGCGGCGCCCAGTTCCCGGGTACCTTGCGCGGTGATGCTTTTGGCAACACCTTGTTTACTCCCGATCCGGGTGAAACTATGGCGCAATTTGCAAGCCGCAGTTATTTCATGCTCGACAATGCTGGGGCTCAAGTAGTTTTGCCCGCTTGTGGCACCAGCGGTTGCCAGGCGGATGACTTGGTTCGCAAACTAAGTGTTGATTTGGATTTTACCGATGAATGGACTGCCAGCCTTAGCTATAGCGAGCGCAACGATAAAAATCGTGAATGGCGCTACAACTCTTTGGTGGAGGGGGCGACCCCTGACTTGATTCCTGCGCCTACGCCATCCGGTTGCCGCACCGAATTGCCTGATGAAAACCCCTGGAATGCCAACTGTCGTATCGTCGTCAATTACGAGTACCATATCCAGCCGTTGTGGGAGCGCACTCGCCAAACAATGACGGTGAACAACCCAGACACTATGATGGATATGACTGGTGATAGCTGTGTTGGTTGCCACTCGCAAACCTTTGATGACATGGGGGCCACTGTTACCAGAGTGCCGCCGGGCCAGCTGGAATTGGATAGCTACAAGCAGCAAGCCAATTCGCGGATGCGCTCTTATCTCGAATTGCTCAACAGTGACAACAAGCAACAGTTAAATGAGGGCACTGGCTTACTCGAAGATATTCTTGTGCCTGACCCCAGTGGCGCATGCAATCTGGATGTCAATGGTGATCCTATTGTGGATAGCAATGGCGTATGTACGGATCCGGTGTTGGTTCCTGTGAATCAACCAGCTAGTATGTCCCGTGGCAGTGCTCGCGTCAGCAATCGCTTTTTTGATAAGTTTGCGGCTGGAGGCTCGCACGAGGGCTTCCTCAATCCGGCTGAGCTAAAACTCTTGTCGGAGTGGCTGGATACCAATGGCCAGTATTACGCCAATCCTTTTGAGCTGGCAATTCCCAATTAAAAACACAATGATGAATTAGAGTATCAAGGCATGATCGCCAGTTTTATCCCTAGGTTAAACCCAGCAGTAGGCAGGTTTGCGCTGCTGATGCTACTTTGCTTCTCCTGGCAAGTTGAGGCGGGTTGGTTTAGCGAAGATAAACCCCTGCAGGTAACGGTGAGTGATGCCTTTATTAATGTGTACTCAGGCCCAGGGCGCGGCTACCCGATATTTCACGTGGTTGAACGGGATGAAGTCATCACGCTGCTAAAAAGCCGCACCAGCTGGATAAAAATTCAAACCAAGCGTGGAGTTACTGGCTGGATCAAGCGCAGCGATATGCAGTTGACGCTTTCGCCTGATGGCACAGTGCCGGACTTCCCGGATTTAAATCAAAGTGATTATTTGGAGGACAGGGCGGAATTGGGTGTCGCCTATGGCGATTTTGCCGGCGCTGATGGCCTGGCTTTTAACCTGGGTTATCGCTTTACCAAAAATCTTTCCGCTGAGTTGCGTTATGACTCCAATACCGGGCAGTTTTCTGACAGCCGAATAGTTGCAGGCGCTGTCTTGTTTCAGCCATTTCCTCATTGGCGGATATCGCCCTATTTCACGGTGGGAGCGGGCAAAATAAAAACCTATCCCAGTGCGACCCTGGTTCAATCAGAAGATCGCAAAGACAACTTGTTTCAGGCTGGATTAGGCACCTATGTACATATCAAGGGGCGGTTATTTTTACGCATGGAATACACCAATCACTATGTACTCACCAGCCGCAATACCAATCTAGAGGTTAACGAATGGAAACTTGGTTTCAACGTCTTTTTTTAGTGCTGGCGCTGTTAAGTCCAGGGCTGTCGCTAAATGCGCTGGCCGACGACAGCGACGGCGATGATGACGAGCTGGGGCAAATCATTACTCCAGATATAGAGCGCCGCAAAATTAAAGAAGCCGATCTGGATAGCGAAGACTTTGAGGTTGGTGTCTTTTATGGCTTGCTTAATATTGAGGATTTTGGCTCCAACGCTGTTGCGGGGGCGACTCTCTCCTATCATCTCACTGAGGACTTTTTTATTGAGGGCGCCTATGGCTCCAGCGAAGCGCAAAAAACCAGCTATGAGCTGCTGAGTGGTGGCGTCGAGCTGCTTACGCCCGATGAGCGCAAGCTCAGCTATTACAATTTGTCGCTGGGTTACAACTTTTTACCTGGGCAAATTTATATTTCTGACAAACTGGCCTTTAACAGCAATTTTTATGTGATCGCTGGTGCAGGTAATACCAGCTTTGCCGATAAGCAATACTTCACATACAACTTTGGTGCTGGCTTGCGTTTTTACGGCACTGACTGGTTGGCGCTGGATTGGAGTATGCGCGACCATGTATTCAGCCATGAAATTTTTGGCGAATCCAAAACGACCAATAACCTGGAAATGCGTTTGGGATTATCCGTGTTTTTCTGATTCCCCCATGCCTATTGAATTTATTTGGCGAGGCTAGTTATGAAAGTTGTAAACCAATCAATTAAAAAATTACTTGGTGTAGGTGCTGTTCTGGCGGTTGGAGTTTTTTCATTGTCTGTGCTGGCAGACCAGGCCCCCGACTTCACCCTTAAAAGTAATACGGGTGAAAATGTGCGCTTGGCGGAGCTGCGCGGTAAGGTGGTGATGTTGAATTTTTGGGCCTCCTGGTGCGGCCCCTGCCGCCAGGAAATGCCGCTGCTGGATGGCATATACAAACGCTACAACCCTGCGGGTTTTGAATACCTGGGTATCAATGTGGAAGAGGACAATAGTGACGCAATTAAATTGATAAAAGACCTGGGTGTCAGCTTTCCCGTAGTGTTCGATCCCGAAAGTAAGGCGAGCAAACTCTACGATGTTGAGGCTATGCCAACCACTGTGCTTATCGATAAAAAAGGTGAAGTTCGCTACGTCAATCGCGGCTACAAGCCAGGTGACGAAAATAAATACCGCGATGAAATTCGGGAGCTGATTCGCGAATGATTAAACGCTGCCTGACAATGGTGGCTGTCGCCCTTTTATTGACAGCCTGCGGCCCGCTTAAACCTTGGGTAAAACCCTATGAGCGCGCCAATATTGCCGATGAAATCATGAGCTTTGAGCGCGACCCGGTTGCCGATAGCTATCTACATCACGCCTATGACGCGCGCGAAGCGGCGCGCGGCGGAGACGGTGCATCTGGAGGTGGTTGTGGCTGTAACTAAGTTGCTGGGGCGCTTGGCGCTCGCGGGCTTAATGTTGGTCTCATTGGTGGGGCGCGCGGCGGTTTTACCTGATGAGCGCGTCGATGTGATGTTTCACGATTTCGATGGCGGCGGCGTGCAAATCCAGGGGCCATCGGTACTGGTGCGCAAAAATATTGGCACCTCGGTATCCTTGTCGGGAAATTATTATGTAGATATGGTCAGCAGTGCCTCTATTGATGTTCAAGCATCCGCCAGCCCCTACACCGAAGAGCGCAAGGAAAAATCCGTTACTGGCCAGTACATGGTTAACAGATCCACCATGAATTTTGGTTACACCCAAAGCGACGAGAATGACTACCACGCAAAAACCTATACCTTTGGTATAGATCAAAGTTTTTTTGGCGACCTGTCGACGCTCGGATTTGGGGTAAGCCTCGGTCAAAATGTGGTTGGGCAAAATAATAAAGGTGTCCCAGATCCAGATTACAAGCTCGATATGCAGAGTCGCAAGTACAGCATAAATGCATCGCAAATTCTGACGAAAAACCTGCTCGCGTCGTTTAGTTACGATAGCTACACAGATCAGTGTCAGCATATAACTGAAGAGCAAAGCTGCCTGAATAACCCCTATCGTTCGGTGCGCTATCTCGATGGTTCCGGAGGCTATAAATACCAGCAAGAGCGTTATCCACATACCCACAATAGTGACGCTTACGGTGTTAGAGCTATTTACCATCTTCCCTGGCGTGGCTCGGTGCGCGCTGAGTATCGCAGTTATAGCGATAACTGGGGTGTAGAAGCGAGTAACTATGAGCTGCGCTACACCCACGCCTATAACGACCGCTGGATCTTTGAAGGCAAGTTCCGCAGTTACACCCAGACGGCAGCTGATTTTTACAGTGATCTATTCCCTTATAAAGATGCCCAAAACTTTTTGGCGAGGGATAAAGAGCTAAGCCCATTTAGCTCCACCATTGTGGGTTTGGGAGTTACCTATAAACTGCCGCAAGGTTTGGTGCCCTGGGTTGAAAAAACCACACTCAATTTTTATTGGGACAGATTCGATATTAAGTACGATGATTTCCGCGATGCGCGTGTATCGCCGAACGAATATGCCGCTGGCAGCGAGCCGCTTTACAAGCTCAATGCTGACGTCTTCAGGCTGTTTGTCTCCTTCTGGTATTAGCAGCCAAGGTTGGCGCCCTTAGCGGGCGCCCCAGTCTTTACTTTTCTCCACATCTAAAACTGGCAAATAAGCGTATTATTCTCGGCTAACACCGAGGAGATTCGCCATGAGCATCAAATTTAATCTATCCCAACTAGCATTTTTTTCTGTAGCTATAGCCGCCAGTATGGGGGCAAGTGCCTGCCCCGATTATCTACAGGGCGATTACCGTATGCTTCACTCGAAAAAGACGGTAAACCTTTGTGAGCTAACTGAAAATAAGCCGGTGTTGATCGTTAACACTGCCAGCCACTGCGGCTTTACCTCCCAGTTCAAAGAAATGGAGGCCGTTTATGAGCGTTACAAGGCTAAAGGCTTGGTGGTGGTTGGCTTTGCCAGTGATGATTTCAAGCAGGAAGATGATGATGAGGGCAAAGCCGCTACCATTTGCTATTTAAACTACGGCGTCACATTTACCATGCTGGCGCCAACTCACGTTAAAGGTAAAAAGGCGAATAAAGTCTTTAAGTATTTGGCCAAACACTCGGAGGCACCCAGTTGGAATTTTAATAAATATTTAGTAGATAAAAGCGGCAAGTTGGTAGAGTATTTTGGCAGCCGTGTTAAGCCGGATGATGAAAAGGTTATTGCAGCAATAGAGAAGCAGATTTAATCAAAATAATTGTGAATAAGATTTGGATATTTATGGCTTGATATTAAGGATATTTTGATAGCGGTATATTCGCTTTATAGTGTTTCACGTTAGTTTAATTTGGGATTTGTGTGGCATTACCCCCCTATATTCATTTGAATATAGGGGGGTAAATAGCTTATGGCACAGCGTTAACTTTTACTATGTGCTCTGTGGTTAAGGTGCCTACAGGTGCTGGTGCTGTCCGGGTAATTTTTATAGTTACCCATCCTGAAGGTGCCTTGTCGGTGCTTGATGAAGTAATCGATACAGATACCTTAGTCGGGTCATCGGATGCTGGTAATGGCCCTTTGGGGGCAACATCTGCTTTGCCGTCATTAAGATTGCTGGTGTCAAGACTAAGTGTTGTTCCTAAGGGGACTCCATTACCATTTTCATCTGCAAGCCAGAACCAAGTGGAGCCTGAGCTACCTGTCAGTACCGAAACGTTGGAATTGATAAATGGTAGAACATCTTCATTTAGTGATACATCTTTTTGCAGCAATAATTGCTCACTAGTTACCACTAAAATGTTCTGCTGGCGAATGGTTACTTGTGTGCGAGTGCAGTTGCCAGCAAGCTCATCGTCAGCGCTACAAAGAACGCCGTTGTAAATTCCATTGCCTTTGTTGTGGGCTAGGTCCTCATTGAAATCAATAAATTCCTCATCGCTATCGCGCACACCATTTTCGTTTTTATCTACGTAGGCTTCGGATAAGTCATCACAAGGTTGAAGTGTAGTGTTGCCTGCGGGTACCTGGTGGCTTGACAGGGGGGCGCTTGCTTCACAGGGGTTTGGTGTTGCGGATGAATAGCTGGTGGCTGTTACAAATTTATCGTCAGAAGCCTTTTTGTAAGTGCCCTGTCCATCGGAGTCGATAAAACTTTCATTACCAATAGCTGTGGCTAGCACAGTCGTTCTGCCTGCACGCTCTTTGCGGCAATTGGCGAGCTCAACCTTGTCGGCCAGCGGCTGGCCGCTATTGTCAACGCAAAGCAGGCGCTCGAGACTGCTATCGTTACTATTTCTGAAAATTTTGGGGTTTTGGCTGCGCCATATAACTGTGCAAGCTCCCGATGCATCGGTTTGACAACTGTCATCAATAGAGCCGCCCTCTGTGGTAAAGGCGACAGTAGTGCCCGTTGGTGGCGGGTTGTTAAATGCATCAGCAAGGCGGGCCGTTAGGATTGACTCGACGCCCTGAATGTTCCACCCAACTGGGTTGGTAACTGATGCTCCAAGTGACATGCTGTCTTGGTCGGGAATACCGGTGGAAATTACTAGGCGATCAGATTGGGTTGCTTTTGTTGCGGTTGATGTTGTGGCTGTGGCTGTGACTCGTACGGAAGTGTGAATTGTGCCTGCCTTCACAGTAGTGGTGGCGTAACCCTGTTTATCTGTTTTGGCTGTGGTAGAGGATAGCCCCGTGCCACCTACGGTCGTATTCAAATTAAAGGAGACGTCGACATCTTTTAAGGGATCATTGTTTGAACTGTCACTTAGTACCTGAAATCTCACAATTGAAGTTTCTTGGCCGCCTGTGCCAGCAAGGCTAATTAAGGTTGGGGTGGCGTCTACAAATTTGATGCTGCCCAAGCTGCCTTGCGCAATAGTTAATGTTGTTTGGGCTTCTTTTGTTGTACCGACTAACGAAGCGTTTGCCGTTATAAGATCGTCACCCACACACCCCTTTGCTGTGTAGATGATTGTTGCTTCGCCACCGATAGCGGTAATTTTTTTTGTGCTCTCACCTAATTCATTAGTGAGTGTAGCTTCGCCAGAGGCGACGCACTTTGAGTTGAAATTAACAACAATATCACTGGTAACAAGCGTGTTGGTTGGGCTGACTATATTGACGGTTAGGGCTGTAGCTCCACCTGCCGATAGGTTGTTAGAGCCTATTCCAACACCGATTTGACCTTCGCTAAATGAGTCGCCCGAGCCTACCCCGAGTTTGGTTGGGGTGATTGAGTCTAAGCTGCTAGCAGCCGATGAGCCATCTGAGCCGGTGCTTGCCGAGTTGCTGGTTGCGCTGCTGGTAGACGAAGAACTGTGATAAGCATCCAATGGTGACGAGCTGCCACCGCCGCACGCGGAAAGAGCAAGGCCCAAAAGGGCGGCGCTAATTAGCTTGGTTGTATCTTTTATCTGCATGGTTGGTTCCTAATTTACCTTGCCGCCAGCGGGCGAGTGAGATCGCTGTTAGGGATTGTGCGACTGCTGATGGTCGCTCAGATTTGGGATCAAGAATCTCCCCTAAAGCATTGACTTTGGAGTAATACTTAGCGCATAAGGCTAGCCTAATTCGCGCTGTTATTAAAGGCTTTCCAAGCTAAAAAACGACCAGTGGTCGGGGGGTTGCCCTGGAGAATGTGAGCTTTTTGGCATTTTAATCCGTTTGAATTGAATCTGCGTGATTTAGATGACAAGGGTATAATCGCGCCCCACTTTATTATCGCCGCAGGTGTCAGGTTTCATGGATCTCCCTCTTCTCTATTTAAAATCCCAAGCTGATCGTCGACTGAAGCTAGGCCATCTCTGGATTTACAGCAATGAGGTGGATACCGAGCGTTCACCGTTAAAGTCATTTTCCCAGGGGCAGCAGGTGCTTGTCGCAAGCAGTGGTGGCAAACCATTGGGTATTGCGCTGATGAACCCAAATGCTCTGATTTGTGGGCGGTTGATTAATCGCGACTCAGCTCATCCGCTTAACAAGTCGCTGCTGGTTCATCGGGTCAAGCAGGCGTTGGCACTGCGCGAATTGGCTTTTCAAGAGCCTTATTATCGACTGATTTACGGTGATTCTGACTTGTTGCCGGGGCTGGTGGTGGATCGCTTTGGCGATTATCTGGTGGTGCAGATCGCCAGCGCAGGCATGGAGCTTGTTAAGGGCGAGATTGTCGAGGCTTTGGTGCAGGTTATTAAGCCGGCCGGCGTGCTCTTGGCTAATGAGCACAGTGCGCGCAGTCTGGAAAACCTGCCCGAATATTCGCAAGTTGTCTATGGCGAAGTGCCTGAGTCGGTGGAGTTGATCGAAAACGGTGCGCGCTTTATGGCGCCAGTACAAACTGGGCAGAAAACCGGATGGTTTTACGATCATCGCGTCAATCGCGCCCAGCTGCAGCAGTATGTCGCGGGCAAGCGGGTACTGGATGTCTTCTCTTATATAGGTGGTTGGGGCATCCAGGCGGCGGTTGCTGGCGCGGCTGAGGTTTATTGTGTGGACGTGTCGGCAGGTGCGACCGATGCGGTTTTGGCCAATGCCCGGCTCAACGGCGTTGAGGATAGAGTTGTTGCCATTCAGGGCAAGGCAATAGATGTGCTTAAACAGTTGATTCAGGATCAGGAGCGTTTTGACGTGGTGGTGCTGGACCCTCCGGCGTTTATTAAAAAACGCAAGGATCAAAAATCCGGCGAGGCGGCGTATCGCCATATCAACGAGTTAGGTATGCGTCTGTTGGGTCGCGATGGCCTGCTGGTCTCTGGCTCATGCTCTATGCACTTGGGCAAGGATACCTTGCTGGATATAGTTCGTGCCGCTGGGCGCCATTTGGATCGCCAGGTACAGATTATCGGCCAGGGCGGCCAGGGGCCGGATCATCCTGTGCATCCAGCTATCCCTGAAACTGACTATCTCAAAGCTGTTTTTGCTCGCGTTTATTTGGCGTGATGCGCGGCTAATCGCGCAGGCTGATATGCGGCCAGTTGCGCGCCTGGGCCAGGGCGCTCAGGCGCTCGTCGCCATCGACCACCACGGGTTTACCTACTTGCTCCAGCAGCGGCAGGTCATTGATAGAGTCGCTGTAAAACCAAGTCTCCGCTAATGGGAAATCGCGTTCCGCCAGCCATTCTTGCAGGCGCAAGACTTTGCCGTTTTGAAAAGTGGGGGTGCCCACAAAGTTTCCGGTGTAGCGCCCGTTAACCAGCTCAGGGTCTGTGGTGATTATGTCGTCCACACCCAGCGCTTGGGCAATGGGACGGGTGACAAAGCCATTGGTAGCGGTAATTATCAGCAAATAATCGCCGCGTGCGCGGTGATCGGCCAGTAACTGCTGGGCCTTGGGTAGCATCATGGGGCTGATGTAGTCCGCCATAAATTCGCGGTGTAGCTCACCCAATTGCTCCAGGCTGTGTTGAGTAAGCGGTCTAAGCGAAAATTGCAGGTAGGCGCGAATGTCTAGGTTCGCATTTTTATAATCCTGGTAAAACTGGTCGTTAGCGGTGCGGTAGGCCTCGGCATCCACCAGCTTTTTATCTACCAAAAACTGCCCCCAGGAGTAGTCGCTATCGCCAGCGATCAGGGTGTTGTCCAGGTCAAATATTGCTAGCGCCACTGCGAATTACCTCGGGTCAAAAGGCGGCTAGCATACCCCTTGCAACCCAAGCGCTCAATCCGGCTATTTACTCTGGGTAACACTCATGTAACAACTGATGGCATCAGGTTGCGGCTTTGGTGAAGCCTGATATAGTGCAGAAATTACTGTTTCGTGAAACATGACGGGCGGATAGGCATTTTTTGATTGCCAGTTAAGCCGCTGACTAGGAATTTAAGCTGTGATTGATGCCGATGGCTTTCGTCCCAATGTGGGGATTATTTTAACCAACGCCCAGGGCCAACTATTGTGGGCGCGCCGTGTTGGTGGTCAGGATGCATGGCAGTTCCCTCAGGGGGGGATAAATGCCAATGAAACCCCGGAGCAAGCGCTATATCGCGAATTGCATGAGGAGGTTGGGCTGCGCCCCGAGGATGTTGAGATACTGGCCTGTACCCGTGGTTGGCTGCGCTACAGATTGCCCCACAGGTTGATGCGTCACAATTCGCTCCCACTGTGTGTTGGGCAAAAACAAAAATGGTTTTTACTGCGCATGCTCAGCGAAGACAACAAAGTTTGTCTGGATAATGGCGGGCGCCCAGAATTTGATGATTGGCGCTGGGTCAGTTACTGGTATCCTTTGGGCAAGGTGGTTTCCTTTAAAAAGGATGTCTACCGTCGCGCTTTAAAGGAGTTATCCATGGTGCATGCTCAGCTGGAATCTTCTGCTCGTAAATTGCGTGACCAAGCGCAGCTTAAACACTATTAAACTGCTGTAATGGCAGTTCTTCAAGCTACAAAGCTGTTGTGTAGACCAACGAATTTCAAACAAGACGTCATTCATGCTCAATTCACTACGCTCCATAGTTCAAGAGGTTAATGCCGCGCGCGATATGGCGTCGGCACTGGCCATTATAGTGGCGCGGGTAAAGGAGGAGATGCGCACTCAGGTTTGCTCGGTGTATATGCGTGATGGCCAGGGCGATTATGTGCTCATGGCCACCGATGGTCTTAATGCCAGTGCAGTTGGACGGGTGCGCCTGCCTGCTGGCGAGGGTTTGGTGGGTAGGGTTGTAGTGCGCGAGGAGCCTATCAATCTGGAGCATGCCGAGGCCCATCCAAGCTATCAGTACTTCCCTGAGACAGGTGAAGAGCGCTACAGCTCATTTTTGGGTGTGCCTATTATTCACCACCGCAAAGTGCTCGGGGTATTGGTTGTTCAGCAGGTTGAGCAGCGCCGTTTTGATGAGGGTGAAGAAGCCTTTTTGGTAACCATGTCGGCACAGTTGGCGGGAGTAATTGCCCATGCCGAAGCCACTGGGGTGGTGGTAGCTGTGGGCGAGCGTCCCAGTCAGGCCAAGTTTGTCGGTGTCTCAGGTGCACCGGGTGTGGCAATTGGTGAGGCGGTAGTTATTGCTCCCCTTGCGGATTTGCGCTCTGTGCCCTATCAGGCCTGCAAAGATGTAGAGCTGGAAATAGAGTTTTTCCATCGCTCACTGATCGCCGTGCGCGAGGATATCAAGGGTCTGGGAGCCCAGTTAAAAACACGTATTAACCGTGAAGAACAGGCGCTTTTTGATGCTTATCAGGCCATGCTGGACGATGCATCCCTTGGTGGCGAGGTGGTCGAGCGCATCCGCAAGGGGGCAACTGCGTCCTACGCCTGGAGCGAAGTCATTCTCGAGCACGAAGCTATTTTCAACAGTATGAATGACCCCTATTTGCGCGAGCGGGCAACGGATTTACGTGATCTGGGGCGCAGGGTTCTCGCCTATTTGCAGGAGTCCAAGCAAAAAACCCGAGTATATCCCGACAAAACGATACTTATCGGCGAAGAGCTTACGGCATCCATGCTGGGGGAGATACCCAAGGACAAGCTTGCCGGCCTGGTGTCTGTACTGGGTTCCAGTAACTCGCACGTTGCCATTCTCGCTCGTGCCATGGATATACCTACGGTCATGGGGGCGGTCGATTTACCCTTTACCCAATTGGACGGCCGGCCAGTCATAGTTGATGGTTACAAAGGTAATGTTTACAGCGATCCCAATGAAAACCTGCTCAAGCAGTATGAGGCGATCGAACTCGAAGAGCAGGCTTTCGTTCGCGGCCTTGAAGCGTTGCGCGATCTTCCCTGCGAGACACAGGATGGCTATCGTCTACCACTTTTTGTAAACACCGGTTTGATGGCGGATGTGGTCCGCTCGCTTGAGCGAGGTGCTGAGGGGGTGGGCCTGTATCGCACTGAGGTGCCTTTTCTGTTGCGCGACCGCTTTCCCAGTGAGGAGGAGCAGCGAGCTATCTACCGCGAACAGCTCAGTGCTTTCGCGCCTCATGCGGTAACTATGCGCACTCTGGATATAGGCGGAGACAAGGCTCTGCCCTATTTCCCCATAGCGGAAGATAACCCCTTCCTTGGCTGGCGGGGTATTCGCGTTACGCTGGATCACCCGGAGATTTTCCTTTCACAAGTGCGCGCCATGATCAAGGCCAGTGAGGGCTTGGATAATTTGCGCATTCTGTTGCCTATGATCACTAATGTTCGCGAAGTGGAAGCGGCGCGAGGTTTAATTGCCAGGGTTCACCAGGAGTTGCTAGAAGAGGGCTACAAAGTGAGCTTTCCGCAAATTGGTGCCATGGTTGAAGTGCCGGCCGCTGTGTACCAGGCGCGGGAACTTTCGCAGCGCGTGGATTTCTTATCGGTTGGCAGCAACGACCTCACTCAGTATTTACTTGCAGTGGATCGCAACAACGCTCAAGTGGCGGGCTTGTATCAAGCTTATCACCCGGCAGTTTTGCGCGCGCTGCAACATGTGGTGGAGCAGGGGCATGCTGAAAATGTCAGTGTCAGCATCTGTGGTGAGCTGGCAGGTGATCCCGGGGCCGCCATTTTATTGATGGCTATGGGGTATGATGTCCTCTCGATGAATGCCACTAACTTGCCCAAAGTAAAGTCGGTGATTCGCAGTATTACCCGCGACCAGGCAAACCAGTTGCTGGCTGAGGTTATGGGTATGAGTTATGCCGAAGATATACAGGCCCACGTCAATCGCGCGCTGCGTGAGGCGGGTGCAACCCGGTTGATTCTCCCTTCTGTTGACGACCCCGCAAGCTAATATCGGATTGTCATCTTCCTTCATTTAAAATGGCGGGCGCTTAATGCTCGATAGAAAAGGTTTTGCTATATGTTGATCTTCCCTGAGCTGGATCCTATTGCCATTCAGCTGGGCCCCTTTCACCTGGGTGAAAAAGTTATAGGTCCCTTTAATGTGCACTGGTACGGCATTATGTACCTCTGTGCTTTTATGACCGCTTGGGGTATTGCCATGTACCGCGCGCGCAGCTCCCATGCCGTTATCAATAAATTGCAGGTTGAAAATCTTATTACCTATGGTGCCTTTGGGGTAATACTCGGGGGGCGTGTTGGCTATGTCCTCTTTTATGGATTTAATCAGTTTTTGCAGGATCCGCTCTGGTTGTTCCGGGTTTGGGAGGGGGGGATGTCGTTTCACGGCGGGTTGATAGGGGTGATACTCGCGATGCTGCTCTATGCCCGCCAATTAAAAATTTCCTTTCTCAAACTCATGGATTTTGTGGCACCAATTGTCCCTTTAGGATTGGGTTTTGGGCGCTTGGGTAATTTTATTAACCAGGAGTTGTGGGGTAGGGTTACTGAAGGCCCTTGGGCCATGGTCTTCCCTAAAGCGATGGACCCTGCGGGTGTAGGTCGCCATCCAAGTCAGCTGTATCAGGCGTTTTTAGAGGGTTTGGTGCTGTTTGCGTTGGTGTTTTGGTTTTCGGCCAAACCGCGTCCGCGCGCTGCTGTTTCGGGCGTGTTTTTGTTAGGCTATGCGACCTTCAGGTTTACGGTTGAGTTTGTTCGCGAGCCAGATCAGGGCATAGGTCTTGACTGGTTTGGTTGGATGACTCGCGGACAGGAGCTTTGCCTGCCCATGTTCGCTTTGGGCCTGATTCTGTTGGCCTATGCCTATTTCTACAGTCCCGAAGCCAAAACCCCAAAACTGGCCAAGTCTTAATTAGGTTTTTCATGAAACAATATCTTGACCTTATGCGCGATGTGGTTGAAACCGGCATAGTGCGCGGCGATCGTACCGGTACTGGCACTCGTTCGGTGTTTGGGCGTCAGCTCCGATTTGATCTCAGTCAGGGGTTTCCCTTGGTTACCACTAAAACAGTCCACCTTAAAAGTGTGATCGTAGAGCTATTGTGGTTTTTACAGGGGCGAACAGACGTTAAATGGTTGCAGGAGCGCGGCTGTAATATTTGGAACGAGTGGGCGACTGCAGAGGGTGAGCTCGGCCCGGTTTATGGCAAGCAGTGGCGCAGCTGGGTATGTCCTGACGGCACTACTATCGACCAAATTTCGCAAGTTATTGAGCAGATTAAGACCAAACCTAATTCGCGCCGCTTGATTGTTAGTGCCTGGAATCCGGCAGATTTGCCTGATGAGTCAATGAGCCCACAGGACAATGTAAAACAGGGGCGTATGGCGTTGGCAGCTTGCCATACGTTGTTTCAATTTTATGTGGCTGAGAACAAACTCTCCTGTCAGCTATATCAGCGCAGTGCGGATCTATTTTTGGGGGTGCCCTTCAATATTGCCAGCTACGCTCTGCTAACCCACATGATTGCGCAGCAGTGTGGCCTGGGAGTGGGGGATTTTGTCCATACTTTTGGCGACTGCCATTTATATAACAATCATGTAACCGATGACATAGTTTACGCACAATTAACACGTGAACCGAGAAAATTGCCTAGACTGCGCATCAAGCGCCAGCCTGCGTCAATTTTTGAATACCAGTTGGACGATTTTGAGTTTGAAGGTTACGAGCCTCATCCGCGCATAATCGCACCCATAGCGGTTTAGTAGTTGTGTGGTAAATGAGGCCAACTGCACTATGTTTGATTCCACAATAAAGGTTGCCGTTATAGTTGCAACAGCTGTTGACGGGGTGATTGGCAGCAACAATCAGTTGCCCTGGCATCTGCCCCAGGATCTCAAATACTTTAAATCCATCACATTAGGGAAGCCGGTCATTATGGGGCGCAAGACCTATGAGTCCATTGGTCGCCCCTTGCCTGGCCGCGCCAATTTGGTGATCTCAAGGAATACTGGCTGGCAAGCTGAGGGTGTCGAGGTGTTTGCTAATTTGGCGGAGGCAATCGTCGCTGCCAAACAACTTGCCGCTGCTGCCAATCAGCGAGAGATTATGATCATTGGCGGTGCGGAAATTTACCGTACCGCATTACCTTTGGCTGATAGGGTCTATCTAACCGAGATAGATTTGCAAATCGTAGGAGATGCCTGGTTTCCGCCTTTGCCAAGTTCGGAGTGGGAATTGGCAGGTTGCATTGAGGGGGCAGCGGATGCCTCTCTTGCTCACAGGTTCAAAGTATTTGAGCGGCTGAGCAAGAGCCAATAGCTTTAATTTGGTTGAAAATTTTGTTTGTGTGGGCTGCCTGTTGGGATTGAGCGCTACAACTTTGAGGCTCTGTTACCTGGTTACTGGCATAAGTGTGAATGTGTTACTTGCGTGATACCTAAATACACACGTACTTGGCTTTTGGATAAATCATTGGAAGTGGGTTAAGTCGCTCATTACAATGCCGCAGTTCTTAGCCGCCTCTTCGAGGCTACGTGGATAACGTGTCTGTGGCAGCTTGCTGTCACTAACTCAATTGATTGAACACCCGTGTTGGGGGGAATATGAAAAATCAGCGATTGAAAGCCGTGGCTGTGTCCACAGTGCTTTCTGCCAGCGCGCTACTGGGTAGTGTTGCTATGGCAGATCAAACCCTGGATGCAGTTGTCCAGGTAGGTCAAGCCAAAACCACTTTGGCTCAAGATTCTCAAAAACGCATCGATCGCCTGGCTCAGGAGACTGATGACCTGCTGCAACAATTCAAGCAGCAAAACAAGCTGATCGATGATCTTCGCGTATTCAATGGCCAGATGGAAAAACAAGTTGCCAAGCAATTGGAAGTTGTATCCGATCTGGAGCAGTCCATTGAGAAAGTAACCGTTATCGAACGTCAAATTCAGCCGCTGATTTTCCGTATGCTCGACTCCCTTGAGCAGTTCGTGAATCTGGATAAGCCATTCCAGTTGGAAGAGCGTAAGGCGCGTATAGCTTCTCTTCGCGCCAACCAGGATCGCGCCGATATTTCTGTTTCAGAAAAATTCCGTCAGGTTCTTGAAGCCTACAAAATCGAATCTGCCTACGGCAGCACTATCGAGGCCTACAAAGATACCCTGAATGTAGGTGGTCAGGATCGCGAAGTTAACGTATTGCGCGTTGGCCGCATCTCTCTGATGTACCAAACAACTGATGCCAAAGCCTGTGGCGCTTGGGATGCTACCCAGGGGCAGTGGATTCCGCTGGATGACTCCTACAACAGTCGCATCCTCAAAGGTCTGCGTATTGCTCGTGACCAAGCCTCAAAAGACATCATGACCATGCGCGTTCAAGCTCCGGAGGCAGCACAATGAAAATGAAGTTTGTAAAAAGCTGCCTGTTTGTAGCAGCTGCTGGATTGCTGAGTTCCAGCTTCTCCATGGCACAGGACAAGGCTGTCAGCCTTGATCAACTGTTGGATATGGTTAAAAAGTCACAAATTCTTGAGTCGCAAGAAGCCAAACAGCGCGAAGCTGAATTTGCCCGTAATAAAGCAAATCAGGCTGCTCTGCTGGCTCAAGCCAAGGCAACTCGCCAGGCTGAGGAAGCTCGCTCAGCAGCGCTGGAAAAGAAATATGCCGAACAGCAATTGCTGGTTACCCAAAAGAAAGCTCAGTTAAACGAGCGTCTGGGTTCTATGCGCGAACTCTTCGGTCACCTTACCTCTACTGCTGGCGACCTGCGCTCAACCCTGGAGACTTCCATCGTTAGTGCTCAGTTCCCAAATCGCGGTGACTTTCTCGAGTCGTTGATTGAAAAAATGAACGGTAGTACCAAACTGCCTGACATCGAAGAGATCGAGCGTCTGTGGTACGAGCTGCAGCGCGAAATGGTTGAGACTGGCCGTGTTGTTAAGTTCCAGGGCACTGTAATCAAGCCAAGCGGCGAACAAGTTCAGCAAGAAATTGTCCGTGTTGGTGTTTACAACCTGGTTTCCAATGGTAAGTACCTGACATTTGACGGCGCAAAAATACAAGAGTTGGCGCGTCAACCAGGAGACAATTTGTCTGATGCTCAAGCTCTGCAAAATGCCACATCTGGCACTGTCGATTTCGGAGTAGACCCAACCGGTCCTGCCGGCGGTCAACTGCTGACGGCGTTGATTGATACTCCGACCTTGTATGAGCGCTGGCAGCAAGGTGGCTCCGTAGGCTATGTGATTACCGCTGTGGGTATCATCGGTGTGCTGCTGGGCTTGTTCCGTATTCTGGTTCTGCTTGGTGTAAGTGCCAAAGTTAGCGCTCAGCTGAAAGCTACTGACAAGCCCAACACCAACAACCCCTTGGGTCGTGTGCTGAAAGTGGCTCAGGATAATGCCAAAGTAGATACCGAAACTCTGGAATTGAAACTCGAAGAGGCGGTATTGAAAGAGCGTCCCGGTATTGAAAGCGGCCTGTCTATTCTGAAGATCATCGCTGCTGTGGCTCCGCTGTTGGGTCTGCTGGGTACCGTAACCGGTATGATCCAGACCTTCCAGGCAATCACCATCTTTGGTGCCGGCGATCCGAAAAACATGGCTGGCGGTATCTCCGCAGCTCTGGTAACTACTGTGCAGGGTCTGATCGTAGCTATTCCAGTAGTGCTGATGCATACCTTGGTTAATGGCCGCGCCAAAGCAGTTACCCAGGTTCTTGACGAACAAACCACCGGTATCATTGCCGAAAACTCTGAGCGCAAGTAGGAGATAACACATGCAGGCTTTTCTGGACGCGTTTGCTGCCATTGGAGCCTTTATGGATCAGGGCGGTATTCTGATGTATTGGATCGCCGCCCTTACCTTTGTTATGTGGACACTCGCTTTCGAGCGAGTGTGGTACTTCAAAGGTGGTCTGAAAGGCGATGTTCAGCAGGCACTTGTGGCTTGGGAGGCGCGCAAAGAGCGCAAATCCTGGAATGCCCACCAAATTCGCAATGCGATGATTTCTCGCATGTCTGCCAAAATCAACCGCAACATGGACATGATCACTACGCTGATCGCTCTCTGCCCTTTGATGGGGTTGCTGGGCACTGTGACGGGGATGATTGAGGTGTTTAGTGTGCTCTCGCTGACTGGCGGTGGCGATGCTAAGCAGATGGCTGGCGGCGTATCCAAGGCGACCATTCCGACTATGTCGGGCATGGTGGCAGCTCTCTCCGGGCTGTTTGTAAACACCTATCTATCGCGTGTATCTGAGCGTGAAGATGCGTTGTTTGCCGATCACTTGACTATGGACCACTAAGTCGTCGCTCAAATTTAACCTGTTATTAAGAGATGTCTCATGAGCGGGAAAAAAGCAAAACCTGAAGAAGAAGCACAGGCCATTGACCTGACGCCCATGCTGGACGTCGTGTTCATTATGCTGATCTTCTTTATTGTGACTGCGACCTTTATTAAGGAGACTGGTAAAGAGGTTAATCGCCCAGAGGCGACTACTGCAGATGAAAAACCAAAAGCGAGTATTCTAATCGCTGTTGGTTCTGATAACGAAATCTGGATCGACAAGAAAAAAGTTGATCCGCGCGGCGTTCAAAAAGTTATTGAGCGTATGCGTGCCGACAATCCCAATGGCGAGGTTTCAATTCAGGCTGATACTGAAGCGGATATTGAATACGTATTGGATGTTGCTAACGCTGCGCGTGAAGCTGGCGTTGACGATGTGTCTGTGTCTACTCCAAAGAAATAAATTGCTATGAACTTTGCAAAAATAGCTTTATCAGGTCTTTTGGGGTTGGTAACTACCCTGGCACTTTTATTTGTGATGTTCTCGTTGGTGAACAATCCATTAAAGGCGCCTGACGAAAAGACCACTGTTAAAATTCCGGATATTCGTATGCCGGATACTAAAATCGAAACTCGTTTCGAAGATGCCAAACCGCAAAAACCAGAGGAGCCAGAAGCGCCTCCGCCAGACTTGCCTGAGCCTGAATTTGATACTCCTGATTTGGCAGCTGATGCACTCAATATGGCGGTGCCTATTGCCAAGTCGGGTATTGAAGTTGGTGCTGGGTCACTAGCCTTTAGTGAGGGCGAATATCTGCCTATCGTAAAAGTGCCCCCAGAGTATCCTCAATCGGCCGCATCTCGCGGAATTGAAGGTGAATGTACAGTTGTTTACACGGTAACTGAAACTGGTTCTACGCGCGATGTTAGACCTATTGCGGATAAGTGTGTTACCAAAGAAGGCAAGCCCACTAGTCTATTTAACCGTGCGTCCGTAAAGGCTGCGCTTAAATTTAAATACAAGCCTAAAGTGGTTGATGGTAAGCCGGTTGAAGTTCCAAATGTGCCAAACAGATTCATATACAATCTGGCCAAGTAAGGAGTTAATGAAATGAGACAAGTATTACCTGCCGTTTCAAAAGCTCTGCAAAAAACTTTGCTAGCAGCGGCTATTGTGGTTTCGCCAGCGATTGTTTCTTCAATTGCCACTCAGGTTGCACCGGGTCAGCAATTGCTGGTTAGTGGATCTGCTTTTGCTCAGGTTAAAGCCAATAACAAGCACGCCAACGAAAAGCGCAAGTTTCCTAACGTTACCGAAGCTTTTGGTAAACGCATTCAGGAAGCGGCTAACGCATTGCAGCCGCCTGATGGTTCAAATGAGAAGCCTAATCCTAAAAAGACTTTAGAGATTCTCAATGAGCTGGCACAGCGCTCCAAAAACAACGAATATGAAAAGGTTCTGCTGAACCAGTATTCGGGTTATGCGTATCTGGGGTTGGAGAATTCCAACAAGGCAATTGAAAGCTTTAGTAAAGTAATGACCCTGGCTCCTAACATGCCAGTAGCTACTGAGGCGCAAACCTTGTTAATTATTGGTCAGCTCTATTCGCAACAGGAAAACCCCAAGAAAGCATTGGAGACCCTGTTGAAGTGGACAACCTATGTTGACAGCTTGCGTCCTGAGCAGTCTTATATGTTTGCCGCACTTTATTATCAGCTTGAAGACAATAAAAATGCGTTGCTTAATATTTCTGAGGCTATTAAAAATCAAGAAGCCCTGGGTAAGACCCCAAGCGAGTCCTGGTATCAGATGCAGTTGGGACTTATCTTTGAAAAAGAGCAGTACAAAGAAGGCTTGCCCATTTTGGAAAAGCTTATTAAATACTACTCTTCGCCGAAGTACTGGAAGCAGTTGTCGCAAGTTTATCGTGTAATTGGTCGCGATAAAGAGTCACTTAGTGCCCTTGAAGCTTGTTATTTGCAGGGTGGGTTGGATAAAGAGAAGGACTTGGTTAACCTTGCTTATATATTCCTGGACGGGGAAGTACCTTATAAAGCGGCCAAGGTGCTGAAAAAAGGTATTTATGACACCAAGACTATTGAACCTACGGCTAAAAACCTGAAGTTGTTGGCTGATGCTTATCGCATGGCGCAGAACTCAAAAGAGTCACTGGTCGAGTACGAAAAAGCAGCTTCCAAGTCGACTGATGGTGAGTTGATCTATGGCCTTGCGGGTGCATATTTGGCGAACGATAAATTTGCTGATGCGGCCAAATGGGGTAAAGAAGCCCTCAATAAAGGTAGAAGTAGCATTAAGCGTGTAGATCAGGCTAATTTTGTCGTAGCTCAGGCCGAGCTTGAAATGAAGCACTATGATGAAGCCATCAAGTACTTCAAAGAGGCCGGTAAAGACGCTCGCAGTGCTAAAACTGCAACTCAATGGATTAACTATGTAGAAAAGGAAAAAGAGAAAGCGCAATTAGCTGCAAAGCAATAGTCGCTTTTATCTCTTGAACAAAAAGGCCAGCGTAAGCTGGTCTTTTTGTTTTCAGGGTAGTTAATTTAGATTTGGGCAATAAAAAAGCGCACTCAGAGGTGCGCTTTTTTATTGCAGATATACCTATTTAAGCTTTTCTAAATCTCTAACAGCACCTTTGTCGGCACTAGTGGCGAGCATTGCATAGGCTTTGAGTGATGCGGTGACCTTGCGTGGGCGGGCCTCCTTTGGTTTCCAGGCATTTGGGCCTTTGGCTTCCATTGCCAGGCGGCGAATCTGTAACTCTTCGTCGCTAACCAGTGCATCTATGCTGCGATTCGGGATATCAATGCGGATGATATCACCCTGCTCGATCAATCCTATGGCACCACCTGCAGCTGCTTCGGGGGAAACGTGGCCTATAGAAAGGCCCGAAGTCCCGCCGGAGAAGCGACCATCGGTGAGCAGCGCACAGACTTTGCCCAAGCCCTGTGATTTGAGATAACTGGTAGGGTAGAGCATTTCCTGCATGCCTGGGCCGCCGCGCGGACCCTCGTAGCGGATTATTACTACATCCCCCGCTTTTACCTTGCCTTCAAGAATATCCTGAACCGCCTGATCCTGGCTTTCGACCACATAGGCTGGGCCTTCGAACACCCAAATGCTTTCGTCAACACCAGAGGTTTTTACCACGCAGCCGTCAACGGCGATATTGCCGTGCAACACTGCCAGGCCTCCCTCTTTGCTGTAGGCCTGTTCCACGGAGCGAATGCAGCCTTCTTGGCGGTCAATGTCCAGGCTTGGCCAGCGTGTGGCTTGGCTAAAGGCAACCTGGGTGGGAATGCCAGCGGGGCCCGCTTTATAAAAGGTTTTAACGTCGTCTGATTGGGTGACCAGTATATCCCACTGGTCCAACGCTTCCTGGAAGGTTTTGCTGTGGACGGTGGGAATTTGATTGTGAAACAGGCCGCCGCGATTTAGCTCGGCGAGAATACTCATCACGCCTCCGGCACGGTGCACGTCTTCCATATGGTACTTCTGGGTATTAGGGGCGACCTTACACAGCTGCGGTACCTTGCGACTCAAGCGGTCGATATCCTTCATGGTGAAAGGGATAAAACCCTCTTGCGCGGCAGCGAGTAGGTGAAGAATGGTGTTAGTGGAGCCGCCCATGGCGATATCCAGTGACATAGCATTTTCAAAGGCTTGGAAGTTGGCGACTGAGCGGGGCAGTACGCTTTCGTCATCCTGCTCGTAGTAGCGCTTGGTAATTTCCACTATGCGGCGACCCGCCTCGAGGAACAACTGTTCGCGGTCGGCGTGGGTAGCTACCAGCGAGCCATTGCCAGGTAGAGAAAGGCCAAGCGCTTCGGTCAAACAGTTCATGGAGTTGGCGGTAAACATACCGGAGCAGGAGCCGCAGGTGGGGCAGGCGGAGCGCTCATAGGCGGCTACCTGATCATCACTGGCATTCTTGTCGGTGCCAATAATAATGGCGTCCACCAGGTCCAGCTTGTGATCGGCGAGGCGGGTTTTACCGGCTTCCATGGGGCCGCCGGAGACAAAAATTACGGGGATATTCAGGCGCATAGCGGCCATCAACATGCCGGGGGTGATTTTGTCGCAGTTGGAGATGCACACTATGGCATCGGCGCAGTGGGCATTGACCATGTACTCGACTGAGTCGGCAATAATGTCGCGGCTGGGCAGGCTGTAGAGCATGCCATCGTGACCCATGGCGATGCCGTCGTCCACGGCGATGGTGTTGAACTCTTTGGCAACGCCGCCGGCCTTCTCAATTTCCCGCGCAACCAGCTGGCCCATATCTTTTAGGTGTACATGGCCGGGTACAAATTGGGTAAAGGAGTTGGCGATGGCGATAATGGGCTTTTGAAAGTCGTCGTCTTTCATACCTGTGGCGCGCCAGAGTGCGCGGGCGCCGGCCATATTGCGACCGGAGGTGGTGGTTTTGGAACGATAAACCGGCATGGCTAACCTCGATGTGGGTGTGGCGGGTAGAAAATTAGGGCAAAGAAAATTAGGGCAAATATAGTAACAGAAGCACCGCTATGCGGCAGCTAGAAGAGGGCATTGGCTGTGGCTGAGCGGCTAAATTCCAGCTGCATAATACTGACACTGGCGCGGTGGAATTGCTCGCGCATCAGCAGCTGCCAGCCCCGGCGCGTGTAAAAATCTTGCTGGTCGGGGGTAAACAGGTAGATGCGCTCCAGGTTCAGGGCGCTGGCCATATCCATGACTGCGCGCACCAATTGATCGCCCAGCCCCTTGCCGCGTGCTTCAGGGGCGACAAAGACATTAGCCAGCCAGGGCGATAAGTCCGGGTGGGTATCCATATCCGACACAATCAGCGATGAAGAGCCAAGGAGCTGGTTGCCCTCAACGGCTATTAACATAGTGGGAATGGCTTGTTCGCCAAAATAGACATCAAAACTGCGTTGATAATCGTCCAGGGTTTTGCCGGGGTTGAGATAACCCCACTCCTGAAAATGCCAGAGCGCCAGCGTCTCTCTGTGCTCTGGCGCCTGGCGCAGGTCGATAATTTCCAAGATTTTGCACTCGACCTAGGCGATAGGTTTAATAAAAATTTTGGAGTTGCGCTGGTAGTTGTACAGCTCCTGTTTGGCGATGGGCAGGTCTTCCAATTTACCCTGGGCAAAGCCCTGCTCAATAAACCAGTGCGCGGTTTGGGTGGTGAGCAAAAACAATTGTTTGATATGTTTTTGTCGCGCCCGCTGCTCCATATGCATAAGTAAATTGGCGGCGCGCCCGCCTTTGCGATATTCCGGATGAGTCGCCACACAGGCCAGCTCCGCCATATCGCCATAGGGGTAGAGCGCGGCGCAGGCGATAATGGTGCCGTCTTTTTCCATCACATAAAAATTATTGATTTCGGTTTCCAGTACTTCGCGCGAGCGGCGCACCAGAATGCCCTCGGTTTCCATTGGCGTGATTAACTCAATAATACCGCCGACATCGTCGATACTCGCCGCGCGCAGCTGCTCATAGAGGCCGGAGTAAATCATGGTGCCCAAACCATCGCGGGTGAACAGCTCGGTGAGCAGCGCGCCGTCGGTGGAGTAGCTAATCAGTTGCGAGCGCACCACGCCCTGCAAACAACTCAAATAACAGGCGTTGATTACCTGCTGTAAATCGGGCGTCAGGGATGCCCCGGTATCGGCGAGCAAGTCCTTGCACTCCTGCAGCGACAGTTGGCGAATTAATTTGCCCTCGCTGTCGGCAATGCCCTGGCCCTCGACAAAAGCGAGCAACTTGTCGGCCTTAATAGCACTGGCGACATGGCCGGCAACATCGGTGTAACTCAAATTAAAGACTTCGCCGGTAGGCGAATAACCCATAGACGAGAGCAGCACCACGGCGCCGGAATCCAGTGCCGTGCGCAGGCCGCGGGTATTAATCCGCCGCACCTTGCCGGTGTGTTGCAAGTCGACACCGTCGATAACGCCATAGGGCATGGCCACCACAAAGTTGCCGCTGATTACCTGCATATCGGCGCCGTGCATCGGCGAATTGGGCAGCCCTGTAGACAGCGCCGCCTCTACCGCAGTGCGCGCTTCGCCAATGGCCTGGATGACCAGGGGCAGGCTTTCGCTATCGGTAATGCGCATATTTTTGTGAAAGTGGCTAAAAGTGTCGGCCACTTCCAGACGGGTATCAATTTGTGGCCGCGCGCCATGCACCAGCACCAGGCGCACACCGAGACTGGAGAGCAGGGCTATATCGTGAATGATGTTGTGAAAGTTGGTGTGGTTAATGGCCTCGCCCGGCAACATCAGTACGAAGGTTTTGCCCCTGTGCTTGTTGATGTAAGGCGATGAATGGCGAAACCACTTAACGTAATCCTGGGTATTGGCGCTCACGGCGATTCCCTAACAAAAAATTTGATGAAGATTATGCCGCGACTGGCGCGGCTTGACTATGCGGCTTGTGGATTTGTCTGCGAGACTATCTTACGTCAGGCAGTCTCACGCCAGGCAGTAGCGCTCGATTAATCGTCGCAAAATCTGAATGGCGGGGCCCACTTGTTGCAGAGGGATAAACTCATCCGGCTGGTGCGCCTGGTCGATGGAGCCCGGGCCCATTACTAGGGTCTGCATGCCCAGCTGCTGCATAAAAGGCGCCTCTGTGGCAAAGGCGACCGCTTCGCTGGGGTTGCCGGTCAGCGCTTCGCACAGCTGCACCAATTCTGAATGAGGGTCCTGGCCAAAGGGGGGCACGCTTTCAAAGAGCGAGGAGAAAACTATATCGGTTTTGCTGGCTTCGGCGATGGGCGTCAAGCGCGCTTGAATCGCCTGGCGAATCTCGGCGTTATCCATGCCCGGCAGTAGGCGCAAATCAAAATGCAATTCGCACTCGCCGCAGATGCGGTTGGCGCCATCGCCGCCGTGAATGCAGCCCAGGTTCATGGTTGGGGTCTGTACCGCAAAGCCTGGGTTGCGGTATTTAAGTTGCAACTCGCTGCGCAGTGACAGCAGCTGGCCCATCACCTGGTGCATGGCTTCCAGGGCATTGTTGCCCAGCGCCGGGTTGGATGAGTGGCCGCTATGGCCGCGCACGCGGATAGACTCCATCATAATGCCTTTGTGCATGCGGATAGGCACCAACCCGGTCGGCTCGCCGATAACCGCAAAGCGCGGAGTAAAACCTGCCAAACCTTCGCGCGCCAATGCGCGAGCGCCGCTCATGCTGCTCTCTTCGTCGGCGGTGGCGAGTAGTATTAACGGGTGTTTAAATTCTCGATTCACATAGGGCTTTACGGCTTCCAGGATCACCGGGAAAAAGCCCTTCATATCTGTGGCGCCCAGGCCGTAGAGCTTGCCGTCTATTTCGGTCAGTTTGAAAGGGTCTGTCTGCCAGCGCTTGGCATCGTAGGGCACAGTGTCGCTGTGGCCGGCCAGCACCAGACCGCCATCGCCATTGCCCAGGCTGGTGAGTAAGTTGGCCTTGCCGCTCTGTTTAAGCGGCAATATGCGGGTGTTAAAACCCAGATCCTGGCTCCAGTTGGCGAGCAGTTCGATCACCTTCTGATTGGACATGTCCCATTCGGGTAGGGCGCAGCTGACGGACGGTTCGGCTACCAGTTGCTGCAAGCGCTGGAAATAGCCTTTGGCATCAAAACTCATGGTCGATCATCTCCTGTGAACAGGGGTTATCGACCATATAGGTTAAAAAAGCAAGTGATCAAAAACTCTGTACAGGATAGAAAATGGATTATTAATGCTCCCACCTGCGAGAGTTGGCGGCTTGTGGTGCCAAAATATTTTGTTTGTCGAGGCTAAAACTAGGTAGTACGGCAAGGCTTTGCTAAGGTTTGTAGGTGGGTGTTTAGCTTGATCAGCTTATCTAAACCATCATCAAAAGCTCGCCAGGGATTTGCATTATGCTTGCCAGCGTCATGGTTCCCGCTCTTAATCTTCGCGCACCGCCCGATATCAGCGGGCGTGTAATCTGTGTACTGCGCAATAACACCCTGCTTGATGTTTGCGGCCGCCGCGATAATTGGTTGGAGGTCAAATTTCAAGAAGAGTGCGGCTTTATCTCCAGCCATTTTGTCCATCTCCAACCAGCTTTAACGAAGCAACTGGTGCTGGTAACTGTGCCCAAGCTTAATATTCGTTCTACAGCAAACGCGCAGGGGGCAGTACTCGGTTAACTTGCACATGGTGCTCAGGTTGAGATCCTTGTGGATCTCGGCGCCTGGGCGGAGCTCAGATTTAACGGCCAACGCGCCTATATCGCTCGCCAGTTTATCCGCCCGGTGAGCCGTTTGGATGAGCCATTAATCACGCGAGACACCCGGTCCGCAGAGGAGGATATGCCCATGCCTATTGCCGCTAATCTCGATTCGTCAGCCACACCGCTGGCGCCAGCTAAACGCTTGCCTTTAATCGGCGATGCCACTCAGCAGCTGGTTGCCAAAACCTGGAATAGCTACGGTGGCTTGGTGCAGCGCCTGAGTGAGGCCAAGGGGCTGGATGTGGCCTGCGCCCTGGCGGTGCTCTGTGTGGAAAGCTCGGGTAAAGGTTTTGAACAGAGTAACCAGAATCGACTGATTATTCGTTTTGAAAACCACAAATTCTGGAGTTTTTGGGGCAAGCAAAACAGCAGCTTGTTTCAGCAACACTTTCAATTCGACGCAGTAAAACCCTGGACCGAGCATCGCTTTTCCCTCGCTGGCGATGGCAGCGACTGGAAAAGCTTTCACAGCAGCCAGGTGAGCGAATGGGAGGTATTTGACTTTGCCTGCAAGCTGGACAAGGCAGCGGCGCAAATGAGTATTAGCATGGGCGCGCCGCAAATTATGGGTTTTAACTTCAGGCTCATTGGCTATTTAAGTGTGGGCCAAATGTTTGATGACTTTAGTGCGGGTATGGAAGGGCAAATTCAGGGGCTGTTTGATTTTTTCACCGCGCAAATGGTAGAGCAGTTGCAGGCGTTGGAGTTTGAGGCTTTTGCCGGCAATTACAACGGCGGAGGGCAAAAGGAAACTTACGGCGGGCGCATTCGCGAGCACTACCAAGCATTTAAAAATCTTAGCCAATTTTTATAACGGGAGTTTGCACCTTGAGCATACTTAATTTTATCAGCAGCATTTTTGAGCCAGCTGCTAAATTAATTGACGAGCTGCACAACAGTGATGAAGAAAAGCTGGTGATGCAAAAAGAAATTAAAAAAGTTGAAAACGAACTGCTCACTAAAGTGTTGGATTACGAAACCCAATTGATCGAAAGCAAAACTAAAATTATCACCGCTGAGGCCACTGGCCAGTCGTGGATTCAACGCAACTGGCGGCCGATAACCATGCTCACATTTTTAGTGCTGGTGGTGCTCGACAGTTTTGGCTTATTGGCCAACCCTTGGGCTCCCGAGGCCTGGACACTGTTGCAAATTGGCTTGGGCGGCTATGTGGTGGGGCGCTCGGCGGAGAAGATTACCCAGCAGTATATGGGTGGGCGCTCTAGTGTCAGTAGCGCAGATGTCTCCGCTCAGGGCTGAGCGGGTGAGCATCCGCACCAATAAAAAACCGGGCTTAGGCCCGGTTTTTTATTGCGTGTGAAAACCCCCAAAGGTTAGTTGAACACGCCTTTAAAGAAGTAGAAGAACAAAATGGAGAGACCAGCACCTGCGGGCAGGGTGATCAGCCAGGAGGCGAAGATACCGCCGATCACGCCCAGGTTGAGTGCGCCAATACCTCGCGCCAGGCCTACGCCCAGCACCGCACCCACCAGGGTGTGGGTGGTGGAGATGGGCAATCCAATGCCTGAGGCGATAACCACTGTGGCAGCGGCGGCCATTTCAGCCGCAAAGCCGCGGCTGGGGGTGAGTTCGGTAATTTTTTTACCGATAGTCGCCATCACTTTAAAGCCATAGGTGGCCAGGCCCACCACTATGCCTATGCCGCCCACCAACAAAATCCAGGGGGCAACCGAGGCCTTGGCGCCCACTTCGCCCGACTGAATCACGCTGACGACCGCGGCCATAGGGCCAACGGCATTGGCCACGTCGTTGGAGCCGTGAGCAAAGGCCATGGCGCAGGCGGTAAAGATCATCAATACCCCGAAGACGCGCTCCACGCTGGAGAAGCGGTTGCCCTTGTCGGCCGTCTTGTCCTGGCTGATACGGCTCAGCAGATAAATACCTATACCGGCGACTATCACTCCAATAACGGCGGCTATCATCATCGCCTGTATAAAGCTGAACTCCACATGGTGGGCTTTAAGTACGTGCTTGAGGCCTTTAAGGAGGGTGACCATGGAGAGGAAAAAGCCGACCGCGAACATGTAGAAAGGAATAAAGCGTTTGGCGTTATTGAAGGGGTCTTCGGTGTCGAGAATCAGGTACTGCACCGAGCGGAAAATCCAGAAGGCGAGAATGCCGGCCACCAGCGGCGAGGTCACCCAGGAGGCAACTATGCTCCACACTTGGCCCCACTGCACGGCGTCGATGGATATGCCCACGGAGGCAAAGCCGATAATGGCACCGACAATCGAGTGGGTGGTGGATACCGGCCAGCCGAGGATACTGGCGATTAGCAACCAGGCACCTGCCGCCAGCAGTGAGGAAAGCATACCAAATACAAAAAGATCGGCGTGGCCCTGCATGGCCGCTACATCCACTATCCCGCTGCGAATGGTTTCGGTGACTTCACCGCCGGCCAGGTAGGCGCCGGTAAATTCAAAGATCATGGCGATAAAAATCGCCTGTTTGAGCGTTAGTGCGCGCGATCCCACCGAGGTGCCCATGGCGTTGGACACGTCGTTGGCACCTATGCCCCAGGCCATAAACAGGCCGAAAGCGCACGCCAGAACAAACAGCACTTGGCTGTATTCAGCAAATAGATTCATTGTTATGTTTCCCCAGATAAAAAAGGATTAGTGCGCCAGCAGGAGTTGCAAACGGCCACCCACATCGTGGGCGCGGTTGGCGATATCACCCACCCAGTCGATGATGTTGTAGAGAAACATCACATCCACCGGGGGCAACTGGGCTTCGAGGGCAAAGAGCGAGGTGCGCACGCCAATTTCAAGTTGGTCGGCTTTCTCTTCGCGGTCGTCTAATTCCTTGATCATGTTTTCGACAACGGTAAGTTCGCGACCGCTAAAGCCGGTCTCCAACAGCTCATCCAGCTCATTGATCGCCGTCAGGGCCTGCTCGGCAGCGGCGACGCTGGAGCGAACAAACTCATTCATTTGGTCTTTCATACTGTCGGGAATGGACATGCGACGGCCCATGATAATGCCCGCAATGTCTTTGGCGCGGTTGGGGATGCGATCCTGCATGGTCAGCAACTCCAGCAGGTCGGTGCGCGGTACCGGCAGGAACAGGCTTTTGGGCAGGTGCAGGCGCAGCTGCTTTTTGATCTCGTCCGCCTCGTTTTCGTGCTGGACCACCAGCTGCTGGATACGGCTGGCCTGCTCCCAATCGCCCGCGGTTATGGCTTCGAAAAAGCTGACCAGCTCGGAAGCTGCCTTGACGGCTACCGCCATATGCTCCTGCATGGGTTTAATAGGCGAACGGCCAAACAGGTTGGACAGGTTTGCAAAAGGCATGGTCTACCCCCTCAAATGAAAAGTGCGCGCAGTATAAAAACTTGGGAGGCAAAGGTCACCAAGATAAATTACAAATTTATGACAGTTTGGCCTGGCGCGAGCTGTTTTGTTTTGGCGTCGGAAATCTGTAGCTGTCGGGTCTGCCAATTAGCAGGCAGATTCTTTGGCCCCGAGCCGCTACAATCCCCTGATAGCAATTAAGAATAGCAACTAAGACTAGGCGGGATTTCTTCATGGTGCAGGCGTTTGTGGACAGATTTCTGGACTTGCGTGGCGTGGTGGACGATTTGGTTGCCGATGGCCTTATGGCCAGGGCCGAGGCCAATGCCCTGCTCGGCGCCTCGCGCAGTCGTGAACAGGCGATTATGCACCCCCTCAGTTACATTGCCAGCCTCTCCATCGAGGATTTACGCCGCCCCGGCAAGGTCCTGGATGCCGATGTGCTCACCCAGTGGCTAGCGGAGAAGGCGCGCTTGCCGCTGTTTCACATAGATCCCATGAAAATCGATGTAGCCAAGTGCACCGAGGTGATTAGTTACGCCTTTGCCAAACGCCATGGGATTCTCTGTGTACAGGTTAGCCCGGATCATGTGCTGGTGGCCTGCACCCAGCCATTTATGGGTGGCTGGGAGCCCCAGGTGGAGCACGTGGCGCGCCGCCAGGTGCGCAAAGTGGTTGCCAACCCCGCCGATATAGAGCGCTTTATGGTGGAGTTCTACACCCTGGCGCGCTCGGTGTCCGGTGCCAGCGGTTTGAATGCCGCCTCGGCGATTACCAATTTTGAGCAGCTGGTGGAGCTGGGCAAATCCCAGGACCCGGATGCCAATGACCAGCACATCGTCAAAATCGTCGATTGGTTGTTGCAGTACGCCTATGACCAGCGCGCCAGTGATATCCACATAGAGCCGCGGCGCGAAGTGGGGCGCATCCGCTTCCGCATCGACGGGGTGCTCCACTATGTGTATGAGTTGCCCGCCAATGTCGCCACCGCTGTAACCAGCCGCTTTAAGGTGCTGGCGCGGATGGATATCGCGGAAAAGCGCAAGCCGCAGGACGGGCGGATTAAAACCCGGCGCAGCGAAGGCAGCGAAATTGAGCTGCGTATTTCCACCCTGCCCACGGCGTTTGGTGAAAAGCTGGTGATGCGGATTTTTGACCCGGAAGTGCTGTTGCGCAGCTTTACCGATTTGGGGTTGGTGGGGGACGACTACCAGCGTTGGCAATCCATGTTGCATCGCCCCAACGGTATAGTCCTGGTGACCGGCCCCACTGGCTCGGGTAAAACCACCACGCTTTACTCTTCGCTGCGCCAGCTGGCCACTGCTGAGGTGAACGTATCCACCATTGAAGACCCTATTGAAATGGTGGAAGAAGCGTTTAACCAGACCCAGGTGCACCACAAAATCGGCCTGGACTTTGCGGCGGGCATTCGCAGCCTGATGCGCCAGGACCCAGACATTATCATGGTGGGCGAAATTCGCGACTTGGAGACGGCGCAGATGGCGGTGCAGGCGGCGCTTACCGGCCACCTGGTGCTGTCTACGGTACACACTAACGATGCTCCCAGCACCGTAGCGCGCTTGCTCGACCTGGGGGTGCCCTCCTATTTGATCAATGCGACCCTGTTGGGGGTGATGGCGCAGCGCCTGGTGCGCACCCTCTGCCCCCACTGCAAGGAGGAGGGTAGTATTTCCACGCAGGATTGGACGGAGCTGGTGGCGCCCTGGAAGGTGAGTGTGCCGAGCAAAGTTTATCGCCCGGTTGGCTGCCTGGAGTGTCGTAATACCGGTTATCTGGGGCGCCAGGGGCTCTATGAAATTCTGGCGGTCTCTGAGTCGATCAAAGAGCGGATTACCGCCAGTTGCAATCTGCAGGATGTTCGCCGCCAGGCAATGAAAGAGGGGATGCGCACGCTGCGCTTATCCGGTGCGCAAAAAATTGCAGCGGGGCTGACAACCATGGAAGAGGTCATGCGCGTTGCGCCTCCACCCGAAAAAAGCACATAGCAGCTAGTGCGTGGCTCGACTAATCCGGCGATAGATCCAGCGGGTTGAGATCGTATTTCAGGTAGCTGTTATCCAGCTCATTTAGCAGGGGATTTTCCAGGCGCAAGAGTAAGCGCTGGTGCAAATTTAATGCGGCTATTCCCGTCAAAAAATTCTGCTGCCAGAGCTTTAGCAGCGAGCCATCTTCATAGGCTAGTTGCAGCCCCTTTTGGATGCGCATCAGGGCCGCTTTATTTTGACTGCCCAGGTAATAAAAACGCGGCAGCGGATAAGCCAGCAGCAGATGCTGATCGAGCTGCAGGCGCTTAATATTGGCGAATGCTTTCTGTTCGTTGCTGATCTCGTTAATGCCGCGGCAAAATAAATCTATCCGGCCTGCAGCCACCATACGAAACAGGCTGGCATAGTTGCCCACCTCAACCACCTTGAGGCCATTGTGGCGGAGTATCTGCGTATCCATCCAGCCCATTCCCTGGCCAATGGTGAACTGGCGTAAGTCCTCCAGGGTGCGAACCCGGGTCACGGCTTCTCTGGCCTCCGGGCTCACAAAACATACCCGGTAGCCCACCATGCCCAAATCCACCGGGAAGGGGATAAAAGTCAAATCACCTTTGGCGCTGAGTTTGGGCTCGTAACTCATCTCAATAAGAAGGTTTGGGTAGATATTGAGCGCGGCAGCAAACAGCGAGCGCGGTGTATTCATGGATGGGATGGGTTTTATCTGATAGTCCCCTGGGTGCGTCTGGGTTTTTGCCAGGGCCAGGTTGATAAGCTCGGTGTTGTATCTTTCGCGCATATCCCCAGCGGCCTCTTGGCCGCGCACCGAAAAAACCGTTTGCGCGGCGAGAGGCAGGCACAACATCAACAGCCAGCAGAAGCCAAATATTTTAGTCATCTAAGCCTACCTAGGGGCTGGGGCATTGGCCGAGGCAAATGGCGCCAGACACTTTATTTACAGTTGACCTAGGTCAACGCGAGTTTGACTAGGTGCCTTCACTATTCTAGCCTTGAAATCTATCGCCATATTGTAGGACCTTATGATGATCCTTGCCCGTTTGCGAGAATCTCTGCCTGCGGATTCACTTTTTCGCATACCTCTGGTATTTCATCTCACTTGGGTATTGGTGCTGAAATTGACACTACTGGTTCTGCTCTGGCAATTGGCTTTCAAACCCCTGTTAGTCGAACCCCAGGCGCCTGTTGAAGTGCGTTTGGGGGTTGCTCTGGCAACTACCTCGGTATCGACTTCTTCCTTTCCTTCCACTCCTGCCCTAAAGGATGTCACCCATGACTGACGTTGCTGTGGACCTGTCGCGCCTGCAATTTGCGCTTACGGCCATGTATCACTTTATCTTTGTGCCCCTGACCCTGGGGATGAGCTTTATCCTGGCGATTATGGAGTCGGTTTATGTCATGACCGGCAAAGAAATCTACCGCGATATGGTGAAGTTCTGGGGTAAGTTATTTGGTATTAACTTCGCGCTGGGTGTCACCACGGGTTTGACCATGGAGTTCCAGTTTGGCACCAACTGGTCCTATTACTCCCACTATGTGGGCGATGTGTTTGGCGCGCCGCTGGCGATAGAGGGGCTGATGGCATTCTTTTTGGAATCCACCTTTGTCGGCCTGTTCTTTTTTGGCTGGGACAGGTTGAGCAAGGTGCAGCACCTGGCGGTTACCTGGCTGGTGGCGCTGGGTTCCAACCTGTCGGCGCTGTGGATTTTAGTTGCCAATGGCTGGATGCAAAATCCGGTGGGCGTGGAATTTAATTACGAAACCATGCGCATGGAGGTGACCGATTTTGCCCAGGTGATCTTTAACCCCGTCGCCCAGGTAAAATTTGTGCACACAGTCTCTGCCGGCTACTGCACCGGCGCGATTTTTGTGCTGGCCATTTCCTCTTTCTACTTGTTAAGGCGTCAGGACGTCGCGTTTGCGCGCCGCTCGTTTGCCATAGCGGCGAGTTTTGGTTTGGCCTCGGCGCTGTCGGTCATTATTCTCGGTGACGAAAGTGGCTACGAGGTGGGCGACGTGCAGAAAATGAAGCTGGCCGCCATTGAAGCCGAGTGGGAAACCCAAGCCCCGCCAGCAGCCTTTACCCTGATCGGCTTCCCTCAACAGGAAGAGGAAGTGACCAAGGCGGCGGTAAAAATCCCCTATGCTTTAGGGCTTATCGCCACCCGCTCTATCTCCGAGCCAGTGCTGGGTATTAAAGATTTGCGCGAACATGCCAAGCATCGCGTGATCAACGGCATGCGCGCCTACGAGCTGCTGACGCAGTTAAAAGCTGGCGACAAATCGCCGCAAACCATCGCCGAGTTTGAAACTGTTAAAGCTGACTTAGGTTACGGCTTGCTGCTCAAGCGCTTTACTGATAATCCAGCCCTGGCCACCCCCGAGCAAATTGACCAGGCAGTTAAAAGCACTGTGCCCAAGGTCGCACCCATGTTCTGGAGTTTCCGCGTGATGGTCGCCTGTGGTGTGGGCATGTTGCTGATTTTTATCTACGCTTTTTGGCTTAGCACCAAGCACCAGCAGGGCAAGCCGCGCTGGTTCCTCAAAGTCGCCTTGTTCAGCCTGCCACTGCCCTGGATCGCCTGCGAAACCGGTTGGTTTGTCGCCGAGTACGGTCGCCAGCCCTGGGCCATAGGTGAGGTGCTGCCCACCCATTTGGCCGCGTCCAATTTAACCTCGGGGCAGGTGTGGACCTCACTGACCGGCATTATTTTGTTTTATACCCTGTTATTAGTTCTGGAGATGTATTTGATGGTTCGCTTCTCCAAACAGGGGCCCAGCTCACTGCACACCGGCAGATACGATCTGGAAAAAAATTCCCATAACTCAGCTCAAACTTCAGCAGGGGAGGCCAGCTAATGGACTACGAATTACTGCGTTTAATTTGGTGGGTACTGATTGGTGTTCTACTGATTGGTTTTGCGCTAACCGATGGTTTTGATCTGGGGGTGGGCGCACTGCTGCGCATTATCGGCCGCACCGACGATGAGCGGCGGGTAATGATTAATACCATTGGCCCCCACTGGGATGGCAATCAGGTGTGGTTTATCACCGCGGGTGGCGCGCTCTTTGCCGCCTGGCCGCTGATTTATGCCGCTTCCTTCTCGGGCTTTTACTTTGCGCTGTTAATTACCCTGGGGGCGCTCTGGATGCGCCCGGTGGGCTTTGACTATCGCAGTAAACTGGAAGATCCGCGTTGGCGCAATGGCTGGGACTGGGCGCTGTTTGTCAGTGGCCTGGTGCCTTCGCTGATTTTTGGAGTCGCCTTTGGCAACCTGTTTTTAGGCGTGCCGCTCAGCTACGACAGCCTGCTCAAGCCCAGTTATGATGGTGGTCTATTCGGCCTGCTGCGTCCCTTTGCCCTGCTTGCCGGGCTGGTCAGTTTGAGTATGATCCTGCTCCACGGCGCCACTTGGTTGCAGCTAAAAACCGATGGCTTTATTCGCCAGCGCGCCGAGCGTTTGGGGTTAATTCTGGGTATTGCCACTCCCGTGCTGTTTGGTTTGGCGGGTATATGGGTTGGTGCCTTGGATGGTTATCAATTGCTCGGCAACATAGATACCAACGGTCCATCCAACCCCCTCAACAAAGAGGTGGCGCTGGTGGCTGGCGGTTGGTTGGCTAACTATCGCCTCTACCCCTGGATGCTGGTGGCACCGCTGCTTGGCTTGCTTAGCCCATTGGCCTGCGCCTGGTTTAGTCGTAAAGGTCAAGCTTGGCTGGCATTTTTGACGTCCAGCCTGACACAGACGGGGGTAATACTCACGGCAGGCTTCTCGCTCTTCCCGTTCCTGATGCCGAGCAACAAGCAACTGAGCGCATCGCTCACCGTCTGGGATGCCACCTCAAGCCAGACCACCTTGACCATTATGTTCGTTGTGGCCTGTGTATTTGTGCCCATTATTCTGGCCTATACCCTCTGGGGTTACTGGGTGATGCGCGGTCGCGTCACAGTCGCCCAAGTGCAGGCTGACAGTCATTCACTTTACTAAGCGAGGAGTTAACTATGTGGTATTTCACCTGGATTCTTGGGGTATTGCTGGCCTGCTCCTTTGGCATCATCAACGCTATGTGGCTGGAATCCCAACAAGGGGATTCAAACAGTGAGGAGCGCTGAATTGACCCAGCCAGCGGCCAATAAATCCTGGGGCGCGTTGCGCGTCCTGGTTTTTTGCCTGTCGCTGGCGGTGATGCTGGGGGTTACTGCCTGGCCCCATCTGCTGGGGAAAACCCAGGCCGAATTTAGCCATAACGCTGCCATGTTGCTGTTACTGGGCATGAGTTGCGGTTTTGTCTACGGCATAGGTTTTGAGCCGCGCCTGCGCCTCTGGCGCTGGTTGTTCTCGGCACCTGTTGCCCTGGGGTTGATGTTCTGGGGAGCTTTACTGGCTTGGTTTTAGCAGTGGAGGTCAACCCAGACCCATAAAAAAGCCCCGCATTGGCGGGGCTTTTTTATGGGTAATCACAATGCTTATTAGAGTATGACCAGTTTGGCGCCTACCAATACCAACATCATCGCCAGGGCCGGGCGCAGATAGTGGTCGGCGACACGATTGGCTAAATGGCTGCCCACGTAAATTCCCGGTAAAGACCCCAGCAGCAAATTGGCCAGCAGGTGCCAGTCGACATTGCCAAGGCCGGCGTGGCCGAGGCCGGCAACTAGGGTCAGCGGCACCGCGTGGGCTATTTCTGTGCCCACCAGGCGCACCGTCGGCAGCAGGGGGAAGAGCATAAACAGCGCAACTGTACCCAGGGCACCGGCGCCAATGGAGGTGATTGTGACTATGCCGCCGAGGAAAAAGCCCACGCCTATAGTCGCGCGTATTTGAGCCTTTGGGCTTAAGCGGGTAATCCAAGCGTTGTTTTTGCGGCTGTAATCAAAAATTTTGCGCTTGAACAAAATGGCAATGGCCGTGAACACCAGGGCGTAGCCGAGCATGGTTTTGATGAGGTTGTTGAGCGATGCAGTATCCACACTTAACAGGTGCAAAGCCGTCAGCGTCAGGCTGGCGGCAGGCAGGCTACCGAGCGCCAGGGCGCCAGTAATCTTCCAGTCGATATTGCGTTTTTTGTGATGCACGTGAATGCCGCCAGCCTTGGTTATAGCGGCATAAAGTAGGTCGGTGCCCACCGCATTGGCGGGAGACACGCCAAAATACAACAGGATCGGCGTCATAAGTGAGCCGCCACCCACACCGGTAAGGCCCACTACAAACCCCACCACCAGGCCGGCTATTACATAGGCAATTTGGAAGTCCATAACAACCTGGCTCAACTATTAAACATTTGGGCCGCGCAGGCTACCAGCTGGTTACTGGTCTGCAAAATGATTATTTGTTTATAGCTTAGAAGCAAACTATCTAACCAATATTTTGAATAACGTAAATTGGCCTAGCCAAGTTATTAGAACTTCTGGATGTTAGAGGTTGGAGAGCTGTGGCTCGACGACTGTTAAACGCTCTGCGTCTGTGGTGCTGCCAATACCACACAATTGCGGCCTTGATGTTTGGCTTGGTATAGCGCCGTGTCTGCGGCTTCCAGCAGTGAATCTGTGTCGGCGCGGCTATCAAACTCGGCGATGCCAACGCTGATAGTGGCGCCTATGTGCTCTGCCAGAGGTTTGGCGGCTATGGCTCGGCGCAGTTTTTCGCCGAGCATCAGCGCTGCCTGTTGATCAGTCTCGGGGCAAATCACCAAAAACTCTTCGCCGCCCCAGCGTCCCAGGGTGTCGCTGTTGCGGCATTGCTGTTGGAGTATCTGGGTTATTTCGATCAACACCCTGTCGCCTACGGGATGGCCATAGGTGTCGTTGACTGACTTGAAAAAATCCACATCGATAATTAACAGTGACAGGGGGCTTGCATAGCGTTTGCTGCGCTCGGTTTCCTGCTCCAGACACTCGTGCAATTTGATGCGGTTGCACACGCCGGTGAGTGCATCGGTAGTGGATAGCAACTCCAGTGCGCTGTTCTTTTCCACCAGCTCCTGGGTGCGCAGCTGCACTTCGCGCTCCAGGCGTCGCTCGGATTCTTTGAGGCTCTCTACTAGTTCGCGCTGTGCGCTCAACACGGCATTTTGGGCGGCCTCTTTTTCCCGTCGGGTCATATTTAAGCGGTCGGCGAGGGCGTAGGCGAGCAGCATCATTTCTATGGCTGAGCCAATTTGTAGGCCATTGACGGTAAACCAGTTAGTGGGCAGGTAGCCGGCAAAACGCAGCGAGTTTACCGGTGATGCAGTGCAGATTACTAAAAAAGCGGCGACAAAAAAGTAGGCGCTGCGCTGGCGTTTAAAGGCGCAGTAGATGCCCGCGACCAGTATCAAACTGGTGCCAGTGACATTGAAAATGACTGCCAGAGGAATCACTTGATCATAGATGGTAAAAAAGCCCAGCGGTGAAACCAGGAAGATCATCGCCAGGTAAAAAATCACCTTGTCCAGGCGCGGCAACCAGCGGCTGGTGTTGAGCATGCGTCGGGTAAATAACAAAAGCGCCAACATGGTGTAGGAATAACCCACCGCTAGCGAATATTTGGACCAGACAGGTGAGTTGGTCCAGAGGAATTCATTGGCCAAACCATTTTGCGCCGCCAGGGTGATGGCAAAGCAGCTGACGAACATCACGTAGAGCAGATACATGGGTTCGCGCAGCAGCAAAAATACCAGTGCATTAAAAATTACCATCGCCAGGGCCATGCCGCTGTAAATGGAAAAGCCCACATAGTCATCGCGCTCATAGGAGTGAAAGGCGCTCGGCTCCCAGAGTTTGGCGGGAACTTCCAGCGCTGCTACACCCTTGGCGCGCAGGTAAATGGTCTGGTGGCCCTGGGCGGGAATATGCAGCGGGAAGACAAAGGCTCGGTTGGTATAGGGACGGCTGGAAAAGGGGTAGTTGGTTCCCGTTTGCCAGCTGTTGATCAGGGCATTGCCCTCTATTTGATAAAGCGATACCTCGGCGAGGCGGGCGTAGCTGATTTCCAGTAATCGCTCCTGGGGGGCATCGCTGGGGTTGTAGATCTGTAACTTGAACCAGTAGGCGGAATGGGTGAAACCATAGACAAACGATTCTGCATCGGAATCGCTGGGGGTGAATTTTTGCGCGCTATCGGCGGCGCGGATTTGACTAAGATCCTGCTTGGCGGTCGGATCTTCCAGCAGTGAAAAATAGCGAGTAAGGGAAATAGAAGAGGGTGCGCCTGGCGACAGAGTTAACAGTGGCTGTTCAGCGGTTGCCAGGGAGGGTAGCAAAGAAAGGCAGAGCAACAGGAGATAGTTTAAAAAAATGTTTAGCCTGGACATAGGGATTCCGATTGCAATGCTATCCAGCCTCCCAGGATAGGTTTGTTTGACGAGGCTTATCTATCCGCCTTTAGTATCATTTGGTGCATTGCCGCTACGACCGGCGGCCTGGACTAATCCCCCGGGACGCTAGTCTCTATTGGATTCAATGTAGCGGCTAAATTCCTCTGGGGCAACTTTTACTTCTGTCATGCCAAATGTACAAAAGCAGGCGTTACGCCTGCTTTTGTCGGGGGAATGGACTTGCTCAAGCGCGTCTGGCTTCTAAATCTGCTTCAATTTGCACCATCTTGTCATTGGTCAGTGGATACCAGAAGAGTACCACTCCGCCAAGTATGCCAAAGCCAGCGGGAATCAGGCTCATGAGCAGTTTCATGCCATCAATAGAATTGGCAATTGTCTCCTCGCGCGCGGCATCGTAGCCGTAACTGGCCAAAACCAGCAGCACCAGCGCGCCAGCAAATCCGCCGCCAGTCTTGTTAATAAAGGTGCCCGCCGAAAATACCAAGCCGGTGGCGCGGCGGCCATTTTTCCACTCCGAGTAGTCGGCAGCGTCGCCCAGCATGCTGAAAAACAGTACTGGCATAATTGCCGCGAAAATTTCCCCGATACAGGCCAGTACAAATACTTCGGTAACCTGTTCTGGTTTGAGGAAATAAATCAGTGCATTAAAAAATGAACCGGCAAACATGGAGAGGATAAATAGGTTTTTCTTGCTGATAAATTTGTTGAGATAGCCCGTGAGCAGGGCGGCGACCATGGACACAATCAGCAGTGCGATAAAAAACTTTTCGGTGAGCAGGGCATCGCCGGAATAGTATTTGAAGTAGTAGGCTACCACGCCGTAGCGAATGCCGTTGAACATCATAAATAAAAAGCCGATTGCCAACAGAATCACCCAAGGTTTGTTAGTGATAAGGTCTTTAAGGTCGCGCTGGGTGTGGCTGAGTTTTTCCTCTGGCTTATTGATCAGGGCTTTGGCGGCAATATAGGTGATGCTGATGCCAGCGACAAAGGCTAAACCGGACCAGAGATTGCGGTAGTAGAAAAAAGCGGTGGTGACCGCTAGGGGTAGGAGTATGGCTGGCAAGTTGACCAGGAAGTCGCCCAGTTCCTGCTTGAGCGTCAGGTTGCTGGGGGCGGCGGGCGCCACCCGCTCTTTGGTGGTGAAATAGGTCACCAACAGCAGCGCCACCAACACAGTGGCAAATAGATACATGGTGTACTGGTAACCCTGGGCGTCATTGCCCTGGCCAAAATATTTCACCAGGCTGAGGGTGAAACCCATCACCACCAGGCCGCCGCCAAAGGCGCCGGCAAACCGGAAGCCTGAAAGTACCGCTCGCTCGTGAACGCTAGGGGTTATTACTCCCATAAGTGCTGAGTAGGGCACATTATTAACGGTGTAAGCCAAGGTGAGGCCTATATAGGTGGCATAAGCCCAGGCCAATTTGCCGTTGTAGCTTAAATCGGGGGTGGTAAAACAGAGCACCATAAACAGCCCCAAAACAGGAGCGGACCAGGCAACATAGGGGCGGAACTTCCCCCAGCGGGTATTAGTGCGGTCGGCGATCATACCCATGATGATATCGGTGATACCGTCGGATAGACGCACAATCAGAATCAACAGCGCCGCGGCAGTGGCGCTTATGCCAAAGGTATCGGTATAAAACACTGCGAGATAAGCTAGGGCGCCGCGCCAGACAAAATTGGCGGCCGCATCCCCCATGGAATAACCGACTTTCTCCCTGAGCGAGAGCTTGTGAGTAGAGTCTTGCATAGTAAAACCTCTAGTATGTTTTTATCAGGTAGATGCAAGTGCGGGAAAGTCTCCCGGCAACAGCTGCCTATTTTTGATTTTTACTGGTTTTTATGATGGCTTAATCCCTGCCTGAATCTTGCTGCTCCCGCGGCAGGCACTTTGGCCTGCCGGTCTCTCAGGGGAGATATTTAGCCGTTATTTTTGTGTGTTTTTGTAGGTTTCAGCGGCTTTGAGGATTTCCGCACGCGCGGCATCGGCATCGCCCCAGCCAGCCACTTTTACCCACTTGCCTTTTTCCAGGTCTTTGTAGTGTTCAAAGAAGTGCTCAATCGCCTTGACGGTGATTTCGGGCAGATCGCTCAGCTGCTGTACTTTGCTGTAAAGCGGGGTCACCTTGTCGTGAGGTACGGCTACGATTTTGGCGTCTTCACCGGCTTCATCGGTCATGTTGAGTACACCGATTGGGCGGCAGCGAATCACTGAACCAGCTTGAACTGGTTGAGGGAATACCACCAGCACGTCGGCGGCATCGCCATCTCCGCACAGGGTTTGCGGAATGTAGCCGTAGTTGCAGGGGTAGTACATGGGGGTGCTGACCAGGCGGTCGACAAACAGGGCATTGCTGTCCTTGTCGATTTCGTACTTGATGCCTGAGTTCATGGGGATTTCGATTACAACGTAAACGTCATCTGGCAGGCTCTTGCCAGCGGGTACTAGATCAAAGCTCATGGTGTCTTCCTAAGCGGGTTAAGGTAAAAATAGGCGGCGATTCTACCACAACACAACAGCAGCTATGGCGCCGGCAACCACCAGTATTGATAGTGCTAGCCAACCAAGATTGCGGCGATTGGCGGGGGCTTCAGGCTCTATGCGATTGCCTGGCGAGGTGGGGCGGGTTTTCCAGCGCTTGGGCTCCTGGCTCAGTTGCTTGCGCTCAACGGGTTTGGATAGTTCCTCGATGGGCTTGCGCAGGCGCGTGCGGTTGGCGTCTGTGTCTGGTGCCACTAAGCGAAAGCTATAGACGTCCAGACGCAGTATGTCGCCGTTGTTGGCGGTGGCGTTATCGATTTGCAGCTCGTTGAGGTAGGTGCCATTGGCGGAGCCCAGGTCTTTAATGCGCAGGTGATTACCCTCAATGCAGATTTGGGCATGGCGTCGCGACAGGTGGGTGCCGGGAATAACTATATCGCATTGGTTGCTGCGACCTATGGTGAGGTTCTGCTCGGGGAAAATCACAAATTGCTTGCCCGGCAACCAGTTGCTGCTGGAGATAAGTCGCCAGGGTGCTTGCTGGTGTTCCTTGCCCTTTTCCGGCAAGCTGCGCGGGTCAAGTACAATCAATTCGTGGCTGCCGATGCGCAGTATGTCGCCAGGGATGATTTCGCGCTGGGTAATGCGTTGGCCGTTAACAAAGCTGCCGCTGCGGCTGTTGTTGTCCTTGAGAAAGAATTTGTCGTTTTCACGAATCAGCTTGGCGTGCACCGGGTCGACCGCCGGGTCGGCAATAACCAGTTGGTTTTCCGGGGCTGTGCCAATGGAATAAAGCTTCTCCACCACCCACAGGGGCGCTTGGCGCTGATCTTTAAAATGAAGCTTTAACATTCAGTGTTCCGTGTTTTGGCGAATCTGGAGCTATTAACTCCCTGGATCCTTGCCCTGGTGTACGAATTTACCTTTGACGCCATGAATTTGGCGTCAAAAAACCTAAAATTGTAGTTTTAGACGTCGTATCAGCGTTTAGAGTTCACTTTGGTGGATTCTATGTACTCAATGTTTAAAGAGCAATCTTATGTCAGAGCCGCAATTCCCCCAAATCCCCGTCGCAAAGCACAGGGTAGTTATTCACTATTGCAATATGTGCCGCTGGATGTTGCGCTCCGCCTGGCTGGCTCAGGAGCTGCTTACCACCTTCGATGGTGAACTGGATGAGATTGCCCTGCATCCAGGCACCGGCGGCGTATTCCATGTCTGGCTGGATGGTATCTTGATTTGGGATAGGGTCGCCGATGGCGGTTTTCCCGAAGCCAAGGAATTAAAGCAGCGGGTGCGCGATCAGCTTTGCCCGGACAGATCCCTAGGTCACAGTGACGGCCACAAAAAAGCCGACTGACTTTTGTAACCATTGCCCTCGGGGTTGTTCTGTTAAACACCGCCTTTACTGAATTGCCTGGGTGCAGCTGGCATAATAGCGCCCGTTTTTAACCTGCTCCTCTGTTGCACCTTGCTTTGCTCGGCGCCCCCTAAAACTTCAGGATACTTCATGCAATTTATCGCCAACCTCTATCGCTCTCTGGTAATCCAGCGCCCGCGTGCGCTTATGCTGGGCCTGTTGCTGCTCACGCTGATTGCCGCCTACGGCATGCGCTATATGAAGCTGGATGCCTCGGCTGATTCGCTCACCCTGGAGCACGACACCTCGATAGATTTTTACCGCGAAATCAGCCAGCGCTACCAGCACGGAGATTTTTTGGTACTCACCTATTCGCCCAAGGCGGATATGTTTTCCGATGAGTCGCTGGATACACTTAAGGCGCTGAGCGATGAACTGGCCAAGGTTCAAGGCGTGGCCAGCGTTAACTCCATTATTAATGTACCCCTGCTGTATAGCCCCATGCGCCCTTTGGCGGAGCAAAAGGAGTCCACGCGCACGCTGCTCACCCCAGGTGTGGATCGAGCCATGGCCAGGCAGGAGTTTCTCACCAGCCCTATCTATCGCAAAATGTTGCTCAGTGCCGACGCTAAAACCTCAGCGCTGCAACTTAATCTCGCGGTTAATAACCAAGGCATTGAGATGGCGCGTCACCGCGATGCGCTGCGCCTTAAGCGCGATACCCAGGGCTTGAGCGATGCCGAGCAGCGGGAGCTGGATAAGGTGACGGCGGATTATCTGGTGTATCGCACCCAGGCTGCCGAGCAGGACGCCGCGCGCGTACAACAGGTGCGCGACATAGTGGCTAAATACCAGGGCAAGGCGCAGATCTTCCTCGGCGGTGTAACCATGATCACCAGCGATATGATCAGCTATATTCGCAGCGACCTGCTGGTGTTTGGCGCCGCCCTGGTGTTGTTTATTATTTTGATGTTGGCTGTGCTCTTTCGTCAGCTGCGCTTTGTTACCCTGCCGCTTACCGCCTGCCTGGTGTCAGTGATTTTAATGCTCGGCTGGCTCAGCTGGATCGATTGGCGGATGACCGTGATCTCCTCCAACTTTGTCGCCTTGCTGCTGATCATGGTATTTGCGTTCAATATTTATCTGGTAGTGCGCTATCGCGAAATTCACGCGCAAAACCCTGATTGGTCGCAGGCAGATTTGGTCATGGCCACTGCCAAGGCGATGGTAGTGCCCTGCCTTTATTCTGCACTCACTACCATAGTGGCGTTTATGTCGCTGATTATGAGCGGCATTCGCCCGGTGATAGATTTTGGCTGGATGATGACTATTGGCCTGGTGGTGGGTTTTATTATTACCTTTGTGGTTTTGCCCGCTGGCTTGATGCTGGTGCCTAAAGGCGAGCCGCGCGACTCTGGCGATAACTCGGCGGCAACCACCATGAAATTTTCGCGCCTGGCAGAAGTCCACGGCGGTAAAATTTTAATTGTTGCCAGCCTGTTGGCACTGCTCAGTGTCTGGGGTATCAGCAAGTTGCAAGTGGAAAACCGCTTTGTCGATTATTTTAAAAGCGACAGCGAAATTCACGAGGGCTTGAGCATTATTGATACTCAGTTGGGCGGCACAGTATCGCTGGATATTATTCTCGATGCCGACCCAGAGGTGCTTGCCGCTAATCAAGAGCCAGCTGATGGCGCGGAAGAAGACAGCGCCTTTGGCGATGTTGAAGGTGAGGATGCATCAGCAGGCGATGATGGCGATGCCTTTGCACCGGTGGAAGAAGCGGGTGATGATGACGCCTTCGGCGGCGTGGAAACTGACGAGTCAGATCCCTTTGGCACAGAAGCGCACAAAGCAAAATACAGCTACTGGTTTAGTCGCGCTGGCCTGGATCAAATCAAGCAAGTGCAGGATTATCTCGAAACTATTCCGGCGGTGGGCAAGGTGCAGTCGCTGGCGGTTACCTATCAGCTGGCGCAGGATATCAACAAGGGCAAGCTCAACGATTTTGAATTGAATGTGCTGCGCAATGCCCTCTCCAAGGATATTACCAGCCTCTTGGTTGACCCCTATTTGAATGACGAAAAACAACAGGCGCGCATCACTCTGCGTGTGATTGAAACCACGCCCAATTTAAAGCGTGCAGAATTGGTTGAGCAAATTCGTCAGCACCTAATTAACGAGCTGCATTTCAAGCCTGAGCAGGTGAAATTTACCGGCATGCTGGTGCTCTACAACAATATGCTGCAGAGTTTGTTTAAATCGCAAATTGCCACTATTGGTGTGGTATTTGTGGCGATTATGTTGATGATGGTGGTGCTCTTTCGCTCGTTCAAAATCGCCACTATCGCCATACTGCCCAATATGCTTGCCGCCAGCGCCGTGCTTGGTGCTATGGGTTTGGTGGGTATTCCGCTGGATATGATGACCACCACCATTGCGGCGATTGTGGTGGGTGTGGGTATCGACCAGGCCATCCAATATTTTTACCGCTTCCGCGATGAATATGCGCTCGACCACAATTATGTCGAGGCCATGCACAGGTCCCACGCCAGTATTGGTCGCGCCATGTATTACACCTCGGTCACCATAGTGGTGGGCTTTTCGATTTTGATGCTGTCGGAATTTATTCCCACTATTTACTTTGGCTTGCTCACCGCCTTTGCCATGCTGATGGCGGTAATTGGCTCCTTAACACTCCTGCCAAAATTGATTTTGATGATGAAGCCGTTTGGTAAAGCGCCTGTTTAGTACGGCTGAAACTTCGTCTTTTTAACAAAAGTACCTGTGGGTGCTTTTGTTGTTTTTAGTTGCTAGAATGCGCGCCGCCGCGAACAGCGTGGCAGGATGACTGATGCAGTATCAGTAAAAAATAGGTTATGGAGACTTGAGTTATTTTATGAGGACGCTGATCGCTTTAGCTATAGCAGGAAGTTTAAGTGCACCTATGGCAATTGCTGCGGAGTTGCAAGGCTCTGGCATTTACTTGGGGTTGGGTTACGGAATAGTGAATGTTCCAAAAGAAGATGGGCTTAAAATCGATAACGCCAATAACGCTAATATCCAGTTTGGTTACGGCTTTGCTAATGGCTTTGCCGTGGAGGCGCAATACTCCAGCTCAACAAAAAAAGCGAGCGCGAGTATTAGCGAGGAAAATATAGATATCAGCTCTGATGTTTGGCTTGCGTTGATGGACAGTAATCCGGGTATGACTTTGGATGAGGCTGCGTCGATAATCCCAATGGCCAATGCCGATGTTACTGTTGGCCTTGATCTGGATGTGGAGACGCTGGCGCTCTATGGTGCCTATAGATCGTCCGGTGATTTGTATGTAAAAGCCAAAGCGGGCCTGGTGTCAGTAAAATCTACGGGGCATATTGGTGTTGATCAATACACCGTTCGCTTTGTCGACATAGTGAACAATAGCTATGAGTACACGGTTGGTCATGGCGATCAAGGCTTTGATGAAAACCTGGGTGGTATAAACGAGAAAATATCTGAAACGAAAACGGATTTTTCAGTAGGCTTGGGGGCTGGCTACAGATTTACGCCAGCAATTTCAGCCGAGCTGGAATTTACCCGTCTGAACAAAGATTATGATTACTATTCTTTAGGTGTGAATTATAATTTTTAAGATATATCAATTTACGTCTCTGGCTAGTGCTGGGTTTTTCAACACCTATTGCCCGGGTCATAGTGAAAAAATAAAGGGCGCAGTAGCGCCCTTTATTGCTTTAACAGCTTGTGAACTTGTGAAAGTGTTATCTGCGTTACCTTTGTCAGGTTTCGAACAACCTCAAAGTGTTTATTTATTAGTACAAACTCCGCCAAAAGTCAGTGTTTTTTTGCCTTGTATTGACCGCCTGGAGGCTTACCACTCCATTAATGCCCTCACTTGTGGAATCAGGTCTTCGCTCATTTCGCGGTGCTGGCCTTTGGTGGGGTGGGCGTCCTGGTCGTCACCCGGATAGTGGTTGGATATAAATTGATGCACGCGTGGATCATCTAACCGTTTGATGGTTTCTCCGATATAGCGAATTAGCGCGCGCTTTTTTTCCTCGTCGAGAATCGAGCCTTCCATAAGTGCGATCTGTGCCTGGGGGTAGTCGGCGAGTATCTGTTTAACCAGTTTTACATAGGCATTTACATAAGCCTGGCGCGCGGGAATACCCAGGGTGAAGTCGTTGGTGCCTATGGCGCTGATGACCAGGTCGGGCGTGAATTGAGTTTTATCCCACAGGCTTGGTTGGGCTTGATCGGCCAGTGCCAGCGGATAAAAGTCGGGCAGGTTGAGCTCATTGGTTTTGCCATTCCAGCTGCGCACCAGGCCGCGCCCGCCATAACACACCAGTTGCACCTGAGCGTTGAGTGCAGCGGCAGTGAGCATGCCGTAGGAGTCGCGCGCATTGGACCAGCGCGCATTGCGCTCCTCGCCGGGCACTCGGTCAATCATTTCACCGCAGGTGACTGAATCGCCCAGCAGCAAAATTTTGCGCGCGGGCAATTCGGGCGCGGGTAAAAAACTCCCGCCATTCAAGGTGAAACTGTGAAGGGTGGAAATCGCCTGCCAGGTCTCGGTGCGATGGGTGATGCGCACTTTGTGTTCACCCGCTTGAGCAAAGTTAAACAACTGGTAGGTGGTTGGCTGTTGCGCGAGTTGTAGCAGGCGCGGCTCACCATCATCAACGATCACATCGACCCAGCCGTTGCCGTTGTTGCTGCTGGCGATCATGCTCATGCTGGTGCCAGTTGCGGTTAAAAAATAACTCACCCCCGGATAACCGGCGCTGCGACTGCCGTCGCTATTGGCGCGCGTGCGGCCCATGAACGCTATCCTGGGGTCCTGGGCGCTAAGGGTTATTGGGGCGCTGGCGGATGTTGCTGTCACTGCTCTGCTGGCGACGTTATCGGAGTTGCTGGCGCAGGAC
>JBNLGJ010000030.1:0-70487 GCA_050305995.1 Cellvibrio sp.
TATCGTCCTGACATATTTGATCGGCGCCCTGGAAAATCCGGCGCAGATGCGTAAATCTGCTTGATTTCCCAGGGCTAGCGCCAGCCTTCAGCTGACGGCGGCACATCCCTGTGCCGCACTATTAATCCGACAATATTCATCCCGGATTAATAATGACGAATGTCAGTGCGAACCTAAAAAACAAAAACCCTCGAGGTTAGCCAAGGGTTTTATAGGTGCGACACGGGGCAAGCTTATTGATCGGTGCCTGTATCTATAGCATCGTCAATTTGGCTAGGCGACATAAACTTAGGCGCTGCTGGCTGGGCTGACTGAGCCGGCTGAGGTTTAACCCTAGGCTTATCGCTGCTGGGCATTTTCAGCAGATGATCGCTGGTTATACTTGAGTCACCTGAGCTTAGCGCATCGGCAACCGCCTTTTTAAGCACAATGATTGCAATACGACGGTTTATTGGTTCAAAGGGTTTATCAACCAATAAGGGGGCTGCGGAGCCCATTCCCTGCACAGTCGCCACCTTGGATTCAGGATAGCCACCATCTAAAAGCGCGCGGCGCGCGGAATTGGCGCGGTCGGCCGAAAGCTCCCAGTTGGTGTAGGTTGCACCAGCGCCATAGGGGGTGGCATCGGTATGGCCAGTCACACTAATTTTATTTTGCACCTTGTCCAAAATAGGCGCCAAGGCTTGAAGCACCTCTTTGGAATAGGGCTTTAAGTTGGCACTGCCCACGTCAAACATAGGGCGCTGATCTTTATCCACTATCTGGATGCGTAAACCAAGCGCTGTAAAGTCAATCAGGATCTGGTCTTTGATTTCCTGAAATACTGAGTCCAGTGAGTTGATTTCAGCTTCCAGCTGCTTCTTAAGCTCATCCAACTGCTGCGCTTCGAGGTGCTCCATTTCCTTTTTAACCTGCTCTTCCGACAGGTTATCGCTGTCGCGAGTCGCCTCCTTGTCATTGGTATGTTCATCATTGGGGTTGGTAGCTTCGGTTTGCTGGAGTGGCTGCTCCTGATTGATTAAACCCAGGTCGGCGCCGCCCTCACCCACAATAAACTCACTACCCGGGTCATTAAAATAGCCGGAAATCGCTTTTTTCTCTTCCTTGGTGGTGCTCCCCAACAACCACATCAGGAGGAAGAAGGCCATCATAGCAGTCATAAAGTCTGCCAATGCCACCTTCCAGGCGCCGCCATGGTGACCGTGACCATGGCCCTTCTTCTTTTTGATGATGATGACGGATTGGTTGGAATTCTTTTCCATGAGATACCGCCCTTATTTTTTCGCGCGGTATTGTTCTTCCAGCTCAGCAAAGCTAGGACGAACACTGTGATAGAGCACTTTGCGCCCGAACTCCACCGCAATTTGCGGGGGCACACCGTTCATGGATGCCACTAACACAGCTTTAATGCACTCGTAGGCGCGAGCTTCATCGCGCGTTTTGTGGCCTAAATAGCTAGAGAAGGGGGCAATAAAGCCATAGGCCATCAAAATACCCAAAAGGGTTCCCACCAGTGCTGAAGCGACTGAGTGGCCCAACTCAGATGGAGGGCCGCCGATCTTGCCCATGGTGATAACCACCCCTAGTACTGCGGCGACGATACCAAAACCCGGCAAGCCGTCGGCCACTGTCTGAATAGCCGCTGGCACTAACGCTGACTCCTGGTGATGGCCATCCAGCTCCTGATCGATCAGCGCCTCCAATTCGTGGGGCGCCATATTGCCGGCAACCATTATGCGCAGGTAATCGCAGATGAATTCGATAAGGTGGTGATCTTTCAATATGCCTGGAGCATTGCCAAATATAGGGCTGGCTTCTGGCTCCTCGATATCCCCTTCGATAGCCATAAGACCTTCGCGACGGGTTTTATTGAGAATATCGTAGAGAAGAGTAAGCAGTTCCAAATAAAAGTTTTTATTAAACTTGGAGGGAGTTAGCAGCGCACCCGTTGACTTTACTACGCCCATGGTAATGCTCATGGGATTTGAAATAATCATAGCCCCTAGGGCTGCACCGCCGATAATTAATAGCTCCGACGGCTGAAACAGCGACATAATGTTGCCGCCATGAATAACAAAGCCGCCTAGCACACAACCAAACAGCACCACCAGTCCCAAAATAATATTCACGCGATGTCTCCCACCAAACCCATTCGCTTAATTCAGTTGTTTAATAATGTGCTCTCACCGCTCCCTGAATTTCGCTCCCTTAGGCTATAGCTGAGAGTATAGGCAGCAGCCCCCTGTGTTCAAGCAAAGCAACAGGCTAATTCTACCTATATCGGCCAAAAGCACGCAGCTTGAACAAGATTTTTACAATAGCCAGATTTTGTACAAAAAATCAGCACAGCCACTAACAATACCCGAGACTCCCAGGCCAAGCACCCGACTGTTACAATGGCGACAATTATAGACTTTGATTTAAGTGCCACCAAGCAAGTGCGGTTCAGCATGGCGCTGCCGCTATTCCTTGCTGAATATTTTGGCAGCAAGGTATTTTTAACCTGGAGAGATAGGCAATTCCATGAAAATCGATCAATTGGATGCAGCGACCCAACAAGCTCTGGAAGCTGCTACGTTTCGCAGACTGCTGGCACATTTGAATGAACGCAAAGATGTGCAAAATATCGAGCTGATGAATCTTGCCGGATTTTGTCGCAACTGTTTAAGCAAATGGTACCTGGCGGCAGCCGCTGAGCAAGGGTTGGAACTTGACTACGAAAACGCGCGCGAGCGAGTGTATGGTATGCCCTATAACGAATGGAAAGAAAAATATCAATGCGAGGCTAGTGCGGAGCAATTGTCCAAATTTGCCAATTCCAATAAAGAATAGCTGAATGAGTTTAGGGGCAAGCTACATCATATTAACCTAGCGTCAAGCTTACCCCTAATCACCCAATACCAACTTGCTGAGGGCTAAATTTGAATCCAGCTCCACCACGCCAGCAGCTACCAGAGAGGCCAGGTTTTTACTGAGCGCCGGGTTAACACGCTGAGATTCCTCATCGCAACCATTGATGCCAACCCAGGCATTGCGCCCTGAGTTTTTGGCAATATAAAGTGCACGATCGGCAATATTGACCACCTGCTCCCAGGTGAGCGCATCAGGTTGTCGCGGAAAAAATGGATATACACCATAACCCAACGAACAGGTTTTTGTGAGCCTTAGCCCAGCCCCCAAATCAAAGGGGCGCTCTTCGATTTTATGGCGGATGCGCTCTGCCATTTCAGCTGCCTCTTCGCGGTTACAAAAGCGTGCGACTATCAGGAACTCCTCGCCGCCCCAGCGTACCAGATAATCTGAATCGCGCAGCGCTTGCTGCAACCTCTGCCCCAGCTGCTCCAACAATGTATCACCAGCGCCATGACCGTATTCATCATTGACCCACTTAAAATGATCCACATCCAACAAAATAAAAATTATATCCTGATTGAGCGGCGGCACTTGCGGCCACGGCTGACCAGAGATAACCTCCAGCGATTTAAGCCAATGGCCATAGGCTCTGTCTACCAACGCAATATCAGCAGCCATATGTTGATCGAGAAAGCGGCGATTATGCAGCCCAGTTAAGGGATCAGAAAGGCTTGCGAGCTCCAGCTTGCGGTAGGCGTCCTGCAACTCACGCTGCGCCAACTTTAAGCCTTCATTGCTCTGGTGTAGCGCCTGAGTGCGCTCGGCCACTTTTTTGTCAAGATCGCGATTCGCTTGTTGCAGTTGTAAATGCAAGCCAACGCGAGCGAGCAATTCCTCTTTAGCGATAGGCTTGGTGAGATAGTCGTTTGCGCCCACTTCAAAACCGGTAACCATATCCTCCAATTGATTGAGCGCAGTTAAAAAAATAATCGGCAATTTGTGCGCGGCAAACTTTTCGCGCAGGCGTTTGCAAACGTCAAATCCGGACATTTCCGGCATCATTATATCGAGCAATATCAAATCGACTTCTCGACCCGAGGCAAAAAAATCCAGCGCCGCCTCTCCACTCGCAGCTTCACTCACCCGATAATTGCGCCGAGTCAAATAATTGTTGAGAACTTTGCGATTTACCGAGTCGTCATCAACCACCAAAATATGAATTGCACTATCCATCGCTGGTGCGCCAGCATCCTCTTCAAGTGTTGAGCCATAGGCTCCCAGAGTGGGCCTAGTATCGGCCACATCCACTTTGTGGCGAAGCGGCTCTTCCAAGCTTAGCGGTAAGGTAAAATAAAATTGTGTGCCGCGATTCAACTCTGATTCCAGCCAGATATTGCCGCCATGTAACTCCACCAGCTGCCGAGTGATTGACAGCCCCAAGCCCGAACCACCATAACGGCGCTCTGTATGGTTACCTACCTGATGGAAGGCTTCGAAAATTTCCTGAAATTTATCCCGCGCTATTCCTATTCCGGTATCGGCAATACAGATTTCAACCAAACTTTCGTCCTGCCGCGCACTTACTTTTACATAGCCATCCTGGGTAAATTTAACGGCGTTGCCAATTAAATTTTGCAAAATTTGCATCAGCCGCTCTTCATCTGCAAGTACAGCAGGCAAGTCTTCCGGCACTTCATTTAATAGATGAACAGGTTTATCGGCAACCAAAGCACGCATTAAGGGCAGCACTAGATCCACTAATAAATGCAGATCCAAAGGCTTTGTCTGCAGTGTTAATGCCTGATTCTTTAACCGGGAAAAATCCAAAATATCATCGACCACAGTAGCCAGGCGCTTGGCGCTGGACGCGATTAACTCAAGGCTATAACGCGACCGTTGGGTTAGATCACCTTGAGCACCATCTAATAGCGATTCGGCGAGACCAATAATTCCATTTAGCGGTGTCAATAATTCATGGGATGTGTTGGCAAGGAATTCGTCTTTTAATTTATCCACCTCTTTTAGACGCTTTACCAGCACCCTCTCCTGCTCGACCTGTTGCCGCTCAAGCAACAAGCGGGCACGCTGGATATGCACTAAAGCCAGGGTGATCGCGACCAAAAAGACCAAACCCAAAATGATCGCCCAGGAAGGAAGCCCGGTTGCAGCAGGAGTGTTAGCGGTATTGGCAGGAGCAGCCCAAAGCGAAGCGCTTGGTAATAACAGCAGCAAAAGATGACCCGTGGCAGTTGTTAACCTACTGCCCAGGCCTAAGTCGATACCTAACGGCGACACGCGTATAAATGGCATCTGAAACCCTAAATTAAGTTAGATACCTGCCGATGTGCGCGAGCAAAAGTCAATAAAACCCCAAGATCAAACTCAGCTTTGCGCCGACTGACAGCTAAAGACTAATTAAGGTATTTAGCTTAGCGTAAAAAGCCCCGATAGCGTCAGGGTGACCCTGTTTGAGTTATTCCAATGTATAAGCAGTTACGGAATTTTTAAGAAAGTTTGGCACTAACAAGTACTTATTTTTTGTCCCAACCAATATCGGCGGTGTTTGTTTTTTCACTTTGCAGATCCGACTAAAGTTTCAACTTGCCATTGGCAGCAACCCGGTAAATTACTCCAGGCCGACAAGACACAATAAACCCCGAACAACTAATCAATTCTACGCCGTCGATATTTTGGCCAAAGCCCTTGACCAAGGTAAGCGGATACTTGTTGGCAGCGTAAATAAGCATCCGTTTGGCGGCACCAACCACCTACTAAAGCAGGTGGTTATGAGCCGAAAACAAAAAAGGCCAACTCCTGTTGGCCTTTTTTGTAGCAAAGTTTTTTAGTTAGGCTTAGCAATAAATTCTCACTAAGGTTTCAGCAATACAAGCGAGCCGGGGGCTAGCCTGTATTTCTACGGTTACTTCCTGGACTAAATCAATGTGTTTTCGTCCAGGTAATACATCGATTAAACGAGTGCGCGCACGCAAGCTGGAGCCTGTTTTTACAGCTGAGGGAAACCGCACTTTATTCACGCCCTGATTAACGACCATGCGGGCGTTGCCATAGCGGCTCTGGTCGACATCCAGAGCTGCCGTTAAGCGGGGTAGTAATGACAGGGTCAAAAAGCCATGAGCGATAGTGGTACCAAAGGGCGACTCACGCTTGGCTCGCTCTGGGTCGGTGTGAATCCATTGGTGATCCCCGGTGGCTTGGGCAAACAGGTCTACTATTTGCTGCTCCAGTAAATACCATTCACCCACATGGATTTCTTCACCTATTAACGGCTGCCAAAAGTTATAACTAACCAAGGTCGCCGGAGACATCTCCTGAACCCGGCGCGTCTCGCGATCCAAAATGACCGATAAGCGATCCAGCCAAGGACCTTCCAGGCTGTCCACCAAGCGTTTGCTTACACGCGACTGCAGTTCCCGCCACTGGGGCTCCAGTCGGCGTTTGATTTCAACAGGCCGCAGTGTCTGAGCAAGCTTTTCCTTAGATTTAAAAAAGTCCACAACACTCATGTGATCCTCCGCACTGATAGCGTCAAGCTGTTTATTTCGCAACCCTAACCCTAACTAAGGCCCAAACCAACTATTGGCGTCATTATCCTGCCCTATTCTGACACGCCAATATGTATTTTCCGAGTCGTTTCCGCTGACCCAGACCGATAATAAAACACAAGCCGGTGAGCGACTGCGTGTGATTAGCGTAAAATGTACCAGCCAAAGCCAATTCAGTTAGCGGCAGTGAATGAATTTTGACGATCCAAGGCTCATCGTTTTACAGTGATTCATAGGCGCTAAGGAAAACCGTGCGGAGAGGGACCTAATCCGCTTGTTAATATCGAAAGGATTGAATAGCTGCTCGTTCAAAAATGGCGATAACTTTACGGATGCTCACCGCTCAAACCCAGCTATTCACCCAGGTTAAAACTGGATAGGCCACAAAAGGAGACCCTAACCGCCTGGTAAGCAGCGATTAATTCTTTATCGCTCGCTACCCGTGTCGAGCCAGTCGCTAAACACGATACTGAGTTGGGCGTATTATCGATTTGCTTGATATAGATTCCCGCATCGAAGCTGGTAACAGCTGCGACATCTTTTAAAATCACTATATTTATAACCCCAGCCACGAGTTGCCATGCATCTGGCATTGATCGAAAAACACTTAAATATGTTGTTGTTTTTCGCCAGCTACCCAGGTGTGGGTTACCACAAAATCATTGGTAAAGTGCACAAGGTCAGCGCGCAATCCTGGCGCCAAACGGCCAAGCGAGCTGTCCAGCTGCATGTATTGCGCTGGGTAGAGCGATGCCATACGCAAACTCTCTGCCAAATCCATACCTACCCACTGGGTGTTCAAACGAACCGCGTCAATCATGCCAATTGCACTGCCCGCCAGACGGCCTTCGGCGTTAACCAAACGGCCATCTTTTTCAAAAATAGTTTCACCGTAGAGTTGGAAAGACTTGTTTTTTGCACCGACGCTAGACATGGCATCAGTCACCAGATACACCTTGCCGCGCGGTTTTACTTGGCAGGCAATGCGCGCGGAGGCGGCGTGCACGTGGTAGCTATCTATAATGATTCCACACCAGGTATTGGGCGTGTCCAAGGCGGCCCCAACAACGCCAGGTTCGCGTCCGGTCGTTGGACGCATAGCGTTATAGAGGTGGGTAAAACCAGATAATCCTTCTTTGACGCCAGCAATGACTTGATCGTAATGAGCGTTGCTATGACCGGCGCAAACAATAACACCCGCATCTACCAGCGTCTTGATTTGACCAGGCTCTGTGTGCTCAGGAGCCAGTGTAAGCATCAGCTTAAAATTCTGGGGCACAGACAGCCAATCTATATCCGCCTGCTCCATTTTGCGGATATAACGCTCGCTGTGGGCGCCGCGACGTTCCAGGTCGAAAAACGGGCCTTCAATATGGATACCCAAAATACCCTTCATGCCTGCTGCAACCGCACCGGCAATAGCACGAATACCGGCCTGGTGTACCTCGCGCGTATCGCTAATCATGGTTGGCAGCATGGAAGTTGTGCCAGTCGGCCTGTGGCCATCGAGCATGGTTTGCAATGCTTCAAGGCTGGTGTCGCTGGTAAAGAAGGCGCCACCGCCGCCATTCACCTGAAGATCAATAAAACCGGGGGCGAGAATGCCACCGTTAAGATCCATGTGTTCCACATTTGCAGGGAGTTCGGCACTGGCTACCAAGGCCGCAATTCGCTCACCATCAATGACTAGTGCGCAGTCGTCAACAAAAGCCTCGCCAGTAAAAACACGCGCACCTGTCAGTGCCAATTTCATAGTCTTACCTTTCGCCAAAGGCTGATCACTTTATTGCATTTGTGCAATACCCAAGCGCCCCCAGAAATAGATACCTGTAATGTCGCAAAGAAATGCAATAAACAATGGGGTTTTACCCATGATGCGCCAGTCATGAATATCTTTGGCCAAGGGATATACGCAAGCATTTATGCAAGAAAAAACGCGGACTTAAATGCTTGCGAACAAAGATTTTACCAACAGCTAACATGGAGCGCGGCACTAGGACCAACCGTGCAGTCAATCCACATAGTCATACGCACAAAATATGCATCACTGTGCCAGTAACTTGGCCCTAAGTTGACGCAAGCTCGCTTTAACGCTGCGCTCATTTTCAGGCCCCATCCGCACCATTAACCTATGAGTTTGGGGCATAGCCTCTAGTGCCGGATCAGCAAACTGGTAAAAAACTTTGGGGTGAATCAACAAGATATCCCCATCAACTCTTGGGGCCGCAAGCAAATTATCTATAGCTGCAATCAAAACACTGTGAAAATTACCCTTTTTAAGCCCCAACTCTTTATAAGCCTCCTCCAAAAGCGGATAAAAATGTTTGTAGGTGGCAACCGCTGCATCCGTATCAAGTAGCGCCAAAGCAGTTACATAGGGCTCATAGCGAGCAAAATTTCTTGGCGAAACTCGCTCCTGATCGGCCAACTCGCCGGCAATTTCCACTTGATAGGTTTCTGTTAAAAACGGTGGTGGAGGCGATACGATTGGGCGATATTCGTTTACCACCTTACCTTCAGATGCGGCATTTACCGCCATTACGAATTTGCGAATCAACTCTGGCGAAACCATCAACTTTAACAATCTATCGCCACTCATGGCGCCAAGCTTGGCCAAAACTCCCTCATCGCTTTCATTCAATGCAGGCAATGGCTCAACTTCAACAACAGGAGCCGGCGGCTCATAGGCGGGGACGGCTGCTTGCTGCTCTTCGACGCCTGGGGCAACCACAGGCGCAATCACAGGCGCCACTATTTGAGCCGGCTGTGTTTGCTTTTCAGATTTAAGCAACCAAAATGCAGCCGCCACTAAGGCCAATGCGACTAAAACAACAAGCCACATACTGACTGAAGATTTTTTCGATGCGCGAGGGTATTCAGACATATGATTTCCTTGGGAGGGCATTAAATCTGCCAGGGATTATGAACGATTCGACTGTTAGGCAATAGGCCTAGAGCCAGATAAAAATCAGCCCAATATGAGCATAAAAAAATAACCGCTAATGCACTTATATTTTAACAGCACAAAAATTATTGCTTGATTCGCCTAGGGACCAAACCCAGCCCAAGCAATCCAAGAGCAAACAGCGAGAAACTACTTGGTTCAGCGGCTCATGCAACAGGAGCGCCACCTAACCCTCTGAGCCACAACCTACTCGATAAAAAACTCGTAATGCACTGAGATAAAGAAAGCCAATATATATTTAATTATGTATATCAATAGGTTACAAAAAACTCTCTAAAAATATAAAAATTTGCGACTTTGGGCACCCAATACCAGCCTCACTCCCCCCGCTATTATCTACCCAAAACATATGGCCACTTGATGTAACTCAATTGCGATAGAAGCTTAAATAGGGTATTCTTGATAATAATCAATCTCATTTGCACCTAGTAAGCGTTACCTTATGAATACAGCCGTATTTCCTGCCAGCATTCACGCTCCTTGCCGTTTGGATCAGTGCCAAAAAGGTGCTCAGGTTCGCGTTGTCGAATTACTCCCTCAACCCGGATTTGGTGACCAGGATTCACAGGTTGCACTACGCCTTAAGGAGCTGGGCTTTCTCCCAGGGGCCTTGTTAAAGGTTATCGGCTTCGGTCTGTTCGGCGGCGACCCTCTGGCCGTTCAGGTCAATGGCACCAAATTTGCCCTACGTCGTGCCGAAGCAGCGAAAATAGGAGTAGAACTCCTCGCCAGCAACAACAGGTAACTGTATGTCCGCTCCCCTAAGGTTTGCACTGATTGGCAACCCCAATTGCGGCAAAACATCACTTTTCAATCGTTTGACCGGCGCCCGCGCCAAGGTAGCCAATTACCCAGGTGTTACCGTGGAGCGTCGCTCAGGGATGATTAGCGACCTAAACCAGCCCAGTGAGCTGCTGGATCTTCCCGGTACCTATAGCCTGTTTGTCACCTCCCCGGATGAGCAGGTCGCGCGCGATGTGATTCTTGGCCAGGTGGCAGGTGAAGCCCGCCCCGACGTACTTATTGCTGTAGTTGATGCCACTAATTTGCGCCTCGGCTTACGCCTCGTATTAGAACTCTGCAGTCTCAATCGGCCGATGATTCTGGCCTTAAACCAAATGGATGCCGCCCGCCAGCGCGGTATTTCTATTGATACAGCCGGGCTTTCGCGCGCCATTGGCATCCCTGTGGTGGAAACCGTTGCGGTAAATAGTCAGGGGGTCAATGGGCTTAAAAAGTTGCTCGATAGCTACACACAACAAAAGTCCCATGTAGATGGTGCTCAGCTGCTAACGCTGAGCGATCGCCAGGAGTCGGTCGAAGCCATATACCAAAGAATTGAAAACCTGATCAAAGATTACGTAGAGCAACCCAATCAACTACCCGCCTGGCAGGATCGCCTGGATGCACTAGTAATGCACCCTGCCCTCGGCCTGGTAACTCTGTTTGCCATTCTCCTGGTAGTTTTCCAAGCGGTATTTGCCTGGGCCTCGCCACTAGTAGATGCCATAGATGCGAGCTTCACTTGGCTGAGCGGACACCTGGCTCAGCTGCTACCTGATGGTTTGCTTAAAAACTTCCTTATCGATGGCGTGATTGCCGGTGTCGGCGGGGTGATAGTATTCCTGCCGCAAATTATTATTCTCTTCTTCTTTATTCTTATCCTGGAGGACAGCGGCTATTTAACCCGCGCGGCCTTCCTGCTGGATCGCCCCATGCGCGGCCTGGGTTTGTCTGGCCGCTCCTTTATCCCACTGCTCTCCAGTTTTGCCTGTGCGGTTCCCGGGATTATGGCCACCCGCACAATATCCGACCCGCGTGAGCGTTTTATTACCATTATGGTTGCCCCGCTGATGACCTGCTCAGCGCGACTACCGGTATACGCCCTGATTATTGGCGCATTTATCCCTCGGCAAACAGTATGGGGGATTTTCAATCTACAAGGGCTAACCTTGTTTGCGCTTTATTTTGCAGGGGTCCTTAGTGCCGCCCTGGTTGCCTGGATTATGCGCCGTCGCCAAGCGCGCGAGGAGTTCCCGCTGCTATTGGAATTACCCAGTTATCGCTGGCCTATGGCATACCACGTTCTTATTGGGCTCAAAGAGCGGGTGATGATATTTTTGCGTCGAGTGGGCACCATTATTCTCTCCCTGTCGATTATCCTCTGGTTTCTCGCCAGCTTCCCCGGCGCACCCGCCGATGCGGTGCACCCAGCAATTGAATATAGTTTTGCCGGATCTCTGGGGCACTGGATGCAACCCCTTTTTGAACCCCTGGGCTTTAACTGGCAGATGTGTATTGCACTAATCCCGGCAATGGGAGCGCGAGAGGTTGCCGTAAGTGCTTTGGCGACAGTTTATGCAGTGGGCGAGGAGTCTGCCGATATGGCCCTGGGCGCTGCACTCCACGCCAGCTGGGCTCTGCCGGTGGCCTTTGCCTACCTCGCCTGGTTTGTCTACGCCCCCCAGTGCATATCGACCATTGCAGTAGTCAGGCGCGAGACAAACTCAATGAAATCAACGCTGATTTTTACTGTCTATTTGTTTGCTCTGGCTTATTTTGCGGCCTGGATTACCTACCAGGTGGCAAGCCTGCTGATCCATTAGCGGAGGCTGTATGTGGCAAGAAATTATCGTTGGCCTATGCGTACTGCTCGCACTCATTTATCTACTGCATCAGTGGCTGCCGGGGCTTGGCAAAAAATCAGGCGACTGCGGTGGCTGCAGCGGCTGTGCAACCAGTAGCAACACCTGTCGCAACCCCAATGAAAAAGGCCAGCATTAAGCTGGCCTTTTACTACCAATCTGCTGTGATTTTATTCGCACAGACGATTAACTAAAAAACTCCGCCAGCGCCTGACCAGGATCTTCAGCACGCATAAAGGCTTCACCCACCAGGAAGGCGTGGACCTTGTGCTCACGCATGGCCTGCACATCTGCGGGAGCCAAAATACCACTTTCGGTTACCACTAAACGCTCTGAACCAATTTTATCCAGCAAGCCATAAGTGGTTTCCAAGCTCACCTCAAAACTGTGCAAATTGCGATTATTGATACCAATGAGTTTGTTGGGTAATTGCAAGGCGATATCCAGCTCCGCCTCATCGTGCACTTCGACTAGCACATCCAGGCCCAGCTCTAGCGCCAGGCTGTTAAGCTCGCGCAATTTACCCGCATCTAAGGCAGCGACAATTAACAGCACGCAGTCAGCGCCCAGCGCGCGAGCTTCGTATATGTGATATTCGTCTACCAAAAAATCCTTGCGAATAACCGGAAGATTGACTGCCGCGCGCGCCTGCTGCAAATAGACATCTGCGCCTTGGAAAAAATCCACATCGGTGAGAATGGAAAGACAGGCTGCACCGCCCTTTTCATAAGAGCGGGCAATTTCTTCCGGTACAAAATGCTCGCGAATTACCCCTTTGCTGGGCGAGGCCTTTTTAATCTCTGCAATAACACCGGCTTGGCCTTGTGTAATTTTTTGTTCCAGCGCACGCACAAAGCCTCGAGTTGGCCCCTGATCTGCAGCCTTGGCTTTAACATCAGCAAGCGACACCTGAGCCTTGCGCGCGGCTATCTCCTCCCATTTGCGGGCGATAATTTTACGGAGAATAGTGGGAGTTTGTGTCATGAGTAAAACCGATTAATTTAAATATTGAGTAAAGGCAGCTAGCTCGCGAATTTTTTCGCCGGCAAGGCTGCTACCAATGGCATCGCGCGCCATTTCTACACCGTCCGCCAACGAGCTGGCAACACCACTTACATAAATAGCAGCGCCAGCGTTAAGGGCGATTATGTCCGCCGCTTTTTCGGCATACTGGCCCCGGCGATTACCCAGCGCATCGCGAATTAGCATCAGCGAATCTTCGGCATTGTTAACGCTCAAACCGATCAAGCTTTTGGATTGCACACCAAAATCTTCTGGCTTGATAGTGTATTCGCGAATTTCACCATCTTTTAATTCTGCCACCATGGTTTCAGTTGCCAGGCTAATTTCATCCAGGCCATCTTTGGCGTGAATCACCATCACATGCTCACTGCCTAAACGCCTCAAGACTTCGGCCATGGGCCGACAGAGTTCACCGTTAAAAACACCGATAACCTGGCGCTTTACTTTGGCGGGGTTGGTCAGTGGGCCAAGCATATTAAAAATAGTCCGCAAGCCTAATTCTTTGCGCGGACCAATGGCATGCTTCATGGCGCTGTGATGTGAGGGGGCGAACATAAAGCCCACACCAATTTCTTTTACGCAGCGTGCCACCTGCTCGGGAGTAATATCCAGTTTTATACCGGCCGCCTCAAGCACATCAGCACTACCGGTGGAGCTGGATACCGAGCGATTGCCATGTTTGGCCACCCGGCCACCAGCAGCAGCCACAACAAATGCACTGGCGGTAGAGAGGTTGAACAAGTTAGCGCCATCACCACCTGTACCACAGGTATCTACCAAGTAAGGCGCGTCAATGACCACATCGGCGGCCAACTCGCGCATCACCATGGCAGCACCGGTAATTTCATCCAGTGTTTCGCCCTTCATGCGCAGTGCAACTAGAAAACCACCAATTTGCGCCTGGGTTGCGCCGCCGGTCATTATCTGGCGCATCACCATAGTCATCTCTTCGGTGGTTAGATCTATGCGCGTCACTAACTTGTTTAATGCTTGCTTTATATCCATTGCCAGTCACCTTGATTAGCCGAGATCTGTTGTAAACGCTGCCCCGATTATTATTTATAGGAAATCAAAAAGTTATTCAGCAAATCATGGCCTTGCTCAGTCAAAATAGATTCCGGATGAAATTGCACACCCTCTATGGCCAGGGTTTTGTGCTTTACACCCATGATTTCAGCCATTGAACCATCTTCATTTTGCGTCCAGGCGGTAATTTCCAAGCAGTCAGGCAGCGATTCTTTTTCAATTACCAAGGAATGGTAACGCGTTGCGTTAAAAGGATTATTCAAACCTTTAAAGACGCCCTGATTATTGTGATAAACCGGAGAAATTTTGCCGTGCATTACAAAAGGGGCACGTATTACCTTACCGCCAAAAGCCTGGCCGATACTTTGATGCCCCAGACACACACCTAGCAGCGGAATTTTTCCAGCAAAAGTGTTAATGGTCTCTATAGAAACGCCTGCCTCATTTGGCGTACAAGGGCCAGGAGAGATAACAATTTTCTCCGGCGCCAGCGCGGCGATTTCGGCAACAGTGATTTCATCGTTGCGCACCACTTTTACATCGGCTTTTAGCTCGCCCAGATATTGCACTAGGTTGTAGGTAAAAGAGTCGTAGTTATCAATCATTAAAATCATAGTTATTCTCCGCGGGTGACCATATCAACTGCGCGGAAAACCGCGCGCGCTTTGTTCATGGTTTCTTTCCATTCCAATTCGGGAATAGAGTCGGTGACAATACCGCCACCCGCCTGCACATAGAGTTTGCCGTTTTTAATCACAGCGGTGCGAATCGCTATGGCGGTGTCCATATTGCCATTCCAGGAGATATAACCCACAGCACCACCGTAGATACCGCGTTTTTCTGTTTCAATTTCGTCGATAATTTCCATGGCGCGAATTTTCGGCGCGCCCGAGAGAGTACCCGCAGGCAGTGCCGCACGCAGTACATCCATAGCATGCAAACCCTGCTTGAGTTGGCCAGTTACATTGGAAGTGATGTGCATAACATGGGAGTAGCGCTCAACTACCATTTTATCGGTTACGCGCACACTGCCAATTTCACTGACACGCCCCACATCATTGCGCCCCAAATCAATCAGCATCAAATGCTCAGCAATTTCCTTGGGATCGTTGACCAGCTCGATCTCCATAGCTTTGTCTTCTTCTGGGGTGCGACCGCGGCGGCGAGTACCGGCAATTGGGCGCACCGTCACTTCACCATGATCAAGACGAGCAAGGATTTCCGGGCTGGAACCCACCACATAATGATCGCCCATATTCAAAAAATACATGTAGGGCGATGGATTCAAGTTACGCAGAGCACGATACAGGTTTAACGGCTCGGCGGTGAAATCAATTGACAATCGCTGCGAGGGAACCACCTGCATAATATCGCCAGAGAGCGTGTACTCTTTGATTTTTTCCACAGCGGCCTTGTACCCAGCCTCCCCCATATGGGATTTAAACTGCAACTCTTTAGCACCGTCTGCCTTAAGGCTTAGGGGCGCTATTGGCGGTACAGGTTTGCGCAGGTTTTGTTCCAGCTCGTTTAAGCGCGCAACCGCCTTTTCGAAAGCATTGGCGATTTCTGGATTGGCATGAATGACTAAAATTAATTTCCCCGCCAGGTTGTCGAATACCAATACTTCATCCGAAACGCTCAGCAAAATATCTGGGTTACCCAAGATATCCTTGGGCATAGTCGCTTTGAGGTGAGGCTCTACATAGCGCACACAGTCGTAGGCAAAATAACCAACCAGACCACCGGTAAAGCGCGGTAAATCTGGCAACTCAGGGGCTTTATAGCGCTCCTTAAATTCTTCCACAAAGGCAAGCGCATCAACACACTCGTGCGTTTCTACAACTTGCCCCTCGCGCTCAATTTGAATTTGGTCACCATAGGCTTTAAGCACGGTGCGAGCAGGCAAACCAATAATGGAATAACGCCCCCACTTCTCCCCACCCTGCACTGACTCAAACAAGTAGGAATAGGGGCCAGAAGCCAGTTTTAAATACGAAGAGAGAGGTGTGTCCAGATCGGCTAAAACTTCACGCACTACGGGAATGCGGTTATAGCCCTGTGCCGCCAATTGGGAAAAGAGTTCAGGAGTCATTTCATTACCTTTCGCTACCAGCCAAGCCAGGCCGGCAAACCATTATAATTTGGGGAAATATCATCTACCGGTATCAAGGCACAACAGCAGATGAGCGAAGACAGCCGCCAACGGGGTTAGCGGGCAGAATAGACTAGCGACGCCATCGGGCGATGGAGGCCACACACAAAGTTGTAATGTGATACTGCGGAAGATACACGGAGGTAGTTCCTATTTGATATTGGGCAAGTTTACTTAAATATTTAACGCCTGCCTACCCTGATTTAGCCGCGGTAATGTTTATATCTCAGCCAGTATTGACCGCATTTGTGCAATGGTCTGAGCGTAGTTGCCAGAGTTAAATATTGCCGAGCCAGCGACAAAAGTGTCGGCGCCCGCGCGGGCGACAGCGGCGAGATTATCCAGACCCACGCCACCATCTACCTCCAGACGAATAGGTTTACCGCTAGCATCAATCAGCGCACGGGCTTCAGCCAATTTATCCATGACATAAGGAATGAATTTCTGCCCACCAAACCCCGGATTTACAGACATCAACAACAGCATGTCCATTTTATCCAGCAAGTACTTAACCTGGCCCAGAGAGCTGGCCGGATTAAGCACCAATCCCGCTTTACAGCCCCTATCTTTGATCAGTTGCAGGGAGCGATCCACATGGCGAGAAGCCTCCGGGTGGAAAGTGATATAACTTGCCCCTGCATCCGCAAACTTAACAATCAAATCATCTACCGGCTCAACCATCAAATGCACATCTATAGGTGCGCTAATACCGTAGTTGCGCAGGGCTTTGCACACCATAGGGCCGAAAGTTAAGTTGGGCACGTAATGGTTATCCATAACATCAAAATGAATTATATCCGCCCCAGCAGCTAATACTGACTGCGCCTCTTCGCCAAGACGGGCAAAATCAGCAGACAAAATTGAAGGGGCGATTTTGAATTCAGGCTTAAAGTTATGCATATATTTCCCGATTAACTGGTATTGATTCGCAACAAAGCTGCCATTGTAGCTATCTTGGCTATAAAGAATAAAATATTTTGTCCCACGAACAGCCCTAAGCTCATGGAGCCGGAATCTGATGAAACTCGCCAGCACATCATGCCTTCAACAACAAGACATTGATCAACCCCAATACAAGCGCTGGAGAAATGGCACCCTCGGAATTTGCTGCTGGCTGCTGGTCAATAATGGCTGGACACAAACACCAGAACCAACCAGCCCCGACTTAAGTGCCACACCTCCGGCCGCCTCATCAAGCAAACAAAGCAGCTCGACAGCCGCCCGCAACAATAGCGAAACCGAAAAAACGCTACTGGCAGAAGCCATGGGCGACCAAAGCCAATGGCTGGATACCCGCTACGGCAAAATCCTGACCTTTTACAACCCAACCCAAGCAAAAACCACCAAGGGCGCATTACTTCTACTTCATGCGGCGGAGGATCCTATGACCTGGCCTCCAGAACTGGAGACACTAAGGCGAAGACTGCCCACCTATGGCTGGGAAACCATGGCTGTTAGTCTGCCGCCAAAAAATCCAGAAAATATCCCCCAGCGCGAGTCGTCATCAAGCAGCGCACCAAACCAGGAGAGCACAAGCAGCAATGAAAGCCAATCTGATAGCAACTCCAGTGAGAGCGCAATATCCAGCAGCGAGACATCCAGCAACGAGCAGTCGGCAGCCAGCAGTCAATCTGCATCTGAAGCGCCAGCCAGTCGCGAAGAACTGATTAAAGCCTATTTGTTAGCTGCAATCGCATTCTTAAATCAACAGGGACAATACAACCTGGTGGTACTGGTCGATAACAGCAGCCTATTTTGGAGCATGAAGCTACTATCACCACAGATAAAAACAAATCAACAGGACCCCAAAACTGTTGACGGCCCGCTCCAGGCCTTAATTGTTATTAACCTTCAGCCACAAGAACCCTTAACCAAAAGGGAACTTGAAAGCAGCTTTAACCAACCTCAACTGCCTGTACTGGATTTATTTTTTGCCCCCGAAAGCGAAGAGCAAATTGACGAGAGAGAACTCCACAAGGCTGTTGCTATGCGCAACAAACTGAGTGTTTATCAGCAATTGCTCATAGAGCCCTTGCCGGCATCTTTAGAGAAAAACAACAACTTTCTGCTCCAGCGAATTCGCGGTTTTATGCACAACAACGCCCAAGGCACGGAAAGGAAAAGTAATTAAATTACCAAACAGATAACTCGAGGAATAAAAAAAGGCAGCTCAACTTTGAGCCGCCTTTTTGTCTATCCATAATTCCGATTGGCAACAGCCGATAACCACCTCACCCAATCAGAGCGACTATGAATCACAACCACAAAATAGTCGCGTCCCTTGACCCTACTTGGTCAACCGACCCTCCCTGAGCACCTCCCTGTAAGCATCATTATGGCCATTGCCGGGCTTTCACCCCAGAGGATATTCTCACTAGATTTTGTAGGAAAACCTCCACATTGAAGCCAAGACATTTGCTATCAAACCAGGCAAATTACACTAAATTAAATAGTTAAAGCCCGCAGCTTCTCATGCAAAACACCAATTTCTGGAGGGTAGCAACCGCGTGTAGCCAGGTAGTGTTGATTAAACAATTGAAAATAATCTTGCAGTATTTGAGCAGCAAACTGCTCGCCCGCAAGCTCCAGACAAAGCGAAGCTGCCTCTGCAGTAGCAAGATAATGATCCTGATGAGATTTACGTACCGCATAACCCTTAATCAAAGCCTCAGGCAATGCGATTGTAGGCACTGAGCCAAGCCATTGACTGAGATGGAACATGCGGCCACTTTGCTTCCAAGTGCCATCAAGCAGGATAAAAGTCAGCTTTCGCCCGGGAGGCGGCAACTGCGTTAATACCTCACGCTGAATTCGCGCGCCCACTGCAGCTTCAGTTGGAAACACTAATATACAGAAGCGCTGCGTATCTGCCAAAAGCGCCAATAACGCGGGATCCAGCTGTGTTCTGTGCCAGCAAAAAGCGAAAGTCTGCTCCGGAAATACGTCAGCAACCAGCCGGCCAGTATTAGTTGGCTTAAACACCTCATCGCGGTGCAAGAGCAAAATAAAATCGCAATCACTCGTTAACCTTGGCCGCCAAGAGCAGATACAGGCGAAATCAGCTAACTGGCACTCCTGACAACGCACAACAGACTTGCCTCGCGCAGAAAATGCTTTAGTCGCCTCCTGCAGGCGACACTGACGCAACAACTGAAATCGATTGTATTCTCGTACCGACATAGCAGCACCCAACAATTTGCAAGCAAATAAAAGACGAAAAAAAAGCGCTCTATGGAGCGCTTTTTTTATTTGGTGCCCTGGGCCGGACTCGAACCGGCACGGCATTCGCCACTACGACCTCAACATAGCGTGTCTACCAATTCCACCACCGGGGCAAATTTTTAAAAACTATTACTGCTCTGAGGTTGCAGGCGCTGATGGAACATCAGCATCTGCTGGAGCTTGATCTGTCACTGTAGGCACATCTGAGTCAGCTGCCTGACTGGCGGCTGCAGGTTCCTGCTGTACAGCAGGAACCAAATTCACTTGTGTCGCAGCCTTTGAGTGATTTTTAGCAATAATTGCCAAACCAAAGCTAGTGCAGAAAAACACGGTGGCAATAATCCAAGTGGCGCGGGTAAAAAAGTTACCGCTACCTTCGCTACCAAATACTGTTTGTGAAGCGCCGCCGCCAAACGAGGCGCCCATTGCTGCACCCTTACCTTGCTGCAATAAAATCAAGGCGATAATGGCTAATGCAGCCAGTGAATGTATTACTAAAACTAATTTTTCCATTACCTGGTTCTACCTGGTATTTAGCAATTGAGCCCTTAGTCGGCACACTTGCATATGGTTAAAAATTCATTTGCGTCAAGCGACGCCCCGCCAAGTAACGCGCCATCAACATCTTGCAATGCAAACAGCTCAACGGCATTACTAGCCTTTACACTACCGCCATAAAGAACTCTGACGGCCTGCGCCAAATGACCTAACTTTTGGCGAATAAATTTGTGCACTTCTTGTGCTTGCTCCGGCCTGGCAGTTTTACCAGTACCCACAGCCCATACAGGCTCGTAAGCGACGACAGCGTTAGCAAAAGCATCCAGACCAACACGGCCTAACACCGCCGACAACTGCTGATCGATTACGGCTAAGTAATCACCCGACTCACGCTTTTGCAGGGGCTCACCCACGCAGAGTATCGGCGTTAAGCCTTGAGCCTGAGCGGCTATAAATTTTAGTGCAACCTGATCGTCGGTTTCACCCTGAATTCGGCGGCGCTCATTGTGACCGATTATTACAAATTTGCAATCCAAATCTGCAAGCATTTGCGCGGAAACTTCCCCGGTAAATGCACCCTTTAACTCGTGAGCAAGATTCTGCGCCCCGAGGATTAAGTGTGAACCGCGAATTTGATCGCCAACGGAATCCAAGTAGGGGAAAGCAGGACAAACCACTACTTCAGCTGCAATCTCAGAGGAAAAGCCCGCAAGGATTTCAGCTATCAGACTAGCGTTTTCACGCCTAGTACCGTTCATTTTCCAATTGCCAACCACCAGTTGGCGACGCTTTGTGTTACTTGCTTCAGTCAACTGCAGCTCCTCCCCCCAAAGCGGGCGCTAATCTTAGCCAAGATGACTTCAAGATACAACCGATTATTGTTGTTACAAGGGGGAATTTTCGTTATTTTTCATATAGCTAGCCCGGACATACAACTGGGGAATAAGGTTTGTCCGGGCCGCTACTCTCGGCATTAACTTAAAGCCTGCTCAACGACTGAGGCCAGCTCCTGAGCCAACTCCTTAACTTGCTGCTTGTCTTCGCCCTCAACCATAACTCGAACCACAGGCTCAGTACCTGAGGGGCGCAGCAAGACTCTGCCGCGACCTGCGAGCTTATCCTCTGTGTGCTTTACCGCCTGCTGAACAATTTCATTTTGCGATAGATCGGCGCGCTTACTCATATGTACGTTAATCATTACTTGAGGCAACTTATTCATGCCTTTTTTCGCTTTGTGCAGAGGCTCACCCATGGTGGTAATGGCTAGCATCGTCTGCAGCGCAGCAATAATGCCATCCCCAGTGGTGGTTACATTGCTGCAGACTATGTGACCGGAGTTTTCGCCGCCGAGACGCCACCCCCTATCGCGCATCATTTCAATAACATAGCGATCCCCTACCTTGGCGCGAGCAAAGGGAATACCCAAGCGCTCCAAGCCCAACTCGAAGCCAAAGTTGCTCATCAAGGTGCCCACTACACCATCGCAGCCGCCAGCATACTCATGCTGATAGGCGGCAATGATATAGAGCAGCTCGTCGCCATCCACAACCTCGCCCTTGCGATCCACAAACACGACGCGATCACCATCGCCATCAAAGGCAATGCCCAAATCTGCATCCAGCTCTACTACCCGCTCTTGAAGGACTTCCGGCTTAGTGGAGCCACAACCGCGATTGATATTGGTGCCGTTAGGCTCCACGGCGATGGCAGTCACACGTGCACCCAATTCTTCAAATACCGCAGGCGCTATGTTGTAGGTCGCACCATTTGCGCAATCTAGCACTATGTGCAGCCCTTTAAGATTAAAGCCCCAGGGCATAGTGCCCTTACAAAACTCGATATAACGCCCAGAGGCATCCTGAATTCGCTTTGCCTTGCCCAGTTTTTCTGCAGTTACCATGGGCTGCTCTAATTGTTCCTCTATAAGCAACTCCAAGTCATCCGGCAACTTGGTGCCATTTCCACCAAAAAATTTGATGCCGTTGTCTTGAAATGGATTGTGCGACGCACTGATGACTATGCCTGCCTGCGCTTGGAAGGTGCGGGTTAAGTAGGCAACACCCGGAGTTGGCATAGGGCCGAGCAGACCGACATCTACGCCAGCATTAATTAGCCCCGCCTGAAGTGCAGACTCGAACATATAGCCTGAAATGCGCGTATCCTTGCCAATCAAAATCAAATTGCCGCCATCGAATCTGTCCATTAACACGCGACCAGCGGCCCATCCCAGTTTGAGCATAAAGTCAGGGGTAATAGGTGCCTCCCCTACAAATCCGCGAATTCCATCAGTTCCGAAATATTTTCGAGCCATTTCCCACTCTCCGAGCCTTATCTGTATTTCAAATTGGGTTCAAATGTGTTTCTGCAAGCACTTTTAAAACATCTACAGTTTCTGCCACATCATGCACTCTAATTATTGCTGCGCCTTTTTGTGCCGCCAACAACGCCAGAGCCAGACTTCCCGCTAAACGCTGTTCAACTGGTCGATTCAACAATTGGCCAACCATAGATTTCCGCGACATTCCCACCAGCAGCGGGTAACCGAGCATTTTCAGACGCTCCAAGTGCTGCAAAAGCACAAAATTATGCGTGAGTGTTTTACCAAATCCAAATCCGGGATCTAATAAAATTTTTCCACGGGAAACTCCTGCAGCCAAACAGGCAGCCGATCTGGCTTGCAAATACCGACTAACCTCAGCCAATACATCGACGTATTCGGGTTGCTGCTGCATAGTTTCCGGCTGACCTTTCATGTGCATTAAACAAACGGGCAGACCTGAATCCACCGCAGCCGCTAAAGCCCCCTCCAGCTCCAGGGCGCGCACATCATTAATCAAGCTCGCCCCCACCTTGGCGGAAGCGCGCATGACTGAAGGCTTACTGGTATCCACAGACACCAACGCATCCAGTCGCGATACTATTGCTTCGACCACAGGCACAACCCTATCCAGCTCCTCTTGCTCCGACACAAAAGCAGCCCCCGGGCGAGTGGATTCACCGCCGACATCAATAATACTGGCACCTTCAGCGAGCATCTGTTCTGCGCGAAACAACGCCTGATCTAATACCAAACGATTATTTTGAAAATAATTACCGCCATCGGAAAAGGAATCAGGTGTGGCATTCAGGATACCCATAACATGGGGATGAGCGAGATCCAACTGATGCCTTCCAAATTGGAATAACATAAATGCAAAGCCAAATTTGTTGATAGAAAAAACAAACCCCGAGCAAGCCCGGGGTTGGTTGGCAAAAATTTTATTTAATGGGTATTCGCAGGCCCGCCAATTGGTCCCAATGGATTCTCGCCTGAGTCATTATTTTTAAGATGGCTATTAAAGTCATCGTCATTCCATTCGCGCGGTGGCCTAACCTTACGGCGCGCCATCAAGTCATCAACTTGGTCCGCATCTATGGTTTCGTATTCCATAAGCGCATCTTTCATCGCCTCAAGAATATCGCGATTCTCCTGCAGGATTTTTTCGGCGCGGTCGTAGCAAGCATTAATAATCCGGCGCACCTCTTCATCAATATTGCGCGAGGTATCATCAGAATACTGCTGGCTGGCCATACCTGGGTACATCCCCTCTTCTTCACCGTAATGAAGCGGGCCGAGCTTATTGGACAAGCCCCATTTGGTTACCATGTTACGCGCAATAGTCGTGGCCCTTTCGATATCATTTGATGCACCCGTGGTAATCCCATCCTCACCTAAAGTCATATCTTCCGCGATACGACCACCAAACAGGGTGCAAATGCTCGACTCAAGCGAACGCTTGCTCATGCTGTATTTGTCTGATTCAGGCAGAAACTGAGTAACACCCAGGGCGCGACCGCGAGGAATAATAGTTACCTTGTGCACCGGATCGTGTTCAGGCACCAAGCGACCAACAATCGCATGGCCGGCCTCATGATAGGCAGTATTCTCTTTTTCTTTCTCGCTCATCACCATAGTGCGGCGCTCTGCACCCATCATGATTTTGTCGCGCGCTTTTTCGAAGTCTTCCATGGTCACCAGGCGCTTGTTGGCGCGCGCTGCCATAAGGGCGGCTTCATTGACCAAGTTAGCCAATTCAGCACCGGAAAACCCCGGAGTACCACGGGCAATAACCGAAGCATTGATACGCTCATCGAGTGGCACTTTGCGCATGTGAACTTTAAGAATCTGTTCGCGGCCGCGAATATCGGGCAGGCCCACATAGACTTGGCGGTCAAAGCGGCCGGGGCGCAAGAGCGCCTTATCCAGCACATCGGCGCGGTTGGTAGCGGCGATAATAATGACACCGTCGTTACCTTCAAAACCGTCCATTTCCACCAGTAACTGGTTGAGAGTCTGTTCACGCTCGTCATGGCCACCACCGTGACCGCCGCCGCGATGGCGACCTACCGCGTCGATTTCATCGATAAACACTATGCAGGGCGCCTGCTTTTTAGCCTGCTCAAACATATCGCGCACGCGGCTGGCGCCCACACCAACAAACATCTCCACAAAATCAGAGCCTGAAATAGAGAAGAACGGCACCTTGGCTTCACCAGCAATGGCTTTGGCCAACAGGGTTTTACCGGTTCCCGGTGGGCCAACCATTAGCACACCGCGCGGTATTTGACCGCCTAAACGCTGGAATTTGGAAGGATCGCGCAGGTATTGCACCAGTTCTTGCACTTCCTCTTTGGCTTCATCAACTCCAGCCACGTCAGCAAAAGTAGTTTTAATTTGATCTTCGCCCAACAGTCGAGCCTTACTTTTACCAAAGCTCATAGGCCCACCCTTACCCCCGGCACCCCCCTGCATTTGCCGCATAAAGAACCAAAACACCGCAATAATAAGCAGCACCGGTGCTATGGAGATAAGGATTTGGGAGATGAGACCAGGCTTTTCAACCTCACGACCTTCAAAGTTAACCCCGTGGTTGTAGAGGTCATCAATCAACTTGGGATCGTATGCTATTGGGCGAATGGTACGAAACTGGGTGTTATCACTCATGGTGCCATCGATAGTTTCACTACCAATAACGACATTGCGCACCTTGCTGTCCTTAACCGCCGAAATAAACTCGGAGTAACTAAGGTTCTGGGAAGGCGACGGGCGATTGAAACTCTCGAAAACGCTAAATAGCACTATGGCAATTACTAGCCAAAGGACGAGATTTTTGGTGATGTCGTTCAAGGAATGGTCCTCTGATAACAGCAAAAAGCAGGTATTGAGTAGGCTTAAGCTATTTGGCTAAAGCCGTAAACATACATACTGGGGGTTAATTTAAAAAAAACAAGCTTATTTCCGGCACTAGCCCAGATTAACACTGGCACTCCCAGGCTGAAATTGACAATTGACATATATCCCAACCACTAAGCGGGCCAAAGAATGAGGTACAATGCCCAGCTCTGTATTTCTGTCATTTTTTAGGTAATTGTATGCCGATCAGCCCGGACCGTAAAAAGCAATTTCGCACCATTGGCCACAAACTAAACCCCATTGTGACAATCGCCGGTAATGGCTTGAGCGAAGGCGTTATCAATGAGCTCAACCGCGCCCTGGACGATCACGAGCTAATCAAAATCAAACTCGCCGTTGCCGAGCGCGAAGACCGCAAGGCCCTGGTCGAAGAGATAGCCGAACTGCCCAATATTGAAATTATCCAGGAAATCGGCAAGGTGCTGCTAATTTATAAAGCCAATAAAAAGGCTAACCCCAAACTATCCAATCTGCACCGCCCAGTCTAAGCGGGCCTTGCCGAAACAAAAAAGGCTGATCAGTGATCAGCCTTTTTTGTTTATTATCAATCAATTAGATATGTTCAACCCGATCGATCTCGTACTCCACCTCGCCGCCGGGAGCGCGTACAACCACCACATCCCCCTCCTCTTTGCCCACTAGGGCGCGGGCAATTGGCGAGTTAACGCTGATTTTGTTGGATTTAACATCCGCCTCATCATCGCCAACGATTTGGTAGCTCACCGTCTGCTCCGTCTCCAGGTTAATAATGGTAACGGTTGTACCGAACAGCACTTTGCCGGTGTGAGGAATACTGGTCACATTAATAATGTGCGCGTGGCTCAACTTGGCTTCAATCTCGTTAATACGACCTTCGCAAAAGCTCTGCTGCTCACGCGCTGCCGAATACTCGGCATTTTCTTTCAAGTCGCCGTGGGCGCGCGCTTCGGCAATAGCGGCCACTATGCGCGGCCGCTGTACTTTCTTCAGGTCTTCAAGCTCAAGGCGCAGTTTTTCTGCGCCTTCCTGGGTCATGGGGAACTTGGTGCTCATGCGCCTTTCCTTCTATTTGCGGCTCAAATTACTTGGCTTTAACACGCTGATGCAAATCCTGCAGGCGACGTACACTAATCTCCTGCTCCTGCTTCAACGCCATGCAAACCGCAAAACCGGCCGCCAAGGTAGTGTTGTAGTAAACGCGATGGTTTTCTGCACTGCGACGAATAGAGGCTGAGTCGCGCGTGGCCTGGCGCCCTTCCACCGTGTTGATGATCAGATCGATTTCATCGTTCTTGATCATATCCACAATGTGCGGACGGCCTTCCTGAACCTTGTTGACCACCTCCACTTCAAGCCCGGCCTGCTGCAAAACAGACGCGGTGCCGCGTGTAGCGACCAGCTTAAAGCCCAGTTCAGCCAGGTCCTTGCCAACGCTGACTATGCCAGCTTTATCCATATCGCGCACGCTGATAAAAGCCGCGCCTTTACTGGCGATGCGGTTGTTGGCCGCCAACTGCGACTTGCCGTAGGCTTCGCCGAAGGTATCGCCAACGCCCATTACCTCGCCGGTAGACTTCATCTCTGGGCCGAGAATCGGGTCAACCGCCGGGAACTTGTTAAAGGGGAATACTGCCTCTTTAACACTGTAGTAATCAGGGATGATTTCTTTGGTAAAGCCCTGGGCTTCCAGGCTGATACCCGCCTGGCAACGCGCCGCCACCTTGGCCAGCGACACACCAATGCACTTGGATACAAAAGGCACAGTGCGCGAGGCGCGCGGGTTAACTTCGATGACGTAAATTTTGCCGTCCTGGTAGGCCAGCTGGGTGTTCATCAGGCCGATAACACCCAATTCAATCGCCATCTTCTTAACCGTTTCACGCATCTCATCCTGCACATCGGCAGGCAGCGAGTAAGGCGGCAGCGAACAGGCTGAGTCGCCCGAGTGAACGCCACACTGCTCAATGTGCTGCATGATGCCGCCAATCACAACCTGCTGGCCGTCGGATACCGAGTCGATATCCACTTCGATGGCGTTATTGAGGAAGTGATCAAGCAATACCGGCGCATCTTCTGATACCTGCACTGCGGTGCGCATATAGGTGCGCAGCTCTTCCTCTTTGTAGACGATTTCCATAGCGCGACCGCCCAACACATAGGAGGGGCGAACCACCAGGGGATAGCCAACTTTGTCGGCGGCCAACAGCGCCTCTTCGAGCGAGCGCACAATGGCATTGGGCGGCTGACGCAGCTCCAGTTTTTCGATCATCTGCTGGAAGCGCTCGCGGTCTTCGGCCTTGTCGATAGCGTCCGGGCTGGTGCCGATAATGGGCACGCCTTCGGCTTCCAGGGCACGCGCCAGTTTCAGCGGGGTCTGACCGCCAAACTGCACAATCACACCCACGGGCTTTTCTTTTTGCACGATTTCGAGCACGTCTTCGAGGGTTACCGGCTCAAAGAACAATCGATCGGAAGTATCGTAATCGGTCGATACTGTCTCTGGGTTACAGTTGACCATAATGGTCTCGTAACCGTCTTCGCGCATCGCCAGGGCGGCGTGTACGCAGCAGTAGTCAAACTCAATACCCTGACCAATACGGTTGGGGCCGCCGCCGATAACCAGAATCTTCTTCTTATCACTGGGGTTGGCTTCGCACTCTTCCTCGTAGGTGGAGTACATATAGGCGGTAGAGGTGGAGAACTCAGCCGCACAGGTGTCTACACGCTTGTACACTGGACGAATATTCAGCCCCTGGCGGTAGTGGCGCACGGCTTTTTCCGTGGCACCCAGCAGCAGCGCCAGACGCTTGTCGGAGAAGCCCTTGCGCTTGAGGCGATAAAGCTGGTCGGCGTCTATATCCTGCAGGGTTTTGCTGCGCAGCGACTGCTCTATATCAATCAGCTCTTTAACCTGAATCAGGAACCAGGGGTCGATTTTGGAGAGGTTAAACGCCTCCTCCACACTCATACCCATACGGAAGGCATCGCCCACGTACCAAATGCGCTCAGCGCCCGGGGTAACCAGTTCGCGGCGAATACGCGCCTGGCCCTCTTCACTGGTGATATCCACCTTGGATTCAAAACCGGCAGAGCCCACTTCCAGGCCGCGCAGGGCTTTCTGCAAGGATTCCTGGAAAGTGCGACCTATGGCCATCACCTCGCCCACAGACTTCATCTGGGTGGTCAGGCGGGCATCGGCATCGCCGAATTTTTCAAAGGTGAAGCGCGGTACTTTGGTGACTACATAGTCGATAGATGGCTCGAAAGATGCCGGGGTGGCACCGCCGGTGATTTCGTTTTGCAGCTCATCCAGGGTGTAACCCACCGCCAGCTTGTCGGCGATTTTGGCGATGGGGAAGCCAGTGGCCTTGGAGGCCAGTGCGGATGAACGAGATACACGCGGGTTCATCTCGATCACCACCATGCGACCAGCCACAGGGTTAACCGCGAATTGCACGTTGGAGCCGCCGGTTTCCACGCCGATTTCACGCAGTACCGCCACCGAGGCGTTACGCATGATTTGGTACTCTTTATCGGTCAGGGTCTGCGCCGGCGCCACGGTGATGGAGTCACCGGTGTGCACACCCATGGGGTCGAAGTTTTCAATGGAGCAGACAATAATGCAGTTGTCATTTTTGTCGCGCACCACTTCCATCTCGTACTCTTTCCAGCCGAGCAGGGATTCGTCGATCAGCAGCTCGTTGGTGGGCGACAGGTCCAGGCCGCGGGTACAGATTTCTTCAAACTCATCCCAGTTATAGGCGATACCGCCACCGGAACCACCCATGGTGAAAGACGGGCGAATAATACAGGGGAAGCCGAATTCTTTCGGCGCCTCACGGGCCTCTTCCAGACTGTGAACAATTTTAGCGCGAGCGCAGGACAGGCCAATGCGCTTCATCGCCTGGTCGAAGAGGTTGCGATCTTCGGCCATGTTGATGGCTTCTTCTTTAGCGCCGATCAGCTCCACATTGTACTTTTCCAGTACGCCGTGCTTGGCCAGCGCCAGGGCGCAGTTGAGTGCCGTCTGGCCGCCCATGGTGGGCAGAATCACATCAGGGCGCTCTTTTTCGATGATTTTGGCAACGGTTTGCCACTCAATCGGCTCAATATAGGTGGCATCGGCCATGGCCGGATCGGTCATGATGGTGGCCGGGTTAGAGTTCACCAGAATAACGCGGTAACCCTCTTCACGCAGAGCCTTACAGGCTTGGGCGCCTGAGTAGTCGAACTCACAGGCCTGGCCGATAACAATCGGGCCAGCGCCGAGAATCAAAATACTGTTTATGTCGGTACGTTTTGGCATGTCGACTCCGGTTAGGACGCTTTGCGCGCTTGCATCAATTCAATAAAGTGGTCAAACAGAGGGGCGGCATCGTGCGGGCCTGGGCTGGCTTCAGGGTGACCCTGGAAGCTGAAGGCCGGCTTGTCGGTGCGGTGAATCCCCTGCAGAGAACCGTCAAACAGCGATTTGTGAGTCGCGCGCAGATTGGCCGGCAGGCTGGACTCTTCCACCGCAAACCCGTGGTTCTGGGCAGTGATCATCACCTGCTTGTTATCCAGGTTCTGTACCGGATGGTTGCCGCCGTGGTGGCCGAATTTCATCTTGATGGTCTTGGCACCTGAGGCCAGGGCCAGCAGCTGGTGCCCCAGGCAGATGCCAAATACCGGGATCTCGGTGTCGAGAATGGTTTTAATCGCACTGATGGCGTAATCGCAGGGCTCTGGGTCGCCAGGGCCGTTGGACAGGAAGACGCCATCTGGATTCATCGCCAACACCTCGGCGGCGGGCGTTTTTGCCGGTACTACCACCAGCTCGCAGTCGCGATCGACCAGCATGCGCAGGATGTTGCGCTTAACGCCGTAGTCGTAGGCAACCACTTTGAATTTTTTAGCACCAGTCGGGGTACTGTGGCCTTGGCCCAGTTTCCAGCTGGTTTCGTTCCAGTTGTAGGGCTGGCTCACGGTCACTTCTTTCGCCAGGTCCAAACCTTTTAAACCGCCGAAGGCTTTAGCCGCCGCCAGGGCTTGAGCTTCATCCACATCGCCGGCCATGATGCAGCCGTTTTGCGCACCCTTGTCGCGCAGAATACGGGTCAGGCGACGGGTATCTATATCAGCTATGCCGATCACCTTGTGGGCCTTGAGGTAATCAGACAGGTTTTGCTGACTGCGGAAATTGCTTTCCAGGAGGGGCAAATCGCGAATCACCAGGCCGGTGGCCCAGATTTTGTCGCACTCTTCGTCTTCACTGTTGGTGCCCACATTACCTATGTGCGGGTAAGTGAGGGTGACGATTTGCTGGGCATAGGACGGGTCGGAGAGGATCTCCTGGTAACCGGTGATCGAGGTGTTAAACACCACTTCACCGACCGATAAACCCTCGGCACCTATAGCGGTACCACGGAAAACACTACCATCAGCAAGAACCAAAATGGCCTTTTTCTGGGCAGGAAGGGATTCCTGAGTAGTCAAAACAACCTCCTGGACTGGTTGGGTTTTGGCTTGGAGGACACCTGAGCACTATCTAAGTCGCTCGGGGGATACCCTTAAAGCAAGTTGTAAATTCAAAAACTAAAATCGATCACCGGCTGCCAGACATGCATTTTGGCCTTTTTTAGACTCAAGAAGGCAGTCGCACGGTTCACTGGGAGGTGGCGCGATCTGCAATGAGTAAGGGCAATGGTGATGGGTCTGGCAACAGCCCGAACCCTCCGGGTTCAGGTTGTAAAAAAGCGAGATGAAATACTTATTTCATCTCGCTTTTATTAGCGTTCTTAGGCGAACCGCTCGTATCCTGGCGCGCTTATCTCCAGGCCAATCTGGCCTTGCGCGAGTTAACCGGGAATTCTACGGGGTTAGGCCGCCGCTGTCCAATGGAATATGCCTTTAAATTCAACCAAGTGCGCAAGAATGGGTCATTCCTTAAAAGCCAAAAGAGAAGTGAAAACTTTTGCAGCCAGACTTACCAATGCCAGCGCCAGAACGCCTACCAGCATGCCCACCGAGGCGTTTGCGAGTATCTCTACTGACCAGGCCAGCCCACCCGCCTGCGCCATCCAACCGGCAAGCAGATGGTGCAGCGGAGCTATGCCATGAATAGCTATGCCGCCGCCCACCAAAAACATTGCCAGGGTGCCAGCCACCGCCAAAAACTTCATCACCTTGGGTGCTGCCGCTAAAAGGAGCTTTCCAACAAGGCGATTAGCCGCGCCGGGGCGCTTGAGCAGGTAGAGCCCCATATCATCGAGTTTGACGATCAGGGCAACAAAACCATAGACACCGATGGTCATCGCCAGGGCAACACTGGCCACGACTATGGAGCGCGACACCAATGGCAGGCTGGCAACTACGCCCAGGGCGATAACGATAATCTCGGCGGAGAGAACAAAATCGGTGCGAATGGCGCCTTTGATTTTATCTTTTTCAAAGGCTACCAGATCCACCTGCGCATCGATAAATGCTTGCGTCAGCTGTTGATGAGCCTGCTGTTCTTCTGCGGCGGAGTGGAGAAATTTATGAAAAACCTTTTCGACACCTTCGTAACAAAGATAGGCGCCACCCAACATCAATAAGGGTGTGATCAGCCAGGGCACAAGGGCGCTAATCAACAGTGCAGCGGGCACCAGGATTAATTTGTTGACCAGCGAACCTTTCGCCACCGCCCAGACCACCGGCAGTTCGCGCTCGGCGCGCACCCCGGAAACCTGCTCGGCATTAAGTGCCAGGTCGTCACCCAGTACCCCGGCCGTTTTTTTAGCGGCGATTTTGGTCATGACCGCCACGTCATCCAATACTGTGGCTATGTCGTCAATCAGCATTAACAGGCTGGAACCGGCCATGACACTTTTCCTGAGTAAAGTTTTTAGCGCAGGCCCAACACATCCTGCATATCAAACAGGCCCTTTTCCTGTTGCTGCAGCCACACTGCCGCGCGCACCGCGCCATTGGCAAAGGCCAGGCGGCTGGAGGCTTTATGGGTGACTTCCACCCGCTCGCCATCGGCCATAAACATCACCGTGTGATCGCCCACCACATCGCCACCGCGCACTGTGGCAAAGCCGATGGTATCGCGCGGGCGCGGGCCGATTTGACCTTCGCGGCCATAGACAGCCACCTTATCCAGATCGCGCTCCAGGGCATTGGCCAAAACCTCGCCCATGCGCATGGCCGTACCTGAAGGGGAATCCACTTTATGGCGATGGTGCGCCTCGTAAACTTCCACATCATATTCATCGCCCAACACCCGTGCCGCCATATCCAGCAATTTGAAGCAAAGGTTGACCCCGGTGGAGAAGTTGGCTGAGAGCAACAGCGGAATCTGTGCCTGATAGGCCAGCAGCTCGGCTTTTTCCGCCGCACTAAAACCTGTGGTACCTATCACAATCGGCTTTTTGTGTTCGGCGCAAATTTTTACATGTTCAAGCGTTGCCAGGGGTGAGCTGAAATCAATCAGCACATCAAAATCGTTAATCGCGGCCAGCAGATCGCCACCCACCAGCACACCCAATTTACCAACATTGCCCAACTCGCCGGCATCAGCGCCAATTAGCGAACTGCCAGGGCGCACTGTGGCAACACCCAGGCTGGTGTTGGGATTTTTTTGGGTGGCTTCAATCAGCGCCTTGCCCATACGGCCGGCGGCGCCGGCAATTGCGATACGTACCATAAGTAAATCCTGTTGCGATTATTCGTTGCTGTCGCCAGCGCTCTCATCGCCATTGTCGTAGTCGGCAAACAAATGGCCAAGCTTGCCCTTTTTGGTTTCCAGGTATTTGGCGTTGTGCGGATTGCGCCCGGTCTGGTGCGGGATGCGCTCAACAATATTCACCCCCAACTCCTGCAAAGCCTTAACTTTGCGCGGATTGTTGGTCATCAATTTAAGCGCTTTGATATTTAAATGTTCGAGCATGGGCTTGAGGATGGAGTAGTCGCGCATATCGGCACCAAAGCCCAACTGCTCGTTGGCTTCGACGGTATCCGCACCCTGGTCCTGCAGGTGATAGGCTTTGATTTTGTTGAGCAGGCCAATGCCCCTGCCCTCCTGGCGCAAATAAAAAATCACGCCGCGCCCAGCCAACGCAATTTTATGCATGGCCGCCTGTAGTTGCGGGCCGCAGTCGCAGCGCATACTAAACAGCGCATCGCCCGTTAAACACTCGGAGTGCACGCGCGCGAGCAGCGGCTCATCGCCGCTGATATCACCCATGGTGAGTACCACATGCTCTTTGTAATTTTCCTCATCGCTAAAGCCGTGCATGCAAAACATGCCCCAGGGCGTTGGCAATTTGGAAGACTCTACATATTTAACTGTCACTGGCTTACCTCTCACTCGCCCGCTAATCAGGCGAGACATTTAATGCTTGGCGCGCAATACCATCACACCCTGGTCGATACGAATATCAACCTTGGATAAAAAACTATTGCCCAGCAAAATCTCTGACGGCGAATCACTGTCGTGAACTGCGGCAGGAACTTGATGTAGCTCTACACCACCAACAGACACGTTATTTAGTACCACTATATAAATATCTGCCAACCCATTGGCAGTGCTGGATGTAGATTTAAATCCAGCCAAGAAATCTATGCCCAACCTTTCTGCTTCGTGAAAATTCATAGAGACATAGGTTGCCCCTGTATCCACAAGAAAATTAACCGGCATACCATTGATCAGCCCTGGCGTCCGATAATGCCCACCCTGACTAGAGGCAAGACGAACCTCTGCTTTTTTTGCCCTGGCAAAGCTGGTTGCTATACGCCGGGAAAGCCCCAGCGATTGGCTCCGACCGCCAACTTCTATCACCGCTTGCTGACCATCGGCACTAATCAGCTTGACGCCCTCAGGGCTGGTTTTGCCAACCCGCAGCATGCGCTGCTTGCCATCTATTACTAAGAGTGCGCTGCCCTGGGCAAGCATTTTGGCCTCTATCTCCTGCGCCATCAGCGGGCAGGAAGCCAAACTAATTACGACCAACAACAACCAGCGCATTAGATTTCTCCTTAAATCCAGATATACAAAAGCTGCATGCATCCCCAGGCAAAAACTCCCGCCAACACATCATCCAGCATAATGCCAAAGCCGCCGTGCACTTTTTCGTCCAGCCAGCGAATTGGCCAGGGTTTAACTATGTCGAATAAACGAAACAACACAAAACCCACCAGCATCCACAGCCAACCTGCGGGGGCCATAAACATGGTTACCCAATAGCCGACAAACTCATCCCAGACTATGCCGCCGTGATCGTGCACACCTAATACTTTGGAGGATCTATCACACCAGAACACTCCCAGGACAAAGGTCACCAGCAGCCAGCTTAAATAGAGCGGCCAGCTGAGATCCTGGATCAACCAATAGATTGGAACGGCCGCCAGGGTGCCAAAGGTGCCCGGCGCCTTGGGCGCGAGACCGCTGCCAAAACCAAAAGCAAAAAAATGGTTGGGGTTAGCGAGCAGTTGTTTAAAACTGGGGCTATTTATTTGGGGATTGGCCATTAGAAGTGTTGATACCCTGTTTTGTGCAGCGCAAAAGGCTCACCGTCAAATTCACAAATCACCTTATTGCCCGGGACAATTTCGCCAATCACAGTGGCGTTTACCTGCCCCTGGGCAATCAACATGGCCAGCTCCGGCATTTTGTGCGGTGGCACCGTAAAGCAAAGCTCGTAATCGTCGCCACCGATTAACGCCCACTCCAGGGCCTGCGTCTGATTGTCCAACGTCTGCAGCGCCGCCGAAAGCGGCAGCGTTTCAACATCCAGGATCGCGCCAACATCCGAGGCATCGCATATATGCTGTAGATCAGCCACCAAACCATCGGAAATATCCAGCGCGGCGCTGGCGAGCCCGCGCAACAGCGCCGACTCTTTTAAACGCGGCACAGGACGATAAAAACGCTCGTGCAGATATTCAATCGCCTCAGGTGATGGATTTATGCGCTGCTGAATCACCGCCAAGGCCACCGCGCCATCGCCCAGGGCATTGGTAACTAGAATAAAATCACCGGGGCTGGCGCCATCGCGGCGCAAGCTTTCACCGGGTTTAACAGCGCCCATTACCTGGATGCTAATCGTTAGCGGGCCAGAGGTGGTATCGCCACCCACCAGCGCTATGGCGTATTCACGCGCACATTTAAACAAACCGCGGCTAAAAGCGCGCAACCAGTGCTCATCCGCTTCCGGCAGCGTGAGCGCCAGGGTAAACCAGAGTGGCCGCGCGCCCATGGCCGCGAGATCGCTGAGATTAGTGCGCAGTGCGCGCTCAGCAATTAGCTCGGCATCGGCATCCGCGGGAAAATGCACATCGGCTACCAAGGTGTCCACTGACACCGCCAACTGCTCCCCCGCAGGGACCTGCAGCAGCGCGCAGTCATCACCGATACCCAGCAGTACACCTTCAGCAGGCGACTCGGCTTGCTCGCGCTGAAAAAATTGCTGAATTAACTGAAATTCACCGGGCACGATGGCGACTTGAACCTAGCGGCCGCCGCGCTCGGCTTTCACTTCCAGCGCGCGCGTGACTTCGGCGGTTTTATCCAGCACGCCATTGATAAATTTGTGACTGTCCTCGGCACCAAATTTTTTGGCCAGGGACACAGCTTCGTTGATTACGACTTTATAGGGCACATCAATGCGGAACTTGAACTCGTAGGTGGCCATACGCAACAGCGCGCGGGTAATAGTATCCAGCTCATCCTGAGCGCGCTCGACCAAAAAGGGATTGTAGGTATCGTCAATTTCGCTCAGGTGCTCGGGCACACCGTGCAGCAGCTCGTGGAAATAGTCCACATCCACTTTGCTCATATCATTGTCGGTGCGGAATTCCGCTTCAATGGCATTGATACTGGAGCCTGCCATCTGCCATTGGTAGAGCGCCTGCATGGCGTAGTGACGGGCCATACGGCGCACTGCCGCTGTGTGACCTTTTTGATGGGTCGGGCCGGATTGAGTTGTCATTTGCGAATACCTGAAAGAACGCGGGATTGCCTGTGCAATCCCTGAAAAATTACTTCAAAAAAACCAATGTGCCCAACGGCAAGTTTGCTTGCGCCGACTTAAATGCGGCCCAGCAGCGAAACCATTTCCAGCGCGGTGGAAGCTGCTTCCACGCCTTTGTTGCCAGCCTTGGTGCCAGAGCGCTCAATCGCTTGCTCGATGGAATCCACGGTCAACACACCAAAGGTCACTGTAATACCGTACTGCAGGCCTACTTGTGCCAGGCCTTTGGTGCACTCACCGGCAACATAGTCAAAGTGTGGCGTACCGCCGCGAATCACCGCACCCAGGGCAATAATGGCATCGTACTGTTTGGTGGCGGCAATTTTTTGCGCAACCAGGGGGAACTCAAAAGCGCCGGGCGCGTAGTAGATCACTACGTTTTCATCTTTGATGCCGTGGCGACGCAATGTATCCAGCGCACCTTCTTTAAGGCTCTCCACCACAAAGCTGTTCCAGCGGCTGACGATTAACGCGTACTTGCCAGAGGACTGGGAAAAATCACCTTCGATAACTTTGATATTGCTCATCGCTAAGTCTCTATAAGATCCAAATTAAATTTTGCAGGTTCAAAAATTTATTGCGGTAGTGTGCCGCGCTTATTCGTCAGCTTCCGGGCAGATGTACTCGACCACTTCCAGGTCGAAGCCCGACAGGGCGGAATAGCGCATGGGCGCCGACATAACACGCATTTTGCGCACACCCAGGTCGCGCAGGATTTGCGATCCTGTGCCCACCTGCTTGTACATCACTTCGGGGCTGCGGCGCATCTGCTTGCCAGAAATTAACCAGTCGATGCTGTCCTCCACCTCTTTGGTGGATTCGTCGTGGCAAATCAGCAACACCACACCCTGCCCCTCCTCGGCGACATGCTTGAGTGCATTCTGATAGGTCCAGCTTTTGCCGCCGGCGACCGAGGTGCGCTTAAGGCTGAGCAGATCGCGCGCTATATCCATCACGTGCACTCGCACCAGGCAGGGCTCGGCATCTATCTCGCCTTTTACCATCGCAAAATGCAGGTCGCCGCGGGCGGTATCCTTGTAGGTGCGCAGCTCAAATTCACCGTAGAGGGTATCCACCTTGCGGCTATTGATACATTCAACGGTTTTCTCTTTAGTGGCGCGGTAGTGGATCAGGTCGGCAATAGTACCGATTTTCATCTTGTGCTGCTCAGCAAATCGCTCCAGGTCTGAGCGGCGCGCCATGCTGCCATCTGAGTTCATCACTTCAACTATCACCGCCGCTGGCTCAAAGCCCGCCAGACGCGCCAGATCGCAGCCAGCCTCGGTATGACCGGCGCGGCTCATCACCCCACCTGGCTGCGCCATGAGTGGGAAGATGTGACCTGGCTGCACCAGGTCCTGGGCGCGGGCATTGGCTTTAACTGCGGTACGCACCGTCAGCGCGCGGTCGGCAGCAGAAATGCCGGTACTCACGCCTTCAGCGGCTTCAATCGAGACAGTAAAGTTGGTGGTGTGCTGGGATTTGTTGTCGCTCACCATCAGCGGCAAATCCAGCTGCTTGCAGCGCTCGGGGGTGAGCGTCAGGCAGATCAGGCCGCGCGCATGGGTGGCCATAAAATTGATATCTTCCGGGCGCACCTGCTCGGCCACCATAATCAGGTCGCCTTCGTTTTCGCGATCCTCGTCATCCATGAGGATAACCATCTTGCCGTGGCGCAGATCTTCGATCAGTTCTTCAATGCTATTGAGTTGCATAACTGCTTCCGTCACAACCTTGGGTTAAGGTGTTTAAAGGGTAATTCTGGCTTACATAAAACCATTTTTGGCGAGAAACTCCAGGGTGATGCCGCCCTCTTTAGCCTCTGCGGCCTTATCGCCCAGCATCAGCCGCTCCAGGTAGCGGGCCAGTACATCCACCTCCAGGTTGATCTGACTACCCGGTTTGTAATCGCCCATAATGGTGTGGGCCAAGGTGTGCGGCACTATGTTGAGTTCAAACTCGGCACCATCCACCTTGTTCACGGTAAGACTAGTACCATCTATAGTAATTGAGCCTTTGTGGGCGATATATTTTGCCAGCTCTTTGGGCGCGCGCAGGCGAAAACGCTCGGAGCGCGCATCCGGGTGGCGACTGACCACCTCACCCACACCATCGACATGGCCGCTGACAATATGGCCACCGAGACGGGTCTGTGGCGTGAGCGCCTTCTCCAGATTGACCCTCTGCCCCAGCTTCCAACCAGGTAGTGTGGTGTTGTCCAGCGTCTCGCGCGACACGTCGGCCCAGTAGCCATCGCCCGGCAGCTCAACCACGGTTAAACACACGCCATTGGTGGCGATAGAGTCGCCGAGGCACACATCGGCGAGATCCAGGCCATGAGTTTTTATGCGCAGGCGCAGGTCGCCGTTTTTGGGCTGGAGCGCCACCACTTCGCCAACTGCTTCGATAATGCCGGTAAACATAGGGGCTGGCTCCTAGACAATCAGGCTGTTGCTGGGCTGCTGTGCGACAGCTACACGCAGGTCGATTACCCGCGTGCGCGCCAGGTGATCGTGCAGGCAGCGGCGGTCATTGCGAAAAATCATGCAGATATCCAGCAGACGCAGCCACATACCTAAGCCGGGGATCACCCCCATCGCCATCTGGCTCAAATAGCGATTGATCAAGAGGCTGGTGAATTCCGGTTTTTGCCCGTCCAGCGTCACTATCGCCAAGCCCAATAAGCGCTTGCCAATGGTCTGGCCATAGCGCTGCAACAAAAAGCCTTGCAGCAGCGCAAAGAGCGCGAATTCCGCCAGCGCCAGTTTGAACTGGAAGCCCCAGGAGACAACCACATGGTTGGCCTGCTGCTCGGGAGGCAAGCGCATAAATTCTTCAAACAGGTCGATCAGCCCTGTCTGCTGGATCGCCAGCATCACCAGTATACCCAGAATAAAACCGTCGATTAGCGCGGCGCCCAGGCGGCGCAGGCGCGGAGCAGAATTATCGGGCGGCTGAACGCCGGGATTGATTGGATTAGTATCAGTCATAACAGAACTTAGTATTCAATATCAGGGACGGCAGTAATGCGCCAGTCGTGGCCCAGGGCGCGGATATCCTGAATTTTCAGGGCGAGCGATGCCGACATGGTATCCAGCGGCAAATCAAACAGGGGGCGCGCATTACTGCCCATGAGTTTGGGCGCCATATACACCAGTATTTCATCGGCGAGGCCGCGACGTAAAAACGCACCCGACAGGCGCGCACCGGCTTCCACCAATACTTCATTGCACTGGCGCTGCGCCAGTTCGCGCAGCAATTTATCCAGGTCGATACGACCTTCGCGGTTGGGTAGCGCCAAAAACTCCACATGGGCGGGCCAACCCTGCAGCTGTTGAGCTTCAACCTCGCCGTTGTGCACTACCAGAATTGGGGACGCCTCCTGCAAAAGCCAAGCCTCGCGCGGCAATTTTACCAGGGGATCGAGAATGACCCGCAGCGGTTGACGCTGGGCGATTTGCTCAGCGCCTTCCAAACCCAGCTCGGCAGCGCGCACCGAAAGCACTGAGTTGTCCTGCAATATTGAACCTATGCCTGAGATAATCGCACAGGATCTGGCGCGCAATCGCTGCACATCAGCGCGCGCCTTGGGTCCGGTAATCCACTTGCTCTCGCCGCTAGCCATAGCGGTACGGCCATCCAGGCTCATGGCCATTTTGATACGCACCCATGGGCGCTTACTTCCCATTCGTTTGATAAAACCCGGATTGAGCGCGCGCGCCTCTTCTTCCAAAAGCGGTCCCTCAACCTGCACGCCTGCCGCTTCAAGGCGATCCAGGCCAGCACCGGACACCAGTGGATTGGGGTCTTCCATACCATAAACAACACGCGTCACACCGGCATCAATCAGTGCCTGGGAACAGGGGCCAGTGCGCCCCGTGTGATTGCAGGGCTCCAGAGTGACATAGGCGGTAGCACCGCGCGCCGCCTCGCCTGCTTGGTTGAGCGCATTGACTTCGGCGTGGCCTTCGCCAGCGCGCGCATGCCAGCCTTCTGCCAGCAGTTGATCATCTTTTACCAGCACACAGCCCACCCGTGGGTTGGGCATAGTGGTGTAGAGGCCGCGCTCCGCCAAACGCAGAGCGCGCGCCATAAATTCGTAATCGCGGGGACTAAAGGCCATGGTTTATTCGTTTTCCGGCTGCTGTTCCAGGCGGTCGATTTCCTTGCGGAATTCGTTGAGATCCTTGAAGCGACGATACACAGAGGCGAAACGCACATAGGCCACCTCATCCAGCTTTTGCAGCTGCTCCATCACCTTTTCACCCACCAGCAGGGCTTTAACCTCGCGCTCGCCAGTAGCCTGTAAAAAATGTTTGATATGGTTGATCGCTGACTCTATGGCTTCAATGGAGACGGGGCGTTTTTCCAGCGCGCGCAGCAACCCGGCGCGCAGCTTGTTCTCATCAAAGGGCTCGCGGGTGCCGTTTTGCTTGATGATGCGCGGCATCACCAGCTCCGCCACCTCAAAAGTGGTAAAGCGCTCATGGCAGGACAGGCACTCGCGCCTACGGCGCACCTGATCGCCCTCGGCCACCAGGCGGGAATCAATGACTTTGGTATCTTCGGCACTACAAAACGGACAATGCATAAGCGCTACCCTGAACTTGGCAAAGTGCGCGCATACTACCACAAAAGCTTGAATTACCCGCCCTAATTACTGGATTTCCAGGCGATTGCGCGCCACCTGCCCAACGCGAAAGAGCGCATTATCAGCCCGTACAAAAAGCGCACAATTCGAGCTGGAACACTGACAAGATATTTATTGCAGTAGGTATATGTCATGTGTGCTTGCGGAGGGCCTTTCTCGTAAAATTTTATCGGAAGCCTCCCTGTTTTTACGTAGGATTTATATCGTTCAGGCAGGTGAAATCATCCGTAGCAAGATGCAAGTAAGCCGCACCCTGCACTGCTGAGTAAACCTGTGCACTGGAGACCCCGTCCTCCACTGTCAGCAGAGAAAAACGAGGCAGCTCCGCTTCGGATGACCACCTTTATTTACCACGCATAATTCAGGCTGAGGCCAGCGGCTAGAGCGCTGCCTCCACTGGCATTTCTATCAAAAACCTCTAAACCTGCGCGCTCAGCAGTAATAGCGGCGGTTTCCTCTTCTGCATAATATTCCACAAAAAACTTTAGGGTATCTGAGTAGCGATAATCCCAACCAAGCGAATAGCTGACTCCGCCATAATTGTCGGTATCCGCCAGCATTGCCTTGAATGTCTGCTTGCTATAGTCGTAAGAAACAAAAGCAGCGGTGGAGCTATCACCATCGCTGCCGTAGCCTACTGAATTATCCGTGTCGAAAACCTCGGATTTGATACCGATGTAAAGCCCATCGATTGGCTTATGACTGACCGAAATGCCCCAAATTCGAGTATTCAATAATCCCTGCTTATCCTGCAAGCCGAGAGCAACAGAGGTTTTATCATTCGCCCACTTAAGCGCCAGAGTCAGGAGGTTGTCGCCATCGAGGCCCTGATTCTCTGACACCGAGGCCCCTATATTAAAACCGTTCAATGACGGTGATGCATAGACCAGCGATTTTTTGGTGCGATAGTAGGAGTAGGTGGCAAAACCCGAATAGTAGGAGCTAAAACGGTCGACCACTGAAGCAATGGCGTCGTAGTAGGGTAAATAAAGGTATCCAGCCTTAACTTCACCTAAAGGTGCCGCCCAATAGATTTCATATTGCGGGGTATCGGCACTATGATCCCAGGCATCCTGAAACTTCAGATTTGCCAGATCTACAGGCGTAAATAAATGAAAACTCACCTTTTGCTTATCAGAAAATTCATGCTCGACATTAATGCCGATTTTCGAGTAGGCATCCCGCAAGCCGGTATATTTTTTTACTTGTGCGGTTTCTTTATCAGGTTCAACGTATTCAGCGTGAATATTCAAGTTGGCATAGGCTGAAACTTCTAGCGCCTGTGCACTGTTAATTACAGCCGAAGCAATACACAGCAGGGCGAGACTAATTGCCTTCCAGCGCAATGGCAGGATAATCGGATGCGCCGAATTACGAGTAATATCTTGAGATACCATGGTGAACGACCTCCAATATCTGCCATAGATACCCCAAAGCAATCTGGGGCGCTCTTTATACAGCCCTGTTACACACACCTTGGCCAACCTACAACATCGGGTTCGTCACTAGACGCGGTTGGGCTCGGCAGATAGGTGCAGCTTCGGCTTTTGTCTCTCGGCGACAAATCCTATCCGGCTCTGCCTCCAGTAAATACTCAGCTGCCCTGAGCGGTTCACCTGGTTGGAGAATGCTGTAAGTGTGATTTGAGAATAGTCACATATCCCTGCATATCAAGGCAGTAAACGGGAATCCGAATATGCCAGAAATATCCGTCTATCAGGGTTTGAAGCCTTCGCTAAATCCTTGGCGGTTTAAACGGATAGGATCAAATTGGCGTCCAAAAAAGCGGGGCTCGTACATCGGGGAATCGCACTCTAGCTCATTCGCTCAACTCGCGCCCCAGGGGAGACTGCTCGCGCTAGAGGATACTGTTCACGTTGGCGGCGCACCACCCTATGGGCTATGGTTATACGGCTAGTAGTCACTTCATTGCACATCCGATCGTTTGAAGCATATCCAAAGTCATTAGACTATTGGCCCGGTGCGGTTTGACGGAATACCAACCAAGTGAAGAGAAACATGCGCACCAACGCCTTAATTCAGATTGCTATTGGGTTGACCTTTGTCACTCTGGTGGCGCTATGCCCCACCGCCACACGCGCTTATGCTCAGCCCGGCGGAGAATCATCGCCAACCAATCAAGTAGAAGCCAATCGACTGGCTAAATTTAAACATTTCACGATTAACGACGGTCTGCCGGCTAATCAAATCTACGATATTTTACAAAGTACGCAGGGATTTATCTGGATCGCCACGCGGGAGGGCCTAAGCAAGTTTGATGGCTCGGAATTCACCAATTACACTCACGATCCAGACAAACCCAATAGCTTGGCTTCAAATTTCGTATGGACCATGCGCGAAGACTCGGATGGGATACTCTGGTTGAGCCTGTGGGGCGGCGGTCTGGATCGGTTTGACCCCGTCACCGAAACCTTCACCCATTACCGCGCAGAAAAAGGCAATCCCAACAGCCTCAGCACCGATTTTGTCCTTCAATCGTTTCAGGACTCCCGAGGGGATATCTGGGTGACCGGCGACAAGTATCTCGACAAGCTGGACCCAAAAACCAACACCTTCACTCATTATCAACCCGACCCAGACAATCCCAACAGCTTGAGCGCCCCTGTCGACAAGATCCTTGAAGACGCCAACGGCATTTTGTGGCTGGGCGCCTACAACGGCTTGAATCGATTTGATCCGGTTACCGAAACCTTCACCCAATATCTCCACCAGAAAAACAACCCCAATAGTTTGATTGGCGAGTACGTATGGTCCCTCTTTATTGATAGCGCCGGAATCATCTGGGTGGGCACTGACGGAGGCTTGAACCGCTTCGATCCAACATCCGAAACCATCACCCGTTATCAACACAGGGCAGACGATTCGTCCAGCCTCAGTAATGATACCGTCTCCTTTCTGGGGACGGATAATCAGGGGGAGTTTTGGGTTGGTACCGTTGGGGGCGGTTTAAACAAGTTCGACCCGGACAGCGGTCAATTCACGAACTTCAAGTACGATCAGGCCAATCCCAACAGCCTGTCAAACAATAGAGTGTGGATTGTGACCGAAGACGAGGCCGGGGCCTACTGGATCGGCACCGAATCCGGGCTCAATTACTATGATCCACAGGGCCAGCGTTTCAACCTATATCGCAATGAACCGGCCGACCCCTACTCGTTGAGCAGTAATTTCGTCATGTCCTTCTACGAAGACGAACAGGGCATCTTATGGATTGGTACCATGGGGGGTGGGTTAAACAAGTTCGATCGCAGGCAAGGCAGGTTTACCCATTATCAGAACGACCCCGGCAACCCCGCCAGCTTGGTGCAGAATGATGTCAACCGGATTGTGCCCGGCCGCGACGGTACCCTCTGGCTGGCAACGAACGGCGGCGTTGAACGGTTTGACCCGGCTTCCGAGACCTTTGTCCACTATCGGCATGACCCCGAAAACCCCAACAGTCTACTGAACAATGATATTCAAGGGTTAATCTGGGATAAGGCGGGCAAGTTGTGGGTGGCCAGTTACAGTCTCGGCATTAGTCACTTCGATCCAGACAGCGAAACCTTCACTCACTATAGCCACGACGAAAATGATCCGAACAGCCTGGCCAGCAACTGGGCTTATGATTTTCTGCAAGCCTCCGATGGCGCCATTTGGGTCGCTGCTCAAGGCGGATTAAGCCGTCTGGACCCGAAAACGAATCGTTTCACCAACTTCAGCATCGAAAAAAATCATCTAAGTGACCTGAATATCGATGACATCTATGAAGACAGCCGGGGGGTAATCTGGGTAGGCACACACAATGGGCTGAATAAATTTGATGCAACAACCCAGACCTTTACCAACTACTACACCAAAAACGGCCTACCCAATAACCATATCATCGCTCTTAGCGAAGACAACCAAGGATACCTGTGGATTTCCACTTATCTTGGTATCTCCAGGTTCGATCCACGGAAAGAAACTTTTCGCAACTACGATGTCCGGGACGGACTGCAAGGCAACCAATTCAGCCAAGCGGCGTACAAGACCAAAAGTGGCGAGATACTCCTTGGTGGTACCAATGGATTCAATACGTTTTACCCCGAAAATCTGGTCGACAGCACCTATATCCCTAGGGTAATGCTGACCGATTTTCAACTCCTCAATCAGCCGGTAAAAATTGGGGGCGACTCGCCCCTGCAAAAACATATCAACGTAGCCGATCACCTCGTCTTAGCTCACGATTACACCATCCTCACGCTTAAATTTGCCGCCCTCAACTATCGCGCTCCCCAAAAGAATCAATACGTCTATATGCTGGAAGGTTTTGATCAGGATTGGCAATACACGAACGCCGAACGCCGCTTTGCCAGCTACACCAATCTTGATCCGGGCGACTACACCTTTCACGTGAAAGCCTCCAACAACGATGGCGTCTGGAATGAACAGGGGGCCACGCTCGCGATCACCATTTTGCCCCCCTGGTGGGAAACCTGGTGGTTCAGGGTTCTAACAGCACTGCTTATAGTTGCCCTGGCGATTGCCGGGTACAGCTACCGCGTCAGACGCCTGCGCCAACGAACCGCAGATCTTGAACTACAAGTTGACCAACGCACCCGGGAACTGCTGGAAGCCACAAAAAAAGCCGAAGTTGCCAATCAGGCCAAAAGCATCTTTCTGGCCAACATGAGCCATGAACTGCGTACCCCGCTGAACGCCATCCTCGGTTTTTCCAACCTCATGCGCGATGACCCCCTGGTTCCCGAGGGAGAACAACAAAATCTTCAGATCATCAACAATAGCGGCGAACATTTACTGAACCTGATCAATGACATACTGGATATGGCCAAAATTGAATCCGGCCAGGTGGAACTGGATAACAGCCCCTTCGACCTGGGGTCCATGTTGCGCGACATCGCAGACATGATGCGCATACGCGCTGTGGAAAAAGGTTTGACGCTGATGATTGACCAGAGCTCACACTTCCCACGCTACATTGTCGGAGACTGCGGGCGACTGCGGCAGATCATGGTCAACTTGGTGGGGAACGCCTTGAAATTCACCGACAAGGGGGGGGTCACTATCCGCCTGGGCACAAAGAAAAACAGCTATACGCATTTAATTATTGAAGTCGAGGACAGCGGCAGAGGTATCTCGGAGGAGGATCAAAAAAAGGTCTTCGCCCCCTTTGTGCAAGTAGGCGAATCAGCCGGCAAACAGGGCACGGGCCTCGGACTTTCCATCACTCGCCAATTTGTGCAGTTGATGGGCGGAGACATCAGCCTCGAAAGTACACTCGGCAAAGGCTCTCTGTTTAGAATCTCTCTGCCAATGCAGGAAGCCAGCGAAGACGATATTCGCAATCCGAAACAGACAGAAGGCCATAAAGTAACGGCATTAGCACCGGGGCAACCCCTGTTTCGCTTACTGATCGCGGAGGATCAGCGCGATAACCAACTACTGCTCACCATACTGCTAGAGAGAGTCGGATTTCAGGTCAAAATCGCCAACAATGGCAAAGAGGCAATAGCGCTATTCCAAAGCTGGAAACCCGATTTAATCTGGATGGATAACCTCATGCCGGTGATGGATGGCCTGGAGGCGACACGATACATCCGTAAACTCCCACAGGGCAAAGACGTTAAAATCATTGGGCTTAGCGCCTCGGCATTTCAGGAGGAGCGCAATGAAATGCTAGCAAGCGGCATGGACGACTATTTAAGCAAGCCCTACCGCGCGGCGGAAATCTACGCCTGCCTGTCGAAACACCTGAGGGTCAAATATCTCTATAAGGACTCGTCAAAGCCGAGCGAGCAACCGGAGCAAAAAGAGGATATGGCGCCGGATTAAAGCGGCCGCCGAGCAGACCTCAACGCACAATCACAGAAAGCAAAAAAGGCAGCCGAGGCTGCCTTTTTTAAACCAATCAGCAAAACAGATTAGTTAGCGTACACCGGGAACTTGGCACAGACTTCAGCCACCTTGCCTTTAACGCTGGCGATCACTTCGTCAGCATTGCCAGCTTCCAGAGCGTCAAAAATATCGCAGATCCAGTGGGTCAACTGTACACACTCAGCCTCGCCGAAGCCGCGAGTAGTAATTGCCGGAGTACCTACGCGGATACCGGAAGTCACGAAAGGTGAGCGAGGATCGTTAGGCACAGCATTTTTGTTTACCGTGATGTGCGCCTTGCCCAGGGCTTCATCAGCATCTTTGCCTGAGTAGGATTTGCCGATCAGGTCAACCAGCATCAGGTGGTTTTCAGTACCACCGGAGACGATTTTGATGCCGCGCTCAATAAAGGTTTTGGCCATAGCCTTGGCATTTACTACCACTTGCTGTTGGTAAGCCTTGTACTCGGGAGTCATGGCTTCTTTGAAGCTCACGGCTTTAGCCGCGATAACGTGCATCAAAGGACCGCCCTGGCCGCCAGGGAATACCGCTGAATTCAGCTTCTTCTCGATCTCTTCGTTGGCCTTGGCCAGGATGATACCGCCGCGGGGGCCGCGCAGGGTTTTGTGAGTGGTAGAAGTGGTCACGTCGGCGATTTGCACTGGGCTGGGGTATACACCGGCAGCCACCAGGCCAGCCACGTGAGCCATATCCACAAACAGGTAGGCGCCAACTTTGTCGGCGATATCGCGGAAGCGCTGCCAATCCATCACTTGCGAATAAGCGGAGAAGCCAGCCACGATCATTTTTGGCTTGTGCTCCAGCGCCAGGCGCTCAACTTCGTCGTAATCCACCAGGCCGGTTTCCGGGTTCAAACCGTATTGCACGGCGTTGTACACCTTGCCGGAAAAGTTAACCTTGGCACCGTGGGTCAGGTGACCGCCGTGGGCCAGGCTCATGCCCAATACGGTATCGCCTGGGGCACAAAGAGCGGCGTAAACGGCATTGTTGGCCTGAGAGCCAGAGTGAGGCTGAACGTTGGCGTAGTCGGCACCGAACAGTTGTTTGGCGCGCTCAATAGCCAGAGCCTCGGTGGTGTCTACGTATTCGCAACCGCCATAGTAGCGCTTGCCTGGATAGCCTTCGGCATACTTGTTGGTCAGCTTGGTGCCCTGGGCCGCCATCACCAGCGGACTGGTGTAGTTTTCCGAGGCGATCAGCTCAATATGCTCTTCCTGACGGCGACCTTCGTTTTCGATGGAAGCCCAAATATCCGGATCAAAGGAGGCAAGTGTTTGGTTTTTGTCAAACATAGATAAGTCCTGAATTGACCAGCAGGCCAGGGTTGGCCGCCGTGTTAATGGGAAGGGGGAAAATTTAGGCGCGCATTGTACACCAGCGGCTCAAATTGCCGCCACGCAAATCATTCATATGCAACTGCAATCCTGCTCATATTTCCAGTACTCAAGGCCAAACGAATCAATTCAGCGACTTGCCGGATGGCCGCGAGCCGTTAAAATCTCTTTCCCTCAATCAAGCCCGCAGCCATGACCATTCAAAAATACCTACAGGGCTACCCTGCCAACATCATTGACCAAGTGACAAAACTGCAGCAGGAGCAACGCCTGGGCGAGGTGCTGCTCAAGCGCTACCCGGATGCGCACCAGGTGCGCAGCGATGCAGCACTTTACGACTACGCCATGGCGATGAAAAACCAGTCGATGCGCAATGCACCACCACTGGCGCGAGTCAGCTTTGACAACAAAATCAAGGTGATCCAGCACGCCCTGGGCCAGCATCACTTTATTTCGCGGGTGCAGGGCGGCAAGCTCAAAGCAGTCAACGAGATCAAGGTCGCCAGCCTGTTTCGCACAGTGCCCGAGGCCTTTTTACGCATGATCCTCGCCCATGAGCTCGCGCATTTTAAAGAGAAGGAGCACAACAAGGCCTTTTACCAGCTGTGCCGCCATATTGAGCCCAACTACCATCAGTACGAGCTGGATCTGCGCCTTTATCTCATCCAGTTGGACAGCCTGGGCGCGCTTTACCACTAACCCCAGCCGCTAGCGGCATCACACCCCTCACCTCCACAGGCATCACTGGTGGGCACTTATTGGCCAAAATATTTTATTTAGTGTACTATGCATTTTTAATTTCAATAGATGGCACAAAAAGCCTTATATTGCTGATTATATGGAAATTATTGCAATTTAATGAAATAAAAATTAATTAGATATCTATATATAAAGAGGATTTTTAATGGCCTGTGCTAATGGAAAAGCGCACAAGTCCCCAGGTTATGAATGATTACCCCAGCCTGCGCAAGCCCATCGCTGAAGATGGATTAGCGCTTCATAAATTAGTCGCCGACTGCAGCCCCCTGGACCCCAACTCCCTCTACTGCAACCTTCTGCAATGTACCCATTTTCGCGACACCTGCGTAGCGGCCGAACTTAACGGCAAGCTGGTTGGCTTTGTGTCTGCCTATGTGCCGCCAGCCAAAGCCGGCACCCTGTTTATCTGGCAAGTCGCTATAGCCGAGGGCCAGCGAGGCAAAGGCCTGGCCAAAACCATGCTTAAGGCACTGCTGCATCAACTGCGCGAGCGCGAGCTGCACTTTTTAGAAACCACAATCACCCCCGACAACCAGGCCTCCTGGTCGCTTTTTCAAAGCCTGGCGCGAGAGTTTGGCTGCCCACTGGAATCCTCGGTTTGGTTTGAACAGGAGCGCCACTTTGGCGGCGCGCATCCAGAGGAACACTTGCTACGCATAGGCCCATTTAGCCTCTAGCGCACTTCCACTCACCCTTTATTGACTTACCCGAACGCTGCGGCAACCCGCCTACGGCGACCGAACCAACAAGAGGAACTGTCATGACCATTTTTAACGCTATGGAATCTGCTGTTCAAAGTTACGCTCGCTCCTTCCCGGTGTTGTTTGAACGCGCGCGCGGAAGCTATATGTACGATGCCGAGGGCAAGGCCTACCTGGATTTTCTTGCCGGCGCCGGATCGCTCAACTACGGCCACAACAACCCGCTGTTGAAAAAAGCCCTGCTCGATTATATAGAGCAGGACGGCATCACCCACGGACTGGACTTGCACACAGACGCCAAAGGCAAATTCCTGCAGGCGTTCCGCGACCTGATCTTGGCGCCGCGCGAGCTGGACTATCGCTTGCAATTTACCGGCCCCACGGGCACCAACGCAGTGGAAGCTGCGCTTAAAATCGCGCGCAAGGTCACCGGTCGCAGCAACGTGATTGCCTTTACCAACGGCTTCCATGGCGTCTCTTTGGGCGCTGTCGCTGCCACCGGCAACCAGCACCATCGCGGTGGCGCCGGGGTGGAGCTGAGCAATGTCACGCGCATGCCCTTCTGTGGCTATCACGGGCGCGATGTCGATACCTTAAAAATGATGGACAAGTTGCTGTCCGACCCCTCCAGCGGTGTGGACCGCCCAGCGGCGGTGATCGTTGAAGCCCTGCAGGGCGAAGGCGGTTTGAATGTGGCGGAAAAAACCTGGCTGCAAGGCCTGGAAAAGCTCTGCCGCAAACACGAAATGCTGCTGATTGTCGATGATATCCAGGCCGGTTGCGGCCGCACCGGCACCTTCTTCAGCTTTGAGCCCAGCGGTATCCAGCCGGATATCATCACCCTGTCCAAATCCCTGAGCGGCTACGGCCTGCCCATGGCTCTGGTGTTGATCAAACCCGAGTTGGATCAGTGGCTGCCGGGCGAACACAACGGCACTTTTCGCGGCAACAACCACGCTTTTGTCACCGCCACGGCGGCGCTGGAGCACTACTGGTACTCAGATGCTTTTGCCGAGGAAATCCGCACCAAGGCCGCGCTGATCACCCAGCGCTTAAAAGCCATCAGCGAACAGTTTGGCGTAACCGAATTGCGCCCCAAAGGCCGCGGCTTTATGCAGGGCCTGGAGTGCCGCAACGGCGATATTGCCGAGCAGATTAGCCGCGCCGCTTTTGTCCGCGGCTTGATTATTGAAACCTCGGGCAATCGCAGTCAGGTGGTTAAGTGTCTCTGCCCACTCACCATCAGCGAACAGGATTTAATGAAAGGGCTGGATATTCTCGAGCAATCCATACACCAGGTCTTTACTCGCCAAGCGGTCAGCAAAGCCGGCTAAATCCTTCAATTTTGCCAATTTCTCGCGCAGGCCAGCGACATACTCGCTGGCCTGCCTTTCATAATATTTACGAGGTGATTTTATGATCGTCCGCCAACTGCAAACCGCCGAACAGACATCACGCCGGGTTGTTTCCGAAGGTTGGGAGAGCACCCGCCTGCTGCTTAAAAGTGACCAAGTCGGTTTCTCCTTTCATATCACCACCATCTACTGCAATGCCGAGCTGCACCTGCACTACCAAAACCATTTTGAATCGGTTTACTGCATCAGCGGCCAGGGCGAAATTGAAGACCTGGCAACCGGCAAGCTCCACCCCATCACCCCCGGCACTATTTACGTACTGGACAAACACGACAAACACATACTGCGCGCTTTTCAGGAAATGAAAATGGCTTGCGTATTTAACCCGCCGCTGCACGGCAAAGAGGTACACAACGCCGAGGGTGCCTACGAACTGGAAGCGGAAACGATTAACGAATAAACAAGGCTATGCTATGTCGACATTCGCGCGCATTTTTCTCCTATTTAGCCTGCTGCTGGGCCATAGCTTTTGTTTAGCAGACAGCGCTGAACAAGCTCAGCAGCGACAACTACAGGAGGAAAAAAGCCAGCAAAAAGTTGCTCAACTACAGCAGCCACTCTACACCCCATTTGTCGAGCGCTATGTACTGGATGAACTCAAGCAGCTGCGCATCGACATGGCCAACCAGCGCATTGAAATTACCCAGCAGATAACTGACCGCCAGCTGGATTCGGTGGATAAAGGCGTTACCTATGCCACCAACACCATCACCTACTTTTTTTATTTGATTGCCGGTGTCAGCTCGATTTTGGTGGTGGTGGGCTGGACTTCCATTCGCGAAATTAAAGAGCGGATGCGCAACCTCGCCGACAGCGAAATCGGCAAACTCATTGATACCTACGAAGCGCGCCTACGCGACATAGAAAAGCAGTTGAGCCAAAAAACCCGGCATATCGACCAAAACCGCGAAGAGATAGAGCGCACTCAGGAGATCCACTCCCTCTGGCTGCGCGCCGCTCAGGAAAACGCCGCCAACAACAAGCTGCCCATTTACGATCGCATACTGCAATTAAAACCCGAAGACTGCGAAGCACTGACCTATAAGGCCGATGCGGTGCTGGAATTGGGCGAACCGCAATGGGCGATCAACCTCTGCCAGCAGGCACTGCGCCAGGACCCAGATAATGCTCACGCGTTTTATCAATTGGCCTGCGCCTACACCAGCCTGGGGCAAAAGGAAGAGGCGCTGCACTACTTGCAGGAAACCCTCAGCCGAGCGGATTCCTACCGTGATGCCATAGCCAGCGACCCGGCACTGGCGCCGCTGCAGGAGCTGGCCAGTTTTCAACAACTGCTGCACCGCCAAAGCGAACCCCCAACCCCTCCAGCCAGCCAAGAATAACCAGGTCAAACTATGGATAACCCGCTGCGCCGCCAATATCGCCTTAGCGCCATTCCTCAAATTTTTTATAGCGCTGCCGCCATTGGCATTTTGTTTGTTGCCTTTGCCGTACCCTTTCACCGCGAGTTCGCCCAGTTTTTTGGCCAGCTGGGGGGCTACACCTTTAAATACCTGGGCTGGTTTTACGTGTTAAGTGTGAGCAGCCTGCTGATTTTTTTGCTGTGGCTGGCCGCCAGCCGCTATGGCGCAATCAAATTGGGACAGGACCATGAGCCGCCAGCCTATTCAACCGGCGCCTGGTTTGTGATGTTGTTTGCTGCAGGCATAGGCACAGTACTGATGTTTTGGGGGGTGGCCGAGCCCCTCTCCCATTTTCATAAGCCGCCATTGTTGGAGGTAGAGCCACAAAGCCACGCTGCCGCCAAGACCGCCATGAATATCGCGCTTTATCATTTTGGTCTGCACACCTGGACAATTTTTATTGTACCGGCGGTGGCCCTGGGTTATTTCAGCTACAGGCGCGGCCTGCCAATGCGTATCAGCAGCGTGTTTTACCCCTTGCTGCGCGAGAAAATTCACGGTCCCTGGGGTTGGACAATTGATGTGGTTGCCCTCTTGGGAACACTTTTTGGTGTGGCCGTTTCGCTCGGGCTGGGCACGCTGCAACTCACCACAGGGCTGCAGCAGGTCCTGGGCACACCCAAGGTGGAATGGATGCAAATGCTGGTGCTGGCCTTGATCACCGCCATAGCCACCCTCTCTGTGGCCCTGGGCTTGGACCGGGGTATTAAAACCCTGTCCTACATCAATATCGCCATTGCCTTGTTGCTGCTGGCCTTCATTGGCAGCCTGGGACCAAGTCAATTTATTTTGGCGGGCATTGTGCAAAATATTGGCAGCTACTTGCAAAACCTGCCCTGGATGTCCTTCTGGACCGAGGCCTACCAGGGTACCAGCTGGCAGCGCAGCTGGACTGTCTTCTACTGGGCCTGGACCATCAGCTGGGCGCCCTATATAGGACTATTTATCGCCCATATTTCCCGCGGGCGCAGTATCCGTCAGGTGATTATTGGCGGCCTGGGAGCGCCTCTGGCGTTTACCCTGATCTGGTTTTCGGTATTTGGCCTGTCCGCCATAGATTTGGAAATGCACCACCAGGTGGACCTCTATAGTCAGGTGGAGCAAAACGTGGCGGTTGCCCTGTTCAGCTTTTTGCAGCACTACCCGCTAACCCTGGTAACCTCGCTATTTAGCCTGGTTATTATTGTGATTTTCCTTACCACCTCGGCCGACTCCGCCGCCCTGGTAATGGACTTGCTCACCCGCCACCAGGATCAACCCTCGCGCACCTGGCAGCGCGTGTTTTGGATGCTGTTGATGGGGATTCTCTCGGCCAGCCTGCTGTTGGGCGGAGGCCTGCCAGCATTGCAAAATGTGATCACCTCCCTGGGTTTCCCCTTCTGTCTGCTGCTGGTATTTATGGCGGTGGTGTTATTGGCGGCCCTCAAAGATGAACTGGATGCAAAAGATGCGCTGGCGGTAAAAAATGCGCTGGCGGTAAAAGATACGCTGGTAGTAAAAGGTTGAGCTGGATACAAAAACCCATCCCTAACCGCAAAAACGCCCACCCAAAAACGACAAAAGCCGCTAAACGCGGCTTTTGTTTGGCTCAAACAAGCAACTAGTTGCCGTAGCTCATCAGGCGCTGGTAGCGACGCTCCAGCAGCGCATCCAGCGGCTCTTTGCTCAGGCGATCCACCTGGGCAACCAAACGCTCGCGCAGTTTTTGCGACATTTCTTCCAGGTTGCGATGGGCGCCACCCAGTGGCTCGGGAATGGTTTCATCCACTATGCCCAAATCCATCAGCACCTTGGAGGTAACCCCCATGGCCTGGGCGGCATCAGGCGCCTTGGCCACGGTTTTCCAAATAATATTGGCACAACCTTCGGGGGAAATAACAAAGTAGGTGGAGTACTGCAGCATATTCAGGTGATCGCCGACACCGATGGCGAGGGCACCACCAGAGGAGCCTTCACCAATTACGGTACAGATAATGGGCGTGCGCAAACGCGACATAACCGCCAGGTTTTGGGCAATGGATTCGGAGATGCCACGCTCTTCTGAATCTATACCGGGATAGGCTCCGGGGGTGTCAATCAGGGTGAGAATGGGCAGCTTGAAGCGCTCCGCCATTTCCATCAGACGCAACGCTTTGCGGTAGCCCTCGGGGCGCGGCATGCCAAAGTTGCGCATGACTTTTTCGTGTACGGTACGGCCTTTTTCTTCGCCGATTACCATTACTGGCTTACCATCCAAACGGGCAACGCCACCGATAATAGCCTTGTCATCACCAAAGTGACGATCGCCGTGCAACTCATCAAACTCGGTGAATACGCGGGAAATATAATCAGAGGTGTAGGGGCGCTGCGGGTGGCGAGCCACTTTTACAATGTCCCAAGCCGTCAGCTTGCCATAGATGCTCTCGGTCAGCTTTGTGCTTTTTTCGCGCAACTTGGCGACTTCATCAGCAATATTTACATCGGAGCTATTGCCAACTAATTGCAATTCTTCGATCTTGCCTTCCAGTTCGGCAATAGGCTGTTCAAAATCCAGATAATTCAGATTCATATCAGGCTCTTAGTCTGGGTAGCAAACTACCGTTAATTTTTAGTGCGGGCCGGTACAAATACTTGGCGTTATAGCTAACAGGGCACCGGCGTAATTGGGGCGCTACATTACGCGAAATGGGCCGTTTAGTCGACCTTTTCGCGCAGCAGGATAGTTTTTTAGGCGATATTACAAAGACTTATCTGATAAGTTTTTATTTGCCACTCATTTGCGCATTAAGTGCCTGCAAAATTTGCCGCCGGTTAATCAAGCCCACCAACTTGCCTGCAGATACCACGGGATAATTTTTGGGTTTATTGCCAAGCATAGTTTCGGCGATTTCCAAAATACTGGTGTCGGGGCTTACGGTAAGCACATCGGTGCGCATAATTTTGCTCACTTGCGCCGTCTCCTCGTGATAAAAGGCGCTGTTGAGCATTTCTTTCATGCAATCCTGCTCGGACACAAAGCCCACCACATGTTCGCGCTTATCTATCACCGGCGCGCCGGTAACCCCCATGTTTAACAGGTGATCGACAACCTCTTTGACACTGGCAGTATCCCTAATAGCAGGGACATTGGACTGCATATAGTCTTTGACGAGAATGGACGACATAACACACCTCCTGTTGCCGTTGTTATAAAAGCGAGCAAAAAACACCCGGCCTTTATCTGAGTGTAGCCCTGGCCATTAGCCAGCGCCCTTTCAAGTCAGCAGGAATTATGGAATGTTTAGATCAAGTTTATCTATGGTTGGGCGGGTTTAGCGCGCAGAACTATTGGGTGATCCCTCACCCGAATGAGTAAAAATTAATAGTGCAGGCTCACATTTTTAGTGCCGTATTGATCGCGCAGGCGCGACAGCAATTCGTCCTCGGGGCGAACGCGCCAGGCATCGCCCAGACGCAATTGCGCAACAGCATCGGAGCGCTGGTAGTGAATGACTACGGCGCAACGGGCCTCGCACTGCGGTGAGCTGCGGTAAGGGTCCAAAGCCTCACTCAATTGCTGCACTGCGTTGTTGGGCAGTAAACCCGACTCCAGCACCAGCGATAATTCGCGCGCCTTTTCCTGGCGTACATCAGCCAGAGGGCGAACAGTTTCGGCACTCATTTTTAACATGCCGGAATAGTCATCAAAGCGCACCTGACCACTAATCACCAACAGACCATCTTTCAACAAAATATCGCGCGCATTGATATAGGCCTCGGAAAATAAAGTGATGTCCATACGCGCAGTGCGATCATCCAAAGTGACTATGGCCATATTGTCGCCGCGCTTGGTTTTGACAATGCGCTGGTTGATGATCAGACCGGCGATTGTCTGGGTAGATTTTTCCGGCTTTAAATTGGCAATACGGGAGCTGACCAGGTGACTTAGCTCACCCTCGTACTCATCAATGGGGTGGCCGGTTAAGTAGAGGCCGAGGGTTTCTTTTTCGTGATTGAGACGCTCTTTAATAGTCCAGCTGCGGGTGCGATAAAAATCGCTATAGACATCGCCGCGCGATGTGTCTGCAGCAATCACTTCGCCAAATAAATCCATCATGCCGGCATTGCTGTTGGCCGCCGCCTGCTCGGCAGTTTTTACCGCTTCGCCAATAGCAGCAAACATAATGGCGCGATCCTGGTCGCGATTGTATTGCGGCGTTTCGTAGGTGGGGCCGAGGCTGTCGGCAGCGCCCGAGCGAATAATGGCTTCGAGTGCGCGCTTGTTAACTTTACGCGCATCCACGCGCGCGCAAAAATCAAACAAATCCTTAAAGGGGCCGCCCTCGTTGCGCGCGGCAATAATCGATTCCACCGGGCCTTCACCCAGGCCTTTGATAGCACCCAGGCCATAAATAATTCGCCCGGTATCATCTACGGTAAAATGAAACTCACCTGAATTGACATCGGGCGGCATCAGCTTGAGTTTCATCTGGCGGCACTCTTCAATGAAGGTTACCACCTTGTCGGTTTTATCCATGTCCGAGGACATAGTCGCCGCCATAAAGTGCGCGGGATAATGCGCTTTAAGCCAAGCGGTTTGATAAGAGACTATGGCATAGGCTGCTGAGTGGGATTTGTTAAAACCGTAACCGGCAAACTTTTCCACCAGGTCGAAAATTTTCATTGCCAGGTCTGGGTCAACTCCCTGCCCCGCCGCACCCTCGGCAAACACCGAGCGCTGCTTGGCCATTTCTTCCGGTTTCTTTTTACCCATGGCGCGGCGCAACATATCCGCGCCGCCGAGGGTGTAGCCCGCCAGCACCTGGGCGATCTGCATTACCTGTTCCTGGTAAACAATAACGCCGTAGGTTGGCTCCAATACCGGTTTGAGTGTGGTGTGCTGAAATTTCGCATCGGGATAGGCCACTTCAGCGCGGCCATGTTTGCGGTTGATAAAGTCATCCACCATGCCCGACTCCAATGGGCCTGGGCGAAACAGCGCCACCAGTGCGATCAGGTCTTCGATGTTATCCGGCTGCAAGCGCTTGATCAGGTCTTTCATACCGCGCGATTCCAACTGGAATACCGCGGTGGTTTCGGCGCGCTTGAGCAGCGTGAAGGTTTTGGCATCGTCGAGCGGGATGCGACTGATATCGAGCGGCTCTTCACCTTTTTTAAGGCGCTGCTTGTCAATCATGATGCGCGCCCAATCGATAATGGTCAGGGTGCGCAAACCGAGGAAGTCGAACTTCACCAGGCCAGCCTCTTCCACATCGCCCTTATCGAATTGCGTGACTAAACCACCGCCAGATTCATCGCAAAACAGCGGGGCAAAATCGGTGAGCTTGGTGGGCGCAATAACAACACCTCCCGCGTGCTTGCCGACGTTGCGAGTCAAACCTTCCAGCTGTACTGCCATCTCCCAGATTTCCTGGGCATCGCCGTCGTTGGCTAAAAATTCTTTTAACTGAGGCTCCTCTTCCAAGGCCTGCGCCAGGGTCATACCCGGCGTAGGGGGAATTAATTTCGACAGTTTATCGGCGAGGCCGTAGGACTTGCCCTGCACCCGCGCCACGTCGCGCACCACCGCCTTGGCTGCCATGGTACCGAAGGTGATGATCTGGCTGACCGCATCGCGACCATAGTTATCCGCCACATAGGAGATCACCTTGTCGCGGTTGTCCATGCAAAAGTCGATATCGAAGTCGGGCATGGAAACCCGTTCGGGGTTGAGAAATCGCTCGAACAGCAAGTCGTATTCGAGTGGGTCCAGGTCGGTAATTTTTAACGAGTAGGCCACCAGCGAGCCAGCGCCCGAACCGCGCCCCGGACCTACGGGAATATCGTGATCTTTAGCCCACTGGATAAAGTCCATTACAATCAAAAAGTAACCGGGGAAGCCCATCTGGATAATAATATTCAACTCAAAGTTGAGCCTATCTTCATAAACCTTGCGTCGCTCGGCGTAATCGGGCGCGGATTTATCGAGGATTTTTTCCAGGCGCCAATCGAGGCCTTCATGGGAAATTTTGCGAAAAAATTCGCCTTCGGTCATGCCCTCAGGCACCGGAAACTCGGGCAAAAAGTATTTGCCCATTTGAATGGTGATGGTACAGCGTTTGGCGATTTCCACCGTGTTGGCAATCGCCTCGGGAATATCGCTAAACAGCTCGCTCATTTCATCGGCGGTGCGCAGATACTGCTGATCGCTGTAGCGGCGCTCGCGGCGCGGATCGTCTAGCGTGCGCCCCTCACCAATACACACGCGAGCTTCGTGCACCTCAAACTCGCTGGCTTTGATAAAACGCACATCGTTAGTCGCTACCACCGGGCATTGGAGTTGATCCGCTAAAGCAACTGCCGCGTGCAAGTGATTTTCGTCGTTCTCGCGCCCGCTGCGCTGCAACTCCAGGTAAAAACGGTTGGGGAAATCCTGCATCCAGGCCTGTAATAATTCCACTGCCTGCTGCGCGCGACCACCAAGCAGCGCCATACCCACATCGCCAAATTTACCACCTGATAGCGCGATCACACCCTCGCTATATTCTTTAATCCACTCGCGCTGGATATAGGCGACTCCCTGCTGCTGGCCCTGGCGCCAGGCGCGGGAGATCAATTCAATAATATTTTTGTAACCCTGATTGTTCATCGCCAACAGCGTGAGCAGTGTTGCCTTACCTTCACCATCGCTGCTAGCCACCCAAAAATCACTGCCGGCAATTGGTTTAATGCCCGCGCCCTGACAGGCTTTGTAAAATTTAATCAAGCCGTAAAAGTTGGTTTGATCGGTGATGGCGCAGGCGGGCATATTCAGATCCACCAGCTTTTTAGCTAGAGGCTTGATACGCACCAGGCTATCGCTGAGGGAGAACTCTGTGTGCAGGCGCAAATGAACAAAATTGGCAGCGGGCATTTTGGCTTTGCTTCTCTAAAAATTTTTAAAAAAAATTTGCTTGGCAAATAACTGTTTATCTTAAAACAGTGTCATCTGTTCCAGCTTGGCTTTGATGGGGCCGTAGGAGGTGCGATGAATCGGCGTTATGCCTAATTTATCCAACGCCGCCATGTGCACCTGGGTGGGATAACCTTTGTGATCGGCAAAACCATAGCCTGGGTAGACTTTATCCAGCGCTATCATTTCGCGGTCACGGGTTACCTTGGCCAAAATGGAGGCGGCACTGATGGCGGCCACACGGCTATCGCCTTTGACAACAGCTTCGGCAGCGTAGTCCCACTTGGGTAATTTATTGCCGTCCACTAACACATGCTCGGGCTGGATGTGCAGCCCCTGCACTGCGCGGGTCATAGCCAGCAGGCTCGCCTGCAGAATATTCAAATGATCAATTTCTGCCACCGAGGCGCGCGCGATACACCAACTTACGGCTTTAGTTTGAATTTCATCAAACAGCATTTCGCGTTTTTTTTCACTGAGTTTTTTGGAGTCATCCAAGCCGGCGATGGGCTGTTTGGGATCGAGGATCACAGCAGCGGCAACCACATCACCAGCGAGCGGCCCGCGTCCGACTTCATCACAACCGGCTAGCAGCAACCCCTGATAAATACTGACAAAAGGTTCAAGCATTAACCATATCCCTCAATTTATTGCTTAACCAACTGGCCATCAATGGTGGTGCCTTTGATCAGATTGGCAATGGCAGCGGCAGCGCGACTGCTGGCATCGCGTTTGAGCTGGGTGTGCATCTCGGCAAAAGTATCGCTAAGCGCTTGGGCTTCATCCGGGTTATCAAAATAATTCATCACTGCCGCGCTCAAGGCTTCAGGTGTTGCCTTGTCTTGCAACAGCTCTGGCACCAGCATTTTTTGCGCAAGCAAATTGGGCAGGGATACATAGGGCACTTTGATTAACCAGGATAAAATTTTGTAGGTGAGCGGCGCCATTTTATAAGCTACTACCATAGGTTTTTTCAGCAGCATTGCCTCGAGTGCAACTGTGCCCGAGGCGAGCAGCACCACATCGGCGGCGGCCATAGCCTCGTGCGAATGGCCGTTAATTAAATGAATAGGGAAGTCCACATACTCAGTAATTTCTATGTGCAACTGGCGGTAGCGATCCGAGTTGGCAGCGGGCAGTACAAACTGCAAGCTCGGGTCCTGCTCTATACAAAATACTGCCGTGCGCATAAATAAATCGGCCATGCGTTCAACCTCGCTAGCACGGCTGCCGGGCAACAATGCCACTATGCGCGCTTCCTCGGGTAACCCTAAATCGCGCCGCGCCTGCAGCTTGTCCACCTGGGTGGGAATTTCGTCGGCCAGGTGGTGGCCGACAAATTCCACGGGCACGCCGTGGTCTTGGTAAAACTTGGCTTCAAAAGGCAGCAGTGTCAGCATCAGGTCGACTGCCTTGGCAATTTTAAAGATACGCTTCTGGCGCCAGGCCCACACCGAGGGACTGACATAGTGCACTGTTTTAATTCCCTGCTCGCGCAATGAAGCTTCCAGCGAAATTGTAAAATCGGGGGAGTCGATACCAATAAAAACTGCGGGAGGGTTGGCAGTAAAGTGATTGCGTAAAAATTTGCGGATGCGCAGCAATTCAGGCAGGCGCTTGAGCGGCTCAATTAAACCCATTACCGCCAAACGATCCTGTGGAAAATAGGAGTAAAAGCCCTCTTCCAACATACGCGGGCCGCCAATGCCCGAGAACTCGGCATTGGGAAACTGCTTGCGCAGCTCTTTCATCAGGGCCGCACCGAGAATATCGCCCGAGGCCTCGCCAACAACAATACCTATATGCAGGTGCTCAGTCACTCGCGCCTCCGAATTTGCTGTATTTTTTTGAGTTTTCTGCCCGGCGCCAAGGCCGGGCCAGCACAGCCTAAAGGCTGCGGAGAATTACCGCACTATGCCGCGGGTAGATTGATTCAGGGAATCTATCAATGCTTGCAGTGGCGAACAGTCCGCCACCATGGTGTTCAACTCCGTCAGGGCTTCGTCCAGGGTGAGACCGCGACGATAGAGAATTTTATAAGCCTTGCTTAGAGTGGCAATATCCTCTTTGCTAAAGCCGCGACGGCGCAGCCCCTCGGCATTGATATTTTTTGCCTCGGCAGGACTGCCGTTAACCATCACATAGGCGGGGACATCCTTGCCTATAGCTGTGCCCATGCCAGCAAAGCTATGGGCGCCAATGCGACAGAACTGATGTACCAGGGTGAATCCACTTAATATGGCCCAATCACCCACATACACATGACCGGCAAGCGCAGTGTTGTTGACGAGAATACAGTGATCACCAATCACACTATCGTGACCAACGTGAACATAAGCCATAAGCAAATTGTGGTTGCCAATGGTGGTTTCGTTGCGATCCTGTACTGTGCCGCGATGGATAGTAACGCCCTCGCGAATAATATTGTGATCGCCAATCACCAAGCGGGTTGGCTCACCCTTGTACTTCAGGTCGGGCGTATCATCGCCCACTGTAGAAAATTGGTAGATGCGGTTGTGCTTGCCAATCACTGTGGGGCCTTTAATCACCACGTGTGAGGCAATAATGGTCCCCTCACCTATTTCAACATCCGGCCCTATAAGCGTCCAGGGCCCTACCTGCACATCGGCGGCTAGGCGGGCGCTGGGGTGAATTATTGCGGTTGAATCAATCAAGATGGAAACTCGGCGTGGTTAAACTTTACGATCGGCACAAAGAATTGTAGCAGAGGCTGCCAGTACGCCATCGACGGAGGCTTTACATTCAAACTTCCAAATGCCGCGTTTTTCCGAAATAACGCGAGATTCCAGCTGCAGGCGATCTCCGGGAATTACCTGGCGCTTGAAGCGCACATCGTCCACACCGGCAAACAAATAAATGGAGCCATCCTGAGGCTTTTTACCCATGGTTTTAAAGCCGAGGATGCCTGAAGCCTGGGCCATGGCTTCCAGAATCATCACCCCGGGAAACACCGGATTTTGCGGGAAGTGACCGTTAAAAACTTCTTCGTTAACAGTGATATTTTTATAGGCAACAATGGATTCGCCCTCTACCAATTCCACTACCCTGTCTACCAGCAGGAACGGATAACGGTGTGGCAGATACTCGCGAATTTCATTTACATCCATCATGGTCTATGACCCCAAGCGAATTAATTAATAAGTTATTCGGTGCCCTGCTGCCGCTCCAACTTAATGAGGCGAGTGGCAAGGCTATCCAATTGACGAAAACGCGCAGCGTTTTTGCGCCAGTCTCGCGTTGAGCCAAGTGGAGTTCCGGAAGAATAGGAGCCAGGTTGCTCTATGGAGTGGGTGACCAGTGTCATGGCAGTAATATGTACGCCATCGCAAATGTCTAAATGCCCAACTATGCCCACAGCCCCGGCAATTGTGCAATTGGCACCTATGCTGGTGCTTCCCGCTATGGCTGTGTGGCCGGCAATAGCGGTGTTTTTGCCAATCCGCACATTATGAGCGATTTGCACCAGATTATCGATAATTACCCCATCGGCAATGCAGGTATCTTCAAGCGCGCCTCTATCTATACAAGTGGATGCGCCTACCTCCACACGATTGCCGATCACCACACCACCAAGCTGATGTATTTTTACCCAACCCTCTGCGCTGGGAGCAAAACCAAAACCATCAGCACCTATAACCGCACCAGCATGAAAAAGACAATCCTCACCAATAGTCACCCCCGAATAGACAGTGACATTAGCCATCAAGCGAGTGCGGGAACCTATGCGACAATCATCACCAATGACTGAGCCAGGGCCGATTACCGCCTTATCGCCCAGAGTGACATTACGACCTATAACGGCATTGGCCGCGATGATCACACCTGCACCAATTTGGCAGCCATCGCCCACAACTGCCGAGCTATGAATACCTACATCTAGCTGTTGCTGCAAAGAAAATAAAGCAGTTGCTTTGGCAAACCCCAGATAGGGGTTCTTGAGAACAAGTTTGTTGCCTGGGAAGATATCTGCAAGCTCCGGCTTTATTAGCAGAGCACCGGCAGACGTAGTAGAAAGGTATTTTTGATAAACCGGGTTGGCGATAAAACTTAACTCGCCAGCTCCGGCTTTTTCCAGCGTGGATAGCGCACTTATCACATAGTTTGGATCGCCAATAACTTCAGCTTCCAACATATTGGCCAGTTCAGCCAGACTGTAAGCGCGCTTCACCTAATACTCACTCAGGCCAAATTATTTGGCTTTGTTTAACTGCTCAGTAACCTTTGGCGTCAAATCGTATTCCGGCTTGGCCATCATCACAGCTTTAGCGTCAACGATCATGCCGATTTTTTCAGACTCAACCAATTGCTTAACGACAGCTTCCAATTTAGGGCCAAGCTCTTTCATAACCTCTTGAGCCACATCTTGTTGCGCAGCCTGAAGCTTCTTGGTTTGGAAGGTAATATCTTGTTCAAGGCTTTGAACTTTCTTTTCAGTTTCGCTGCGCTTTTCCTCGCTCCAGGTCATGGCATCTTTTTGATAGGACTCAACTAATGCTTTGTGATCTGAACGGGTGGCATCCAGCTTGGCCTTGGCGGCAGAAAAGTCGGCGCTTTTTGCCAGCTTATCAAACTTGGCTTTGGCAACATTGGTAGCCAGTACAGCACCGGTTGGATCCAGTACAACGACTTTGCCATCCGCCCAGGACATAGCCGAAGCCAGAGTAAGCACAGCAGCAAGCAGAATTTTTTTAGACACAATCACGATCTTTACCTCTTTTATAGCTTTTAGCAGTTAGGTTAGTGGATGAATTAGAAAGTTTGACCCAATGAGAACTGGAAGAACTCGGTGCGATCAAACTCATTCTTATTTATGGGGCGCGAGATGCTAAAGGTCATAGGGCCAAAACTGGAGAGCCAGGTCAAACCCAGCCCATAGGAAGAGTCCAAACGGCGCACATCAACGTCGTAGCAGTTTATCTGACTTGCGCCACAAGCGGTATCAAAAACATTACCCGCATCAACAAACAGCGTGGTTTGTACCGAGCGCTGATCCTTGATAAATGGTAGTGGGAAGAGCACCTCCGCACCACCTTCGATCAATACGTTTCCACCAAAGGCGCCGCGAGTCCGGTTAGTCGTGGTACTGCCGGAGATCGCGTTAGACATCAGCAGCCCTTGCTCACAAATTGAACTGTTTGCTGGATCATCACAAAGGACATAAGCGGCATCAGAAATCTCCGAACTTTGTGCTATGCCATCGCCATTGCGGTCATCCCAAGCGGTAGACACAGTAACAGGATCGCGGCGCAGGGTGCTGCGCGGCCCCAGAGTGTTTCGCTCAAATCCGCGCACCGAACCGAAGCCACCAGCGTAGTAGTTTTCAAAGAACGGCAAACGCCCCAAGTTGCCGTAACCGGCGCCATAACCCAGGTGGGTATGCAGGCGAAGGGTTAGCGCGCGAGTGAGTGGCTTAAATATTTGACCGGTGTAGTCCAGCTTGTAGTACTCCAGATCACCACCCGGTAGGGACAGCTCAAATGACAGCTGTTGCTGGGCGCCGCGGTCAGCAAATATTCCGCGGTTAAGTGTGGACTTCAGCCAGTAAACATTGACCTGCGCATCATTAAACCGAGTACCGTAGGTATCCAAAAAGCCCTCTGGCCCCAACATATCATCGGTAAAAGCCTGGGTATTAAAGGAGCCGCTGGGGAAATCCAGGCCATTGCTAAAACGAGTTTGCAAATCGCTGTAATCATTCAGCGAGATATAGCCAATATTCTTGTCCCAAAAAGGAGTACGGATAATTTCCTGTGATGAATAGCCTGTGGGTACTACTTCCAGACTGCGAATACCTATGTCAAAACCTATACGCTCAATATCCGAAATAGGATAGCCAAAGTTAACCTTGGCACCATAGATATTAGTACTGTAAGGCGTAATATTTAAGCGGCCATAATCGCTGGAGGTGTAATAGAGACTAAAACCACGACTGACGCCATCGGGAGTGAAATAGGGATCGTTGTAGTTAAAGTTGTAGCCAGTTTGGTAGCGGTTGTGGTTAAAGGAGACGCCGATTTGCTTACCGGAACCAAACCAGTTGTTTTGCTGGACACTGACGGAAAATAGCAGACCTGAGTACTGCGCGTAGCCAACGTCAAAAGCCATCTTCCCTGAGGGTTGCTCCTCAACGGTATATTCCACATCGATTTGATCAGAAGTGCCAGGAACCTCTTTGTTTTCCACTTTCACTTCTTTGAAATAACTCAAACGCTCCAGGCGAACTTTGGAGTTATCTATTTGTGCGGTGGAGGCAGAGCCGCCTTCCATTTGACGCATTTCGCGGCGCAGCACTTCATCTTTGGTTTTGGTGTTGCCGCGGAAATTAATACGATTTACATAGGCGCGCTTACCTGGGTTAATGAAGAAAGTAATTTTTACCGTCTTATCTTCATCTTTGCGCTCGGGCATACCTTCAACTTTGGCAAAGGTGTAACCCTCATTGCCCAAACGCTTGGTCAGGTACTCTTCGGTAGTGGTCATCAATATCTGCGAGAAAATTTGACCTTTGCGCATCAAAATCATGCGGCGCAAAATGTTTTCATCAATCGCTGGGTCACCCGCCAAATCCACATCACTAACCGTGTAAATATCACCTTCGGTAATATTTACGGTAATAAAGATTTTTGACTTATCCGGGCTCAAGGATATTTGCGAAGAATCAACTTTAAAGTTGAGATAGCCGCGATCCATGTACCAGGATTCCAGGCGTTCCAGGTCGCCTTTCATTTTCTCTTTGTTGTATTTGTCGTTGCCCGAGATCCAGGACCACATGCCAGTCTTTTTCAGCTCGAACAACTCAATCAAGTCTTTTTCAGAGAAGGCCTTGTTGCCCACTATGTTGATCTGCTTGATACGCGACGGGCTGCCCTCGTCGATTTTCACCAGAACCTTAACCTGGTTGCGCGGCATGTCCTCCACTTCCAGTTTCACACTGGCACCATAGCGACCCTGGTTAACATATTCACGCTGCAGCGCCTGGGAAATACCCTCCAGAGTCGCGCGCTGGAAAATCTGGCCTTCAGACAGGTTGTTATCTTTAAGGCTGTCCATCAGGTTTTCAGTTTTGATGGCCTTGTTACCTTTGATTTCAATCTTGTTGATTGCCGGGCGCTCTTTAATCACCAGCACCAGCACATCGCCATCGCGTTTGATAGCTACGTCAGCAAAATAGCCGACTTTAAACAGCTCGCGGGTGGCATTTTGAATATCTTCCTGAGCGAGCACATCGCCCACACGGATAGGAAAGGCATTAAAGACAGTTCCCGCTGAAACCCTTTGCAAACCTTCAACGCGTATATCACTTACCCGGAATGTTTGTGCCTGAACCGCCACAGAGAGAAGTAGCGCTAGTACGCAGCCGAAAATTCGCATCAAAACTCGCATCATATTTTCTGTTCTAATTCATTAATGGATGTTGGTCGCAGCTCAAAATTGGACAGTGATCAAAAATCACCCAAAGCGCGCAATATCGTTATAGAGAGCCAATAGGCTTAGGCTCACAATCAGCACCAAACCAATCTGGTAGCCGAGCATCTGCACCCTTTCGGACACCGGTTTTCCCTTAATTACTTCAATCAAGTAATAAAATAAATGACCGCCATCCAACACCGGGATGGGCAGCAGGTTGAAAACCGCCAAAAAGACACTGAGTAGCGCTAAAAAACCAACAAAGCTCTTCAGCCCCTCACGCGCCGAAGAGCCCGCCACATTAGCAATGCTGATGGCACCGCTCAAGTTTTTCGTGGAAATTTCCCCAAGAATCAGCTTTTTGACCGACAGCAATACAAATCCAGAGGTATCCCAGGTCTTGTTTACCGCCGCCACAAAGGCTCCCACCGGGGAGTACTCAAAGGTCTGAATCATTTCGGGAGGAAAATCAGTGGGCTTTGCACCTATACCTGCCCTACCCAGTTTGCGGCCATTCTCCAACACTTCTCCAGGAATAAGGCTCAAGGTCAGCGTCTCATCCTGGCGCTGCACTTTTACACTGAGCAATGCTGCCGGGTGGCTGCGCACCTGACCAACAAACTCATCAAAACTAACAATGGGCTGGCCGTTAACTGACAATAATTTATCGCCCGGCTTAAAACCCGCCGTCGCCGCAGCGCTGCCCTCAACGACTGATTCCACCTGCGCTGGCATTGGGGGCACATAGGGTGACAACCCCAAGCCGGCAATGGGATCAGGGTCCAAAACGTCGCGCAGCCAATCTTTGAGCTCCGCCTTGGATTCATAGCGGCGACCCGAGGGATCATCTCGGTAAACCACGGTAAAATGAAGATCGCCAGATTCGCCCAGCCGCTCCGCCAAGGCTCGACCTACAGCCGACCAAGTGGGTGTGGCCTGACCATCAATCGCGATAATTTGCTGACCCGGCTCCAGGCCCGCATGGGCGGCTATGGAATCTGCCTCGACCTTGCCCACCAGCGGAATCAAGCCCCGCTCACCGGACAGAAGCAACGCCCAAAACAGCACTATGGCCAGAATAAAATTCGCTACAGGTCCAGCTGCCACTATGGCGATACGCTGCCATACTGTTTTCTGGTTAAATGCCAGCTGGCGCTCCTCGGGGGCCACACTCCCCTCCCGCTCATCCAGCATTTTGACATAGCCGCCCAGGGGAATTGCCGAAAGCACGTACTCTGTGCCCTGACTATCGTAGCGACGCCACAACACCCGGCCAAAACCAATGGAATAGCGCAGCACCTTAACGCCACAGCGCCGCGCTACGTAAAAGTGACCAAACTCGTGGATAGGCACCAGCACCAGTATGGCGATAATAAAAAAAACCAGGGATTCAACAATCTGCATAACTACCTCAAATGGGCCGCTAGTGCGCATCCAATAGCTGTAGAGTCAGAGCGCGCGCCTCTTCATCGGCGGCTTGGACATGCTCCAGCGATTTAGGTTCGCAAAATGGAATGCGCGCCATAACACTGGCAGTCAAACTGGCAATGCGATCAAAACTTAATTTTCGCTGCAAAAAAGCAGCAACGGCTATTTCATTGGCAGCGTTTAACACTACAGGGGCATTGCCACCAGCCAAGGCAGCCTCGCGCGCCAGGCGCAAACAGGGAAAGCGCTGATAATCCGGCGCACTGAAGTCCAGCCGTGCAGTGGCTATTAAATCCAAGCTTGCCACCCCAGACTCTATTCGCTGCGGCCAGGCCAAGGCGTGAGCTATGGGTGTGCGCATATCTGGGTTGCCCAATTGCGCCAATACTGATCCATCCACATATTGCACCATAGAGTGAATAACACTTTGCGGGTGAATCACCACATCAACCTGGTCGGCGGAACAATTAAACAGCCAACAAGCTTCGATCAGCTCCAGGCCTTTGTTCATCATGGTTGCCGAATCTACCGAGATCTTTTGCCCCATGGACCAATTGGGATGGGCACAGGCCTGCTCTGGCGTCACCGATTTAAGCTCAGCGAGAGAGGTATTACGGAATGGGCCGCCAGAGGCGGTCAAGAGAATTTTGCGCACGCCGCTGGATGCCAGCCCCTCAGCCAAATAATCAGCGCGATGATTGGGCAGGCACTGAAAGATCGCATTGTGCTCGCTGTCGATAGGCAAAAGTGTCGCGCCATACTCGGCCACAGCGCGAGTAAATAAGCCTCCTGCCATAACCAGCACTTCCTTATTGGCCAGCAGGATCTTCTTGCCCTGCTTGACTGCCGCCAGGGTTGGCAGCAGACCGGCAGCACCGACTATAGCGGCCATCACCACATCCACCTCAGGTGCAGATGCCACCTGAGCCAGCGCATCGCCGCCGTATAGCACCTGGGTATTACAGCCCTGGGCGCGCAGCGCCTGCTCCAGCAGGTGCGCCGATTCAGGATCGCGAATAACGGCGTAGCGAGGATTGTGCGCCAGACACTGAGTCGCCAGCAGCTGCCAGCGGCGCTCTGCGGTAAGCGCAAATACTGCATAGCGCTCCGGGTGACGGGCGATTACATCCAGAGTACTAACCCCTATGGAGCCAGTCGCACCCAATACAGTGATCATTTGACGATTTACGGAGCTCATGGATTAGTTCACCAACCCGCCCTGCCCCAAAACATTGGTTGCCAACAGCGCCAGCGCAAAAACCGGGGCGCCGGCAGTTATGCCATCAATGCGATCGAGAATACCGCCGTGACCAGGGAGGATACTGCCGCTGTCTTTAACCCCGGCATGACGCTTAACCATGCTTTCCAGCAAATCCCCCAGTACCGAAACAAGACTGGTGGGAACGATGATCGCGAGGCTAAGCCACAAGCTGACAACCAATACCTGGCTTAGCACCAGCGCCAACACCACATTAGTCAGCAACCCACCGACAAAACCCTCCCAGGTTTTACCCGGGCTAACCGCGGGGGCCAATTTGTGCTTGCCAAAACGGCGCCCGGCAAAATAACCACCCGAATCAGCAAGTGCCACCACCAGTATTAACATCAACACCAGCGGTGCACCGTATGCCTGCTGGCGCACATAGACCAGCGCAACCCACGCAGGAACCAGCACTGCCACCCCCATAAGCAGGCGCAAAAACCTGTGCCCCCAAAGGATGGCGCTGGACGGATAGCCCTGCACCAGTAACAGCGCCAGCGCCCACCAGGCACAGCCAATTATTAACAAATCGCGCACTGAACCCTTGTCCAAGGCCGGGCGGGCCTCACCGGAAAAACCAAAGTAGGCAGAAGCACCGACCATCAGAGCCAAAATGGCCAGACTGTAAGCCAGGCGCGACCAGAGCTGTTGAAAGCCAGACATATTGGCCCACTCCCAGGCGCCAATCAGCACTACAGCCCCCATAAAGAAAGGGAAATAACCGGCCGGCAAGCCAAACAGCGCACCGAGGAAAATGGCGACTAGCACGAGTGCGGTAATGATTCGCTGTTTAAGCATCGCGCTGACCTCCGGCCAAGGCACCAGCTTCAATCTGGTCGCCAGTAAGACCAAAGCGGCGCTGGCGAGCATGAAAGGCATCGGCGGCGTTTTTGAGCTCAACAGCATCGAAATCCGGCCAGAGCTTGTCGCTAAAGTAGAGTTCGGCATAGGCCGCCTGCCACAGCAGGAAGTTCGACAGCCGCACTTCACCACTGGTGCGGATCAGCAGGTCCAGCGGCGGCATATCTACCGTGTCGAGATGCGCTTCGATGCCTTCGATTGTCACTTCGCCCGCTGCTGCGGCCTTGGCCGCCGCGCGGGCAATTTCCTGCTGCGAGCCATAGT